>NZ_JBEUNN010000001.1:0-640000 GCF_040543965.1 Gottfriedia sp. OAE603
GGGAAACCCCCAACTACCATCGACGCTGAAGAGCTTAACTGCCGTGTTCGGTATGGGAACGGGTGTGACCTCTTCGCCTTAATCACCTGATTTATTTGTGGGTTTGTACCCTCAAAACTAGATAATGTCATTATCAAACTTGTTAGTTAAGTCCTCGACCGATTAGTATCAGTCAGCTCCACGTGTCACCACGCTTCCACCTCTGACCTATCAACCTGATCATCTCTCAGGGGTCTTACTAGCTTAACGCTATGGGAAATCTCATCTTGAGGGGGGCTTCATGCTTAGATGCTTTCAGCACTTATCCCTTCCACACATAGCTACCCAGCCATGCTCTTGGCAGAACAACTGGTACACCAGCGGTGTGTCCATCCCGGTCCTCTCGTACTAAGGACAGCTCCTCTCAAATTTCCTGCGCCCACGACGGATAGGGACCGAACTGTCTCACGACGTTCTGAACCCAGCTCGCGTACCGCTTTAATGGGCGAACAGCCCAACCCTTGGGACCGACTACAGCCCCAGGATGCGATGAGCCGACATCGAGGTGCCAAACCTCCCCGTCGATGTGGACTCTTGGGGGAGATAAGCCTGTTATCCCCGGGGTAGCTTTTATCCGTTGAGCGATGGCCCTTCCATGCGGAACCACCGGATCACTAAGCCCGACTTTCGTCCCTGCTCGACTTGTAGGTCTCGCAGTCAAGCTCCCTTATGCCTTTACACTCTTCGAATGATTTCCAACCATTCTGAGGGAACCTTTGGGCGCCTCCGTTACTCTTTAGGAGGCGACCGCCCCAGTCAAACTGCCCACCTGACACTGTCTCCGAGCCGGATAACGGCTCTAGGTTAGAATTTCAATACAGCCAGGGTAGTATCCCACCGACGCCTCCACCGAAGCTGGCGCTCCGGCTTCTCAGGCTCCTACCTATCCTGTACAAGCTGTACCAAAATTCAATATCAAGCTGCAGTAAAGCTCCACGGGGTCTTTCCGTCCTGTCGCGGGTAACCTGCATCTTCACAGGTACTATAATTTCACCGAGTCTATGGTTGAGACAGTGCCCAAATCGTTACGCCTTTCGTGCGGGTCGGAACTTACCCGACAAGGAATTTCGCTACCTTAGGACCGTTATAGTTACGGCCGCCGTTTACTGGGGCTTCAATTCAGAGCTTCTCCCGTAAGGGATAACCCCTCCTCTTAACCTTCCAGCACCGGGCAGGCGTCAGCCCCTATACTTCGCCTTACGGCTTCGCAGAGACCTGTGTTTTTGCTAAACAGTCGCTTGGGCCTTTTCACTGCGGCTCTCCCGGGCTTGCACCCAAAAGAGCACCCCTTCTCCCGAAGTTACGGGGTCATTTTGCCGAGTTCCTTAACCATAGTTCTCTCGCTCACCTTAGGATTCTCTCCTCGCCTACCTGTGTCGGTTTGCGGTACAGGCACCTATTTCCTCGCTAGAAGCTTTTCTTGGCAGCGTAGAATCAGGAACTTCGGTACTATATTTCCCTCGCCATCACAACTCAGCCTTAACGATGTGCGGATTTGCCTACACATCAGCCTAATTGCTTGGACGCGCATATCCAGCAGCGCGCTTACCCTATCTTTCTGCGTCCCTCCATTGCTCAAACGGAAATCAGGTGGTACAGGAATATCAACCTGTTGTCCATCGCCTACGCCTGTCGGCCTCGGCTTAGGTCCTGACTAACCCTGGGAGGACGAGCCTTCCCCAGGAAACCTTAGGCATACGGTGGACGGGATTCTCACCCGTCTTTCGCTACTCATACCGGCATTCTCACTTCTAAGCGCTCCACCAGTCCTTACGATCTAGCTTCAACGCCCTTAGAACGCTCCCCTACCACTGATACCATACGGTATCAATCCGCAGCTTCGGTGATACGTTTAGCCCCGTTACATTTTCGGCGCAGAGTCACTCGACCAGTGAGCTATTACGCACTCTTTAAATGGTGGCTGCTTCTAAGCCAACATCCTGGTTGTCTAAGCAACTTCACATCCTTTTCCACTTAACGTATACTTTGGGACCTTAGCTGGCGGTCTGGGCTGTTTCCCTCTTGACCACGGATCTTATCACTCGTAGTCTGACTCCTATGGATAAGTCATTGGCATTCGGAGTTTGACTGAATTCGGTAACCCGTTGGGGGCCCCTAGTCCAATCAGTGCTCTACCTCCAAGACTCTAACACATAAGGCTAGCCCTAAAGCTATTTCGGGGAGAACCAGCTATCTCCGAGTTCGATTGGAATTTCTCCGCTACCCACACCTCATCCCCGCACTTTTCAACGTGCGTGGGTTCGGACCTCCATTCAGTGTTACCTGAACTTCATCCTGGACATGGGTAGATCACTCGGTTTCGGGTCTACGACCACGTACTATATCGCCCTATTCAGACTCGCTTTCGCTGCGGCTCCGTCTCTTCAACTTAACCTTGCACGGGATCGTAACTCGCCGGTTCATTCTACAAAAGGCACGCCATCACTCATTAACGAGCTCTGACTATTTGTAAGCACACGGTTTCAGGTTCTCTTTCACTCCCCTTCCGGGGTGCTTTTCACCTTTCCCTCACGGTACTGGTTCACTATCGGTCACTAGGTAGTATTTAGCCTTGGGAGATGGTCCTCCCAGATTCCGACGGAATTTCACGTGTTCCGCCGTACTCAGGATCCACTCAAGAGGGAACGAGGTTTCAACTACAGGGTTTTTACCTTCTTCGACGGACCTTTCCAGGTCGCTTCATTTACCCCGTTCCTTTGTAACTCCGTATAGAGTGTCCTACAACCCCAAGAGGCAAGCCTCTTGGTTTGGGCTATCTTCCGTTTCGCTCGCCGCTACTCAGGAAATCGCATTTTGCTTTCTGTTCCTCCAGGTACTTAGATGTTTCAGTTCCCTGGGTCTGTCCTCATTACCCTATGTATTCAGGTAATGATACTACTCCATTACGAGTAGTGGGTTCCCCCATTCGGAAATCTCCGGATCAAAGCTTACTTACAGCTCCCCGAAGCATATCGGTGTTAGTCCCGTCCTTCATCGACTCCTAGTGCCAAGGCATCCACCGTGCGCCCTTTCTAACTTAACTAATTTTAAAACTTAAATTAAACTTACGCAGTTTAATGAATGACATTATCTAGTTTTCAAGGTACAAATTGAGAGTGAACTCTCAAAACTAAACAAAACAATGAAGAAACATCTTTTCATGCATGAACCAACGGTTCATGATGTCTCCATAGAAAGGAGGTGATCCAGCCGCACCTTCCGATACGGCTACCTTGTTACGACTTCACCCCAATCATCTGTCCCACCTTAGGCGGCTGGCCCCTAAAAGGTTACCCCACCGACTTCGGGTGTTACAAACTCTCGTGGTGTGACGGGCGGTGTGTACAAGGCCCGGGAACGTATTCACCGCGGCATGCTGATCCGCGATTACTAGTGATTCCGGCTTCATGTAGGCGAGTTGCAGCCTACAATCCGAACTGAGAATAGTTTTATGGGATTAGCTCCACCTCGCGGTCTTGCAACCCTTTGTACTATCCATTGTAGCACGTGTGTAGCCCAGGTCATAAGGGGCATGATGATTTGACGTCATCCCCACCTTCCTCCGGTTTGTCACCGGCAGTCACCTTAGAGTGCCCAACTGAATGCTGGCAACTAAGATCAAGGGTTGCGCTCGTTGCGGGACTTAACCCAACATCTCACGACACGAGCTGACGACAACCATGCACCACCTGTCACTCTGTCCCCGAAGGGAACGCCCTATCTCTAGGGTTGTCAGAGGATGTCAAGACCTGGTAAGGTTCTTCGCGTTGCTTCGAATTAAACCACATGCTCCACCACTTGTGCGGGCCCCCGTCAATTCCTTTGAGTTTCAGTCTTGCGACCGTACTCCCCAGGCGGAGTGCTTAATGCGTTAACTTCAGCACTAAAGGGCGGAAACCCTCTAACACTTAGCACTCATCGTTTACAGCGTGGACTACCAGGGTATCTAATCCTGTTTGCTCCCCCACGCTTTCGCGCCTCAGCGTCAGTTACAGACCAGAAAGTCGCCTTCGCCACTGGTGTTCCTCCAAATCTCTACGCATTTCACCGCTACACTTGGAATTCCACTTTCCTCTTCTGCACTCAAGTTTCCCAGTTTCCAATGACCCTCCCCGGTTGAGCCGGGGGCTTTCACATCAGACTTAAGAAACCGCCTGCGCGCGCTTTACGCCCAATAATTCCGGACAACGCTTGCCACCTACGTATTACCGCGGCTGCTGGCACGTAGTTAGCCGTGGCTTTCTGGTTAGGTACCGTCAAGGTGCCAGCTTATTTAACTAGCACTTGTTCTTCCCTAACAACAGAACTTTACGACCCGAAGGCCTTCATCGTTCACGCGGCGTTGCTCCGTCAGACTTTCGTCCATTGCGGAAGATTCCCTACTGCTGCCTCCCGTAGGAGTCTGGGCCGTGTCTCAGTCCCAGTGTGGCCGATCACCCTCTCAGGTCGGCTACGCATCGTCGCCTTGGTGAGCCGTTACCTCACCAACTAGCTAATGCGCCGCGGGCCCATCTGTAAGTGATAGCCGAAGCCATCTTTCAATAAAGGAACAGGAGTTCCTTTATGTCATCCGGTATTAGCTCCGGTTTCCCGAAGTTATCCCAGTCTTACAGGTAGGTTGCCCACGTGTTACTCACCCGTCCGCCGCTAACCTGCAGGAGCAAGCTCCTACAAGTCCGCTCGACTTGCATGTATTAGGCACGCCGCCAGCGTTCGTCCTGAGCCAGGATCAAACTCTCCATAATAGTTAAGTTTAAATCTTGTATTGCTCAAAAAACTAATAATTGACGTTTTACTTCATGTTTTGTTTAGTTTTCAAAGATCATTTCATCGCTCGTAAGCGACTTATATTATAATAACATTTTTTAGTTGTTTTTGTCAACAACTAATTTTTCATTATAATTTGTTGAACACTTTGTTTTAATGTGACAACGATTAATAATATACCATCTATTTTTCACTAATGCAATACCTTTTTAACATAAAACAAAAATGTTTTTCATTTTATGTTAAAAACATGGTATTACAAAACCATCAGCTTTTTTTTGCAGGGTAGTTCCACAATAAACGTTGAACCTATACCAACTTCACTTTCTACATATACTAAACCGTTATGCATTTCGACAATTTTTCTAACAATAGATAATCCTAGTCCATTCCCCATAGTAGTTCGATCTCTAGACTTATCTGCTTTATAAAATCTTTCAAAAATATGCAGTTGATCTTCATTAGATATTCCAATTCCAGAATCTTTTATTTGTACGATTATCTTATCATTGTTTTCCGTTACCGATACTGAAATTTCTCCACCATTAGGAGTGAACTTAATACTATTACTTATTAAATTCTGCCACACTTGGTTTAAGAGCACTTCATCTCCTTCAATATCAACCTTATTTAGATTTACTACCATATTGATATCCTTTTCAAGTATTTGAGGCTCACAACTTAAAATTGAATACATTAGTTGACTATTTAATGAAAACATAGCTTTGTCGAGTGGTTGGTCTTGTGTTTCCAAAGATGTCAATTTGAGCAGATTATCACTAAGTTTAGATAAACGATTACTTTCATACTCAATAATACTTAAATATTGCATTCTTTCTTCTGTAGGTAAGTTTTCGTTTTGAAGTACTTTTGCAAATCCTTTTATAGATGTAAGTGGAGATTGAATCTCATGAGATACATTAGAGATAAATTCCTGTCTCATTTTTTCTACCTGTTCTAGACTAACTGCCATATTATTGAAGCTATTAACAATTTTTCCGATTTCTCCTCTATTCATATCAGGAAATTTTTCAAAATTTAGTGTAACGTTATAATCACCTCGAGAAATACTCTTAATCGCATGATTTATCTCATTTATCATGATCTTTTGTTTAGGATGATGAAAGAATTTACCAACAATAGCAGCAAATATTCCTAGTACTACAAAAGTTAATAATGTATTGATAATATGTACTGTTAGATCTGATAGGTTATTAAAATAACGATCATATATAAGATTTGTGGAGAAATAAGTAATTACACTACTAATGATAATAATTCCTGCAAAAAATAATATAGCATGTAATACATCTTTTAAAATTTTCATTTTATAATCTCCATTCGATATCCCAATCCCCAAACGGTTGTAATTTTAAAATGAAATTCTTTCTCGGGAAATCGCTCTCTTAGTCGTTTAATATGAACATCCACTGTTCTTTCATCCCCTTGATAATCAAAACCCCATATATTTTCAATCAACTGTTCTCTTGAAAAGGTTCTTCCAAGAGAACTAGCCAATACAAACAATAATTCTAGTTCCTTCAGAGGTATAGTAATTGTGTTGCCATTGCAGATTACCTTAAAATTCCCATGATCTATCATTAAATTTCCAACATGGACTATTTGTGAAGATGATATTTTCGCTCTTCTTAATAAAGCTTTTACTCTTACAATTAACTCAACTGGTTCAAACGGTTTTACAACATAGTCATCTGTTCCCAATTTAAAGCCCTTTACTTTTTGCTCCGTTTCACCCTTTGCAGTAAGCATAATGATAGGAAGATCATATGCAGATCTTACCTCTTGGCAAAGCTCGAAACCATCCATTTTAGGCATCATTAAATCAATGATCATAAGATCTATTTTTTGTTTATCAAAAGTTTCTAAAGCTTCGATACCATTTGTTGACTCATACACTATAAATCCTTCATTACTTAATAAAACACTTAATAACTTCCGAATATGAGGATCGTCATCTACAATTAAAATATTAGTCATCACACTTTTCCTTCCCTAATACGTTATACGATACTGTTCACTCTTAATTGTTGATCAGCAAACTCTTTATACATCGGGTGGTAGCTATATAACTCATCATGTGTTCCGATACCAGTGATTTCTCCTTTATCTAAAAATACGATTTGATCGGCATCAATTACAGTAGATAGACGATGAGCAATGATTAATGTAGTTCTACCCTGCATCAAATTTGATAGTGCATTCTGAACAACTAACTCCGACCTACTATCAAGATTCGATGTAGCCTCATCTAACATTAGTAATTTTGGATTTCTTAATAAAGCTCTAGCAATACCTATACGCTGTCTTTGACCACCGGATAATTTAATACCTCGCTCTCCAACTTCAGTATCAAATCCTAATGGTAATTCACTAACAAATTGGTCTACATAAGCCATTTTAGAAACATTCACTAATTCTTGTTCAGTTACTTCCCTTTCAATACCATAGCAAATATTCTCTCGAATCGTACCAATGATTAAAGGACTTTCTTGAGCAACATAACCTATGTGTTTTCTCCAACTTTCTAATTTAAAGTTATTAATTGGATTTGTGCCGATTATAATCTCTCCATCAGTAGGAGAATAAAAGCGCTCAATTAATGAAAACAAAGTCGTTTTCCCACTACCACTAGGGCCAACTATTGCAGTTACTTTACCTGGATTGATAGAAAAGTTAAGCTCTTTTAAAATTTCTTCATCCCTATATGCAAAGCTTAATTTATTTATATGAATTGGTAAATTAGTATCAGTGTCTTCAGTTCCATTTTGATAATCTTCTTCTTCTAACTCTAAAATATTGATCATACGCTCTGTTGCACCTTTTGTTTTTTGAAGCTCGGTAAAAAAGTGCGTAATTTGAGTAACTGGAAAAATGATTTGAAACAAATACAGTATATAGGCTACAAGTGCGCCTGCTGTGATTGCACCAGATGATACTCTCACCCCACCATATCCAATAATCACAACAAGAACTAACATTAATACAAAGGATACGATTGGTCCGATTAATGCATGTAATTTTCCTTCTTTAATACCAAATGACAATAACTTATTTATACCCTTACTACCATTTGTCATTTCAGTTGATTCAGCATTTGAAACTTTAACTAATCTAATCTCAGAGAAGACTTGGCTAATTAATGATGTGAACTTCGCTGTTTCATCTTGTGTTAACTTTGACAGCTTTGACATTTGTCTTCCAATCGGGATAAAGATCAATACAATAACAGGTATGATACTAAAGGTTACTAACGTCATTTTCCAATCTAGTATTAGTAGTAAAACAAATGAACCGATTATTGAAATAATACCAGTTAAAAAATTAGTAATATGTTCAGTTATTAAACCTTTTAAAATTGCTGTATCATTGGTAACTCTACTTACATTTTCTCCTGTTTGACTATTATCGTAATAAGTAATTGGTAGAACAATCATCTTTTTCCATAGTCTATGTCTTACATTTGCTACAACCTGATTACCAACTCTACTCAATAAGTAAATTGCAGTAGCTGAAGATATGGCCTGTAAAAGAAGTACACCTGCAAATAAAGCTATTTGCCCAGCACTTAAAGATGATATTGAAAACCCATCTACGAACTTTTTAGTAAGTAACGGTAATATTAATCCAACTAAAGTTGTTGTAACACTTAATAAGACACCTACAATGAATAAGACCTTAGGTGGGTTTGCGCTTTTAATTAATGCTATAAAGTTCTTCCAATCGTTTTTATTTATATTTTTTTCTTCTTTCATCACTTTACTCCTAACTCTATATCTAAATTTAAGTACTTATTAAATTTACATCTTAAATATGAATAAAAAATGAACTAGGATTTACAATCTACCAAAGAAATTTTAACTTTAAAAACACAAAAAAACATCAGCTTAATAGCTGATGTTTTTCATTTACCAGGCGACGTTCTACTCTCACAGGGGGAAACCCCCAACTACCATCGACGCTGAAGAGCTTAACTGCCGTGTTCGGTATGGGAACGGGTGTGACCTCTTCGCCTTAATCACCTGATTTATTTGTGGGTTTGTACCCTCAAAACTAGATAATGTCATTATCAAACTTGTTAGTTAAGTCCTCGACCGATTAGTATCAGTCAGCTCCACGTGTCACCACGCTTCCACCTCTGACCTATCAACCTGATCATCTCTCAGGGGTCTTACTAGCTTAACGCTATGGGAAATCTCATCTTGAGGGGGGCTTCATGCTTAGATGCTTTCAGCACTTATCCCTTCCACACATAGCTACCCAGCCATGCTCTTGGCAGAACAACTGGTACACCAGCGGTGTGTCCATCCCGGTCCTCTCGTACTAAGGACAGCTCCTCTCAAATTTCCTGCGCCCACGACGGATAGGGACCGAACTGTCTCACGACGTTCTGAACCCAGCTCGCGTACCGCTTTAATGGGCGAACAGCCCAACCCTTGGGACCGACTACAGCCCCAGGATGCGATGAGCCGACATCGAGGTGCCAAACCTCCCCGTCGATGTGGACTCTTGGGGGAGATAAGCCTGTTATCCCCGGGGTAGCTTTTATCCGTTGAGCGATGGCCCTTCCATGCGGAACCACCGGATCACTAAGCCCGACTTTCGTCCCTGCTCGACTTGTAGGTCTCGCAGTCAAGCTCCCTTATGCCTTTACACTCTTCGAATGATTTCCAACCATTCTGAGGGAACCTTTGGGCGCCTCCGTTACTCTTTAGGAGGCGACCGCCCCAGTCAAACTGCCCACCTGACACTGTCTCCGAGCCGGATAACGGCTCTAGGTTAGAATTTCAATACAGCCAGGGTAGTATCCCACCGACGCCTCCACCGAAGCTGGCGCTCCGGCTTCTCAGGCTCCTACCTATCCTGTACAAGCTGTACCAAAATTCAATATCAAGCTGCAGTAAAGCTCCACGGGGTCTTTCCGTCCTGTCGCGGGTAACCTGCATCTTCACAGGTACTATAATTTCACCGAGTCTATGGTTGAGACAGTGCCCAAATCGTTACGCCTTTCGTGCGGGTCGGAACTTACCCGACAAGGAATTTCGCTACCTTAGGACCGTTATAGTTACGGCCGCCGTTTACTGGGGCTTCAATTCAGAGCTTCTCCCGTAAGGGATAACCCCTCCTCTTAACCTTCCAGCACCGGGCAGGCGTCAGCCCCTATACTTCGCCTTACGGCTTCGCAGAGACCTGTGTTTTTGCTAAACAGTCGCTTGGGCCTTTTCACTGCGGCTCTCCCGGGCTTGCACCCAAAAGAGCACCCCTTCTCCCGAAGTTACGGGGTCATTTTGCCGAGTTCCTTAACCATAGTTCTCTCGCTCACCTTAGGATTCTCTCCTCGCCTACCTGTGTCGGTTTGCGGTACAGGCACCTATTTCCTCGCTAGAAGCTTTTCTTGGCAGCGTAGAATCAGGAACTTCGGTACTATATTTCCCTCGCCATCACAACTCAGCCTTAACGATGTGCGGATTTGCCTACACATCAGCCTAATTGCTTGGACGCGCATATCCAGCAGCGCGCTTACCCTATCTTTCTGCGTCCCTCCATTGCTCAAACGGAAATCAGGTGGTACAGGAATATCAACCTGTTGTCCATCGCCTACGCCTGTCGGCCTCGGCTTAGGTCCTGACTAACCCTGGGAGGACGAGCCTTCCCCAGGAAACCTTAGGCATACGGTGGACGGGATTCTCACCCGTCTTTCGCTACTCATACCGGCATTCTCACTTCTAAGCGCTCCACCAGTCCTTACGATCTAGCTTCAACGCCCTTAGAACGCTCCCCTACCACTGATACCATACGGTATCAATCCGCAGCTTCGGTGATACGTTTAGCCCCGTTACATTTTCGGCGCAGAGTCACTCGACCAGTGAGCTATTACGCACTCTTTAAATGGTGGCTGCTTCTAAGCCAACATCCTGGTTGTCTAAGCAACTCCACATCCTTTTCCACTTAACGTATACTTTGGGACCTTAGCTGGCGGTCTGGGCTGTTTCCCTCTTGACCACGGATCTTATCACTCGTAGTCTGACTCCTATGGATAAGTCATTGGCATTCGGAGTTTGACTGAATTCGGTAACCCGTTGGGGGCCCCTAGTCCAATCAGTGCTCTACCTCCAAGACTCTAACACATAAGGCTAGCCCTAAAGCTATTTCGGGGAGAACCAGCTATCTCCGAGTTCGATTGGAATTTCTCCGCTACCCACACCTCATCCCCGCACTTTTCAACGTGCGTGGGTTCGGACCTCCATTCAGTGTTACCTGAACTTCATCCTGGACATGGGTAGATCACTCGGTTTCGGGTCTACGACCACGTACTATATCGCCCTATTCAGACTCGCTTTCGCTGCGGCTCCGTCTCTTCAACTTAACCTTGCACGGGATCGTAACTCGCCGGTTCATTCTACAAAAGGCACGCCATCACTCATTAACGAGCTCTGACTATTTGTAAGCACACGGTTTCAGGTTCTCTTTCACTCCCCTTCCGGGGTGCTTTTCACCTTTCCCTCACGGTACTGGTTCACTATCGGTCACTAGGTAGTATTTAGCCTTGGGAGATGGTCCTCCCAGATTCCGACGGAATTTCACGTGTTCCGCCGTACTCAGGATCCACTCAAGAGGGAACGAGGTTTCAACTACAGGGTTTTTACCTTCTTCGACGGACCTTTCCAGGTCGCTTCATTTACCCCGTTCCTTTGTAACTCCGTATAGAGTGTCCTACAACCCCAAGAGGCAAGCCTCTTGGTTTGGGCTATCTTCCGTTTCGCTCGCCGCTACTCAGGAAATCGCATTTTGCTTTCTGTTCCTCCAGGTACTTAGATGTTTCAGTTCCCTGGGTCTGTCCTCATTACCCTATGTATTCAGGTAATGATACTACTCCATTACGAGTAGTGGGTTCCCCCATTCGGAAATCTCCGGATCAAAGCTTACTTACAGCTCCCCGAAGCATATCGGTGTTAGTCCCGTCCTTCATCGACTCCTAGTGCCAAGGCATCCACCGTGCGCCCTTTCTAACTTAACTAATTTTAAAACTTAAATTAAACTTACGCAGTTTAATGAATGACATTATCTAGTTTTCAAGGTACAAATTGAGAGTGAACTCTCAAAACTAAACAAAACAATGAAGAAACATCTTTTCATGCATGAACCAACGGTTCATGATGTCTCCATAGAAAGGAGGTGATCCAGCCGCACCTTCCGATACGGCTACCTTGTTACGACTTCACCCCAATCATCTGTCCCACCTTAGGCGGCTGGCCCCTAAAAGGTTACCCCACCGACTTCGGGTGTTACAAACTCTCGTGGTGTGACGGGCGGTGTGTACAAGGCCCGGGAACGTATTCACCGCGGCATGCTGATCCGCGATTACTAGTGATTCCGGCTTCATGTAGGCGAGTTGCAGCCTACAATCCGAACTGAGAATAGTTTTATGGGATTAGCTCCACCTCGCGGTCTTGCAACCCTTTGTACTATCCATTGTAGCACGTGTGTAGCCCAGGTCATAAGGGGCATGATGATTTGACGTCATCCCCACCTTCCTCCGGTTTGTCACCGGCAGTCACCTTAGAGTGCCCAACTGAATGCTGGCAACTAAGATCAAGGGTTGCGCTCGTTGCGGGACTTAACCCAACATCTCACGACACGAGCTGACGACAACCATGCACCACCTGTCACTCTGTCCCCGAAGGGAACGCCCTATCTCTAGGGTTGTCAGAGGATGTCAAGACCTGGTAAGGTTCTTCGCGTTGCTTCGAATTAAACCACATGCTCCACCACTTGTGCGGGCCCCCGTCAATTCCTTTGAGTTTCAGTCTTGCGACCGTACTCCCCAGGCGGAGTGCTTAATGCGTTAACTTCAGCACTAAAGGGCGGAAACCCTCTAACACTTAGCACTCATCGTTTACAGCGTGGACTACCAGGGTATCTAATCCTGTTTGCTCCCCACGCTTTCGCGCCTCAGCGTCAGTTACAGACCAGAAAGTCGCCTTCGCCACTGGTGTTCCTCCAAATCTCTACGCATTTCACCGCTACACTTGGAATTCCACTTTCCTCTTCTGCACTCAAGTTTCCCAGTTTCCAATGACCCTCCCCGGTTGAGCCGGGGGCTTTCACATCAGACTTAAGAAACCGCCTGCGCGCGCTTTACGCCCAATAATTCCGGACAACGCTTGCCACCTACGTATTACCGCGGCTGCTGGCACGTAGTTAGCCGTGGCTTTCTGGTTAGGTACCGTCAAGGTGCCAGCTTATTTAACTAGCACTTGTTCTTCCCTAACAACAGAACTTTACGACCCGAAGGCCTTCATCGTTCACGCGGCGTTGCTCCGTCAGACTTTCGTCCATTGCGGAAGATTCCCTACTGCTGCCTCCCGTAGGAGTCTGGGCCGTGTCTCAGTCCCAGTGTGGCCGATCACCCTCTCAGGTCGGCTACGCATCGTCGCCTTGGTGAGCCGTTACCTCACCAACTAGCTAATGCGCCGCGGGCCCATCTGTAAGTGATAGCCGAAGCCATCTTTCAATAAAGGAACAGGAGTTCCTTTATGTCATCCGGTATTAGCTCCGGTTTCCCGAAGTTATCCCAGTCTTACAGGTAGGTTGCCCACGTGTTACTCACCCGTCCGCCGCTAACCTGCAGGAGCAAGCTCCTACAAGTCCGCTCGACTTGCATGTATTAGGCACGCCGCCAGCGTTCGTCCTGAGCCAGGATCAAACTCTCCATAATAGTTAAGTTTAAATCTTGTATTGCTCAAAAAACTAATAATTGACGTTTTACTTCATGTTTTGTTTAGTTTTCAAAGTTCATATTGTGTCACTCATTGGCGACTTCTATATAATATCAAAGGTATCGCTAATGGTCAAGATGTTTTTATAAAATAATTTTAAAAAAAATACGTTATTTTCTATTTTAAACGAAATTCCCTATTTTATAAGGGTTTTCAATAATATATTAGACAAAAATAACGCATTTTTTCATTTCAATATTTTATATCTTATAATAATTTCTACAATAATATTTGTTCTATAAATACTTTTCTCTCTTTAGTTAGGTCAATTACTCGATCGCTGTTTTCTTCTTTCACAACCGGTCTTGTTATTTCGTTACGTGATTGGTATACAATTTTGCCAATTATACCATTAGATAATAAAACTTTATCTCCTAATTGATAATTGATAACAATTTGATTAATTGAATCAATAACAGTTGGATGAAATTTACCGAAGCATTCTTTATTTAAGTGTTCGATAATTTGAAAATCATTTAAATCCTCATTAGAAAATAAAACTTTGTTAAAGAAATAAGCACTTGCCCCAAGTATTGAAGCATATTCGTTAATATGAGTTGCTTTTAACTTTAATGGATATCCACTTCCATCTAATCTTTCTTCATGCTGAAGTATAGCTATTTTCATTTGATCTCGTAAGAACTGAACCTTTTCTACTATACGATAACTATGCATTGGATGGTTTTTATAATCAGGACTATTTTCTAATTGCTGAATGCTTTTAAAATGATATTTAGCATATCCAGCATTACAAAGAGCTGCTGATACACCTACTTGAATAATGTCACCTTTTGAATAGTTAAGTTTTTGTGCAATAAGCGTAGAAAGAAGTGTACATAGTAAACTGTGATGAACGATCTTATCTTTATCATCTTTTAAAGTAACACTAGGCCTTGGTATTTTTTTAATCGTCGTATTTTCAATATAGTCGATTAATGGGATTAAGATTTTTCTAAACTCTACTATATTTAGAGGTCCCCCAGATTCCCAACTAACAAAGTGAGTACGATACAATTTCATAGCTTCTTGATAAATACTTATAAATTCTAATGAAGTATTATCATTTTTTGACTCAGAAGCATTCGATTCATTTTTTTGTGCAATATCAACTTCAATTTCATTTATTAGAAAAGCTCGGATTAAATCAATATCGAAAGTTGTTAATTGTTTTCCCACGTCAACTATAGGAGTTTCTGTATTTGCTAAAACTGGTTTACTTATAATCCAGCCTTCCCTTAACATTTCCGTACGCACTTTCATTAGTTATCCCCCGTATTATCAGTTTAAAAAAGAGAGAACAATAAATCTGTTCTCTCTTTTTTTGTCATAGGATTACCTTAAAGTATTATTCTTCTGTTGTTTCGATCTCTTCTGAGTCTTCAAGTATAGAAGGATCTTCTTCATCCTCTTTAGCAGCAATGGCTACTGTAGCAACATGACCTTCTTGATCTAATCTTATTAGTTTTACCCCTTGTGTAACTCGTCCAAGTCGAGAAATTTGCTCGATTGGCATACGAATGATTACACCAGATTCAGTAATTAACATTAAGTCTTCTTCATCACTTACACATTTTAGAGAAATCATCTTTCCGTTTTTATCTGTAACGTTAAGTGTTTTTAGACCTTTACCGCCACGACTTTGAATACGGTATTCTTCTTGAGAAGTTCGTTTACCATAACCTAGTTCTGTAACAACAAGAATATCTAAGTGTTCCTCAACTACTTCCATTCCTACTACATAATCATCGTCAGAAAGTGTAATTGCTTTAACACCTGTAGCTGTTCTTCCCATTGATCTTACATCTTCTTCGTTAAATCGAATCATCATACCTTTAGAAGTTCCGACAACAATATCTTTAGTTCCATCTGTTAAACGGACTGAAATTACATCATCATCTTCTCTTAGATTGATTGCGATTAACCCGTTTGTGCGGATATTTGCGAAAGCGGATAATGGAACACGCTTTGAAATACCAAGTTTTGTCGTAAAGAACAGATACCAGTTATCTAAAAACTCACTGACTGGGATGATTGCATTTATACTTTCATCTTTATCAATTTCTAGTAAGTTTACAATTGGCAGCCCTTTAGCTGTACGGCTAAATTCAGGGATTTCATAACCTTTAGAACGGTATACTTTTCCTTTGTTTGTAAAGAATAATATCGTATCATGCGTAGAAGTAGTTAGTAAGTGTTCTAGGAAATCATCGTCATTTGTTCCCATACCTTGAATACCTCTGCCACCTCTACGTTGAGAACGATAAGTAGAAATTGGTAAACGTTTGATATATCCATTATGAGTTAAGCTAACAATGATATTTTCTACTGGAATTAAATCTTCATCTTCAATCATTTCAACTCCACCAGGAACAATTGCAGTTCTTCGTTTATCGTTGTATTGCTCTTTTAATTGCGTTAACTCTTCACGGATAATTTCAAGGACTCTCTCTTCATCTGCAAGAATAGCTTTTAACTCTGCAATTAATTTAATTAATTCTTGATATTCTTCTTCGATTTTTTCACGTTCTAATCCAGTCAAACGTTGTAATCTCATATCTAAAATAGCTTGAGCTTGTCTTTCTGATAAAGAGAATGTTTCCATTAAACCATTTTTAGCAATTTCTCCTGTTTGAGAAGCTCTAATTAAGCTAATTACTGCGTCTAAATGATCTAAAGCTACTTTTAAGCCTTCTAAAATATGTGCACGTGCTTCTGCTTTTTCTAATTCAAATTTAGTTCTTCGTTTAATAACTACAATTTGATGATCTAGGTAATGCTTTAAGCAGCTTTTTAAAGATAAAACCTTAGGTTCACCGTTAACTAGTGCTAAAAGATTAATACCAAAACTAGTTTGTATAGCAGTTTGTTTATATAAATTATTTAATAAAACATTGGCATTTGCATCTCTTCTTACTTCAATGACAATTCGCATACCATTTCTGTCAGATTCATCACGAAGATCTGTAATACCTTCAATTTTTTTGTCGCGTACCAGTTCCGCAATTCGTTCAACTAGTTTTGCTTTATTTACTTGATATGGTAATTCAGTAACAATAATTGTTTGTCTTCCGTTAGCTTTTTCTTCAATTTCAACTTTACCCCTGATAATAATAGATCCTTTACCAGTTTCATAAGCTTTACGAATCCCAGATTTTCCTAGAATCATTCCAGCAGTAGGAAAGTCAGGTCCTTGAACATATTCCATAAGTTCTTGAGTAGTAAGTTCAGGATCTTTACTTAAAGCAAGTACACCATCGATTATTTCGCCTAATTGGTGCGGTGGAATATTAGTTGCCATACCAACCGCAATACCTGTAGCACCATTTACAAGTAAATTAGGAAAACGGGCTGGTAATACAATTGGTTCTCTCTCAGAACCGTCATAGTTATCTTGGAAGTCTATTGTATTTTTATTTATATCTCGAATTAGTTCCATTGATATTTTAGACATTCTAGCTTCTGTATAACGCATTGCCGCTGCTGCGTCTCCATCTACTGAACCAAAATTACCATGGCCATCTACTAACATATAACGGAAGTTAAAATCTTGGGCCATACGAACCATCGTTTCGTAAACTGCTGAGTCACCATGTGGATGATACTTACCAATTACTTCACCAACGATACGAGCTGATTTTTTATAAGCTTTTTCAGCCGTCATGCCTAAATCATTCATTGCGTACAAAATTCTTCGATGTACAGGTTTTAAACCGTCACGTACATCTGGTAATGCACGCGAGACAATTACACTCATTGCATAATCTAGGAAGGAATTACGCATCTCATTACTTATATTGATTTCTTTGATTTGTTGATTTTCGTTCAACATCGGCACCTCCCTTTATTTTACGTTTCTATGTAGGAAAAGGAGCATAATAGCCCCTTTCATATTTACTTATTAAATATCTAAATTCTTAACATATCTAGCGTTATCTTGAATGAAGTTACGTCTAGGTTCTACTTTTTCACCCATTAATGTTTCAAACGTTTCATCTGCCTCGATAGCGTCCTGAAGATTTACTTGAAGTAAAGTTCTAGTTTCAGGATTCATTGTTGTTTCCCATAACTGCTCAGGGTTCATCTCTCCTAAACCTTTATAACGTTGAATAACTGGTTTTGGAACAGCAGATAAATTCGAAAGTATTTCTTCCATTTGTCGATCATTATAGGCATATTGTACTTTCTTACCTTGTTGAATTTTGTATAAAGGCGGTTGAGCAATATATATATATCCGCTCTCTATTATTTGACGCATATATCGGTACAAGAACGTTAACAATAAAGTACGGATATGAGCTCCATCAACATCGGCATCCGTCATCAATATAATTTTGTGATAACGAGCTTTTTCAATATCAAAGTCATCACCAATCCCTGTACCAAATGCAGTAATCATTGAACGTACTTCATTATTAGATAAAATCTTATCAAGACGAGCTTTTTCTACGTTAATGATTTTTCCACGTAAAGGTAAAATAGCTTGGAAATGTCTATCTCGTCCTTGTTTAGCACTTCCTCCGGCTGAGTCACCCTCTACAATATAAATTTCACTTATTGAAGAGTCCTTTGAAGAACAATCTGCTAATTTCCCAGGCAAACTTGAAACTTCTAGTGCACTTTTTCTTCTAGTTAATTCACGTGCTTTTTTAGCAGCCATACGTGCTCTTGCAGCCATTAAACCTTTTTCAACTATTTTTCGAGCCTCAGTAGGGTTTTCTAATAAGAATTTATCTAACTTCTCACCAAAAACTTGCTCAGTGATTGTACGAACTTCACTATTACCTAGCTTTGTTTTTGTTTGCCCTTCAAATTGAGGATCTGGATGCTTAATAGATACGATCGCAGTTAATCCTTCACGGACATCTTCACCTGATAAATTACTATCTTGTTCTTTAATTAATCCATTTTTTCGACCATAATCATTAATTACTCTTGTTAAGGCAGTTTTAAATCCAACTTCATGTGTACCACCTTCATGGGTATTAATATTATTCGTAAATGAGTAGATATTACTTGTATAGCTTTCGTTATATTGAAGAGCAATCTCTACAGTTATTCCATCTTTTTCACCAATAACAAAAATCGGTTCTTCATGAATAACTTCTTTTGAACGATTCAAATGTTCAACATAAGATTTGATTCCACCTTCATAGTGGTACTCTTTCTTTTGTTTGTTTTCTCTACGGTCTTCGATTGTTAAACGGAGACCTCTATTTAAAAAGGCTAATTCTCGTAAACGATTTGCTAGCGTATCAAATTCATAAATTGTTGTTTCTGTAAAAATTTCATTATCAGGTTTGAAATGTGTAATCGTACCTGTTATTTCTGTTTCACCAACAATACTCATATCAGCTACTGGAACACCTTTTGCAAACTGTTGATAATAAATATTCCCATCACGATGTACATGAACTTCTAGCATTGTAGAAAGGGCGTTAACTACTGAAGCACCTACACCATGTAACCCACCTGATACTTTATAACCGCCACCGCCGAATTTACCCCCAGCATGTAGCACTGTCATGATAACTTCAAGTGCAGGTCTTCCCATTTTTTCATGAATACCAACCGGAATTCCTCTACCGTTATCTTTAACAGTAATACTATTATCTTCTTCTATAATAACGTTAATTTCATCACAATAACCCGCTAAAGCCTCATCGATACTATTATCTACAATTTCCCATACTAAGTGATGTAAACCTTTTCCACTTGTAGATCCGATATACATACCTGGTCTTTTACGAACGGCTTCTAAACCTTCTAGAACTTGTATTTGATTTTCATCATAATTATGTTCTTGCATTTTTTGATCCATTGTCATGAACACTCACCTACTTTTCTTATTTTACATAAAAGAACTAACAAATTTCAGCTATGCTTTTTAGGCGGCGTAGTAGAAATTTCTAAATAAAAAATGTCGTAAAATTTACTTAATCAACATTACTAATAATTGTTCCATGTGAAACATTTATAATGTTCGCTTGCTTTATCGTTTCGTGTTGAATGCCGTCGACACTTGTAGTAGTTACAAAAGTTTGCACTTTATTTTGAATAGCATTTAATAAATGTGTTTGACGAAAATCATCTAATTCTGAAAGAACATCATCAAGTAAAAGGATAGGATATTCGCCTACTTCCTCTTTGATTAGTTCAATCTCCGCTAGCTTTAATGAAAGAGCAGTCGTCCGCTGTTGTCCTTGTGACCCAAAAGTCTGAACATTTTTGTCGTTAACCATAAAAACTAAATCATCTCGATGTGGACCAAGTAGTGTAGTACCTCTTGATACTTCACGCTCTTTTTCAGCTTCAAATTGTTTTATGTACTCTTCTTCCATTTTCGTCAAATCTGTTAAATCTGATACATTAATGCTTGGTTTATATATAATTTCTAGTTTTTCAGTCTCTCTAGAAATCTGACTATGAATTGGCGATGCCCAATCTTGTAATAATTTGATAAACGAAATTCGCTTTTCAACTATTTTCACTGCATGTTTCACTAACTGAGCAGTAAGTACTTCAAGCATTAAATAATTTCGATCCCGACTCGTTTGTAAGGTTCTAAGTAGTGAATTTCGTTGTTGGAGGATTCTTTGATATTGACTTAATTCATGTAGGTAAACTGGCGATACTTGTCCTAATTCCATATCAAGAAATTTACGACGCACTTGTGGACTACCTTTTACTAAGTGTAAATCCTCTGGTGCGAACATAACGACATTCATTACGCCTATATATTGACTTAACTTCATCTGTTCAAGATGGTTTAGCTTCGCTTTCTTACCTTTCTTAGAGAGGATTAGTTGTAGTGATACATGTTGATTTTTCTTTTGTAACGTACCTTTTATTGTACCATACTCTTCATCCCAACGTATCATTTCTTTGTCGTTGCTCGTACGATGTGACTTTGTTAAAGCTAGCACATAGATAGATTCCATTAAATTTGTTTTACCTTGTGCATTTTCTCCAATAATAACATTCACGTTATTTTGAAAATTTAATTGAAGTTGTTCGTAATTACGAAAATGTTTTAATTGTAAATCTTTAATATACAATGGGATTCCCCCAGAACTTATGAAGTAATAATATACGTACCAATTCCTGTAATAGAAATAGTGTCATTTACAACTAATTTTTTACCTCTTCTATTTTCAGGCTCATTATTTACAAAAATCTCGTGTTCAGATAAAAACCACTTTGCCATTCCGCCTGTATCGATTACACCCGCTAATTTTAAAAACTGCCCAAGTGTAATATATTCTGTATTTATTTTAACTTTTTCATTTTTCATTTTTCATCACCCTCAAATATCCATTTCTTAATTGTACTAAACTTCTAACAGAAAAAAAATAGGAATCCCATATTTTCTATTGTAACAGTAAAAAAAGACTGACCCACTTGTACTTTGCACTCTCCAAAAGACTTTTAGTAGAAAAAATATAAATTATTCTACAAAACAGTGGAGGTTGCTAGTACATTCTGTAGGTCAGCCCCTTTTAGGTAGAATTTACTAACTAGTATGTGCGAACAGGTAAAATTAATTGCAATGTTCTTGAATCATTAACTGTACGGATTAAAAATGGTCTCATTGCTCCTGTAAACTGAATATAGATTTCAGGACTTTCGATTGCCTTTAATGCATCCATTACATATTTCGCACTAAATGATATTTTTAACTCTTCACCTTTTATATCTTCACAAGCAATCTCATCTACTACTTTACCGATTTCCGGAGAATAAGAAGAAATATTTACAAGTGTATTACCTTTTGTTTCTAAGTGGACAACATTGTTTCTACCTTCTCTTGCAAGTAGAGAAGCACGGTCAATCGCTTGTAAAAACTCTTTTGTCATTACAGTTAGTTCCGTTTTGCTTTCACTTGGAATCAATTTTGAAGTATCAGGATAATTTCCTTCAAGTAATCGAGTAAAGAATAAAATATGCTTTGTTTTAAATAGTGCTTGATGTTCTGTTAATACGATATCAACTTTTTCATTGTTATCATCAAGAATTTTACTTAATTCATTTAAGCTTTTGCCTGGAATTACGACACTTGCTTTAAACTCATTTGTTAATGCATTATTGTCAATTTTAGCTTGTCTTAAAGCTAAGCGGTGACTGTCAGTAGCAATACAAGTCAGTTCACCATTTTCTATTTTCCAATTTACACCCGTTAAAATTGGTCGTGTTTCGGATGTAGATACCGCGAATACAGTTTGACGGATCATAAATTTAAGTAGATCAGCAGAAATAGAAATTGTTTCATGTTCTTCAATTTGAGGAAGTAATGGATACTCTTCTGCATCAAAGCCATTTAAACTAAATTCTGTTTTTCCAGCTCTTATTGTTGTTACATAATGACTATCTGATTCTAATTCTACAAAGTCAGCAGGTAACTTTTTTACAATGTCACTAAAGTATCTAGCATTAAGTACGATACTCCCTGGTTGTTTTACATCTACTAATTGTTGATCATCTACAATATTTGGTAAATAAGATTCAATAGAAATATCTGAATCACTACCAGTTAAAGTTAAACCTTCGTTTGTAACAACTAATTTTATACCAGTTAAAATTGGAATTGTTGTTCTAGATGAAACAGCTCTCATTACATCTTGTACAGCTTTAACAAGATGATCTTTTTGTACTGTAAATTTCATTTTTTGTACTCCTTATATATTTTATAAAATAATATAGTAATAGTAGTAGGGCCTGTTAATTTGTGGATAACCCTAATTTAGTAAAGAAAAATAAGTCTATCAACATGTGGATAGACTGTGTAAAAAAAACAGAAAGTTATGCACAGTTTCAAGTATCTACTGATTTAATTTTTCATTGATCTCTTTAATTTGAGATTGAAGTTGTGAGTCAGTTTCAACCAATTTCGATATCTTTTCGTGTGCATGAATAACTGTTGTATGATCTCTACCACCAAACTCTTCTCCTATTTTAGGTAAAGAATGGTCTGTAAGCTCCCTTGAAAGATACATTGCTACCTGCCTAGGAAAGGCCACTGATTTAGTACGCTTCTTAGCTTTAAAGTCTTCTAATTTAATATTAAAAAACTCTCCCACAGTACGTTGAATATCAAGAATTGATAATGTTTTCGGTCTTGAAGCCGTAATTAAATTCTTTAATGCCTCAGCAGCAACACTAGCATTAATATCTTTATTGATTAATGAAGAATAAGCCACAACACGTATTAGAGCACCTTCTAATTCTCGGATGTTCGTATCAATTTGATTTGCAATATATAACATGACTTCATTTGGTATATCTAAGCCCTCTGCTTTCGCCTTTTTGCGTAAAATGGCGATCCTTGTCTCTAAGTCAGGAGGTGTAATATCTGTTATTAAGCCCCATTCAAATCGTGAGCGAAGACGATCTTCTAGTGTAGGAATTTCTTTAGGTGGTCGGTCACTTGAAATGACAATTTGCTTACTTTCTTCATGTAGAGTATTAAAAGTATGGAAAAATTCTTCTTGTGTTTGTTCTTTTCCCGCTAAAAATTGAATATCATCAATAAGTAGTACATCTACATTGCGGTACTTATTTCTAAATTCAATTGCTTTGTTATCACGAATTGAGTTAATAAATTCATTCGTAAATTTTTCAGAAGATAGATAAACTACCTTTGCATTGGGATTATGTTCAAGTACATAGTGTCCAATCGCATGCATTAAGTGGGTTTTACCTAATCCTACTCCCCCATAAATAAATAAAGGGTTATATGCTTTTGCTGGCGCTTCAGCAACAGCTAATGAGGCCGCGTGAGCAAAACGATTTCCAGATCCGATAACGAATGTATCAAAAGTATATTTTGGATTTAACATACTTTGTCCGAATTCAACTGGTTCATCATATTTAACCTTTTCTTTAACAGCAGGAATATTCATTTCTATTTCTTCAATATGGTTTTGAGGAAGGATGAACTTAATTTCTAATTCTGCTCCAGTAATTTCTAAAACTGTATCCATGATTAAAGAAGAATACTTTGATTCTAGCCAATCACGTGCAAACTCATTAGGCGCAATAATGGTTAAAGTATCGTTTTTTAATGAGAATGCTTTTGTTGATTTGAGCCATGTTTCGAAGCTTGGCTTGCTTATCTTTTTCTCTATTTCTGATAGAACCCTGGACCAAAGATCCCCTATATTCTCCAAAGAATAATCCCTCCTTACAAGACGTGTATAAGTTTTGTACAAGCACTATATTCAATCTGTAATTTTTATACATTTCGTTGTATATGCCCTAAATCAATTATCTGCAAAATCCCACTTTATTTGACAGAATTCACCTATGTGGATAACTTTAAATTAGCATAAGTGTAAAACCTGTCCACAAGTTATTAACAGTTGTGGACAATTAAATATTAAAATCGACTTGTCCATAAGAGGAAAACAAATTAATGATATCAAAAAACTTTAGGTATTTCAATGAGTAGTTCATGTTATCCACATGCTAATCCACTTGTTTAAGAAAATTGTCCACAGAAAAGTAGCTTGTGCAAAACTTGTCAATAAGTGTTGTGAGTAAAAATTTTGTTGATAAATCTTATCCACAGCGTATTTAACAATTTTATGTAAAGGTGAAGTAATCCATTTATAGCTATTTTTTTATACATATAAATTTAGGGGAAAAAAATCTTTCGACACCCTCGTTTTTAGATGATTATTTTGTTTATAAATGAGCGGAGGGGAAAAGATATAAGTAAAAGTTTTTTCTTTATAAAGTAATCTGTACTAGATCATTAATGAAGAAGTTAATTGGAGATAAAAAGTTAGTGCTCATAAATCAGAAACGACAAGCTTTTTTAAAGTACTTGATATAGAGAAAGAAAATTTTTAAACATGAAAACGTATGGGATCAGTCATTCTTATATATATAATTGTAAAAAATAAAGATGATTTAATATCTTACATTGACATATTGACCATTTATTCTTTATAATTTATAGGACTGTCTATTACAGTAATTCCTCAGGGAGGTGTCATATAATGAAAAGAACATTTCAACCAAACAAGCGTAAACGCAGTAAAGTACATGGTTTCCGTAGCCGTATGAGCACTGCCAATGGACGTAAAGTTCTAGCTGCTCGTCGTCGTAAAGGTAGAAAAGTATTATCTGCGTAGGCCACTGTCAACAGTGGTCTTTTTCGCTAATTAGAAGGCCTTTTTTTGCTTTAAATGTCACATTTTGTAAGTAAAAAAGGCCTCATTTTTTATGAAAATATTGGTATGATAATTGAAGGAATCTTTAGAGGTGTCAGTAAAACATGAACAAGAAAAACAGAATAAAAAAGAACGAAGATTTTAGTCGCGTTTTTCGAGAAGGTACATCTACTGCGAACCGACAATTCGTAATCTATACATTAAGGAAAGAAGATCAACAGCAATATCGAATCGGATTATCTGTAAGTAAGAAGTTAGGTAATGCTGTAGTAAGAAATCATATTAAGCGCTATATTAGACAAGCTCTTCATGAACTTAGCGATGATCTTCAAATAGAAATGGATTATGTAGTGATCGCTAGAAAACCATGTACTGAACTACCTTTTAATGAATTTAAAAAAAGTTTAATTCACGTATTAAAAAGGGCAGAAGCGCTGAAAATTCGTGATTCAAAACATAAAACAGATAAAAAACAAATTAAGTAATTACATATTTAATTGTAACAACTTAAAGGAGGAACTAGTTTGAAGACTAAGAAGTATCAAATGCTAGTTGCAATTCTTTTCTTAGTAGTAGTATTAGCTGGATGTTCACAAACAAACCAAGCAATCACACCTGAAAGTACTGGGATATGGAATCAGTATTTTGTTTATCCATTATCTTGGCTAATTACAACGGTAGCTAATATTTTCGGTGGTAGCTATGGTATGGCAATTATTGTCGTAACAATTTTAATTCGTTTAGCATTATTACCATTAATGATCAAACAAATTAGAAGTACGAAAGCAATGCAAGCAATTCAACCTGAAATGTTAAAACTTAAAGAAAAATATTCTTCTAAAGATCAAAAAACAGTTCAAAAATTAAATGAAGAAACAATGAAATTGTATCAACAGCATGGTGTTAATCCACTATCTGGTTGTTTACCAATTTTCATTCAAATGCCGATCTTAATTGCTTTCTATCATGCAATTATGAGAACAATGGAAATTAAAGCACATGATTTCTTATGGTTCCAATTAGGTCACCCTGATCCAATCTATGCTTTACCGATTATTGCTGGGATTACTACATTTATCCAACAGAAAGTATCAATGAATACTAATACAATGGCTGGTCCTGCGGCACAACAAATGAAAATCATGCTTTATGTTATGCCGATCATGATCTTAGTATTTGCAATTAATTTACCTTCAGCATTAGCGCTTTATTGGGTAGTTGGTAATACATTTATGATCGTTCAAACATTACTTGTAAATAGAACTGGTAATACGCCAGATCAAAAAAACAATGTAGGAGGGGCTAGTAAGTGAGAGAAGTAACTGCTACTGGTCAAACAATCGAACAAGCAGTTCAAAATGCACTTCAGCAACTTAGTTCAACAAAAGAAGAAGTAGAAATTGAAGTATTAGAAGATGGGAAAAAAGGATTTTTGGGATTTGGTTCAAAGCCAGCTAAAGTTTTAGTTGTAAAAAAGAAAACTTTAGTAGAAAAAGCTTTTGACTATATTTCAAATATCGTTACATGTTTAGATGAAACAGCCCAAATTGATTACGATTTTCAAGATAAAAAAGAGCCATCTCTTTTATTTACTATAAAAGGAGATAAAGTAGCTCTTATTATCGGGAAAAGAGGTAATACTTTAAATGCACTTCAGTTTTTAGTGCAAACTTATGTAAATCGTCATTCAAAGCAATTAATTCATGTTGTAGTTGATGCTGAGAATTATCGTTTAAAACGTAAAGAATCACTAGAAATATTAGCCAAAAAAGCTGCACAGACAGTTTTAAAAACAAGGAAGGCTGTTTCATTAGAGCCAATGCCTTCTTTTGAAAGAAAAATAATACACCATATACTAACTGACATGCCGAATATTTCTACTAAGTCAGTAGGTCAAGATCCATATCGTCAATTAGTTATTGATATCAAAAAACCAATTAAGGACTAACCTTAGTTGGTTTTTTTGATGAGTGCTCTTTAGGTATTTAAGTTTACTTGTACTTTTGTAGGGTTATAATATAAAAACATTCAATTATAAAAATCTTTATGCTATGCTATAGGTTTAGAAGTAACATGTTATCTAATACATAACATGCTCTAGAGGTGATATTCTAATGGAATTTGATACAATTACAGCGATATCGACACCTAAAGGCGAAGGTGCAATTGCCATCGTACGATTAAGTGGTGATGAGGCTGTTCAAATAGCTAATAAACTGTTTAAAGAAAAAGATTTAAATATAGTAGATTCTCATACAATTCATTATGGCCATTTAGTAGATCCTAGTACTGAAACGATTGTCGAAGAGGTAATGGTTTCGGTATTAAGAGCTCCTAAAACATTTACACGTGAGGACGTAGTAGAGATCAATTGTCATGGCGGAATCTATTCTGTTAATAAAGTGCTAGAATTAGTGCTTTCATCAGGTGCTAGACTAGCTGAACCTGGTGAATTTACGAAAAGGGCTTTTTTAAATGGGCGTATTGATTTATCACAGGCAGAAGCAGTGATGGATTTAATTCGTTCTAAAACGGATCGAGCGATGGCAATTGCAATGAATCAAGTCGAGGGTCGATTATCTAAGATGGTTAGTGGACTACGACAAACACTCTTAGAAATTCTTGCTCATATTGAAGTGAATATTGATTACCCTGAATATGATGATGTTGAAGAAATGACGAATACAGTATTAATTGAAAAAGCAAAAACCGTTCAAATCGAAATTCAAAGACTTCTTGAAACATCAAAGCAAGGTAAAATCTTACGAGAAGGACTATCTACGGTCATTATCGGTAGACCGAATGTTGGTAAGTCCTCTCTATTAAACACACTTGTGCAAGAAAGTAAGGCGATTGTTACTGATATTCCTGGTACAACAAGGGATGTAATTGAGGAATATGTGAATGTTAAGGGTGTTCCTCTCCGTTTAATTGATACAGCTGGTATTCGAGAAACTAAGGACGTTGTTGAAGCGATTGGGGTAGAGCGTTCGAAAAAAGTATTAAACTTGGCCGATCTAGTATTGTTTGTTTTAAATAATAATGAGCAACTTACTGAAGAGGATCGTGTTTTATATAAACAAATGAGCGGAAAAGATGTAATTGTCATCATAAATAAAACAGATTTACGACAAAATCTTGATATTGAAGAAGTGAAGCAATTAGTTGGTAATGCTACAATTGTAACGACTTCTTTAAAAGAAGAACAAGGTATTGAAGATCTTGAGAAAGCGATTGCTGATTTATATTTTGAAGGGCAAATCGAGTCGCAAGATTTAACATATTTATCAAATGCTAGACATATCGCATTGTTAAAGCAAGCGGGATCGACAATTAATGATGCAACCGAAGCAATGAGAAATGGAATGCCGATCGATTTAGTTCAAATTGACTTAACAAGAGCGTGGGAATTGTTAGGTGAAATTATTGGAGATACAGTACAGGAAAGTTTAATAAACCAATTGTTTTCTCAATTCTGTTTAGGAAAATAAAGGGTTAGGAGGAAGTTACATGAGTTTTGAAGCAGGCAATTATGATGTAATTGTTATTGGCGCTGGTCATGCTGGTTGTGAGGCAGGACTTGCTGCTGCTCGTATGGGTGCAAAAACATTAATGCTGACGATTAATTTAGATATGGTAGCATTTATGCCGTGTAACCCTTCAGTAGGTGGACCTGCTAAAGGGATTGTTGTACGTGAAATTGATGCACTTGGTGGAGAAATGGGTAGAAATATTGATAAAACTCATATCCAAATGAGAATGTTAAACACAGGGAAAGGCCCTGCGGTACGTGCATTACGTGCTCAAGCGGATAAATTCGCATATCAGCACGAATTGAAAAAAACGATTGAGAATACTGAAAACCTTACTTTAAAACAAGGATTAGTTGAAAGACTAATTATTGAAGACGGTGAATGCACAGGCGTCATTACGCAAACAGGTGCTATTTATCGATCTAAAACAGTTGTTATTACGACTGGTACTTTTTTACGTGGTGAAATCATAGTAGGTGAATTAAAATATTCTAGTGGCCCTAATAATCAGCAACCAGCTATTAAGCTATCTGAGCACTTAGAGGAACTAGGTATTGAGCTCGTTCGTTTTAAAACAGGTACACCTCCGCGTGTAAATAGCCATAGTATTGATTATTCTAAAACTGAAATACAACCTGGTGATGACGTTCCACGTGCATTTTCATATGAGACAGAAGCAGTTGAAACAGATCAAATTCCTTGTTGGTTAACATATACAAGTGAAAACACTCATCAAATTATTGATGATAACCTACACCGTTCACCAATGTACTCTGGTATGATTAAGGGAACTGGACCACGTTACTGTCCATCAATTGAAGATAAAGTAGTTCGTTTTAACGATAAACCAAGACATCAAATCTTCTTAGAGCCTGAAGGAAGAAACACTCAGGAAGTATATGTTCAAGGACTTTCTACAAGCTTACCAGAGGATGTACAAGAGAAAATGCTTCGTTCAATTGCAGGATTAGAAAATGTTCAAATGATGAGAACAGGATATGCAATTGAATATGATGCGATTGTACCCACTCAATTATGGCCAACATTAGAAATTAAGCATATTAAAAATCTTTATACAGCTGGTCAAATTAATGGTACTTCAGGATATGAGGAAGCTGCAGGACAAGGACTAATCGCAGGAATTAATGCAGCTTGTCGTTCATTAAATAAAAAAGAACTGATTTTAGATCGTTCTGAAGCATATATTGGTGTTCTAATTGATGATTTAGTAACGAAGGGTACGAATGAACCTTATCGTTTACTTACTTCAAGAGCGGAATACAGATTATTACTTCGCCATGATAATGCTGATTTAAGATTAACTAAAATAGGTCATGAGTTAGGCTTAATTTCTGATGACAGATTTGCAGATTTCGAACAAAAGAAAGCGCATATTGAAGAAGAAATTAGTCGTTTAAAATCAACTCAGTTAAGACCAACCGCGCAAGTTCAAGGTTTGATTGCAGAAGTAGGCGGTAGTGAATTAAAAGACGGGATCAAAGCGGCAGATTTATTACGTCGACCAGAAATGAACTATGAACACATTCACGTCCTTTCTCCTTCTGAAAAGGAATTGCATCCTGATGTAAAAGAACAGGTGGAAATTCAAATTAAGTATGAAGGTTATATTGAAAAATCATTAAATCAAGTAGAACGTATGAAAAAAATGGATTTAAAGAGAATCCCTGAAAATATTGATTATCAAGCAATTAATGGAATCGCTACAGAAGCTAGACAAAAACTTGAACAAGTACGTCCACTATCAGTTGGGCAAGCATCACGTATATCCGGAGTAAACCCAGCAGATATTTCAATTCTACTTGTTTATTTAGAACAAGGAAAAATTGCAAGAATATCGAACTAATATAGATAGGGGAATTACTAGTGAACAAAGAACAATTTATTGCTGCACTAAAAGAAAAAAACATTCATTTATCTGATTTTCAATTAAAACAATTTGATATATATTTTCACACGCTAGTTGAGTGGAATAATAAAATGAATTTAACAGCAATTACTGAAGAAGAAGAAGTATATTTGAAACATTTTTATGATTCAATCAGTGCCTCCTTCTACTTTGATTTTTCAAATGAGATGACATTATGTGATATTGGTGCCGGAGCAGGTTTTCCTTCTATTCCCATTAAAATATGTTTCCCATCTATCCGATTAACAATAGTAGACTCTTTACAAAAGAGAATTTCATTTTTAAATCATTTAGCTTCGGAATTAAAATTAGAAAATGTTGCATTCCATCATGACCGTGCAGAAACATTCGCTAAAAAAGACGGAATGAGAGAATCTTTTGACGTTGTTACAGCAAGAGCTGTTGCTAGAATGTCAGTATTAAGTGAATTATGTTTACCACTTGTTAAACCACATGGACATTTTGTAGCCCTAAAGGGTGCTGCGGGTCAAGATGAGTTAGATAAAGCAGATTATGCAATCAAAACTCTTGGTGGAGAAGTAAAAGCAATCAATCATTTTGTTCTTCCTGGAGAAGATAGTGAACGAAATATTGTTATAGTAGAAAAGAAACGTAAAACGCCAAACAAGTACCCGCGTAAGCCTGGTACTCCTGGTAAAGAACCATTAGAAAAATAATTTTATAAACTAACAAATGTTTCACGTGAAACATTTGTTAGATTTAATTTGTTGTGAACGAAATTCTAAAAGGGTGGGAATCACATTGAAAAGCACTTTATCCAAGTTATTTGGCTTGTCAGAAAAAGAAATAAGTGATGATGTCCAAGACTCAGTTTCAAGTAATGAAGTAATACGTCAAATTCCGGTGTCTGATATTGTTCCGAATCAGTACCAGCCAAGGACCTTTTTTGATGATGAAAAAATAAAGGAATTGGCATTAACAATTAGAACGCATGGTATTATTCAACCGATCGTAGTTAGAGAGATTCAGCCTAACTATTATGAAATTATTGCTGGTGAACGTCGTTTTAGAGCAGTATCATCATTAGGTTGGGACACTATCCCTGCAATTGTAAAAACCTTTAATGATACTGAAACTGCTTCTGTTGCACTAATTGAAAACTTGCAACGTGAAGAATTATCTCCATTTGAAGAAGCTGTTGCATATCAAAAATTAATTGATTTACATAATCTTACGCAAGAGGCGTTGGCTCAACGTTTAGGTAAAGGGCAATCAACAGTTGCAAATAAGCTAAGACTGTTAAAATTACCTGAAGAGATTCAACAAGCTCTGTTAGATAAGACGATTACAGAGCGTCATGCTAGGGCTCTTATTCCTTTAAAACTACCTCAACTTCAAGTTAGTTTATTACAAGAAATTGTAGAGAAACAATTGAATGTTAAGCAGACTGAAGACCGTGTAGTTGCTTTACTTACAGAGAAAAAACCAAAACCTCGTCCTAAAATAAAAGCAATAAGCAAGGATGTTAGAATTGCAATGAATACGATTCGTGAATCATTACAAATGGTGACGAAAACGGGTATGGATATTGATAGTCAGGAAGAAGAACATGATGATTACTATCAAATTACAATTAAAATCCCTAAAAAATAATGATTCAATTCACCTCTTCTAAAGCGGTGAATTTTTTTTGTTCATTTTTAAATCTAAACACAATGATGATTGTATTCGTGATAGAATAGAAAATAAGAATTGTTTGTTGTGGAAGGAGTAGATTACGTAGTGGTTAAGGTAATCTCTATTGCAAATCAAAAAGGTGGTGTTGGTAAGACAACAACATCAGTTAATTTAAGTGCTTGTTTAGCACATTTAGGAAAAAAAGTATTATTAGTTGATATAGATCCTCAAGGTAATGCTACTAGTGGAATTGGAATTGAAAAAGCAGATGTAAATCAGTGTGTGTACAATGTATTAGTTGATGATGTCGAAGCAAAAAGTGTAATTATAAGCACCGCAATCCCTAATTTTGATATAATTCCAGCAACAATTCAACTTGCTGGAGCGGAAATCGAATTAGTCCCTACTATCTCTAGAGAAGTACGGTTAAAACGTGCATTAGATACTGTAAAAGGAAACTATGATTATATATTAATAGATTGTCCTCCATCTCTAGGCCTATTAACACTAAATTCACTGACAGCCTCTGACTCAATTATTATTCCAGTACAATGTGAATACTATGCTTTGGAAGGATTAAGTCAATTATTAAGTACTGTTCGATTAGTACAAAAACATTTAAATAAGAATTTAGCAATTGAAGGTGTATTGCTTACTATGTTGGATGCTCGTACAAATTTGGGTATCCAAGTTATTGAAGAAGTAAAAAAGTATTTTCAAGATAGAGTTTATAAATCAATTATTCCAAGAAATGTCCGTTTAAGTGAAGCGCCAAGTCATGGCAAGCCGATCATTACATATGATCCAAAGTCTAGAGGTGCAGAAGTATATCTCGAACTAGCAAAGGAAGTGATTGATAATGGCTAAAGGTTTAGGCAAAGGCATCGGAGCATTTTTTCAAGATATCGATAATCAAAATGAAGAAATCGTTCAAGAAATATCACTAAAAGAACTTAGACCAAATCCTTACCAACCTCGAAAAAAGTTTGATGAAAATGCAATGCAAGAATTAACACAATCAGTTTTAGAACATGGGATTTTACAACCTATTATTGCTAGGAAAAGTATTAAAGGTTATCAAATCGTTGCTGGTGAAAGACGTTATCGTGCTGCGAAAAATGCTGGATTAAATACTGTTCCAGTCATTGTAAGAGAATTGACTGAAGAACAAATGATGGAACTAGCAGTACTTGAAAACTTACAAAGAGATGATTTAAATCCTTTGGAGGAAGCTGAGGCTTATCAATCCTTAATTGAACAATTACATTTAACACAAGAACAACTTGCGAAAAAACTAGGTAAAAGTAGACCGCATATAGCAAACTATCTGAGAATCCTGACTTTACCTAACTCTGTTCAAAAAATGGTTGAGTCTGGTACACTCTCTATGGGACACGGCAGAGCTTTATTGGGCCTGAAACGTAAAGGTTTAATTGAGGGAACTGCTTTAAAGGTTGTTGAAAAGAATCTAAGTGTAAGAGAAGTAGAAACATTAGTTAATGAATTAAACGATAATGTTTCACGTGAAACACAAAAGAAAATTCCTAATAAGAATATATTCTTCAGTGAGTACGAGGATGTTTTACAAGAAAAATTTGGAACATCTGTAAAAATTAAATCAACCAAAGATAAAGGGAAAATCGAAATCCAATTCTTTAATAAAGAAGATTTGGAAAGAATCCTTTCTATCATTAAATAAATAATATAGTTGGACTATAGTTTGTATTTAACATTCAAACTATAGTCCATTTTTTTGAAAACGAAACAATAATAAGTGCAAATTCATTTATTACATTATGAAACTAGTATTATTATAGTGCAGTTTGGCTAGTCAATTTACTTTCTGTTTCTTTGATAGATCTCGCAATAAATTTTGCCATTTTCATGACTAGACTTAATCTAGTATTTTGCAAAACATAAAACTCCATAAAACCACTTACATTGACGACACCAGTTAAATTAATTTCACCGACCAAAGGTAAATCCTTCTTCATTGCGGCTCCTGGCTTTAATGGTCCATTTGATAATCGCACACTTCCTATGCTTTTAACTCTGCCTAAACATGCATCAACAGCAATAATAAACGGATTTTTATACTTGTTTTTTATTGTTTCAAGTTGTTCAGAAAGATTTAACGCATGAATTGGTTCATCAAGAGTACCATAATAATGGAATCTACTTACATTTAATTCTCCTAATAAAGTACCGACTAGTGGACCTAAAGAATCACCTGTTGAACGATCAGTACCAATACATACAAATACAATGTCATTAGTGTAGATACTAGGAAGAGATTTGCTTAAATGATCTGCAAATTGGTTAACTGCATTGTCATCATCCAAAAATACAGAATAATCATCCTTAAATAAACTACGAAAAGGATTTGCCGGAAATTGCATACTATCGCCCACTTTTCATTTAAAAGAGTAGTAATAGTTTATGCAATATTTAAACAATTTATACTATATTCTACCTTTCTTTATCATAAAATTACTATATGATTACATTTGTAGTTATTTATGGTTTTAAATTCATAATTCGTTTAGTATAACTTTTGAAGAAATAGAAAGTGCGTTAGGGGGATAAAATGAAAAATACATTAAGTGATGCAGAAGCAAAGATAAAAGAAAGTATGTTGACTGAGAGTCAATGGGACACGCTTTGGACTTCTTCGATAAAAATAGCTGTTATAATAATCGTTTCTATTTTAGCGATTAAATTTGGAAGAAAATTAATTCGCCGACTTCTAAAAGTACAAGCAAGAGGACCTTTACAAGTTTCGGAAAGGCGATCAGTTACGTTAGTTAGATTGTTAGAAAATGTCATTGCATATGTTGTGTTTTTTATTGCAGTCCTTACGATTTTACCTATCTTTGGGGTTGAAACTAGAGGGCTAATTGTAGGTGCCGGTGTTGGAGGTGTTGCATTAGGTTTTGGAGCACAAAGCTTAGTGAAGGATATCATTTCAGGTTTCTTTATTTTATTTGAGGATCAGTTTTCGGTTGGAGATTATATTAGAGTTCAAACCTTCGAGGGAACGGTACAATCAATAGGTTTAAAAACAACAAAAATTAGAAGTGCGACAGGTGAGTTGCATATCATCCAAAATGGTATGATCACTGAAGTAACTAACTTTTCTTTGCATAACTCAGTTGCCATGGTAGATATCAGTATTTCATACGAAGGCGATATTGAACATGCTCAATCAGTTATTGAAGAGCACTTAGTGGAAATGCCTGAACGATATGAAGAAATGGTAAAAGCGCCAGAATATCTTGGCATTCAAAGCTTTGGTCCTTCTGAAGTAGTCATTCGAATCGCCTCAGAAGTAAAACCGATGGCTCAATTTAAAATATCAAGAGCAATTCGAAAAGAAATTAAAGAAGTACTTGAAAGAAATAACATAGAAATTCCATATCCAAAAATGGTATTATATAGACAACCAGAACCTAATAATGAAAAGGCACAGTCTTAATTCTACTATTTAAGGAAGTGAAATAGTCGCATGGAAGAGAAGGTTTTTGATTTAAATGATATAGTAGAAATGAAAAAGGCACATCCATGTGGTGTGAATAAATGGAAAATTATCCGTATGGGAATGGATATCCGTTTGAAATGTGAAGGCTGCGGACATAGCGTTTTAATTCCGCGCAGAGAGTTTTCTCGTAAATTAAAAAAGGTATTAACAAAAGCTGAAGAATAGGTAAAAAAATTATTAAAAAGGTATCTAGTAAGAGCGAACTTTTTACCGCTCTTATTAGATGCCTTTCGTATGTAAGAAATAATATTCGGATTTTCTTGTTATTTTTTTTTGAAATCAATATAATTGTGAAAGATTAACTAAGTTCGTATAGGAGTGGAAACTATGGCATTAACAGCAGGTATCGTAGGTTTACCAAACGTAGGAAAGTCAACATTATTTAATGCAATTACGCAAGCTGGTGCTGAATCAGCAAACTATCCGTTTTGTACAATTGACCCTAACGTAGGAGTAGTAGAAGTACCGGATTATCGTTTAGAAAAATTAACTGAATTAGTTCAACCGAAAAAAACTGTTCCAACAACTTTTGAATTTACTGATATTGCAGGAATCGTAAAAGGTGCAAGTAAGGGTGAAGGTTTAGGAAATAAGTTTTTATCACATATTCGTCAAGTAGATGCAATTTGTCAGGTAGTACGATGCTTTGCAGATGACAATATTACACACGTTTCAGGTAAAGTAGATCCAATTTCAGATATTGAAACGATTAACTTAGAGTTAATTCTTGCTGATTTAGAATCAGTAGAAAAAAGAATTGACCGTGTTGCTAAGTTAGCGAAACAAAAAGATAAAGATGCATCTTATGAACATGAAATTTTAGTGAAATTAAGAGATGCATTTGAAAGTGACAAACCTGCTCGTTCAGTAGAATTTACTGAAGAACAAATGAAGGTTGTTAAGGGATTACATTTATTAACGACGAAGCCAATGCTTTATATTGCTAACGTTGGTGAAGATGACATTGTTGATCCATCATCAAATGAATTTGTTGAAAAAGTAAGAGCTTTTGCAGCGGAAGAAGGTTCTCAAGTTATTGTAATTAGTGCAAAAATTGAGGAAGAAATTTCTGAGTTAGATGATGAGGAAAAGCGTTCATTCTTACAAGAAATTGGTATCGAAGAATCAGGTCTTGACCAATTAATTAGAGCTGCTTATCACTTATTAGGATTAGCGACATATTTCACAGCTGGTGTACAAGAAGTACGTGCATGGACATTTAAAAAGGGTATGAAAGCACCTCAATGTGCAGGCGTAATTCACACTGATTTTGAACGTGGATTTATTCGTGCAGAAACTGTATCATATGAAGATTTAGCAACTTATGGTTCAATGCCACTAGCTAAAGAAGCTGGAAAAGTGCGTCTTGAAGGGAAAGAATATATCGTTCAAGACGGAGATGTAATGCATTTCCGCTTTAATGTGTAAAAAGTAGCAAATAATTTATTGGTTTGCTATCTAAAATTTTTTATGCTATAATTTTATTTCGTGAGTGATTATATAAATTGCTCCTTGCCCTTAACTGGGCCGTTAGACCAAAAGGAGGTGACATTGTGATGAATAAATACGAAATCATGTACATCGTTCGACCAAACATGGAAGACGAAGCGCAAAAAGCTTTAGTAGAGCGTTTTAACAACGTTTTAACTGAACAAGGTGCAGAAATCACAAACGTTAAAGAGTGGGGTAAACGTCGTTTAGCTTATGAAATTAACGATTTCCGTGATGGACACTACATGCTTGTAAATGTTTCTGCTCAACCAGAAGCAGTACAAGAATTCGATCGTTTAGCGAAAATCAGCGAAGATATCATTCGCCATATCGTTATCCGTGAAAATGACAAATAATAATTTTTGAAATGCCTTAGGGAGGTAAGAATCAGATGATCAATCGTGTTGTGCTTGTAGGTCGTCTAACAAAGGATCCAGACTTACGTTATACACCAAGTGGGGTTGCTGTAGCTACATTTACTCTAGCGGTAAATCGTGCCTTCTCAAATCAGCAAGGTGACCGAGAGGCAGATTTTATTAACTGCGTTATCTGGAGAAAACCGGCTGAAAACGTTGCGAACTTCTTGAAAAAAGGAAGCTTAGCTGGCGTTGAAGGACGTATTCAAACTAGAAGTTATGATGGCCAAGATGGTAAAAAGGTTTATGTAACAGAAGTTGTTGCAGACTCAGTTCAATTCTTAGAGCCAAGAAATGCATCAGGCAATCAAGGTGGTTCTTTTAATGGGAACCAACAAAACCAAGGTTTTAACGCTGGAAATCCTTTTGAAGCACCATCACAAAAGCCTAGCTTTAATGATGATCCATTTGGTGGGACAAGCAAAACAATTGATATCACTGATGACGATCTTCCTTTTTGATAAAAAATAGCGTAATGTTGAACGGTAAACATTACTAAAAACGATTCTTCAAAAAGAAGGAGGGAAATAAGATGGCAATGGGTGGACGTAAAGGTGGACGTGCTAAGCGTCGTAAAGTTTGTTACTTTACAGCTAACGGCATTACACACATCGACTATAAAGATACTGAGTTATTAAAACGTTTCGTATCAGAGCGTGGTAAAATTTTACCTCGTCGTGTAACTGGTACTTCAGCTAGATACCAACGTAAATTAACGATTGCAATTAAACGCTCTCGTCAAATGGCATTATTACCATACGTGGCTGAATAAGCTGAATAATAAAAAGTACAGCATTCTCGTGCTGTACTTTTTTTGTATTTTAAGGGATCTAATGAACTTTTCATTTTTTTTAATAATTTATGGTAAAATAAGTATTAGTATGCTTACCGATATTTTATGGGTTTAGTTGAAAGGAGCCATATTTTGAAATCGACTCGCTTTATAACCGAGGGGGCAGTGCTATTAGCATTATATTCAATTATGCTATTACTGATTACATATGTACCATTTCTCTCAATAGTACTAACTTATTTAATGCCCCTACCATTTATCATATTTAGCTTGAAATATTCTATTAAGGAATCTCTTTTATTGATTTGTGTTGCATTAGGGCTGACACTTGTCATCACTCAAACTTCTTTTATCTTGGGAACATTCATGTTTTCGACAGTTGGTATTGCAATAGGCTATCAACTTGGAAAGGAAAGAAGTAAAGGAGAAATTTTATTAACTAGTACATTTTTATATTTCATACATATAGTACTAATATACTTAATAGTACAACTTATGTTTGATATTAATATTTCAAACAGTGTTACAACCAGAATGAATGAGTTACTTGAAACAAGTAAGAATTTATATTCGGATTTAGGTGTTTCTTATAACGAAAAAAATGTTAAATCTATAACTGAATTATTAAAGTTATTGCCTGTTTTAGTACCATCTATTATGTTAATGTTAGGTTTTACTATGGCATTTTTAACGCAGCTATTAACATTCCCTATTGTAAGAAGATTAAGCTTTAAAACGCCTAAATTTAAGCCGTTTAGAGAATTCAGGTTACCTTTAGGATTTATGTGGTTGTATTTGATTATTACGATCCTTTCTTATTTTGGATCAAAACCAAATGGATTCTTTTATACAGCTATTATGAACATATCTTATGTATTACACATCTTAGTGATTACGCAAGGATTTGCAGCGATATTTTATTTTAGTCATATTAGAAAACTATCTAAAGCAGTACCAATTCTAATATTAATTGCAGGTCTACTGATTAACGGGTTAATGATTTTTGTTTTATTAATTGGGATTATTTCAATTGGAATTTTTAATAGAATGAAGAAATAAGCTATTTTGTGGTTTTATCTTGGCAGAATAGGTAAAAATAATCTTATTTTGTATAGAAGTTAGATTTTATTTGATTTAGGGGCTGAACTTATGCAAGATTTTCATAAGAAACAGGTGTTTCTTATTCCCGTCTATCTATTAACTGCTCTTGCGATATTTCTAATAGGAACTGTAGTTTATATACGTCCACAGCTAGGTATTATCTTTATTATCATCTTTCTATTCGTTATCTTTTTAGTTGTAAAGATTGAAATAAAGTATCGACACATTTTAGATATGTATATTGAATCAGTTATGTCGAGAGTGAAAAATTTAAGTAATGAAGCAATTACAAAAATGCCAATTGGTGTGTTACTTTATGATAAAGAGTACCATATCGAATGGGGCAATCAATATATTACACATATTTTGGACGACCAATCTTTAATCGGAAAACATATTTATGACTTGTCGGATGGTCTAATGTCTTTGATTTCAAAGAAAGAGAAAAAAGAAGATGTTATAACGATTAATAAGAGAACGTACCGAGTCGTTATTAAGAGAGAAGAACGATATATTTATTTATTTGATGTCACTGAACAAGCGCAAATGGAGAAATTGTTTGAGGATCAAAGAACAGTTATCGCGGTTATTCTACTTGATAATTACGATGAGATGACTCAAGGTTTAGATGATCAAGAACGTTCTACTATCAATGGAACAGTGACAACGATATTAAATAGTTGGGCCAATAAACATGGCATATTTTTACGAAGAGTATCTTCAGATCGTTTGTACGCTGTATTAAATGAAGGAATCTTAAACGTATTAGAGAGTAATAAGTTTGCGATACTTGATCATGTCAGAGATGAAACAACAAAACGAAATTTACCAATCACTTTAAGCGTAGGGGTTGGAATTGGTAGTGAGAATCTACCTGAACTTGGTCAACTTGCACAGTCTGGATTAGATCTGGCGTTAGGGCGTGGCGGCGACCAGGTAACAGTGAAGAACCTTAACGGGAAAGTAAAGTTCTTTGGTGGTAAAACAAATCCAGTTGAGAAACGAACTAGGGTCAGAGCACGTGTAATTTCTCATGCATTAAGGGATTTAATGAAGAGCAGCTCGAATGTAATGATTATGGGTCATAAGTTACCAGACATGGATGCACTAGGTTCTGCTGTAGGTATTCTAAAAATGGTTACGCATAATGAGGTTGATGGTTATGTTGTTATTAAAAAAGATGAAGTAGATAGAAGTGTAAATCGATTGATGAAAGAAATGACAAAAAATGAACAATATATGTCATGCTTCATTTCGCCTGAGAAAGCTAAAGAGTTAGTAACTGAGGACACTTTAATTATAGTTGTTGATACGCATAGACCGACGATGGTAGAAGTCGAGTCATTACTAGATGCAACTGATAAAATTGTTGTTATTGACCATCATCGAAGAGGGGAAGACTTCATAAAAGATGCTATTCTTGTGTACATGGAGCCGTATGCGTCCTCTACAGCTGAATTAGTTACAGAGTTATTAGAATATCAACCGAAAAAGATTAAGCTTAGCATACTTGAAGCAACGGCTTTACTGGCAGGTATTATTGTTGATACGAAAAGTTTTACATTCCGTACAGGTGCAAGAACGTTTGATGCAGCATCTTATTTGCGCTCAAATGGTGCTGATACGATCCTTGTTCAAAATTTATTAAAACAAGATATGAATGAATATATCCGCAAATCAGAGCTGATAGAAGAGGCATATATGTACAAGAATGGCTTTGCGATCAGTTATGGTAAAGAAAATATAATCTATGATCAGGTGTTAATTGCTAAAGCTGCAGATACTTTATTAACGATGACTGATGTAATAGCATCCTTTGTTATTGCAAAGCGTAACGATAATCTTGTCAGCATAAGTAGCCGATCTTTAGGGGATATAAATGTTCAACTCATCATGGAAGAGCTTGGCGGTGGTGGTCATTTAACCAATGCAGCCGCACAACTAGAATCTTCTTCAATTCGAGAAGTAGAAATAAAATTATTGAAAATAATTGATCAATATATCGAAGGGAGAACAAACAAATGAAAGTAATTTTCTTAAAAGATGTAAAAGGTAAAGGTAAAAAAGGTGAAGTTAAAAACGTAGCAGATGGTTACGCACATAACTTTTTAATTAAGAATGGTTATGCAGTTGAAGCAACAGGTGGTAACGTAAAGACACTTGATGCGCAAAAAAATAAAGAAGCAAAAGATGCTGCTTTAGAATTAGAAAATTGTAAGAAGCTAAAAGAAACAGTTGAAGGCATTACGGTTGAACTAAAAGCGAAGTCTGGAGAAGGTGGCCGTCTTTTTGGTTCAATTTCAAGTAAACAAATTGTTGAAGAGCTACAGAAAGTTCATGGAATTAAACTAGATAAACGTAAATTTGAAATGAATGATGCAATTCGTGGACTTGGCGTAACAAATATTAAAGTTAAACTTCATCAAGAAGTGACTGCAACATTAAAAGTACACGTGAAGGAACAATAAGTAATTTAAGCATCTGGAGGACAAAAAATGAGTGAGTTGTTAAACGATCGTACTCCGCCACAGAATATAGAAGCTGAACAAGCAGTATTAGGAGCAGTCTTGTTAGATTCAGATGCTTTAATACCAACGTCAGAACGGCTTTTACCTGATGACTTTTATCGAGCTGCTCATCAAAAGTTATTTGAAGCGATGTTAAATATTTCTTCGAGAAATGAGCCTCTGGATGTCATCACTCTAACTTCTGAGCTAGCAAATCAAGGATTGCTAGAAGAGGTAGGAGGCGTGTCATATTTAAATGATTTATTAGCGTCTGTTCCGACAGCTTCAAATGTTGATTATTATGCAAAGATGGTTGAGGAAAAATCAACATTAAGAAGATTAATTAGAACTGCTACAAATATTGCAAATGAAGGTTATGCATCTGAACATCCTGTAGATGTTATTTTGAATGAAGCTGAAAAGAACATTTTACAAGTATCCCAACGTACAAATGTATCCGGATTTCAAAATATTAAGGATGTTGTTTTCCATACATTCAGTAAGATAGAAACGTTATTTAATCAGCGGGGAGAAATTACTGGGATTCCTACGGGTTTTACAGATTTAGATCGAATGACAGCTGGTTTTCAGCCGAATGATTTAATTATTGTGGCAGCCCGTCCTTCGGTTGGTAAAACAGCTTTTGCCTTAAATATTGCACAGAATGTTGCTACTAAAACAGATGAAAATGTAGCTATATTTAGTCTTGAGATGGGTTCAGATCAATTAGTAATGCGTATGCTTTGTGCGGAGGGAAATATAAACGCTCAAGCGCTACGTACTGGTAATCTTGAACAAGAAGACTGGAATAAGCTTACGATGGCTGCTAGTAGTTTGGCGAATACAGGGATCTACATAGACGATACACCTGGTATTCGTGTAAATGATATTCGTGCTAAATGTAGAAGATTAAAGCAAGAGCATGGGTTGGGAATGATCTTAATTGATTATCTTCAACTGATTCAAGGTAGTGGTAGAGGTGGCGGAGAGAATCGTCAGCAAGAAGTTTCTGAGATTTCACGTTCACTTAAAGCACTAGCGAGGGAGTTAAAAGTTCCTGTAATCGCACTTTCTCAGCTTTCACGTAGCGTTGAATCAAGACAAGACAAACGTCCAATGATGTCTGATATTCGTGAATCTGGAAGTATTGAGCAAGATGCCGATATTGTTGCTTTCTTGTATCGTGATGACTACTATGATAAAGAATCTGAGAATAAAAATATTATCGAAATTATTATCGCTAAGCAAAGGAATGGTCCAGTAGGTACAGTTCAATTGGCATTCGTAAAAGAATATAATAAATTCGTTAACCTAGAGCGAAGATTCGATGAGCATGCTCCAACAGGTTAAATTTAATCACATAGATATTCTATGTGATTATTTTTTTTTGTTAGGGTAAACTAAAAACATGAGTTTTTATTCGTGTAAATACGAACGAAGAAAAGTGAAAACCGAAAAATACGAATAGAATCATTGACAAATAACGTAAGTTTGGTATACTAGTTTTGGTTTTAGTTCGGAAATAGCGAATTTTATTCGGAGGTGCAATACATTGTCATCAGTAGTAGTAGTTGGTTCTCAATGGGGAGACGAAGGAAAAGGAAAAATTACAGACTTTTTATCTCAGCAGGCAGAAGTAGTTGCTAGATATCAAGGTGGTAATAATGCAGGTCATACAATTGTTTTTAATGGCGTAAAATACAAACTCCACTTAATTCCATCAGGTATTTTCTTCTCGGAAAAAATTTGTGTTATTGGAAACGGAATGGTTGTAGATCCTAAAGCGTTAGTTCAAGAGCTAGCGTATTTACATGATAAAGGTGTTTCTACTGATAATTTACGTATCAGTAACCGTGCACATGTTATCTTACCTTATCACTTAAAGCAAGATGAGCTTGAAGAAGAGCGTAAAGGTGATAATAAAATTGGAACAACTAAAAAAGGGATTGGCCCAGCTTATATGGATAAAGCTGCTCGTGTTGGTATACGTATGGCGGATCTTCTTGATAAAGAAGAGTTCTATATTAAATTAAAACGTAATCTTGAAGAAAAAAATAATTTATTCGAAAAGATGTATGATTCAAATAGTCTTGATATTAATGATATCTTTGAACAATATTATGAATTTGGTCAACAAATTAAAAAATACGTTTGCGATACTTCAGTTGTTTTAAATGATGCAATTGATGGTGGAAAACGCGTTTTATTCGAAGGTGCTCAAGGTGTAATGTTAGACATTGACCAAGGTACTTACCCATTTGTTACTTCTTCAAACCCTGTAGCAGGTGGAGTAACAATCGGATCTGGAGTAGGACCAACAAAAATTAATCATGTTGTAGGTGTATGTAAAGCTTATACAACTCGTGTTGGAGAAGGGGCATTCCCAACTGAGTTACATGATGAAATTGGAAACACGATTCGTGAAGTAGGTCGTGAATATGGTACAACAACTGGAAGACCAAGACGTGTTGGTTGGTTTGATAGTGTTGTAGTTCGTCATGCTCGACGTGTAAGTGGTATTACAGATCTTTCACTTAATTCTATTGATGTATTAACTGGCCTAGAAACAGTGAAAATCTGTGTGGCATACAAATACCGTGGGGAAACGATTAATGAGTTCCCTGCTAGCTTAAAACAGCTTTCAGAGTGTGAGCCTGTTTATGAAGAGCTTCCAGGTTGGAACGAAGATATTACTGGAGTAAAAGATCTGAACGAACTTCCAGTCAATGCAAGACATTATGTTGAACGTGTGTCTCAATTAGTTGGAATCCCGTTATCTGTATTTTCAGTAGGACCTGACCGTAATCAAACGAATATTGTTCGTAATGTTTTCGGCGCGTAATTAAATAATTAAGCCCTTAAAATTGATTTTTTAAGGGCTTTTATTTACTTTTACTGGATAAATATTTAAAAAAGTGTTGCGCTACTGTAAGTTTACGTGTTACAATGAATCTTGTCGTCATAACTAATAATTAGATTTTATGACCTATATTTAATCTAGTATTTTTAATACGAGCCATTAGCTCAGTAGGTAGAGCATCTGACTTTTAATCAGAGGGTCGAAGGTTCGAATCCTTCATGGCTCATCTTTTATACATAAATAATGGCCCGTTGGTCAAGCGGTTAAGACACCGCCCTTTCACGGCGGTAACACGGGTTCGAATCCCGTACGGGTCACTTTCATTTTTCAATATTGTATTGGTCCCGTGGTGTAGCGGTTAACATGCCTGCCTGTCACGCAGGAGATCGCCGGTTCGATCCCGGTCGGGACCGCCATATATTTGGCTCGGTAGCTCAGTCGGTAGAGCAGAGGACTGAAAATCCTCGTGTCGGCGGTTCGATTCCGTCCCGAGCCATCATAAAAACTACTGTTATTACAGTAGTTTTTATTTATTTAAACAACATATACTAGAGGATATTTATGATTTATTTCAAATAAATATTAGTGAAAAATGAGTAGGATTTTACAAAAAAACCTACTTAATTTAAAATAGAAGTAGTAGATTAAGCCTCTAGCAACAAGCTAGGGCTTTTTTTCTAAGATGAAACATGAAAAAAGTATATTAAAAAGGACACATAACTTATTAGTCGTATTGTATATATAGAGACAATCCTACAAAACGAAATTGCTAAGATACGTTTAATTGTTGCCTAAATTATTATGAAATTGCTAAAGCTATGAATAGAAATGGCACGCAGCTAAACTTACTAGAAAAGGAGTGCGGGGAATGAATAAGAAAATACTAATAGTGGATGATGAAAAACCAATTGCAGATATATTAAAATTTAACCTTGAAAAAGAAGGTTTTGAAATTGTTTGTGCGTATGACGGGGATGAAGCATTACAAAAAGTAGATGAGTTTCTACCTGATTTAGTTTTATTAGATATTATGTTACCAATTAGAGATGGTCTAGAGGTATGTAGGGAAATCCGTAAAAACCATGAAATGCCAATCATCATGATTACAGCAAAAGACTCTGAATTAGATAAAGTATTAGGTTTAGAAATGGGAGCAGATGACTATGTAACGAAACCATTTAGTACAAGAGAATTGCTTGCCAGAGTAAAAGCTAACTTAAGAAGACACCAGACTGGTGCATCGTCTGAAAAAGAAGAGTCAGTTGAGGTTGTGATTGGCTCGCTAGTTATCAATCCGAATGCGTATATCGTAACAAAACGAGGAGAAAAAATAGAATTAACTCATCGTGAATTTGAATTACTGTACTATTTAGCGAAGCATATCGGTCAAGTTATGACTCGAGAACACTTACTTCAAACAGTTTTGGGGATACGACTATTTCGGAGATGTACGAACTGTAGACGTAACAATCAGAAGACTACGTGAAAAAATTGAGGATAATCCAAGTTATCCATTATTTATTGTAACTAGAAGAGGAGTAGGCTACTACTTACGTGATCCGGAGCAAGATTAATGGCAGCCAAAAATAAAGTAGGTTTATTTCAATCAATCGTATTTAAATTTGTGCTTGTATATATATTGCTTATATTAGTTGCCATGCAAGTAATCAGCGTTTATTTTTCTAGAGAGCTTGAAAAACAATTAGTAAATAACTTCTCAGATTCAATAAATGAACGCGCAAATATGCTAGCCTATAATATTAAAATAGAGTACGAAAAAAAGAAAACCCTTGATGATCCAGAAGTAAAAGAAAAAATTCAAAAGATTGTTTCAGACTTCGGGGAAAATATCGGTATTACTGATGTAAGGGTTGTTAACCAAAATAGTGAGGTAATCGCCACATCAGATTCCAACAATCGGACAATTATTGGAAAACGAACGACTGATATACTAATTAAGAGGGCTCTCTTAGCAGGTACGAATACCGAAAAAGTTTTATTAGATCGTAAGAATGGTCATCGGATGAGAATCATCGTTATTCCAGTATTTGAAAATGACGAAACTGTTGCTGCCATTTACACAAGTGCTTCAATGGAAAGTACGTACGATAGAATGGAATTAATTAATCGTATTTTTTCTACGGGAACACTGATTGCAGTAGCTATTACATCTATTCTCGGAATACTATTAGCAAAAGCAATTACAAAGCCAATTTCAGAGATAAGAAGACAGGCTCAAGAAATGGCAAAAGGTAATTTTTCACGTAAGCTAAGGGCTTATAGTGAAGATGAGATTGGTGAACTTACGATATCGTTTAATAATCTATCACGGAACCTACAACAAGCTAGAGCGTCTACTGAGGGCGAAAGAAGAAAACTTCAGTCTGTACTAGAACATATGACTGATGGGGTTATCGCAACAGACCGTCGAGGCAAAATTATTCTATTAAATGATCCAGCTGAAGCGATGTTGAATGTTTCACGTGAAACAGTATTAAATCAGTCGATTCTAGAAGTGCTTGGCATTGAAAAGGTTCATACATTAGACGACTTATATGAAGAACCAGATTCAATTATGCTTGATTATAGTGAAAATAAGCGTCCAATGATTATCCGTTCAAGCTTTTCAACAATCCAGAAGGATACAGGAAAAGTAAATGGTTTAATTGCTGTACTTTATGATGTGACAGAGCAAGAAAAAATAGAGCAAGAGCGAAGAGAATTCGTAGCGAATGTATCGCATGAATTAAGAACACCATTAACAACGATGAGAAGTTATTTAGAAGCACTTTCTGATGGAGCTTGGGAGAATAAAGAAATAGCGCCTAAATTCTTACAAGTTACCCAGGATGAAACGGAAAGAATGATTCGATTAGTTAACGACTTATTACAGCTTTCTAAATTAGATAGTACAGAATATCGTTTGTTAAAGGATTGGGTGAACTTTACTGAGCTATTTAATCGAATCATAGATCGTCACGAAATGAGTAAATCTCAAGAAGTTACATTTAAACGAGAGTTTTTAAATAAAACAAGATTTGTTTTTATCGATGAAGATAAGATCACCCAAGTTTTAGATAATATTATTTCAAATGCATTAAAGTATTCGCCAGAAGGTGGTAAAGTTACCTTTAGAATTAAAGAATCAAGGGATCAAATACTTGTCAGCATTACAGATGAAGGTATGGGAATTCCGAAAGATAATTTAGCAAAAATATTTGATCGTTTTTATCGAGTAGATAAAGCTCGTTCAAGACAAGTTGGAGGCACAGGACTTGGACTAGCAATCGCAAAAGAGATGATTTATGCGCATGATGGTCATATTTGGGCTAAAAGTGAAGAAGGAAAGGGTACAACAGTTTATTTCACGCTTCCGGTAGCTGATGACCAAGAGGATGAGTGGGAATGAAAAGTGAACATATAAAATCAATTATATTATCTACTTTAGTTGCAATCAGTTTGGTTCTTTCTTATAGCTTATTATCGTACCAACCAGCATACGATGTTATGCAAAATTCCAATTATGATTATGTACAAAATGTTTCAATTGGTGCAAAGAAACAATATAAGGATGTAGTTGTGCCTACTGAATTAATTGTGCATGAAACAAATAATCATTATTTAACAACGAAGCAAAATAATATTTTACCGTTATATAGAGCATTACAAAAAACAGAAATATCTAGTTTTAGTAATATAACGAGTAAAACGTCTCTAGAAAATTATCAGGGGATTACAAAAGGAAAAAATAAGGTTGAAATTATTTTTCCAACTTTAATTCCAATTGAAACGTTGAATAAGGTGCTAAACATAGATTCAAAAAGATTACAAAATGTTCTTTTTGACCGAATGATTATTAGCCTTTCAACTAAACAAGATGATTCAACAAAAATTTATTTTGCAAACGAGTCACTAAATGTATTATACGAAGCGATCTTTGATAATTCAGAAGTAATATCAGCGGTTGAGAAAGTAAAAAATAACTATGACCATTATATTGAATGCTCGAAATTCGTGCTAGATTCTGGAAAATTTATTTATTTACCTAAGAAAACTGTGAAATTAAAAACGATTGAATATTTAACTTCTGACATTGCAATTGATAAGCTAAAGGATGCAATTTTTTACGATCCATCAAAAGTTAGAAAAGAGAGCAGTAGCTCTGGCGATACATTTACAGATGGTACAAGATTAATGACAGTATCACAATTAAACCGTTCGCTTACATTTGTTAATCCGACTACTGCAGAGGACAACAGCCAAAGCTCGAGTTCATTAGTTGAAAGAAGCTTCGGATTTATAAATCAACATGGTGGTTGGACTGATCATTATGTATTAACGAGTATTGAACCAGACAAAAGTGAAGTATCCTTTAGATTTTATGTAAACAATCTACCTGTTTATAAAAATGCTACGATCTCAACAAAGTTGGGAACAGATGACGTACAAACATTTAAACGTCCATTATACAAATTTGAGTATCGTATGGAGAAAAACGAAAGTGAAGTAGAATTAATGTCTGGTCCACAAATCATGGAAGTCATTAAGAAAAATAAAACGATAAATGAATCATTAATTAAAGATATTAGTATTGGATATGAAACAATCTTTAATAGTGAAAAAGAAACGACAATGAGTCAACCTTATTACAGTCGGGCAGTAGAATTAAAACCTGTGTGGATTATCCATTATGGAGACACCTATAAGAAGATTGATCAAGATATGCTAAGCAGAATTGGGGTGAATATTGTTGGATTGGAGTAGAATCAAAACAATATTTATTTTAACATTCTTAGTGTTAGATTTGTTTTTAGCAATTCAATACTATCAAAAAAAGAGCAATTACCAAATTGATGTTATCGCTGAATCTACGATTGAAGATCAGTTAAAGGCGAATGACATCACATATGTTGCTTTACCTAAAGAATCCTTAAAAGAGACATATATCGTAGGCAATAGTAAAATTTTCTCTGATAAAACAATTACAAATCTAAAAGGACAGGACATCGAAATTTATAAAGATGTGCTTCAAAGTCGATTAAAAGACGTAGTAAAGCTCCCTGAAACCAATAGAATTTTCTTCTTAGAGAATTTTGTCAAAGAGTATGTTTGGAATGGTAATAGTTATCGTTTCTGCAAGAGGGATGTTAGTACAAAAACCTTCTATTTCTGTCAAAGTTATAAAGATAGACTCATTTATAATATTGATAGTTCTGTTGTAGAAATTAAGTATAATGATAATGATGAAATTGTTTCTTATCGACAACGATATATTGAAGATTTAAAAGACATGGTAGATAAAAAAGATGTACAAGAAGTTCTTCCTGCGATTAAAGCAATCGAAAATCTTTATGTAAAAGACGAGTTAAAGCCAGATGATCGAGTGACAAAGGTTGATTTCGGATATTACACATTAATTCCGTTATCGACAGGCGTTAAGGTAATTGCACCAGCTTGGCATTTGGTAGTAAATGAAGATCGGGATTATTTCGTAAACGCTATAGAAGGACAAGTTAATAAGATAGAATAATTACAGTGGAGTGGTGAATAAGTATGAGTTTGCATTTTAGTGTACTTGCAAGTGGGAGTACCGGAAATGCGTTGTACGTTGGGACGGAGCAAACAAAGCTTTTAGTTGATGCCGGGCTAAGCGGTAAGGCGATGGAGTCGTTGTTTAAAGATATTAATAGGGATATTAAAGAAGTCTCTGGCATACTTGTTACTCATGAGCATAGTGATCATATTAAAGGGCTTGGTGTACTCGCAAGAAGATACCAAGTCCCAATTTATGCAAATGAAAAAACATGGAAAGCAATGAACCATCTAATTGGAGATATTCCAACGGAGCAAAAGTTCATTTTTAATATGGAAACGACGCATCAATTTGGGGATTTAGAAGTCGAATCATTTGGCGTATCGCATGATGCTGCCGAACCAATGTTTTACGTATTTCATCATAATGGTAAAAAATTTGTAACAATAACGGATACGGGCTATGTTAGTGATCGTATGAAAGGTATTATTTCGAATGCTGATATGTACATTTTTGAGAGCAATCATGATGTAGAAATGTTACGTATGGGTAAATATCCTTGGAGTATTAAAAGACGTATTTTAAGCGATGTGGGGCATGTATCTAACGAGGATGCAGCATTAGCAATGGCTGATGTTATTGGAGATAAAACACAACGTATTTATCTTGCACATTTAAGCCAAGATAATAACATGAAAGAACTTGCCAAAATGTCTGTTACACAAACATTAGAGGGAAAAGGATTTGAAGTTGGAACGCAGTTTGTGCTTCATCATACAGACCCTCAAAAACCAACAGATATAGTGTATGTATAATAACGAACGTATACTTTAGGGGAGAGTTTACTTTCCCTTATTTTTTTTGTGAAAAATTAAGGAGATGAACATAAATGGAAAAAGTAATAGTAAGTTGTGATGAACATGTTGAGTGGGCACTTGATGATTTTGTGGATAAGTATAGTGAAACGCCATTGTTGAATAAAGTCGAAAAAACGCAAAATATATCCACAACCTGTGAATATTGTCAAAATGATGCCATATATATTGTATCGAACATAGATTCCCCCACTAAATGTGGATAGAAATTGTGGGTATGTGGATAACTTTTGTGTATAACTTGTTTGTAAAGTGAGGATATAATGTGAATATCTCAATTATCAGTGTTGGAAAACTAAAAGAGAAATATTTAAAAATGGGGATAGATGAATACATAAAACGATTATCAAGCTATGCAAAAATGGACATAATCGAAGTTCCAGATGAAAAAGCACCAGAGAACTTAAGTGATGCAGACATGTTAATTGTGAAAGAAAAAGAAGGCGAAAGAATACTAAACAAAATATCTGATGATTCATATGTAATTGCACTTGCGATAAAGGGGAAAGAGCATACATCAGAATCACTAGCGAAAAAAATAGATCAATTAGCGACATATGGAAACAGCAAGGTAGCATTTGTCATCGGAGGCTCGCTAGGCTTAAGCGACGCAGTCATGAAAAGAGCGGATGATACACTTTCGTTTTCAAAAATGACATTCCCACATCAATTAATGAAGTTAGTTTTGGTGGAACAGATTTATAGAGCATATCGAATTAATCGGAATGAGCCTTATCACAAGTAAATGAGGGCTTTTTCTTAAATATATCAGTCCCTGAAAAGTTAGATGTTAGTCTATTCCATAAGTTATTTTAAAAAAGGATAAAAATGAACACAAAAGCAGCTTAGAATATTTCTAAGCTGTTTTTCATCTTAATCCGATAAAATCCGTATAAAAAATATCGAGTGAAAAATCAATGGTTACAATATCATGTAACTGTAAAGGAGGGAAATGAAATGCTACAAGAATTCAATCAATTAATGGATTACATCGAAGAAAACTTAACGGAAGAAATATCCGGAAAAGATATATCAAAAATAGTTGGGCTATCTGATTATCATTTTAAAAGAATGTTTTCGTATATGGCAGGAATGTCATTGAGTGAGTATATCAAAAACAGGAGATTATCGGTAGCGAATGTTGAATTAATAAAAGGTACGAAGGTTACAGATGTTGCCTATAAATATGGCTATCATTCAATCGAGGGATTTTCAAGGGCATTTCGTGAATGGTGTGGCTTCTTACCTTCAGAAGTAACGAAAAATAAAATTCAAAAATCATTTCCCAAATTTTCATTCTTTATTGATATAAGAGGAGGAATATCCATGGAATTCAAAATTGAAAAGAAAGAGAAATTTAATATAGTTGGAGTATCAAAAAGGGTACCAATACAGTTTGAAGGCGTCAATAATGCAATTCTAGAACTAGCTCAGTCCATTACCGAACAACAAAGAAATGAGATGCGTCAATTAGCTGATTTATATCCTCATCAAGTCTTGAATGTATCTTATGATTTTGATGATGATTATTTAGAAGAAAAAGGTTACTTAACTCATATGATTGGTTTTGCAACAACAAAGGTAAATCAATTAGCTGATTTAGAACAACTTTCTATTGAAGAAAGTTTATGGGCGATTTTCCCTAATCAAGGACCATTCCCTGCTACACTTCAAGAAACGACCGCTAAAATTTATTCGGAATGGTTGCCATCTTCTGGTTATGAAATAGCCGATCTACCTGGAATTTCTTTTACAAAGCATGATGGTACTTATGAAAATGTATATAGCGAAGTTTGGGTGCCAATAAAGGAAAAAAGTAAGCGTTAGTTAGAAGAATGAAGGTATAAGAGTTGTTTTCGACCTAAGATCATATTGCATCTTCTATACCAATAAAATAGAATGACCTTAAACAAGCCAGCCTAAAAAGCTGGCTGTTTTTATTAATACTAAGAAAAAGTAAATATAGTAAGAGAACCATATCTTTATGATATGGTTTTTTAGTATGGATCTTAACCGTAGAAATTTATAAGAAATAATCTGAGTAAAAAATAATTACTGCAGATTAACAAGTGAGTAAATGTACAAAAAATAATAGCAAAAAAATAAGGTATCAAATAAATGATAAGGGCAATTAAAGCCTTTTCCCTTGAAAAATCCTAAATTTAGGATATTTTTGTTTATTCTAAGGGCCTATTAGAAGATTCTCACTTTTTTACCGGCTTTAAATAGTATATAATTATCTGATAATAGTAGATATTTTAGTATAAGGATAATCTTAATAAATGGATCATAAGTATTTAATTTAATAGTGTTATACTATTATGAGTTTTATTTTAATAGTGTTATACTATTTAATAAGTTATAATTGAAATAGGAAATGGTGCGTTCATTGATGGCATCTTGATTTTTGTGACATCATGATAGGTGCATCTACTCTTTATTTCAAATATAGGGGGATAAGGGTGGGTAAAATGATAAACAGACAGGAAAAAACTGACGTTATCTTAATTGGTGCAGGAGTTATGAGCGCGACATTAGGTTCATTACTGAAGGAGCTAGTACCGGAATGGGAAATCAAAGTGTTTGAGAAACTGGCAAACGCTGGAGAAGAAAGCTCTAACGAATGGAATAATGCGGGGACGGGCCATGCTGCACTGTGCGAGCTTAACTATACATCCGAGAAATCTGACGGGTCTATAGATATTAGTAAAGCCTTACAAATAAATGAACAGTTTCAACTTTCAAGACAATTTTGGTCATATCTAGTAAACAGTAATCTAATCAGCAATCCGCAGGATTTTATCATGCCAATACCTCACATGAGTCTAGTTCATGGAGAAGAAAATGTTTCGTTTTTGAAAAAACGTTTTAAAGCGCTATCAAACAATCCTTTGTTTCAAGGAATGGAATTTTCCGATGACCCTGAAAAGCTGAAAGAATGGATTCCATTGATTATGGAAGGTCGCATTTCAAATGAACCGATTGCGGCTACAAAAATCGACTCTGGGACGGATGTTAACTTTGGTGCATTAACTCGTATGTTATTTGATCACTTAGAAAGTAAAAACGTCGAGATAAACTATCAGCACGAAGTTAGAGATCTGAAAAGAACTAAGGACGGTTCATGGGAACTAAAAGTACAGGATATGGAAACTGGAAATATTGTCTACCATACTGCTAAGTTCGTCTTTATCGGTGGTGGGGGCGGAAGTCTGCCTTTACTTCAAAAAACTGGTATTCCTGAGTCAAAACAGGTTGGGGGCTTTCCAGTAAGCGGATTATTTATGGTATGTAACAATCCAGAGGTTGTAGAGCAACACCATGCTAAAGTGTACGGTAAAGCAAAAGTTGGCGCACCTCCAATGTCTGTTCCACATCTTGATACAAGATACATCGACAATAAAAAAACATTGCTGTTTGGTCCTTTTGCAGGCTTCTCACCAAAGTTTTTAAAAACAGGTTCAAATTTAGACTTAATCGGTTCAGTAAAACCTAATAATCTTTTCACTATGTTAGCAGCTGGTGTAAAAGAAATGTCATTGACGAAATATTTGATTCAACAAGTATTGCTATCGAACGAAAAGCGTTTAGAAGAATTACGAGAGTTTATTCCAAATGCCCAACTTGAAGATTGGGATATAGTGGTAGCGGGTCAACGTGTACAGGTTATTAAGGATACTGAGGCTGGCGGTAAAGGAACACTTCAATTTGGTACGGAAGTGATTAGCTCTGCTGATGGATCAATAGCTGCATTACTAGGTGCTTCGCCAGGGGCTTCTACTGCTGTTCATGTAATGCTTGAGGTATTAGAAAAATGTTTCCCAGAACATATTAAAGAGTGGGAAGCTAAAATAAAGGAAATGATTCCTTCTTATGGAGTTTCACTAATGGATCATCCTGAGCTAATACAAGAAATTCATTCGACAACTGCTGAGACGCTTGGTCTAAATGCAAAAGAGCTAGTATATAGTTAATATTCTTAAAAATAAATAGAAGAACCTTTAATCTTTTAAACGATTAAAGGTTCTTTTTTATTGTCGAAAGAGAGGTCTTTTAAATATTTGTTGCATGTTAAAAGGGAATTTATGGGTAATATAACGGGTGTATAAGTAAATTCGAGAGACTTCTATACTGAAAACATAATAAGAGTCACCTTCAACGAAAGGACGTGAAAATATGTCTGAGTCAGATATATCGAAATATGAGAAGAAAATTATTGTACGGAATATACGTATGGAAGATATAGCAGATATTATGATGTTATCAAGCCGCTGCTTTCCAGGCATGGAGGGATGGAAAAGGGAACAGTTAGAAAGTCATATACGAATCTTTCCAGAAGGCCAATTTTGTGTAGAATATGAAGATAAAATTGTAGGTTCATGTTCAAGTCTTATGGTTGAATTTGATGAATATAATGATCAGCATACCTGGAATGTCATTACAGACAATGGCTATATCACGAATCATGACCCAAATGGATCTAATTTATATGGTATTGAAGTAATGGTAGACCCGGAATACCGCCGTATGAAAATTGGACACCGTCTTTATGAAGCTCGAAAGGAACTTACCCGCCAATTAAATCTCCAGAGCATCATCATAGGTGGTCGAATCCCTAATTATCATAAGTATAAGAAAGAGATGACACCACGTGAATATGTTGCAGCGGTAGAGAAGCATAGCATTTATGATCCAGTTTTATCCTTCCAATTATTAGAGGGGTTTACAACAAAAAGAATTAACACTAGTTATCTTCCAGACGATAAGGCTTCTGATTCTTTCGCTACTTTGATGGAATGGAATAATATTGATTACTTACCTAAATCTAGAAGAGTTTATCGAGCATCCTTTCCGGTAAGAATATGCGCCATACAATACATGATGAAAAAAATTGAATCGTTCAATGATTTTACTCGACAGATAGAGTACTATGTAGACGTTGCCGCTGATTTTGGTTCAGACTTTGCAGTATTTCCTGAACTATTTACAACTCAGCTGATGTCTTTTCTTGAAGAGAAACGCCCTGATCAAGCAGTTCGTCGTCTTGCAACATACACGGAACAATACATTGAACTTTTTACCGAGCTTGCTGTAAGGTATAACGTTAACATTGTTGGGGGATCGCATTTCGTAGAAGAAAATGAAAATATTTATAACGTGGCGTATCTATTTCGACGCGACGGTACGATTGAGAAACAGTCGAAGCTCCACGCAACACCTAACGAGCGCAAGTGGTGGGGGATTGCAGAAGGGAATGAGATCCAAGTATTTGACACGGACTGTGGAAAAATTGCGATTCAAATTAGCTATGACATCGAATTTCCGGAGCTAGCACGGATTGCGGTAGATAAAGGTGCAAATATTATTTTTGTCCCATTCTGTACAGAGGATCGTCAAGGATATCTCCGTGTTCGATACTGTGCACAAGCACGCGCAATTGAGAATCAAGTATATACTTGTATTGCAGGTACAGTGGGCAATTTAACACACGTAGAAAACGTAGACATTCAGTATGCTCAATCTGGCATTTTTTCACCATCAGATATTGGGTTCGCAAAAGATGGGATCGTCGGAGAGTGTGATGCAAACATTGATACAGTTGTTGTAGGTGACGTTGATATTGAGAAGTTAAGACGTTCAAGAAATGCTGAGTCAGTAAGACAATTACGAGATCGACGACGTGAATTGTCCAGAATAGAATATAGAAATTTAAAATTAGATTAAGAAGTTTTTTAGGATAGAAAAGAGAGCTTTGACAATGATAGCAGTAAGAATGAAGTAGTGAAGTCTGACTATTTAGTTGGACTTTTTTTGATGAGAATTTAAAATGATCTACTTACATACTGAAAGAGTAAGGGGCTAATAATAGAATTTGGAGTCAAATGAACAGAAGGATCTTTAAATTTGAAGTCTGAAAATGCATTGATTAAAAAGAAGAAACGTGGTAGAGTAATATAGATTACACTATGTTATTTTTATCAGGGTAAAGTTTCCCTATTTTAAGTTTACAACATAATTAAGCTAAAGTCAACCCTCATTTTCTATTTTTTAAAGGAGTGCATGGAATGAACAAAGAACTTCGTCAGGAACAAAATCGTGTCGACACAATCATGGCTATTATTGCGGATCAAATCGTCAAGATGGAAGGAGAAACTAACCAACGTCAAAATGAAGTAGTTGGTATTCGCAAAAACTTTTGGGATGAAGTGAAGGTTAATACTGATAATTTTGATGATTATTTAGAGACAATTCTCAGTCTAAGACAACAGGCACAAGTTTTATCCGTGAGCCAAAGCACTCATAAGCAAGCATCTAAGCGCTTATCAGCTCTGAAAAGAATGAAGGATGTACCATATTTTGGCCGAATTGACTTTACTGAAGAAGGCACTTCTGAATTAGAACGCGTCTATATTGGAGTCTCTACACTAACAGATGAGAGTGGAGACAACTTTTTAATTTATGATTGGCGAGCACCAATTTCGAGTGTTTACTATGATTATCCGCCAGGTCCAGCGGAGTATGTAACGCCAGGGGGTACTATACGTGGTGAGTTGGATCAAAAGTGGCAGTACATCATCCGTGATGGTGTAATTGAATCGATGTTTGATACGAGTCTTACAATTGGTGATGAAATTTTACAACATGTACTAGGTAAGGGGACTGATAAACATTTACACAGTATCGTTGCCAGTATTCAACAAGAGCAAAACCAAATCATTCGGCATGATCAAGGAAGATTGCTCATTGTTCAAGGAGCGGCGGGCAGTGGAAAGACTTCAGCTGCCTTGCAGCGAATCGCGTACTTACTCTACAAATATAGAGAATGGTTAAAAGCCGATCAAATCATATTATTTTCACCAAATGCTATGTTTAACAGTTATGTATCAAGAGTGCTGCCTGAGCTAGGTGAAGAAAATATGCAGCAAGTTACATTTCAAGAATACTTAAGCCATCGATTAAGCGATCAATTTCAAGTCGAGGATAATTATAGCCAATTAGAATATGTTTTAACAAAAACAAGTGATCCTTCCTACCAAGCTAGGACTTCAAATATCCAGTTTAAAGCTTCGACACGCTTTTTTGAGGTTATTAAAGCGTACAGACAGTCACTTGAATTATCTGGAATGATCTTTAAAGGAATTAAGTTTAGAGGAAAAACGCTGGTCTCTGCTAAAGAAATGAAAGAAAGATTTTATAGTAGCGACACATCACTTCGCTTTTACAACAGAATTGAGAAGTTGACAGAATGGTTGAATAAACGAATAGATGAAACAGAGAAAAACGAACTGAAAAAGCCATGGGTAGAAGAAGAAATCGAGCTTCTTAGTAAAGATGATTACCAGAAGGCCTATAAGTTCTTACAGAAAAAAGAAGGCTATGCGAATAATTCATTTGACGACTATGAGAAAGAGTACAAGGTGCTCGGCAAAATGGTTGTTCGAAGAAAGTTAAAGCCATTGCGTAAATGGGTTCAAATGCTCCATTTTGTTGACATGAAGGGTGTTTATAAGCAGTTATTTGCAAATTCAACAAAGATTGAACAGTTAATAGAGGGAGACATTCCTAAGCATTGGGAAGATATATGTCAACTGACGTTTAACATGCTAGATGAAGGTAAATTGTATTATGAAGATGCTACTCCATTTCTACTTTTAAAAGAATTGATTCAAGGTTTTCAGACCAATGCATCAATTAAACAGGTACTAGTTGATGAAGCACAAGATTATTCACCGTTTCAATTCGAGTTTTTAAAACGTCTGTTTCCTGCTGCAAGGATGACAGTACTTGGTGATTTTAATCAAGCAATATTTGCCCATGCCAGTGAAATGGTTAATTTTCACGTACTTAAAGACTTATATGGGCCAGAAGAAACACATGCTATAAACTTGACTCGCAGTTATCGATCAACTAAACCAATCGTTGAATTTACAAAGAATCTTGTTCCTGGTGGTGAACAGATTACGGCTTTTGAACGAGAAGGCGAAGTGCCTGTATTAACACAAGTGTTAAATCGAGATGAACTGCACCGCCAAATAACTTCTAAGATCGTAGAATTGAAGCAACGTAATTACAATACAATAGCTGTTATATGTAAATCCGCTGCGGAAAGTGCAGCTGCCTTCGAGGCCTTAAAAGATATTGAGGGAATCAAGCTTGTTAAGAGCGGGTCGGTTGAGTATGAGCAAGGCATTGTGGTCATACCTGCATATTTAGCTAAAGGTATCGAATTTGATGCTGTAATCATTTATGACGCTTCCAAGGATGTATATGGTGAGGAAAGTTTACGTAGATTGTTTTACACCGCATGTACGCGAGCTATGCACCATTTACAGCTGTACAGTATGGGAGAACCAAGTCCAATTTTAAAACATAGTACAACGAAAAGCTTAGTTCTAAACTAGAAAATAAGTACAGTACTAGCAATCTCTATATTCCATAGAGCTGAAAATTTCTAAAGAGAACTCATTATTAAAGTAATGAGTTCTTTTTTACTTTGTATCTTGAAGTTCATAATTTATTCATAAATCATTGATACCATCACTATGTATTTAAAAGTAGAGGAGGTATAAAATGGAATTTTTAAATAAAAAAGTAATCACACCAGACAATGGTGATTGGGCTGTTGAGGCACGTGGACTAGTCAAAGTATTTGGTGATAATCGCGCGGTAGACGGAGTAGATCTAAATGTGCGTGCTGGTTCGATCTATGGTGTGCTTGGTCCAAATGGGGCTGGTAAGACTACTACAATTAGAATGCTTGCAACTTTATTACGTGCAGACGCTGGTTCGGCAAAAATATTTGGACACGATGTGATCAAAGAGGCTCAGATTGTAAGGCAATTGATTGGCGTGACAGGTCAGTATGCTTCGGTTGATGAGTCACTTAGTGCTACTGAGAATCTAGTCATTTTCTCGCGACTATTAGGGTTAGGGCGAAGAGAGGCAAAGAATAAGGCTGCAGAGTTATTAGAGGAATTTGGATTAACCGAAGCTGCTAAACGCCCCTTAAAAAATTTCTCAGGCGGAATGCGTCGTAGATTAGATTTAGCCGCTAGTCTAATAGCGCAACCACCGCTCATTTTTCTTGATGAACCGACAACAGGGTTAGATCCTCGTACTCGTAATCAAATGTGGGAAACCATCCGCAGATTGGTGAACAATGGGTCAACGGTGTTATTAACGACACAATACTTACAAGAGGCGGATGAACTTGCTGACCGAATTGCAGTTATTGATCACGGTCGAGTTGTTGCGGAAGGTACTGTTGATGAGCTAAAAGCGTCAGTTGGAAGTTCTTCATTACATTTAACAATTCAAAATCCTAGAGAGATCGAAACAGCACGTCTGACGGTGGAAAGACTGCTAAATGTCCAGTCTAAAATATCAAGAGAAGATGGGAAGATTACTGCGCCTATGGCAGACGCGGATAAAGTAACAGATTTACTGATCGCTCTTCGTGAAACGGATATTCAACTGGCCGAATTAAGTGTTCAGAAACCAACGCTGGATGAAGTCTTCTTAACGATTACTGGTAATGATATCGATAAGGAAAATTCTGAGATGTCCCACGAATCAATCAAGGTGGGGGAGGTAAGAGTATGAATCAAACATATCAAAGTACCGTTAACAATCGTCAACTAAAAAACAGAACTAGCTTTCGTCAGTCAGTAAGGAACTCGCTTACAATGGCTTACCGTGGACTGCTAAAGATTAAACGTACACCCGAGCAATTATTCGATGTTACACTTCAACCAATCATCTTCACTCTTATGTTTACTTATATTTTTGGTGGAGCAATTTCTGGTGATGTAAAAAGTTATTTACCAGTCATTATCCCTGGAATACTTGTGCAAACAGTCATTACTACCTCCATTGTAACTGGTGTTCAGCTGCGAGAAGACATGGATAAGGGTGTGTTTGATCGGTTCAAATCACTCCCTATTGCACGAATTGCTCCTTTAGCAGGAGCTTTGTTGGCGGATACAATCCGTTATACAATAGCGACTGTCCTAACGTTTACAATGGGATATATCATGGGCTATCGTCCAGAAGGTGGTCTAGGCTCTGTTATCATTGCGGGACTTATTGTGATTGTTTGTTCTTGGGCAATTAGCTGGATCTTCGCATTCTTTGGCGTGATTGCTCGAACAGCTTCAAGCGTACAAGGTATTTCGATGCTGGTTCTTTTTCCTATGACTTTTCTGTCTAATGCATTTGTACCAGTTGATACAATGCCAAACTGGCTCCAATGGTTTGTAAAAATAAACCCAATCTCTCATCTAGTAACAGCAGTTAGAGAACTTGCTAATACTGGGACAGCAGGTTGGGACTTATCTATCTCACTTATTGGGGCTGCTGTGATTGTAATAATCTTTGCCCCTCTTACTGTTAGTGCTTATATGCGACGAACGTAGTTAAGCTTTAACAATTAAAAATTAACTAAAAATCTAGTTCAAATACTATAGGTTTTCCATAAGTTTACTAACTTGTGGGAAACCTTATTTTTTTGAAGTCAGCCTTTCATTAGAATTTTATAGATTGATGTATGGTATGATAAAGCTCTCTTACGGTTCTTTTCAAAAGATTGTTGTTTTAAAACTACATCTTAACGAAAGGGTCTGTTATTATTAAATATTGATTTTAGCTAAATACATTAATAGTATGAAAAGAGAATTGCCTGTGCGAGAGTAATTGGAATGGAAGGTGCGAAGACTCCTATGGGAAATGCGGGAAACTTGAGCCCCCGGAGGCCAAGCAAGGTAGGCATGCTAAAACCACGAAGTCCTGTCGTAACGCATGCATGAACCACATGGTGTGGATCCGGAGGCTCAGGGTCGTCACGCCCCATGGAAAGCGAAGTACCTGGAATGGAAATCAACATTTTTCTTTAACAGAGCCTAACGAAAGAAAATAGACTATAAAATAATGTAATAGAAATAATAAGAATAAATTCTAAAATAAATGAGGCCAGATTATGGGGAAAAAAAGCTTTATAGATTATCAACTAAGTAATGAAATCGTAAATGCACTGGAACAATTAGGTTTTAAAAATCCTACGGAAGTTCAGAGCAAAGTTATACCTCTTGTGTTAAATAAAACGGACCTAGTAGTAAAATCGCAAACAGGTAGTGGTAAGACAGCATCATACGGTATACCAATTTGTGAACTAATAAAATGGGAAGAAAATAAGCCACAAGCACTTATTTTAACACCAACTAGAGAACTTGCAGTTCAAGTAAAAGAAGATTTTACTAATATTGGTCGATTTAAGAGAATTAAAGCTGTTGCAGTCTATGGAAAACAACCGATAGCCATCCAAAAAACAGAACTAAAGCAAAAAACTCATGTAGTTGTAGGCACACCAGGTCGAGTGTTAGACCATATTGAAAGAGGTACATTAAGCCTAGAACAAATTAAATATCTTGTTATTGATGAAGCAGATGAAATGTTAAACATGGGATTCATTGACCAAGTTGAAGCCATTATCGACGAGATGCCTAGAAATAGGATAACTATGTTATTTTCGGCGACTATACCAGATGAGGTAAAAAATCTTGCAAATCAATATATGAAAACCCCTACAAACATTGAAATTAAAGCAACGGGTCTTACAACAGATAAAATTGATCATTCGCTATTTGAAGTTGAAGAAGAGCAAAAATTATCCTTGCTAAAAGATTTAATGATTGTACAAAATCCTGATAGTTGTATCATCTTTTGCAGAACAAAGGATAGAGTGGATAATTTATATGATCATCTAGCAGATTTAGGTTATAGCTGTGATAAGATTCATGGCGGAATGGAACAAGATGACAGACTGCATGTAATGAATGATTTTAAAAGGGGAGATTTCCGTTATCTAGTAGCAACGGATGTTGCTGCAAGAGGAATTGACATTGATAATATTACTCATGTAGTTAACTATGATCTTCCATTAGAAAAAGAAAGCTATGTCCACCGAACAGGTCGAACTGGACGAGCAGGTCAAAAAGGAAAAGCCATTACGTTTGTTACACCTTTTGAAGACCGATTCTTAGCATCAATTGAAGAATACATCGGTTTTGAAATTCCGAAGATGACCGCCCCTACAAGAGATGAAGTAGAAAATAACATTGCTGCCTTTGAAACGAAAATGAATGTCGAACCGACTATTAAACAAGCTAAAAGTGAAAAGTTAAATAAGAAAATTATGAAATTGTATTTTAATGGTGGTAAGAAGAAGAAGCTTAGAGCGGTTGACTTTGTTGGAACGATTGCAAAAATCGAAGGAGTAACAGTGCAAGATATAGGCATTATCACGATATTAGATACTGTTTCTTATGTTGAAATATTAAATGATAAAGGTCCAATTGTGTTGAAAAAGATGAAGAATACTACAATAAAGGGTAAGTTATTGAAGGTACATGAAGCAAAAAAATAAAGCCTGTACTGTATTAGGCAAAGAAGTCTCCCAGATAAGTTTTTACTATTTGGGAGACTTTTTTAATTGATTGTGTTCTGATATACAATAATAACTTTTACCAAACTGACGCGTAGAGACAAGAAGGCTCACCGCGTACAACTTACTTAAAAGTAAGCATCCTGATCTAAACTCTTTTATCAGAGTCTTTTAAACATGGTCAATTGATTCTGAAGAGCTTACTTCAATTTTTGGTTCTGAAACCTTTGTTAAAATAAAGATGCCTATAACAAATAATATAATCAAACTAAATACGCCCATATTTGAACGTCCTGTCATTTGTGCAGTTAAACCTACTAATAAAGGCCCCATAATCGAAGCGAATTTACCAAATATATTGTAGAAACCAAAAAACTCATTTGATTTTTCTTTCGGTACAAGCTTTGCATAAAAGGATCGACTTAACGATTGAATGCCACCTTGGGAGGTTGCGACAAGCATTGCTAAAATCCAAAAGTCTATAGTTGTTTTTAAGAAGAATGCATAAATACATATGATAATATAAACGATTATTCCAACATAAAGCATTTTTTTACCAGAAAACTTTTCTGATAATCTTCCAAAAAAGATTGAAAAAGGAGCAGCTACAGCTTGTGTAACAAATAAAATAATCAATAGATTTGTTGAGCTAATTCCAAGGTCAGAGCCATAAGCTGTAGACATCGTAATAATGGTTCCAACACCATCAATATAAAAGAAATAAGCTAGTAAAAATAAAAATAAAGCACGATATTGTCGGATATTTTTAAAGGTTTTTCCGAGCCTTTTAAAGCTATTTATAATTGGTTTTTGTTCGGGTTCAATGAAATAAATTTGATGAACAATTCGTAAAATGGGGATTGAAAATAGCCCCCACCAAATTGCTGTAATCAAAAATGCAATTTGACTTGCTGTAGTTGTAGTGATCGGAAGAATTTCCTGTTGTGCTAAAATGATGATCGCAATGCTAATTAGAAAAGGAATTGTACTTCCAATATATCCTAAACCAAAGCCGCGAGCTGATATACGGTTCATTCGTTTCTCAGTAGTGACATCTACTAAAAAGGCATCATAGAAAACATTTGCTCCAGCGGATCCTATAGCCGCAATCGTATAGCAGATTAATAATAGTAACCAATTATCACTAGGAATAAATGCAAGAAGTGCCGTAAAGGATACACCAAGTGTTAAAAAGAAGGTTAAAAACTTCTTTTTAAAGCCCTTATAATCAGCGATTGTTCCAAGAATTGGTCCTAACATTGCCAAAATGAATGTGGAAATTGCAATGGTGTAACCTAAATAAGCAGTAGAATCTGAAGCGCTCATTCCGGCTTTTGTAGCTGCAGCCTTATAAAATAGTGGGAAAACAGCGGTTGTAATAATAATAGAATAAGCTGAATTGGCCCAATCATATAACATCCAACTATTCTCTTGCTTTGTAAAACTCTTCATGAGTTTTTCCTCCTAGTAAACTAGTACTTTCTATTATTATTTTACATAAAAATAAAGCCTATAAATATGAATTGTTATAAAATTTTACATCAGTTTTACACTAATTATTCCTAGTGAATGAGAGAATTGTTAAGAAGTAAATTAAGTGAAGCATAATAGAGTAAAGTCTTACTCCATTTCTCCTAAACAAGCGCTGTATTTTTTATTTCATTAATTTTTAATACTTTGTTAATATCTTGTTCTCCGTGAGTTAAGTATTCGAGGTTACTATGTAGTTAAGTCGACAAATGATACTATGTAAGGACAACTTTTCTTTTAAGTTTGATCTAATTAGGGGGGATTGCATGTCAATCCGATTGAGAATGCTATTATCTTATACAGCTATGCTAGTCGTAACTATTGGACTATTTATTATATCGGGGTTATTAATGATTTTAGCTATAACAGGAGATATGGGTAGTATCAAACACTTATTTGCAAATCATTATTCACATAAACCTATAACGGCTCAAGAAGAAAGTGTATTTTTAGATTTGAAATATTTAGCGTTGAAACAACCTGAACAACTCTTAGATGAAGATACTTTAAAGGCATATGATGAACAGTTAAAGGACGTACAGTCAGCCCTTATTATTCGAAAGGGAGATTCGTTTGTTTATAAGACAGATAAATTAAAATCTATCCATAGTGTGAAGAATCTTCCGAGATTTGAACCTTCAAATATTCATATTAGAGATACAATTAGTTACGGTAAGTATTATTTTTCTTATGTAAAATTTGATTTTTATTTTAATGATAAAGATTTAGGTAGCATTTTTGTAATAAAGAAAGTTAGTCCATACGTGGCTTTATCTAAGAATTTATTTCCAATCTTAATTGGTGTTTTACTTATATTATTAATTGTAACGAATGGCATATTAAACTTCCTGGTAACAAAAAGTATCGTAACACCCTTGTCTGCGTTAAAGCTAGCTACACAAAAAATTAGAGATGGAAACCTAAATTTCAAAGTGACAGCAAGATCAAATGATGAAATTGGACAGCTAAGTGTAGCTTATGAAGAAATGCGTCAGAGGCTAAAGGAATCAATAGATCTACAGTTAAAATATGAGGAAAACCGAAAAGAACTTATTTCAAATATATCCCATGATTTAAGAACACCTATCACAGCCATTAAAGGATATGTAGAAGGTATCAAAGATGGAGTCGCTGATTCTCCTCAAAAAATGGAGAGTTATCTTTCAACAATATATAATAGAGCAACTGATATGGATGCTTTGATTGATGACCTATTTCTATTTTCAAAATTAGATTTAAAGAAGATACAGTTTAATTTTGAAGAAATAGATATGGTACGTTACATTAACTATTTTATAGAGGAACTAAGCTGGGAATTTGAAGAACAGGGTATCGAAGTACGCTTTCATATAAATGAAAACAACCAAGAATTGGTTATTGCAGATAGAGAGAAATTAAAGAGAGTATTCGTTAATATCATTCAGAATTCAATTAAACATATGAAAAGTAATGAGAAAATTATAGAGTTCTCAATAGAAAATACTAATGAATTTATTAAAATTGAAATAAGGGATAATGGTAATGGAATAGAACCAACTTCTATACCTCATATATTTGATCGATTCTATCGAGCAGATAATGCTAGAAATGCTTTAACTGGTGGAAGTGGACTTGGTTTAGCTATTTCTAAACAAATCATTCATGAACATGGTGGAGAAATTTGGGTAGAAAGTGAATTACAGAAAGGAACGAGCATATTTTTTACACTTCAATATGCAAAAAAAGTGAGGGAAGTTAATTGAAAAAGATATTAATAATTGAGGATGATCCAAGTATCGGCGAACTTCAAAGAGACTATCTTGTGATCAATGGATTTAACGTAGAATTGGTCACATCTGGAAAGGAAGGGCTTAACCAAGCACTTTCAATAGATTACGATTTAATCATTTTAGATTTAATGTTACCTCACGTAGATGGATTTGAGATTTGTCGTCAAGTTCGCGCTGTAAAAGAAATTCCTATATTAATCGTATCAGCTAAAAAAGAAGACATTGATAAAATTAGAGGTCTAGGCCTTGGCGCGGACGATTATATCATTAAACCATTTAGTCCGAGTGAACTTGTAGCGAGGGCAAAGGCACATCTAGCGCGTTATGAAAGATTGAGTGGCAACAAGCAAGTTGAAAAAAAAGAAATTCGAATTAGAGGGTTAATTATAGAGGAAGCATCACGGAGAGTCTATGTTAATAATAAGGAAGTTAATCTAACTGCAAAAGAGTTTGAACTATTAACCTTTCTTGCAAAGCATCCTAATCGAGTTTTTAGTAAGGAAGAACTGTTTGAACTGATTTGGGGATTCGACTTAGCGGGAGACATTTCTACTGTTACAGTACACATTCGAAAGATTCGTGGGAAAATCGAAATAACTCCTGCGAATCCACAATATATTGAAACAGTTTGGGGTGCAGGATATCGTTTTACTATTTAAATGAAAAACGGAGAAGTGACTTGATTGAAATTCTTGTGGGGCGGGATAAGCAAGACCCCACAGGCGCAATTGCGCGAACGGTGATGCACCACCTTTAGCCCCACAGAAACCATCCTATAATTGAGAGCATCGATCTTTTAAATAATCTAAAACTTAATTACGATTCTCAATATACTCAACAATTTTTTCACATATCTCATGCGTAATCAATGAGTCACCAATTGAAGGATTAGGTGTTTTATTATGTCTTATACAATCAATAAAATGGTCAACTATTTGATAAAATCCACGCTTATATAGGGTAGGCTCCCAGTCACCAAATTTGGTTGTATTAACTTCATCACGATGATAATGGGTTGTTTCCACAAGACTGTTCACTACAAACTTGTGCTGATTGACCATATACTCAATTGTTTCTTCTGTTACGCCGCTATTCCTATTCATAATTCCGATTGCAGTACATTGTTCTCCAATTAATTGAAGTACGATATGGTCAAGCTTTTCTTCATTTTTTAGATACTCAATTTTTATATCAATCACTTTTGTATCCATCAAATATCTAAGTGTGTCCACGACGTGAATAAAATCCTCTATAATAAATCTTCTAGTATAGTCAGGTGATGCAAATCTATTTTTTTGCATAATCATTAAGCTTGGTTTTCCATGTTCCTTTAGCTCTTTGACTCTTGGAATGAATCTTCGATTAAAACCAACCATTGCAATTTTATCTACTTTTTTTGAAAGCTCGACGATTTGTACTGTTTCTGCATAAATCATTGAAATAGGTTTATCTATGTATACATGAATTCCGTTTTTAAGTAGCGTTTGGGCTATCTCAAAATGAGCCTCTGTAGCGGTGCTGATAAATGCAGCATTGATATTTTTTGTAAGCAATTCTTCAACAGTCAGTGCAGTTTCATGTATTCGGTATTTTTTTGCTAATTGATTTAATGTTTTCGCATTTCTAGTACAAAGCACCAACTCTAGATCTTCTCTTTCTGATAGAACAGGTAAGTAAGCTTTTTTAGAAATATCACCTAATCCAATGATCCCAATTTTCATTTTTCCACCCCACATAATACGTAATGAAAGTATTTTACTATAAGTAAGTGTACTTTACTAAAAGGAAGAAAGAGTAAGGGAATAAGTAGTCAGAACACTCTATTTTTTTAGTCCTAATTGATAGTATAATTAATAATTATACGTAATTTAAGATAAGGTTGGTTATGAATCATGATAAATGGGGTTAATGCAAAAGATGTTGCTAAACTAGCAGGTGTTTCACAGTCTTCTGTTTCAAGAGTGTTTTTTGGTGGGACACCTGTTTCTGAGAAGACTCGTAATAAGGTTTTATCAGCAGCAGAAGAATTAGGATATAATCCAAATGAATTTGCTCGTAGTTTAATCACAAAAAAAACTAGAATTATTGGGCTTGTTATGAAGGGAGTGGAAAATCCTTTCTATCCACAGGTTTTAAAAGAGTTTACGACAGCTTTTAAAAAGCTAGGTTATAGTATTCTATTTGTTCAAACGAATAATGAAGAAATTCAAAAAGAAGATATAGATATGCTATTAAACTATAATGTTGCAGGTATCATTATTACAGATGCAATGCTTTCCTTAACGGTGACGAATGATATTAAGAAAAGTAAAATTCCACTAGTTTTGTTTAATCGAAAAACAGAAAAAAATGATTTCTTGTCTGTTTGTACTAATAATTTAGATGCGAGTCGCCAAATAGCTAATTTTTTACATCAAAAAGGCTGCTCAAATATGGTGTATATTTCAGGTGATCGAAACACGTCAACGAGTAGGGATCGTGAACAAGGCTTTATTGAGACATTAGATAAGTACCAAGTAGAATATAAAATATATGAATCTGATTATTCTTATGAAGGTGGTTATCAAACAGCAAAGAGTATTGTACAAAAAGGTGAGATTCCGTCAGCATTTTTCGTAGCAAACGATATCATGGCTATGGGAGTATTAGATGCGCTTCGTAAACATTCTATTGAAGTTCCTTTAGCTACGAAAGTAGTTGGATTTGATAATATAGCTATGACAAATTGGCCAATTTATAATTTAACAACGTGGGAACAACCAATATCTAAGATGGTTGAAAAAACCGTAAATTATGTGATGGAGGAAATTGATAATTATACTGGCATAGCTGGAAATATAGAAATCGAGGGTCAACTAATTGAAAGAAGTACAACATAAAGTGTTGACTTTTTGTTATTTTAAGAATATTCTCTACATATAGTATCATTGCATGCGTATTCAAAAGTGAATGCGTTTTCTTTTAATTGAAAATGAATACGTATGCAAAAGAGAATAAAGGAGGTATTTGTAATGGTAAAGGTAATTAAAGCTGGTAAATCGAAAGAGGAAGTATCCAAAAATGATTTGGAAGTTTCAAAAATAGTAGCAAAAGCAATTAAAGAGATTGAAACTCGTGGTGATGAAGCAGTTCGTGAGTTTTCGATTAAATTTGATAACTGGTCACCAGAATACTTCCGTTTATCGAGTAAACAAATTGAAGAAATCATCTCTGAAGTACCAAAAGAAGTAATTGAAGATATAAAATTTGCACAAAAAAATATTTGTGAATTTGCTGAGGTACAATTAGCATCGCTTCATGACGTTGAGGTAGAGAATATTCCTGGCGTTATTTTAGGACATAAAAATATTCCTGTGAATAGTGTTGGTTGCTATATTCCAGGTGGACGATACCCAATGGTGGCATCTGCACATATGAGTGTACTAACGGCAAAGGTTGCCGGTGTGAAGCGAGTAATTGCATGTACACCACCAATAAATGGGAAAATTCCAAATGCGACAATTGCAGCAATGTATTTGGCAGGTGCAGATGAGATCTATTTAATAGGTGGAATTCAGGCTATGGCAGCTATGGCAATTGGAACTGAAACAATTGAAGCAGTTGATATGATCGTAGGGCCAGGTAATGCATTTGTTGCAGAAGCTAAACGTCAATTATACGGTCGTGTAGGAATTGATTTATTTGCGGGTCCAACTGAAACATTAGTGATTGCCGATGATACTTCAGATGGCGAAATTATTGCAACTGATCTTCTTGGTCAAGGTGAGCATGGTCCAACTTCACCTTGCGTATTAATTACGACTTCCCAAAGAATTGCAAATGAAACACTTGAAGAAATTGAAAGACAGCTTAAAATACTTCCAACTGCCGATGTGGCGAGTGTTTCATGGAAAGATTATGGGCAAATCTTATTAGTTGATAGCATTGAAGAGGCGGTAATTGAAGCAGATAAGCTTGCTTTTGAACATGTAGAGGTATTAACAGAAGATCCAAATTATTTCTTAGAAAATATGACGAATTATGGTTGTTTATTTTTAGGTCCAGAAACAAATGTTGCATATGGAGATAAAGTAATTGGTACAAACCATACACTTCCAACGAAAGGTGCTGCTCGTTATACAGGTGGACTTTGGGTAGGGAAATTTATGAAAACAGTAACTTATCAAAAAGTGAGCCCTGAAACGACAGCTTACATTGGAGAATATGCTGCACGACTATGCATGATTGAAAACTTCGCAGGTCATGCAGAGCAAGCATTATTACGCGTACGAAGATAATGGAAACGGTGGGGAGAAGTAATACTTTAAAGTAATGACAGGTTACTTATGTAAAAGAACAAAAAAAGTTCAACCATATAAGGTTGAACTTTTTCTTTTTTAATTTTCAGCTAGTTTTTTATTTAATGTTGTATTTGGTTGTTCTACTATTTCTTCAGCTGGTGTTGCTCGCTTAATAAAGAATGCAAGGACCAATGCCACAAGTGCAACAAAGACTGTTACATAGAATGAGAAGTTAATTCCTTCTAACATTGCTTTTGCTGTAATTTCTTGTTTAATTTGAGCTAACATTTCAGGTGAAGGTTTAGTTGTTACATTTTTCATTGCATCCGCAGCCAAATCCTTAGCATATGATTCTGTACGGTTAGACATGATTGTAACTAATAATGCAGTACCAATCGCACCAGATACTTGCTGAAGTGTATTATTCATTGCAGTACCATGCGGATAAAATTGTTTTGGTAATTGATTTAATCCATTTGTTGAAACAGGCATCATTACCATAGACATACCAAACATACGTAATGAGTATAAGATGATTAAGTGTGTATAAGTTGTATCCAAAGTTAATTTGCTTAAGAAGTAAGTTGTTACTGTCATAATAGCTAAACCAATGACCGCAAGTATTCTCCCACCAATTTTATCAAATAATTTACCTGTAATTGGTGACATAATTGCCATTAAAAGTGCACCTGGTAGAAGCATTAAACCAGCATCAAATGGCTTAATTCCACGAAGTGTTTGAGTGTAAATTGGTAGAAGCATCATTGCAGAGAACATTGCCATAGTAACTACGATCGAAATCGCTGAAGATAAGGCAAACATTGGATATCGGTAAATTTTAAAGTTTAACATTGGTTTATCAAGTTTTAGTTGTCGAAGGATAAATAAAACTAATGAAATTGCTCCGACAATCAGTGTTACATATACATATGGGCTATCCCAGCCTTTACTTCCAGCTGAGCTAAATCCATACAATAATCCACCAAATCCTAAACTTGATAGCAATACAGATAGAAGATCTAATCTACTAACTACTTTTTCTTTTTTATCTTTTAGTAAGAAAAAGCCAATAATTAGAATGACTAGAGCAATAGGTGTAACGAAATGGAATAACATTCTCCAATCGTAATGCTCGATTAACCAACCAGATAATGTTGGACCAATTGCTGGTGCACCCATCATAACAAGTCCAAAGAATCCCATTGCAGTTCCTCTTTTTTCGATAGGGAAACTTGTTAACATAACGTTCATTAACAAAGGCATTAAAATTGCTGATCCTGAAGCTTGAATCATACGTCCTGTTAATAATAGAGGGAAAATATGCGCAAATCCTGCCGTAAGTGTACCAATATTAAATAAAAGCATTGCCGCAATGAATAAATGTCTAACTGAGTATTTTTGGATTAAAAATGCTGTAGTTGGTATTAAGATACCATTAACTAACATGTATCCAGTAGATAACCATTGAACTGTAGAAGGCTCTACATCTAAATCCTTCATAATTGAAGGTAATGCGATATTAAGTAAAGTATTATTTAAGAATGCAATAAAAGCCCCGATCATCAAGATTGTAATAATCCCGTATGGTGGACGTTTTTCCATGGACTGTACCATGAATCCCCCTCCTTTGTACCTGTAGTATATTTTTTTGAACTGTATTTCCATATAAGTTTATATGATATACCATTGTTACAAATGTTTCAATTAAAAATCTCTAATGTTTCTACTAGTTTAATTTGATAAAATAATGTACTATGTGTTTTAAACAGAAATTTATTGGGAATTAAAGGTGATTAAATGAACGATAGAAAGCAGCGTGTCATAAAAATAGCCCATGAATTATTTATTGAAAAAGGATATCAAGCAACATCAATACAAGATATTTTAGAATACAGTGGTATCTCAAAAGGAACTTTTTATAACTATTTTTCATCCAAAAGTGATTTATTAGTCGCACTTTTTCAGATGATTTACTCAAAACTTGAACAAGAACGAAATCAGTTGCTTATTGGTCAAGAGCCTTCAAATATAAATATTTTTATTAAACAAATGGAATTGATCTTGCAGACAAATAGAAATAATAAATTATTTACTCTTTTCGAAGAAGTAATCTTTATTAACGATATAGATGTAAAGCATTTTATCAAACAAGGTAATTTTAAAATGCTTAACTGGTTATACGCTCGATTTTTAGATATTTTTGGTGAAAGTAAAGAGCCTTATTTATTAGATTGTGCCATTATGTTTATTGGAATCTTACATCACAATATAAAGTACACTGATTTAGCCGATGAATTAGATTTAAGTGTTCATCAAGTAGTAAAATATAGTGTAGAACGACTTGTAAAAATCGTTGAAGAGGTTTCATTGGCTGGGGAGCAATTAATTAAGCCTGAATTACTAAAAAATTGGATTCCTGCTAGTAAGACAAATGTTACAATTCAACAGGAGTTAAACCAATGTATTTGCAAAATGAAAAAAAAGCTCACTCAATGTGAGGAGCAGGCGAAATACCAAGAGTTACTGGAATTTATTCATAATGAATGCAACCATACAAAAACTCCACGTAAATTTTTAATTGAAAGTACACTAGTTGCTTTAAATAAAGCGCAACCTTTCTTTGAAGAAAAGGAATTACAAAAATTGCATCAATTAGTAGCATTAAATATAAAAAGTAAAAACCCAATAGAGTAGTCTTATTGTGAACTAAACAGGTGGTACAAAATAGACTGTCTTTCTACTTTTTCTCTTTAGAAAGGGATATTATTAATATAATGGGTAAGAAACATAAATAGAGGGTGTCTCTTTGGCCGATGATGTTGACCAAGAGGCACCCTTTTATTTTTTAAAAACTATTCATGTTGTATTATTTTATTTATTTCGTTTATACAAATCCACGCTTTTAAAACCAAATCCTAAAATCATTCTCATTTCTTCACGTCTTTTGGTTTTAGTGCTTTCTTGTTTCGCACTATAAACATATCTAGCCCAATCTTTTTGATAACCAGGAGTAAGAGATTGGAAAAATGTTAATAAATCTGGTCTTGCTTCTAAATCCTTTTCGATGAAAGGGATCATTTCAATATAATCATCTACACATTGGCTTGCTTTAGTAGAAGACTGGACTTTGCTACGAGAATCTTCTTTAAAACCTACAACAGTAAAGGTCTCATCCAATCCTACCATACGAGCAAATTTAATATTACTTGTTCCTATAAAACCGGCTTCATCTGCACCCAAACCTTCAAATAAATCGTCTCGATGTATATATGTTGAATATACTTTGTTACCTTTTTTAGGATAGGCACAATATAAATAACTATTTTTATGTAAGTAGTTGTGTTCAATGACTTTTGTTACGAGCGCCTTCAAAGACGCCATATCAAATACAAATGCAAAAATTAAGTCATAAGTTTCTTCTACTAAGCTTGTGTCATAATTTGCTAATTGCTCAAAATAATTTGCACCACTTGGTAATTGTAAAACAGCTAGCTTATTATATTTTTGCAAGTTTAGTTTTTCTACTATTGTTTTACTCATCAGTATCCACCTCGTATTGGACCGCATCAATTTCATTCTTCATAAAACTATTATAAAGCTGCACTTAAAATTAATGTATCGATAAATTAAATTTTTTGTAGAGAAACAGTTGGATTGCCGATCATTCGTACTAGTGTTGACCATGGAACTGCATTCGATATTGCAGGAAAAGGCATTGCTGATGAAAAGAGTTTACAAGAAGCAATTCGCCAAGCAATAGAGTTAGCGCCAAAAAGAGCGTAATAAGTAAAAGCTCCAGTTCATTTAAATGACTGGAGCTTTTACTGTGTTGAAAATATATGAAAAGATAATTATAGGGCATCTTTTATTACTTTTTTATAATAAAACACAGATAAAATACCAAAAATTGAGTATAGCACTGTATAAAGAACCATAACGATAATCATAGGCGTCCAAACTTCCGTTCCAAATAGGAACCAACCAGATTGAACTGCAAAAGTAGCTATGAAGTAAGCCAACGACTAATGGAATACCAAAGTTAAACACTTGCTTTGAGCGAATTCCTTTAACTAAGTCTGAACGTGAGAATCCAAGCTTCCTTAAAATCGTATAATTTGGTTTCTCATCAACACTTTCATCCATTTGTTTAAAGTATAAAATACAACCAGAAGTGATTAAGAATGCTAAACCTAAAAATCCAACGATAAACATAATTAATCCCATTGTTTGTTTTTGCTCATTACTGATTTCAAGTCGAGAGCTATTCATATATCCATCATTTAAATTATTTTGATTAAAGATTTCATTTGCTTTAACGAGATTTTTTTCATCATTAATATCAATACCGATATAGATTGTCGAATCTCTTTGAATAGATGAATCGATATCTGCTTTTAATTTATTAAAAACCTTATCATCAACGATTGCAGTTGGAAAACCGCCGCTCGTAAAATAATTAGAAATAATATAGTCTTTCTTTAATCCTATATATGATTGTGGTATCTCTTCATGTGGAGTATTAAATTTAATGTGACCACTTTCTTTTAACGTCATAAAGCGTTGCAATAAATCATTGTAGCCTGTAAAAACTGTTTCTTCTTCAGATAAGTTCATTTTAACCGAGTTTTCACTAATGACTGGAATCGGTAAATTATCTGAACTTTTCATAGCAGACGCATCAAGCTTTGATTCTAAAATGCTATCTAAATTTGCACTAACTTGGATAACTTCAATCTGCTTTTCAGTAAATTTAATATTATTTTTTGATAAAGCGTCCGTAAATTGATCAGCGTCTTTTGCATTAGTAATAGAGAAATTGTTAGGTACATTATTTTCTGCAGTTTTTTCAGCTGAATAATAAGAAATATAACTTAAAGATAATAAACCAATAGCTAATCCAGACACAGTCGTGATGATCGTTAATAATAGTGCATTTGATTTCATTCTGAACATAATTGATGATAGTGACAATACATTATTGATCGTTAAATAACCATTCTTACTCTTACGGATGATATTTAATATAAATCGTACTGAGCCTTTATAGAATAAATACGTTCCGATAATAACAGAAGCTAAAATAAAAATCATTGCTAAAAATAGCTCCATTGTTGAAGTAAAGTCTCCGCCAAATAGCTTCGATGAAATAAAATAGCCTGAGATAATTGAGATAATCCCCACAATTCCAATGATAATTTCAAAAACAGACATTTTCTTTACTTTACCTTCTGTTAAGGAGACCACTCTGAATAAAGATAAGATAGTTTGTCTTTTAATAAAGGTATAATTCATTAACATAATGAATAAATAGATGACCAAAAAGACAATAATCGTTTGTATTAATGCGCGACCCGAAAAGTGAAGTGTTGCGATTGCATTAATGCCTGTAACTTTAAATAAAATCATAATAATTAATTTTGAAACTGAAAAACCTAGCAGAATCCCTAAGATTAAAGAAGTAAAATATAGGATAAAATTTTCAACTGTTAAAATACGAAAAATCCTATCTTTTGTCATACCAATTAACTGGAATAGTCCAATTTCTTTACTTCTTCTTTTAATAAAAATGTTGTTAGCATATAGAAGGAAAATAGATACAATTGCTACTAATAAAACTGATGCTGATTTAATTGCCGCAGCACCTTTAATTGATCCTTTTGTTTCATTCATTGAAGGATCATATTGCAAAGTAACAAATGCAAAGTATAGCGCTGCACTAAATATTAATGCAAATACATATAAGTAGTAGTTTTTAAGGTTTTTCTTTAAATTACGGAATATGAGTTGATTAATGCTCATTTTGCACCCCGCCTAACACACCTTGTGTTTTCATGATGTCTTTGAAGAAGTTTTGTCTTGTATCATTGCCTTTGTGTAATTGAGTATAAATTTGTCCGTCTTTTATAAAGATGACTCTATGACAATAGCTTGCAGCTACAGGATCATGAGTAACCATAACAATTGTTGCTTTTCTTTTTTCATTTAGTTCACTTAGTTTATTAAGTAAATCTGATGCAGATTTTGAATCTAATGCGCCAGTTGGTTCATCGGCAAAGATGATACTTGGCTCATGAATAAATGCTCGAGCTGCAGAAGTACGTTGTTTTTGTCCTCCAGAAATCTCATTAGGATATTTATCTTTTAACTCAAAGATACCTAATTCTTTTGCAACTGCTTCAAACTTTTGATCAGCTTCGGTTGGAGTTGCCTTTGTAATTGTTAAAGGTAATATTATGTTTTCTTTGACTGTTAACGTATCAAGTAAGTTATATTCTTGAAATATAAATCCTAAATAGTTTTTACGAAATTCTGCTAATTGTTTTTCTTTCATTCCAGAAATTTCGGTACCTTCGATCGTGATTGTTCCGCCATTAATTTTATCAATTGAAGAGAGAACATTTAGTAAAGTCGTTTTACCTGATCCAGATGCTCCCATAATGCTTACGAATTCACCTTTTTCAATCGTAATATCTAAACTCTTTAATACTTCTTGTTTATTAAACTTATTTCCGTAACTTTTATGGATTTTCTTAGCTTCTAAAATACTCATTCATCTCCACACTCCTTTTATATCGATAAACTTAGTATAGAAGTTTTTCTTAGTTGTTTCCTTTGATTAAGCGAACAATCAATAAAAGCATGTGACAATTTTGTCACATGCTTTTAATATTTACAAATTCATTTTGTTTTGGAAACGTTAAAGTGAAGACAGTTCCTTTTGCCAATTCTGAACTGACATCAATTTGGATTAATAATGATTGTGCGGCTTTCCGCGCCAAATATAATCCCATTCCCGTAGCTGCATTGTCTTGATGTTGAGTAGTAGAAGTAAAACCTCTATCAAATATTCTTGGTAAATCTTTTGAATCAATCCCTCGACCAAAGTCTTTAATCGTAAGAGTCATATGATCATGTTTTAGTTTGCTACTAACTATAATATCTGATGCATTACTGTATTTAACTGCATTCGTTAATAGTTGTCTAATAATGAAAGAAAGCCATTTTCCATCACTTAGCACTTCGGTTTCTTCAAGTTGTATATCAAATCCAATTCCTTTTTGTATACACCATGACTGTAAAGTTTTTATCTCAGTAAATATGATAGGTTCTAACTGTAGTTTTTCAATATACAAGTCGTTTTCGATAAAAGGAATTCTTTTTTGATGAAGCTGTTGATCTAGTAAAAAATGAATACGTAGCCATTCAAAAGTTAAATGCGTTTTTAATTTTTCGTCTTGCAATCGATCAAACATTAAATGCATTGCAGTTAATGGTGTTTTCACTTCATGGATCCAAGACAGAAGCTCATCCTTTTCTTGTTCTAATGCAGTTTGATTATATAATGCAATTTTTTTTAACTGTTCTGTTTGATTTGTAATACTTGTCTCAACCAAATGTTCAAAAGGACTCTCTGGTTCAGCTAATCCCGTCAAATCAAGATTATCTTCGCGTTCAATAAGGCTTCTATAAAATCTTGTTTCCTTTGGATATCGTAAAAACCAAAAAAAAGATAAAAACGACAATTGATAAAAAGACAATATAAAGAATCGGTGTAAAAGGAATAGCTGTATCAATAGATGCGACAAATAGTAAAAAAAGTTGAAGTAAAACAAATAAAGCAATCCAACTTAATCTTTCTAAGAGAAATCTTTTAATCATTGATATTCCTCTTCAAGGGCGATATAGCCTTGTCCCACCTTGGTTTCAATAAATCGACCTAAATTAATTTCATCCAATCTTTTTCTTAATCTATTTACATTTACAGTAAGTGTATTATCACTAATAAAACGCTTATCGTCCCATAAGTCATTGATGATGTCTTCGCGGCTAACGATTTTATTCTTTTGTTCTATTAACAGCTTTAAAATAAATATCTCATTTTTTGTTAGCTCTATTAACCCTGTTTCATTTGAAACGGTATTCTTCTCATAGTCGACTGTTGCTCCACACCAAGTTTTTAATGCAATTTTCTCAGTGTTATAGTTATAAACACGTCTAAGAGTCGCTTGTATTTTGGCAATTAAAACATCAAAGTGAAATGGTTTTTGCATAAAATCATCAGCGCCCAATTGCATAGACATGACCATATCAGACGGATGATCTCGAGAAGATAAAAAGATAATTGGTATATTTGAATGAGATCGTATCATTCGACACCAGTGGAATCCATCGTATTTAGGTAACTGTATATCAATGATGACTAAATCTGGTTTAATTTCAGTAAACTCTTGAAACACTTTACTAAAATCAGATATTCCGTGGACATCATATGACCACTGAGATAATCGATCTTTTATTTCGTTAAAAAGAGACGAGTCATCTTCAATTAATAAAAGTTTAAACAAAAGGTTCACCACACTTCTTAAGTCTTTTCCATTAATTGTAAAGTAAAACTAAACTGATTGCCATAAACGGTTAGTATTTATAATGGTTGTCAACACAATAAAAGCTCATTTCTGTATAAGAAATGAGCTTTTATATTAATCTAGTTATAGTAAAGAGAGATTAATCTAATTAGCGATTATCGATCTTTTCTGGGTATAAATCATGGTTCATCATACGATGTTCAGCCATCTTTTCATATTTTGTACCAGGACGACCATAGTTACAATAAGGGTCAATTGAGATTCCACCACGAGGTGTGAACTTGCCCCAAACTTCGATATAACGTGGGTCCATTAATTTAATTAAGTCATCCATAATGATATTCATGCAATCTTCGTGGAAGTCACCATGATTACGGAAGCTAAAGAAATAAAGTTTTAATGATTTACTTTCTACCATTTTTTGTTCTGGAATATAGCTAATATAAATTGTTGCAAAATCTGGTTGACCAGTTTTTGGGCAAAGTGAAGTAAATTCTGGGAAATTAAACTTAACGAAATAATCTCGGTCAGGGTGAGTATTATCAAATGTTTCTAAAATTCCTGGATCATATTCAAATAAATATTTAGTATTATTACTCCCTAATAACGATACGTCTTCTAAAGTACCTTTTGATCTTCCTACCATTTTTGTTAAACTCCTCTCTTATTTCCCCATACAAATGCATGTAATTGAGGTAAAACCTTTACATTTTTAAACACTTTTGATTTCATTGTTTCATCTATAAGCCACTCATAACGATTTAACATGTGTTGTAATAAAGATTCATCATCTGCGTTTAACCAGCTATTTCCTACTTGTAGAAAAAACGGGATTTGAGGATACTTTTGATGAACAGTTTCTGCGAAAGCTAAATCCTTTTCATCAAAAATAACTACTTTTAAGCAAGTTTTTGGATGATGTTCAAGTTGTTGAATAATGTTTGTTAATACATCAAAATCAGTATTCATACCACTACTTGGTGGTTTTGGTGATAAAGTCACTTCGTCTATTAAAGGTAACCATGTTTGCCATTTGCTCCCCTGTGTCTCAAGCGCCAACGTCATCTGCTTATCTTTTAAGAAGTCGACGATAGGTCCTAGAGAGGGAAGAAGGGCAGGGTTACCACCTGAAATCGTAATATGTGAGAAGGTATCTCCGCCTAACTCTACTAAACGATTCCATACATCCTCGGCAGTCATCCAATTAATATTCTCTTTCTCACTACCATCCCAAGTGAAGGATGAATCACACCAGCTACATGAATAATCACATCCAGCTGTACGAATAAACATTGTTTTCTGTCCAATTGCCATACCTTCACCTTGTACAGTAGGGCCAAATATTTCAAGTACAGGAATTTTACTCATTAATCATCCACTCCCTACGAGCTTCTGCGTAGCTTGTAGGCGTTTCATATAAACGAACAAACTCTACTCTAATGTCTTGTGCTGGATTCGTTTCATCTTTTAAAGCATTTTCCATTTGCTGAAAGATCCAAACGACCATGTTTTCAGCTGTTGTATTCATTGGAGGAAGCATTTCATTTAAGTAACGATGATCTAAATAAATTTCGATTTTTTCTTTCCAAATCTCTTTAATATCACCAAAATCAATCACTAATCCAATATCATCGACAAAACCACTAATACCAAAAATGACTTTATATGTGTGACCGTGTAAATTTTTACATTTTCCTTCATAGCAATGTAAGTGATGTGCGGCATCAAAAGTAAATTCTTTATTTACAAGTACACGTTTATGATGGTATTTTAAGTCTTCTTTTTTTATATGTTCATCTATTTTATGGAGTCTCTCAACTATGCGAAAATCAAACATGCTCAGAGGCTCCTTTCATTTCTAAATAACGATCTAATCCAGCTTTACGAAGCTCGCAAGCAGGGCATTCACCACAACCATCAGAAATGATGCCATTATAACAAGTTAATGTTTTATTTCTAACGAATTCGAATGCATTTAAGTCATCAGCTAATTTCCACGTCTCAGCTTTATCAATCCACATAAGTGGTGTATGGATCACAAATGGATAATCCATTGATAGGTTAAGTGTTACATTTAATGATTTAACAAAGATATCACGGCAGTCTGGATAGCCGCTAAAGTCAGTCTCACAAACACCTGTAATGATATGTCTTGCGCCTTTTTGTTTTGCTAGAACAGCTGCAAAAGACAAGAATAGTAGATTACGACCATCAACAAATGTCGAAGGTAATTCGCCTTCTTCATGTGTAATATCAATATCTGATCTCGTTAAAGCATTTGGTGCAAGTTGATTTAATAAAGACATATCAAGTATATGGTGGGGAATGTTTAATTCCTTACAAATATCTGCAGCGACATCTAACTCTAATTTATGACGTTGATTATAGTTAAAAGTAACAGCCTCAACTTCTTTAAATTGCTGCATTGCCCAAAATAAACAAGTCGTACTATCTTGGCCACCGCTAAATACAACGATTGCTTTTTCATTTTTCATATTTCTTCTCTCCTTTACGTGTTTAAAAAGAAGAGGGCATCCCGAATAACAAAAATAAAAACAATACGACAAATATTGTTTTTCGCCTTATTTTTTTGTAGAGGGGAGTTTGCGACCTCTACCATAAGTAATTTACTTATGGATTTGTATTAAATTATCTATTAACAATTGTACGTAAGAAGTACAATCACAATTACTATTATAATAGTTTAAAGAGAAAAGAACAAAAACTTTTCTAGAAAAGTAAAAAATTACAAAACGTAACTAAGTGTTTTTATCTATAAGATTGTTGCATTCAGAGTTTAAACCAAATAAGAAAGGAGTTGATTACAACGGAAGGTGCAAGACTCCAGTGAGAGATTGAGGAAAGGCTAAAGACCCGTAAGGCAAGTAAGGTAGCCATGTTAAAACACGAAGTTCTGTCGTAATGCATGCATGATCCACATCGTGTGGACACGAGGCTCAATCTTAGCCCCACAAAAAAGAGAGCGAACTGGAGTTGTAATCAACTAAGGCAATCATAAATATCAACAGTGGATATGAAAAAAGCATAACTAAAAGTAATCATAAAAGAAGTTTGGTCTATTCATTAGAATAATCTACACTGTATACATTTTTGTAAACAAGTATACAAATTGTAAACGGTTGTACACATAAACGTATGCATGTTTACAAGTATACAAATCTATATACATGCTTTCATTTAAATGAGTTTACGGTTTTGTATACAAGATGACAAATAAATCGTCTAGTTTACATTTTCATGTTAGTTAAGAGAGTATGATTGACCCTTAAAATAAACTCAGATAACCTTTTAGTCAGAATTAAATTAATTATCTGTAAAAAAACATGGTGAAAGGGATGATTTATTTGGTAAACGCTCGTATTGCTGCAATTGATGTAGGTAATGATTCACTTAAAGGCATATTCGGAAAGATGGAACATGAAATTAATATTCCTAATATTGTTGCGAGAGATATTGAAGATCGCCCAATAATTGGTGTAGAAGAATTGAATAATCAAGATCCAAACGATGGCATACATATTCGAGTACATTCACCGACTCTGAAAGATAATAATTCTATTTATCGTGTTGGATACTTAGCAACAAAAAGCAATAATGCTACGGAGCTAGATCCAGGTAGTAATAAATCAGAAGAAGATCAAACCTTAATTATGTTATTCGCTGCACTAGCACTAGATGCTGCTAGAGAGGAGAATAAACAAAACTTTAAACGGTCAAATCAAGTGATTGAGGCTACTTATACATTGGGGACAGGCCTTCCGTTAAGAGAGGTGAAGGAAGGGAAGGACGTTGCATATCGTTCTCGTTTACTAAGCTCGGTACACCAAGTTGAGTTTCTAGTAACACCCAAGTATCAAGGACTGAAAATTAATATTAAGTTTGAAGAAGTGAAAATCTATCCTGAAGGATTTGCAGCTTATATTAATTTAGTAATGGACCAGCATTTAAATATTATTAATAAAGAACTAATTGATAAAAGAATCCTCATTCAAGATATCGGAGGGCTGTCTACTGATATCGCAGTCATAAAAAATAGGAAAGTAGATGACGATAAAGCACAAGGATTTAACCTAGGTGTTTCAGAATCTCTTGAGCAGATACGTGAGGAAATACGTTCAAAATATGGCATAGAGTTAGATAGTAGAAGAGATGTTGTCGAAATCATAACGAAGAAAAGTGACCGGAACCATATTATGGTGAAGGGAAGTAGGACAAGCGTTCATGACATTGTTGATAGAATTCTATTAGAATTAGCGAAAAAACAATACCGTCATTTACGAAATATGTGGCAGAGGAACTCTCAAACAGAAATTTGCTATTTTATTGGTGGAGGATCAATTATCTTAAAAGATTATTTAGTCGCGTTAAATAATAACCTCGATGGCTATCAAATTGATTTCTTTGAAGATGAAAAAGAAAGTATTTGGATGATGGTTAATGCCTATTACAAGCTAATAGCTGATTTTTCAAGAAGAAATCAGAGGGAAAAACAAAGTGAAGAACAAAAAATGGCAAAGACAAAGTAAGGTGACTTTATGAAGAAGGAAAAAGAGTTAACGAGAGGACAACCTATTACATTTCGTATCCCTTCTGATACACCTAATCACATTTTGAAACATTTACAAAGCTTAAAGGAAAGTGAAAGAAGAAATTTCTCAAGTAAAATTGCCGAGTTCACTTTGAGAGGAGTGAACGATGAAATCTCGATACAAAAAGAGACGATTACAATCCCACTTCCAAATCGATTAAATAAAGCCCAAAGAGACTGGTTAAAGCATGAACAGTCTGAAGCGTTACTTGGAAGTATTGTCTATCAACTATTATCAGATCCAATCAGGACTGTATCATTGCTGACCTCATTAAATAGTGGTGCGATATATACGTATGAACAGAATGATGAAATTGCAGCTGCTAAATTAGAGTGGAAGTCAATTCCAAGTGAAAATAAATCGGATGAGGATAATCCAAGAGATGTACGAGGTATTGATATAGACGACTTTACATGGGAGAGTGAGCAGGAGATAGAGCAGACAAAACATAAAAATGAGAAAGAAGATTTGGATGACCTTCTAGGTGACTTTCTTGCACAAATGAATAAATAAATAATACAAAAGGAACCGAAAGTATTACTACGGTTCCTTTTGCTTTTTCAACTTAACTTATTGCACATCATTTTGAGAAATTTGTGATAAAGCTTCCCCAGCACTTTCATCTGATTGATCTTGAACGGCCAAGTCCCCTAGAGAGAGCATGCCTACAAGACTTCCGTTTTCAACAACAGGTAATCTTCTAATTTGGTGTTGCGCCATTAAGCTAGAAGCTTCTTGAAGATTAGCATCTGCATCAATTGTTACGATGTTATTAGACATGACTTGAGAAGCATGTCCGTTTCCATTTTGTCCAATACCACGTAGTGCCAAGTCGCGGTCCGTAATCATACCGACTACTTGACCGTTCTCAACAACTGGTATTGCACCTACATTTAAAGATTCCATTTTGCTTGCAACTGCTTGTAATGAATCTTGATTAGAGCAGCTTTCTACATTGCTTGACATAACGTCTCTGACTTTCATTTTAAAACACCTCCATTAAGACTGTAACAAAGATATTATTTGGGAAATGGTCAGAAATATACTATATAAATAATACTGAGTAAAAAACGTGCGGCTAAGTTTTATTAAAAATACTCAACAATAAGTGTTTTTTAAGCTGTCTGTAATGATTTTTTCTTTAATAATTCTGGAAGGGCAATACCAGCTAAAATTAAGAAAACGCCTATATATTGTGCCGTACCAATTGATTCTCTTAACACAAGCGCTGACATCAAAACAGCGGTCGGTAGTTCTGTCGCTCCTAAAATAGATGCTAAGCCAGACCCAGTTAATGGCACGCCTTTTGAAAACATAAATGTAGAGAAGAATGGACCTAAAAAACCTAGAATGATGCCGTATTTTAATGTGATTTCAACAAAAAATTTTCCGTCACTAAAAAAGTTAGGAGGGAGAAAAAGGGCACATATTATAAAACCGCCTGTAATCATAAGAGCAGTTTTTGTAACAGGGTTAGTTTGTACTGCAACTCTTCCACTTAAGAGAACGAATATAGAATATGAAATGGCAGATAACAACCCAAAAAGTAAGCCTAGGATGTTTATTTGCTGGATACCGGTCGAAAAGACATTTGTTGCAAAAAGAGTTCCAATTATTAATGGGATTAGGGAGAGTACCTTTCCTTTCTCGGGAAATTTTCGGTTAAGCAATGCTTCTAAGAAAACGCCGATCCAAGTAAATTGAAAAAGTAATACAATAGCAAACGAGGCTGTGATATATTGAAGAGACAAATAATAAAACATTCCTGTTAATCCAGTAGTCGATCCTAATACAGTTAATAATAATATATCTTTTTTTGCAGGCTTTACATATGTCTGAGTAGTCGACTTCTTTTTAAGAAACTTATTTATAAGAACAATAGACCACAATAAAATAGCCCCAACAAACATTTGAATCCCAACAACATCATTCACAATAAAACCATCATTATATGCTAGTTTTACGAATGTAGACAATACTCCATAACATGCAGATCCAATGATGATATACAATATTCCTTTCAAAATGACACCTCATTTACGAATTAAAAAAGTAAAGAGGGATAAGCCCCTCTTTACTTCTAATTTTCTAATTAAAGCTCTTCTAAAATACCTTTTACTAGTCCTACAAATTTAGTGCGTACCATGCTTGCAACTTCGATTACTTCTTCATGGTTTAATGGTTGGTCTAGAATGCCGCATGCCATGTTAGTTAGGCAAGAGATTCCAAGAACTTTCATGCTACTGTGAACAGCAACGATTGCTTCTGGTACTGTAGACATCCCAACAGCATCAGCACCTAATGTACGAATCATACGAATTTCAGCAGGTGTTTCATATGAAGGTCCACTCCACCAAGCATAAACACCTTGTTGTAATTGAACGTCTTGTTTTTCAGCTACTTTTAATGCAAGCGCGCGTAATTCTTTATTATAAACTTCTGATACATCCGGGAAACGAGTTCCAAGTTCAGGGTTGTTTGGTCCGATTAATGGGTTGTTTCCAACTAGATTGATATGGTCAGTAATTAACATTAAATCACCAGGATTAAAGCTTGTGTTAACTGCGCCACATGCATTTGTAACAATTAATTTTTCAACTCCAAGAGCTTTCATTACGCGTACTGGGAACGTTACTTCATCTAATGTAAATCCTTCATAATAATGGAAACGGCCTTTCATTGCGACTACAGCATGTCCTTTTAATTCTCCGATTACTAATTCATTAGCATGACCGACAGCTTCAGATTTAGCAAAGTGAGGAATCTCGCTATAAGGGATTGTAACTGAATTTTCGATTTCATCTGCAAGTGTTCCTAATCCGGAACCTAAGATTAACCCAACTGTTGGGCGGTAGTTTGTTTTGTTTAGGATAAATTCTTTTGTTTCTAAGATATGTTCTGTTTTATGCATTTTTATTTCCTCCTTGAATGAGTTAATAATTTGTATTCATAAAAATTTAATGTAATAGATGATTTCTTTCAATATTAGTCTAAATGATTTTTTCCTAATTGTAAATGGACTAAATACCATTTTGGTAAAAAGTTAAGTGGTTTCAGAAAAAATACTATTATCAATCGACTAAAATAGATATACTTATTTTATAAAATAAAAAAAGTTGATTGATTGTAAGTGATGCTTGCAGAATAAATCGGGTAAGATATTGATAATGAAAAAGCTTTGGAGGAAAACGATGCTAAGGCAATTTGTAGGAGTACATTCGCCAAAATTAAAAAGTTTAAAGCTTTTATATAGCTTAATTCGAAAACTAGGTCCAATAAAAGTAAGCTCACTAACTGAGCTAACTGGTTATAAACATACAACTTGTGTGAGATTATTAGACGAATTGGTACAAGCCGGACTGATTATAGATAGTGGGTTAGGTGTCTCTAGCGGTGGAAGAAAGCCCGTAATGTACGTAGTAAATCCTACGTCGAACTATATAATTGGAGTAGAGATTACAAATTTATATACTACTGTTTTATTATTAGATTTACATTTAAATATTTTAGAGACTAAGAAACTAAAGATGGATCAAGGAAGTACTGGAGAATTTACTCTGAATTTTGTAACGAACTGTGTTGATCAATTATTAGTTCAAAATGATATTAGTAGAGAAAAATTATTAGGGATTGGAATAGGATTACTAGATCCAATCGATTCAGAAAAAGGAACAATCATTAATTCTGACTCATTTATTGCTGGTGGGTGGGAAGATTTAAATATCATAAACTACTTAGAGAAAACGAATCAATGTCCAGTTTTCATTAATAATGGAACAAATTTAGCTGCTTTAGCTGAATATCGATTAAAGTATGGAAAAGAAACAGATAATATTATATTTGTTTCAAGTGATATGAGTATAAGATGTGGTGTAGTTCAACAAGGAAGATTACTCAGTCATAAAAATGAAATGGACGATGCATTTGGTCATATGATCATTGACGTCCATGGACAACGTTGTTCATGTGGGTCCTATGGTTGTCTTCAAGCTTATAGCAGTTTACCTGCCATTCGTGAAGAGGTGATTAAACGTATTAAACGGGGAGAGTCTTCCCATCTTCAAGATTGTGTTGAAGATATAGAAGAAATTAGTTTGCACCAAACTTTAGATGCATTAGAACAAGAAGATCGTTTAAGCTTAGAAGTGTTAAAGGATGCAGCTTATTATTTTGGAATAGGACTGGCTAATCTGATTTTTTTACTAAGACCAGATATTGTCATTTGTGGAGGTACATTAGTTCCAAAGCCATTTTTTTTCGATATTGCATCTGATATAGCGAGATCAAGAATGAAACATTACCCAAATAGTCCAATTCAAATAGTGAAATCAACTACGGCTTACAATATCGTTGCACAGGGTGCAGGTTGTATGGTGATTGATTTTTATACTGAAGAAAGTTTTTCATAAAATAAAGCTCGGTTCCTTAGATGCAAATGGGGAATCGGGCTATTTTTGTTATGTCTATTAATCCTCACTCATTAATGGAACGTAATATTTTTGGAACTATAAATAGTAATAAAACTCATATAACTGACTTATTATAATGCATTAAATAAATTTGCACTAAAAACTGAAGTAACTTTTTGTTGAATAAAAATGAAAGTTGTTTGTGAGCGTTTTCAAAAAAACGCTTGCTTTCCTGTACGTACAGGAATATACTTATCTTGTACGTACAGGGTCTAGATAAAAAGAGAAACATAAGAGGAGGGGTATTGAAATGGGTCGTTATAGTGATGATGCAAAACAATTACTTCAACATATCGGTGGCAAAGAGAATATCGCAACAGTTACACATTGTGCAACGCGTATGCGTTTTGTATTAAAAGATGTAAAAAAAGCTGATGAGATAAAGATACAAGATCTTAAATTAGTTAAGGGAACATTTACACAGGCAGGTCAATTCCAAGTTATTATTGGGAACGAAGTATCAATGTTTTACAATGATTTTGTAGAATTGGCTGGTGTTGATGAATCTTCTAAGGAAGATGCAAAAGTTGCAGCAAGACAAAACATGACTTGGTTACAACGTGTACTTGCGCATTTAGCAGAAATTTTTTCTCCATTAATTCCTGCAATTGTTGTTGGGGGTCTAATTTTAGGATTCCGAAATATTATTGGTGATATTAAGTTACTAGAAGATGGAACAAAAACGATTGTCGAAACTTCACAATTTTGGGCTGGTGTGCATTCATTCTTATGGTTAATAGGTGAAGCAATCTTCCACTTCTTACCTGTTGGTATCACATGGTCGATAACAAAGAAAATGGGCACAACTCAAATTTTAGGGATCGTTCTGGGGATTACACTTGTTTCTCCACAATTATTAAATGCATATGCAGTTTCTGGTGGAGCAGAAGCACCATTCTGGGACTTTGGTTTCGTTAAAATTGACATGATTGGTTATCAAGCTCAAGTTATTCCGGCTATTTTAGCAGGTTTTACATTAGCATTTTTAGAGAGAAGTATTAGAAAAGTTGTTCCAAGTGCAATTTCAATGATCGTTGTTCCATTCTTAGCACTTGTACCAACAGTGTTAATTGCTCATGTTGTTTTAGGACCACTTGGTTGGAAAGTTGGTTCAGTAATTTCACATGTAGTTTACTCTGGATTAACATCATCATTTGGTTGGTTATTTGCTTTAGTATTTGGATTCTTCTATGCTCCATTAGTAATTACAGGCTTACACCATATGACGAACGCAATTGATTTACAGTTAATGAGTGAGCTTGGTGGAACAAACTTATGGCCAATGATTGCTTTATCAAATATTGCTCAAGGTTCTGCAGTATTAGCAATTATTTACTTAAATAGAAAAAATGAAGAAGAAAAACAAATTTCAATTCCAGCGGCGATTTCTTGTTATTTAGGTGTAACAGAACCCGCAATGTTTGGTATTAACTTAAAATATGCTTATCCATTCTTAGCAGCAATGATTGGATCTGGAATCGCTGGCATTATTTCAGTTGGTTCTGGCGTTATGGCAAACTCAATTGGAGTAGGTGGCTTACCTGGTATTCTATCTATTCAACCAAAACATATGGGAATGTTTGCAGTAGCAATGTTAGTTGCAATCGTTATTCCATTTATTTTAACAATTATCTTTAACAAGAAAAAACTGCTAGTAAAAAATTCATAATTATTTAAGAGGAAGGAAAAGTTACTTTTCCTTCCTTTCAAAGTTTACAATCAAGGAGATTATTAAAAATGAAGGATTTTAAGAACAGTGTTGTATACCAAATTTATCCAAAGTCTTTTTATGATTCAAATGGAGATGGCTTTGGAGACTTAAATGGCGTGACAAAAAAACTAGATTATTTAAAAGAATTAGGTGTCGACTACATTTGGCTTACCCCATTTTATGTATCTCCGCAAAATGATAATGGTTATGACGTTGCAGATTATCGTAATATTGATCCTGCTTATGGGTCAATGAACGATTTTGAGGAACTAGTACAGGCTGCAAAAGAACGAAACATAGAGATCATGTTAGACATGGTATTTAATCATACGTCATCAGAGCATGAGTGGTTTCAAAAAGCGCTAGCAGGAGATAAAAAATATAAAGATTATTATATTTTTAAAGAAAGTAAACATGGAGAAGAACCAACGAATTGGATCTCAAAGTTTGGTGGTTCTGCATGGGAGAAAATAGAAGGTTCGAATGAATATTATCTACATCTTTTTGATAAGACACAACCAGATTTAAATTGGGAAAATGTCCAGGTTCAAAAGGAAGTATTTGATATTGTGAATTTTTGGATAGATAAAGGTGTCAAAGGCTTTCGTTTAGATGTTATTAATTTGATTTCAAAGCCAGATCAATTAGAAGATGATGAAAATGGCGATGGTAGAAGATTCTATACAGACGGACCAAAAATTCATGACTATTTAAAGAAATTAAATAAAGAAACGTTCGGAAAAACGGAAGATATTATAACAGTTGGAGAAATGTCTTCTACTTCAATTGAACACTGCATTCAATACTCAAATCCAGAACAAAAAGAATTATCAATGGTATTCAATTTCCACCATCTTAAGATAGATTATAAAGATGGAGAAAAATGGTCTGTAATGGACTTCGATTTTATGGCACTAAAAAATATTCTTGATTCATGGCAAAAAGGAATGCAAGAGGGTAATGGTTGGAATGCATTATTTTGGTGTAACCATGATCAACCACGAATTGTTTCCCGTATTGGAAATGATCAGGAGTACCATAAAGAATCTGCAAAAATGCTTGCTACTGCGATGCATTTATTAAGAGGAACACCTTATATTTACCAAGGCGAAGAAATAGGTATGCCAAATCCAAAATTCGATCAAATCGAACAATATAGAGATGTAGAAAGTTTGAATTACTATGAGATATTAAAATCCGAAGGCGTATCAGAGTCAGACATAATTAATATTTTACAAAGTAAATCAAGAGATAATTCTCGTACACCAATGCAGTGGGATGACTCAGACCATGCTGGTTTCACAACGGGAACACCTTGGATTCCTACCGGTAAGGATTTTATTGAAATAAATGTAGAAAATGCGCTAAGTGATCAAAATTCAGTTTTTTATCATTACAAAAAGCTTGTCCAACTACGAAAGCAGTTTGACATTATTGCAGAAGGCGATTATGAGTCACTTATAATGGATCATGAAAATATATTTGCTTATGCACGTAATTTAGGAAACCAAAAACTAATCGTCATTAATAATTTCTATGCAAACGAGACGATATTTAATTTACCTGACAACATTGATATTACCGACTATAAACGAAGCATTTTAATTTCGAATTATGATGATTCTAGCCTGGATTTAAATGAAATTCGTTTACGTCCTTACGAGTCAATCTGTTACCTTCTTGAGAAATAAGGAAGATTATAATAAAATTTTCCTAGGTGATGAATATGAATGCGAAATATATTTCTATCTACCATAAGTTAATTGAGCAGATAGAAAAAGGCATTTATTCGGTTGGTAGTAAAATACCTTCTGAAAAATGTTTAATGGAACAATTTGATGTGTCTAGAGATACAATTAGAAAATCATTACAAATGCTTGAACAAAATGGTTATATCAATAAGGTAAAAGGTAAAGGTTCATTTATTTTAGATACTGCTAAGTTTAATTTTCCAGTAACTGGATTAATTAGCTTTAAAGAATTATCAGCACAAATTGGAAGAACAGCTGAAACGATTGTTGAAAAGCTAGAATTGAAGAAACCCAGCAAATTTATCAAAGAACAATTACTAATTGATGATGAGACATCTATCTGGAAAGTAATCAGATCTAGAAAAATTGATGGGAAAAAAATTATTCTTGATAAAGAATACTATAACGGTGAATATGTAGAGAAACTTTCAAGAGAAATTTGTGAAGGCTCAATCTTTGACTATATAGAAAACACACTATCATTAAATATTGGCTTTGCAAAAAAAGAAATCGTTGTACAAACTTGTAATGAGGACGATCGAAAGTACTTAGATCTGGATGGCTATGATATGGTTGTTGTTGTGAATACATTCGTTTATTTAGATGACGGATCACTTTTACAGTATGGCCAATCTCGTCACAGACCAGATAAGTTTAAATTTGTCGATTTCGCTAGACGTATTCAACAGAATATCTAATGTAAATATCTCTAAAACCTTGTCTCACTTGGACAAGGTTTTTCTTTTGATAGTAGAAAATAGATGTTAAGTGAAAGGTAAGGAATAAATTGCCTTTATGGAAAGTGTATACTATGCTAAATAAAGCAATGAAAAGACTATGAAAAACGATGATTATCAAATGTTTTCACTATCCATTTTAATTAAAATCGATTATGGAAATACTGAGATAAAATATGAGAATAACTGGTGAAAGCATGAAAAATGAATTGCAATTAAAGGTGAAACAAAAATTTGTAAAAGATTATAAGAATGGATATCCACTTATTTCAAAAGAATCCATTATGAATAGTAAAGATTTAACGAGTGAAGGAACAGTTATTAAGCTAGTAGATGAACGTAATCAATTTATTGGAAAAGGTTATTACGGCAAGCAAAATAAAGGCTTAGGTTGGTTACTTAGCTTCGATCAAAGTGAAGAAATAGGTCCAAGATTTTTTAAAGATAAGATTCAAACTGCTATAGATACTCGAGGCACTTTTTACAATAATCCCGATACAACTGCTTTTAGAGTATTTAATGGTGAAGGTGACGGTATTGGCGGATTAATCATTGATTATTATGATGGCTATTATGTAATTAGCTGGTATAGCGAAGGCATTTACCAATTTAAAGACTATATCATTGACGCTTTAACAAAAATAGTTGAATTTAAAGGTATTTATCAGAAAAAACGTTTTGACGCAAAAGGTCAGTACATTGAAGAAGATGATTTTGTTACGGGAGAAAAGGGCGAATTTCCAATTATCGTAAAAGAAAATGGGGTTCATTTTGCAATCTATTTAAATGATGGCGCGATGGTAGGCGTATTTCTAGATCAGCGTGAAGTGCGTAAGTTAATACGTGATAAATACGCTTATGGAAAAAGAGTACTCAATACATTTTCATACACAGGCGCATTTTCTGTATTTGCTGCGATTGGTGGAGCACAAAAAACAACAAGTGTAGATTTAGCGAATAGAAGTTTACAGAAGACTAAAGAGCAATTTAGTATAAATAACATCGATCCAAGTACACAAGACATCATAGTTGAAGATGTATTCCATTACTTCAAGTACGCAGTTAAGAAAAACCTTTTATTCGATATGGTGATCTTAGACCCGCCAAGCTTTGCTAGATCAAAAAAACATACGTTCAGTGCGGAAAAAGACTATAAAGATCTTCTAAAAGAGGCAATTACAATTACTGAAGATAATGGAGTCATTGTAGCATCAACAAACTGTAGTTCCTTTGGGATGAATAAATTTAAAAGCTTTATAGACACTGCTTTTAAAGAATTAGGTGGTCAATATAAATTAATGGAGGAATGCTCACTTCCAGATGATTTTAAAACGAATAAGCACTTTAAAGAAGGAAACTATTTAAAGGTAGTATTTATTAAAAAGTTAAAGGCTTAATCTATCAGGTAAATATTTTTAAACAAGTTATCTAAAGTCATGACGATTTATTAAGAAGTTGATTGGAACGGAAGGTGCTCGACTCCTGTGGGAGTAGCGGGACAGGTGAGACCCCGGAGGTGCGTAGCGCCGAGGAGGCTCAGCGCACGCCCCACGGAAAGCGAGCATCCTGGAGTGGAAATCAACAACTTTTTTTAACCGAGCTAACCATAAAAAAACGCATAGTAGTAACTAATGCGTTTTTTCTCATTCTTATAGGATTTGCCTTAAGCTTTTTTCTCATATAATTTAATGACTTCAATCATGACATTTGTTGCTTTAATCATATTATCTACTGAGATATATTCAAACTTTCCATGGTAGTTTTCTCCGCCAGTGAAAATATTAGGAGTTGGAAGCCCCATGTATGAAAGCTGAGATCCGTCAGTACCTCCACGAATTGGTTCTACAATAGGTGTAATATCTAAGTTCTTCATCGCTTCATAAGCAATATCAACTACGTGTTTAACTGGTTCGATTTTTTCTCTCATATTGTAATACTGGTCGTTCATTTCTATTGAGATACTGTTTTCACCGTAAGTTCCTCTTAAGCGATTAACAATACTGTTTAATGTTTCTTTTCGTTGTTGAAATTTTTCTTTATCGAAATCTCTGATAATGTATTGTAATTTCGTTTCCTCAACATCACCTTCAATTGAGATTAAATGATAGAAACCATCATATCCATCTGTATATTCTGGGGCTTCTTCTACTGGTAGTGACTGATTAATTTCCATGGCAATTTTTGTGGAATTAATCATTTTACCTTTTGCTGTGCCTGGGTGAACGCTTTTACCTTTTACAGTTATAGTCGCACCAGCTGCATTAAAGCTTTCATACTGAAGTTCTCCTAGTGGACCACCATCCATTGTGTAAGCATACTTTGCATCAAATGCTTTCACATCAAATTTATGTGGGGCCTCTACCAATCTCTTCATCAGGCGTAAAAGCAACACGAATTCGACCATGCTTTATTTCGGGATGTTGTACTAAATATGCCATTGCTGTCATGATTTCAGCAATACCAGCTTTATTATCTGCGCCAAGTAGTGTTGTGCCATCCGTTGTGATTAACGTATGTCCTTTATACTTGCTAAGCTCAGGAGATTGTTTTGGAGATAAGATAATATTCAGTGAATCATTTAAAACGATATCTTCACCATCATAATTTTCAACGATCTGTGGGTTAACATTCTTACCAGTGAAGTCAGTAGCTGTATCAACGTGAGCTAGAAATCCAATAGTAGGAATGTCCTTTTCAGAGTTAGCGGGCAAAGTAGCCATTACATATCCATTTTCATCCATCGTAACGTCAACTAATCCAATTTCTTTTAATTCTTCAACTAGCATACGTCCCAATGTTAATTGTCCTGGTGTAGAAGGGCATGTATTGCTGCTTGAGTTTGATTGTGTGTCTACTTTAGCATAACTAATTAAACGATTCATTAATTCATTTTTCATTTGAATAGCTCCTTTTCTACATGTAAAAATGCGCTTACATTTACTAGTTTAACGACTAAGCTTACTAGTTTATTTTAGTTTGTTCTGTATTTGAAAGTAAAATATTATGCGGTAGATTTTAACGATAATATACTTCTAGCGATTAAAAATTGCGCACTATAGTATGTAATCATAATCAATTCATGACTGTAACGAACGGTTTGTACAAATAGATCCCACGAAAGAATAGAGTCAGAGATAATAAATAAAACGCTGCCGATAATTGCCCATTTATTCCCAGTCATGATAGCAGTAAATACCATGGTAGAAATAGCAATTGTATAAGCAATTACTGGAATGATTAAACCACGATCCCCTTTATCGATTAGCGCTGCAGTTATATTGGAGCACATTAAAAAAGCATATATGGCAATAGGGATAATAGATAACATCCGTTTCATTGAGTAATTCCAGCTTGAAATAAAACCTGCAGTGTAAAATAGATGTCCAATTAAAAATGCACTTAAACCAATGACAAACCAAATTAACGTACCATCACCAATCATACAAAAAAATAAACCAGTGATGATGAGTGTACGATACTTCGATGAATGAACAGGCTTCAAAGAAAAAGCAAAATACAAAATTAACAGCATGGGAATTAATTTAAATAAAATTTTGATACCAATTGGTTCAGAAGGTATGAAAAAAATATAGAGCAAGCCAAAAACGAGAATCAATAACGGTAGAAATTTTTTCAAAACAAACCAGCCCCTTTCTAGAATTTTCCTTTTTACTAATTATTATTAATGAAAAATGAATAGAATGCTATCAGAATATATGATTGGTACAGCGCAGTACTGTAGAAGATATGGTACAAATTTTATACAAAAAAAGACTGCCGAGACATACCCGGACAGTCTGGATGTTACGACCAACTTATGAAGCAATCGAAATGCCATGTGAATGAGCGATTTTCCCATTAGAGTTGGAAGATTTAGCAATGATAACAGTAGTGCCTGTTTGAATTTGTTCAAAAAGCCATGCAATCTCGCTGTTGTGCATACGAATACAACCATTGCTAACTGATTTTCCAATTGAGCTTTCCTTATTATTTCCGTGGATTCCATAAGAGTTTCCTGGAGAATCACCCACACTTAATCCCATCCAACGTTTTCCAAGCGGATTTCTTGGATCACCACCAGGAATATTTTCTTTATACCAAGGTCGATTTTTAATTTTATTTAAGATTTTAAATTTACCAGTTGGTGTAGGAGTTGATGATTTACCAGTTGCTACACTAAATGTTTTAACAAGTTTTCCTTTATTGTAATATGATAGTTTATTAGATTGGGTATTAATAATAATTAACTGGCCATTTGAAATAGGTTGATTGCTTTGTACCTCAATAATAGCAGGCTTACTTTGATTTCCAGCTAAGTCTTGAGAAGTAACTTTAATGCTAGCATAAGCATTTAACTTGTTAACTCTAAATGAATACGTACCAATACTATTTGCTGTTGTTTTTGCAACGTAACCATTGTTAACGTATAGCTTTACAGTTGCTTTTGGTTCTGTTTTCCCAGTAATGATCGTTGCATTCTCTTTAAGAGACTTAATCGAAGGAGCTAATGGTGCTGTACGGTCAATTACACGAACTGATAAAGGTTTACTTTCATTGTTACTCTTATCAATTGTAATGACTTTAAGAACAGCATTTGCTTTTTGTTTAGTGATTTTCACGTTAAATTTTCCATATGAAGTCACAACACCCTTACCAATTAGCTTGGTACCGTTATAAACCTTAACATTTGCATAGGCTTCTGACTTACCAGTGATATATTGTGACTGGTCAGAAACTGCAGAAATAGACGATACAGATGGTGCGATTAAATCAGAGACTAATATTGTAGTAGATTGACTTTCTATATTGTTACTTAAACCAATTACAGTAATTTTCGTCCCAGCCTTAATTGGTTTTACTGCATAAGAATATTCACCACTTGAATTTGTAGATAAAGTTTTCAAAAGCGTATTATTCTTTAAAATCTGAACTTCACTATTTGGAAGAAATACTCCCTTAATAGATGTTGACTTATTTGACAGATTATCAATAGTAGGAGTAGGTAAGTCTACAATTGAATATTTAATCAGTTTATCTGACATAGTTAAATCTTGTTCATCTAGTTTCATAGATGTAAGTTGGTAAACTCCTTTTTCAAAGTCGCTCGTAATTTTTATTTTCCCAGAATAGTAATTATCAGATGTTTTTATAAAAGTAACTTCATTCTTTTTTGTTCCATTTGAAAAGAATAAAGATATATGTCCAAAATTTTTCTTCGTCGTTAGCCCAATATCGATTGTTTGGCCGTAAGCAGCTTCAGTTGTATTCATTGTGAGATTATCTATATATTTAGAGAACTCATTATTAGTAAAACTGGAAGTGAACGAAGTAGCATTAGCAGTCGGTAAAAGGAATAAAAACATTCCGAGAAGTACAGATACGATCTTATTAGTCATTGTCTCTCTCCTTATAATTGGAATTACTTACTAAATTTGCTCTTAATCTATTTAAATCCTTTATTTTTTTAGAATTATAAAACGTCAAATTTCTGCAAAAAAAATAATCAACTAAAAATGACCATCATTAATTCTTTCACTCATGATTTTCACAATAGGATTTATTCTTTACTCCAGATCACTCTCCTAAAATCTTGATGTATGTATCATATGATTTAAATGTTTCTAATTTTGTCATAGGATGTTTCTATGTTGTAAACTTTTTAATGTGATTCTGAGAATGAATGATAAAATTCAAACAAAAAAAGCATAAAGGGAAACGTCCCTTTATGCTTGTCATCAAATTACTTATTTTACTTATGTCAGAACCAAGCTAACAATAATCGCTGATAAAACACTAACTAAAGTAGCCCCATAAAGTAACTTCAATCCAAATCGTGCAACGGTATTACCTTGTTTTTCGTTTAATCCTTTAACTGCTCCGGCAATGATACCAATTGAAGAGAAATTAGCAAAGGAAACAAGAAAAACTGAAATAATCCCAATCGTTTTTGCAGAAAAGCTTTTGGCCACATTTGATAATGCATCCATTGCAACGAATTCATTTGTAACTAATTTAGTAGCCATGACGCCACCAGCTTTGATGATATCTGATGATGGAATACCCATTAAGAATGCGATTGGTGCAAAAACATAACCTAGAATTTCTTGGAATGTAATACCGAAAATTAAATCAAAAACATTATTAATTAATGAAATCAGAGCAACAAATCCAATTAACATTGCAGCTACAATAATAGCAACTTTAAATCCATCTAAAATGTATTCTCCAAGCATTTCAAAAAAAGTTTGTTTTTCCTCTTCTTGAACAACCAATATATCCTCTTCATCTGATACTTCATAAGGATTAATAATTGATGAAATAATAAAACCACCAAATAAGTTCAATATAATGGCAGTTACGACATAACGTGGTTCAATCATTGTCATATATGCACCAACAATAGACATTGAAACAGTCGACATTGCAGAGGCACACAAAGTATAGAGACGATGAGGCGCTAATTGACCTAGTTGTTTTTTGACTGTAATAAACACTTCGGATTGTCCGACAATCGCGGAGGCTATGGCATTATATGATTCCAATTTTCCCATGCCATTTATTTTACTTAAAAGTAAACCGATACCTTTCATTATGAAAGGTAATATTCTTGTATATTGTAGAATTCCAATTAATACGGAAATGAAAACAATTGGTAATAGTACATTTAAGAAGAAAACAAATGCACCTTCATTCGCGACCCCACCGAAAACAAAGTTAATCCCGTCGGCTGCATATAGAAGTAACTTATCGAACACTTTAGCAATCGCTTGAATAATTTTAATACCAATGACTGTTTTTAAGAATAAGTAGGCCAAAATAACTTGAACAACAATCATTATGATAATCGGACGAATTTTAATGATTTTCCGATTCGTACTAGCAATATATGCAAGAGCTAGCGTAACAACCAACCCTACTAACGCAATTAAATAGCTCATATAAATCCTCCTGGACATATTAAATGAAATGACCTTTAGACATGATGAATTAGAATTACCCAAAATATCATATACGTTAATATGTGCTAGAAGGGACAAAGTTATGAAGAAGAACTGAAATATGCGGATAAAGACAAAGTATATTTCCTTCAGATCATCACTTATAACATAAGAACTAAGTAGACTTTAAAAAAGTAACCGACCGATTGGGTTTGGAATAATCCGTTTAGAAATGATAAAGTTAGTACAAAGAAAATGTGAAATATTAAGGAGTAATTTATGAGTAAAACGGTTGTTTTAGCTGAGAAACCTTCAGTTGCAAGAGATATCGCCAAGGTACTAGACTGTCATCGCAAAGGGAATGGTTATTTAGAAGGTAATAAGTATATAGTAACGTGGGCATTGGGCCATCTCGTTACATTGGCAGATCCTGAGGGGTATGACCATAAATATAAATCTTGGAATTTAGAAGACTTACCAATGATACCTGAAAAATTAAAATTAATTGTCATTAAAAAAACAAGTAAACAGTTTCAATCTGTAAAAACACAATTATTAAGAAAAGATGTAACAGATATTGTAATCGCTACAGATGCGGGGCGCGAAGGTGAACTTGTAGCAAGATGGATTTTACAAATGGCTAAAGTGAATAAACCAATCAAAAGACTGTGGATTTCTTCTGCGACAGATAAAGCGGTTAAAAAGGGATTTAGTAGCTTAAGAAGTGGAAAAGAATATGAAAATTTATTTCAATCTGCAGTAGCAAGAGCAGAAGCAGATTGGATTGTTGGGATTAATGCTACCCGTGCCCTTACATGTAAGCACAATGCTCAGCTTTCTTGTGGAAGAGTACAATCTCCGACCCTTTCTATGATTTATGAGCGAGAAAAGGAAATTAAAGCATTTAAACCGCAAACATATTATGGGCTACAAGTAATCGCAAATAATGTAACGTTTACGTGGCAAAACAGTAAAACGAAGGACACAAAAATAAAAACGAATGATGAGTTACAGAAACTAGTAGAGAAAATGAAAGGCAAACAACTGATCGTCAAAGAAGTATCGACTAGTCAGAAAAAAACTTTTGCACCTGGGTTGTATGATTTAACAGAGCTTCAAAGAGAGGCAAATAAAAGATTTAATTTTTCTCCTAAAGAAACGTTGTCAATCATGCAAAAACTATATGAGCATCATAAAATAGTTACTTATCCGCGTACAGACTCTCGCTACTTGTCTTCAGATTTAGTTGATACATTAAAAGAGAGATTACTTGCGTGTAATATGAAGCCGTACGGAAAAATAATTATGAAGCTTACAAATCAGCCGATTAAAGTAAATAAATCATTTGTAGATGATACAAAGGTTTCTGATCATCATGCAATCATTCCAACTGAAGAAGCACCCATACTTAGTGAGCTTTCATCAAAAGAATATAAGATCTATGAATTAATTGTCAGTAGATTTTTAGCAGTATTACTTCCTCCATTTGAATATGAGCAAACAAATGTTATCGCTGAGTCTGAACAAGAAACGTTTATTGCGAAAGGAAAAAGAGTACAATCTCTTGGCTGGAAGGAAGTTTTTCAAGATCAAGAAGAGAAGGATCAGAAAGAAGAGCAAAAGCTTCCAGTCATTAAACAAAAAGAGACTTATGAAATGTCTAGATTTATTGAAACGAAGGGCCAAACGAAACCACCTGCGTTTTTTAATGAAGCTACTTTATTAAGTGCAATGGAGAATCCAGTTCAATTCATGTCTGGAGAAAGTAATGAGTTGAAGAAGACAATCGGAGAAACTGGCGGATTAGGTACTGTTGCAACACGAGCAGATATTATTGAAAAGTTATTTAGTAGTTTCCTAATTGAGAAAAAAGGTAAGGATATTTTTATCACAAATAAAGGGAAACAGCTTTTAAATTTAGTGCCTGAGGAATTAAAATCACCTGCATTAACCGCAGAGTGGGAACAAAAACTTCAAGCAATCTCAAAAGGAACATTATCTAAAAACAAATTTATGAATGACATGATTGCATTTGCTTCTAATGCTGTGAAAGAAATTAAGCAAACAGAACAAACATTCAAGCATGATAATATGAGCAGTACGAAATGCCCTGATTGTGGAAAACTGATGCTTGAAGTCAATGGAAAAAGAGGGAAGATGCTTGTATGTCAAGATAGAGATTGTGGACATAGAAAGACTATTTCACAATCAACAAATAGTAGATGCCCAAACTGTTTCAAACGATTAGAGCTAAGAGGAGAAGGTGAAGGGCAAATATTCGTTTGTTCATGTGGTCACCGTGAAAAACTTTCTACTTTTAAAGAAAGACGATCAAAAGAGAAAAACAGTAAGGTTTCGAAAAAAGATGTACAAAAATATTTAAAACAACAAAATAAGCAAGATGATGAACCATTTAATAATCCATTTGCAGAAGCGTTGGCAAAATTAAAAAAACAGTAGTCAGAATACCAAAAACCAGGTAATTGAATTATTCCGTACCTGGTTTTTTTCTATTATCTGCATAAGTGTTCACTATTTCGACATAATGATCATCAAAATAGCTCTCTAGTTCACTTTTCAACTTTTTTGAAAGGATAGGGCTTTTCCCTGAGGTTGACACAGAAACAATTAGATCTCCTCTTCTCACAACAGCGGGTGTATGAAAATCACTATTTTTTTGGTCACTTACATCATTAAACCATTGAAAATCCGTTGTACATTCTTTAACAAATTGATTGACCTTTTTATCATTAGTTGCAGCAATAACGATATGAGCTTTTTTTATGTCGTCTTTTTCAAATCTTTTATTGATATGTGTTATAGAAGGGAATTCTTTGAAATCCTCAATGATTTGGGGGCTAATAATGGTAATTGCTGCGCCACTTTTAACAAATGCCTTCGCTTTACGAAATGCAATTTTCCCTCCACCGATGATGACAATTTTTTTACTCGATAATGTAAATAATAAAGGAACCATTTCCGCCATATGATCGCTCCTCAGGATATGTTGAATTCAGATGTAATATATTAATATCTATTAATTTTATCATAGACCAACTAAATTTTAGACTTTTCCTGGTTTATATAGATTAAAATAAAACATTCGCTAAATTACTAAATAATATACGAATCTATGAAAACGTTTCGACAAGTTATGTATAAGTATTTCTTTTTTTCAAAAATACTATATAATAGGATTTGTAGCAGAGTAATCCAAAAAAATTTTTCTATTTTACGAAAGCGGTTGCATAAAAATGAAACCGTTAACAACAAATATAATTTATATAGGTGAAAAAAATGAAAAGACTATTTGATGTAAACGAATGGAAAATTGTAGAAACAGAATTGCATAAAGAAGAGTTTCGTCTTGCAGAAAGTATGGTTAGTTTAGGAAACGGTCACATGGGAATGAGAGGAAACTTTGAAGAAAAGTATTCGGGCGATTTCCACCGTGGATCATATGTGGCTGGAGTTTGGTTCCCAGATAAAACGCGAGTTGGCTGGTGGAAAAATGGATATCCAAATTATTTTGGAAAAGTAATCAACTCAACAAACTTCATTGGTATTAATGTATTGATCGATGGAGAAGAACTCGATCTAAATACTGCCGTTGTAAAAGAGTTTTATAGAGAATTAGATATGCAACATGGTGTATTAACGCGTAAGTTTACAGTCGTTCACGGAGAAAAGGAAACAGACATTGAGGTAATTCGTTTCTTATCTGTCGCTAAGAAGGAATTAGCTGTTATTAAATATACAGTTACTGCTAAAAATTACACTGGTGACATTACATTTGTACCTTACTTAGATGGTGATATCCGTAATGAGGATTCGAATTACGATGAAGATTTCTGGGTAGAAGTTAATAGAAATGTAGAGGACTATTTTGGCAGTCTTCAAATGAAAACAAAAGATAATCCGTTTGGTTCGCCTACATTCCAGGTAGCAACTACGATGGGGATTACAGTACAAACTGAAAATGCAAAAATCGCATCAATTTTAAAAAGTGAAAAAGAAGAATACGTTGATAATACAATTGTTATTAATGTACCAAAAGGCGAATCTGTCAGTCTTGTTAAATATGTCGCTGTAACGACAGACCGAGACTATGATGCAAATGAATTAGTTACAAAAGGAAAATTAGTAGTAGAACAAGCAATAGCATATGGTTTTGAAGCAGAACTAGCAGATCATAAAAAAGGTTGGCTAGATCGTTGGGATATTGCAGATGTGATGATTAGTGGTGATGCTGAAGCGCAACAAGGTATCCGATTTAATTTATTCCAGTTATTTGCTACTTACTATGGTGAAGATGCACGATTAAATATCGGTCCAAAAGGATTTACAGGTGAAAAATATGGTGGAGCAACGTATTGGGATACTGAAGCTTATGCAATTCCATTGTATTTATCAACTGCTAATCAGGAAGTCTCACGAAACTTACTAGTTTACCGTCATAATCAATTAGAAGGCGCTTATCATAATGCAAAACAGCAAGGACTAAAAGGTGCATTATATCCAATGGTTACATTCACGGGTATTGAATGCCATAATGAGTGGGAAATTACATTTGAAGAAATTCATCGTAATGGAGCAATTGCATATGGTATCTATAATTATGTGAATTATACTGGCGATAAAGCGTATTTAAACGAATATGGGATAGACGTATTAACCGGCATTTCTAGATTTTGGGCTGACCGAGTGCATTACAATAAAAAGAAAAATGTATATATGATGCATGGTGTAACTGGACCAAATGAATACGAAAATAATGTGAATAATAACTGGTATACAAATCGAATTGCTAGCTGGACTTTGGAGTATACATTAGAAGTAATTCAGCACTTAAAGAGCAATGGGTTTGAAAGCCGTGTAAATGGGATAAATATTACTAAAGAAGAAATTGAAAAGTGGCAAGATATAATCAACAAAATGTATTACCCGTATGATGAGGAATTGAATGTTTTCGTACAACATGATACATTCCTTGATAAAGATTTAATGACTGTAGATCAGTTAGCACCAGAACATCGTCCATTAAACCAAAACTGGTCATGGGATCGTATTCTTCGTAGTTGCTTTATAAAACAAGCTGATGTATTACAAGGGATGTACTTCCTAAATGATCGATACTCAATGGATGAAAAACGCCGTAACTTTGAGTTTTATGAGCCAATGACAGTACATGAATCATCCCTATCACCTTGTGTACATTCCATTTTAGCTGCAGAATTAGGTATGGAAGAAAAAGCGTATGAAATGTATAATCGAACTGCAAGGCTAGATCTTGATAATTACAATAACGATACTGAAGATGGTCTTCATATTACTAGTATGACTGGTTCATGGTTAGCGATTGTTCAGGGCTTTGCTGGAATGCGTACAGCGAATGAAACACTATCTTTTGCACCATTTATTCCAAGCACTTGGACGAATTACTCGTTTAAAATTGTCTATCGTAAACATCGTTTAACAATTGAAGTTAATCAATCAAATGTTGTTATTACACAAACTGGTCCTACTTTACAATTAAAACTTTATGGTAATGAAGTGACAATTCCTGAAAATGGAGAATTAACAGTAGCGATTCAAAAGTAGTAACGATTCGTTCAGAGAGAGAACAAGGCATTCTCTTTCTGAATTTTTTTAATGAAGCTTAAAGTGATTTAAAGGAGATGCAGAAAATGACAAAGGAATTACAAGCAATAATTTTTGACTTAGATGGTGTAATTACAGATACTGCTGAATATCATTACTTAGCTTGGAAGCAACTAGGTGAAGATGTAGGAGTACCCTTTACTCGCGAATTTAATGAAGAATTAAAAGGTGTATCTCGTATGGATTCACTAGAAAAAATTCTGGCATTAGGCAATAAACATAATGATTTTACAGCAGATGAGAAAATGTCATTAGCTGAAAAGAAAAACGAACATTATGTTTCATTAATTCAAAATATTTCTCCTACTGATATCCTACCGAAAATCGAAGAATTAATAGTGGATATTAAAAAGATGGGTCTAAAATTAGGACTAGCTTCTGTTAGTAAAAATGCGTTAGCTGTAATGTCATCTCTAGGGTTAAAAGAACAGTTTGATGTAATTGTAGATGCTGCAACAATCAAAAAAGGTAAACCTGACCCAGAGATCTTTTTAAGAGCGGCAGAGTTATTAAATGTAGATCCAAAAGCTTGTATTGGAATTGAAGATGCAGCAGCTGGGGTTGACTCTATTAAAGGTGCAGGAATGTTTGCTGTTGGAGTTGGTTCAGAACAGTCATTATCAAAAGCTGATATTGTTTACGCTTCTACTTCAGAATTGTCATTAAAAAAAATCATCGAAGTATATAACAAATAAAATAATTGCAACGAAGAAAGAGGTGAATTTTTGATTCATCTCTTTTTTATTTTTGATTCTTTTCTAAAGGTTCTTTTCTGAAAGATTGTTGCTAAGAAGATAAAGATAAAAGGATAATTATGGTAAAATAAATCTGTAATGAGGTGAGGGACAATGAAGTTACCAAAATGCATGAATTGTAACTATAAGCTTTCTTGGACACAGACATTTAAACAAACAATGATTGTAAAGAGAGACCCTTTACAATGCCAACACTGTAACCATGAATTATTCTTTACTGCCAAGTCGAAGAAAAGGTTATTTCTATTAGTAGCACTTTTCCCCATTTTATTTGTAATTCTGACTGCCTTTCAAGTTCCAATGATACTATCTATTCCATCATTAATTATTTACCCTACTTTTATTATGCTAATTACACCATTCCTTATTGAGGTAAGGAATGACGAAGAGGCTCTGTTTTAAAAAGGGCAATATAAAACCTTTTTATTAAATTTCACTATATCTACATATAATTACTATGCAATACACTATTATTTCTGTTAGGATAATTAGTATTATTTTTATTGAAAAGATAATGATAAGTATGGAATGAATATTATTAGAAAAGGTGAGTAATATGTTTAACAAATTAAAGAAATTATTTGGTACAGGTGAAAATGAAAATCCATCAACTGTTGAATCTACAACATCAGTATCGAAAGAAGTTGCAATTAAAGCACCTTTAACTGGTGAATTCAATGATTTATCAGAAGTTCCAGATCCTGTTTTTGCCGAGAAGATGATGGGTGACGGTTTTGCAATTACACCAAGTGAAGGTGTTGTTGTATCACCTGTAGATGGAGAAATCGTTCAAGTTTTCCATACAAAACACGCAGTTGGCATCCGTTCAAATGAAGGTTTGGAAGTTTTAATTCATGTAGGATTAGAAACAGTTAAACTAGAAGGTCAAGGATTTGAAGCTCATGTGACTGAGGGCCAAAAAGTAAAAGCGGGAGATCAGTTACTAACATTTGATCTAAACTACATAAAAGAAAATGCAAAAAGCACGATAACTCCTGTTATATTCACTAATGGAGATATTGTCGAAAATATCGAAATAAATGCATCAGGAGCAATTCAAGCTGGCTCTACAGTTGCTAATGTTACATTAAAATAAAAAGCCCAAAATGAAATGAACCCCATTGTTGACACAATTAACAATTGGGGTTCATTTCAAAAAGGGCTTTTTTTTATGCAGTTCTTACTTTAAATTGACGTTTTCGCTTCACATTTAAACCAATAAAAAGTGGTTTTATAGTTGGTTGATTTTCAATGATGAATCGTTTTAATAGTAATGGTACTACTATACCAATCATGGTAAAGAAAAGTGGACCATAATCGAAAAACTGTGAAAATACTGCGTTTGCAAACAAGTGAATATACATAATCGTTAATGATTCTTTCCCGCATATTGTACAAGGTTTGATGATTTTTACCTTCGCCATGATCTGACATAAATAAAGTAAAGCTATACTCATCGTGATGGGAATGATCGCGTCTAAATATAAGTGGTCGTATCGTAAATATTTTAAGCTTAAATGATAATCCAATTTATTTAAGTGATAAAGACTCATAAAGATTATGCTGCAGAAAATGCTTAGTATACCTATATAATTAGGAATTGACGAGATGAATCTTTTTGCAAAGTAGCCGAAACCTAAAAAGAAAATCGCTAAAAATGCAACGTCTATATTCCACGGTATAAAAATATTATTAAAAGTTGATTTTCCGATTAACGGTATTAAATTAATTGTTTCGAAGTGTGCGATTAAGTAATAAGAAATAACTACCAATAAACGTGTAAGATTTTTCTTGAACATTAAGCATGTGATTGCAAATAAAATTTGAGTGATAAATAAACATGTCACATACCAAAAGACACCATGTATACCAGTAATAAATCTTCCACCAATTAACAATGAAGCTCCTTCGTTAATAATGGTGGATAAATGAATTGGACCTTCTTGTGCTTGCAAAATTAGTTTATACATACTAAATAAGAGTAAATACGTACAGTATGGTACAAGTAATCTGAAGGCTAGTTTTTTTATATAAAATTTTAGCTCACCAAATGAATTAACAGGTTTAAATAAATATCCACTTATCATAAAAAATAGCGGCATATGAAACCAATAAATAAACGTTATTGATTGCGGACCACCTTCAGAAGAATGACCATAAACAACTAATAAGATCCCGATCATTTTGGCCACATCTAACCATTGTTCTCGTTCTTTTTTCATATGATCACCTAATTATTTTTTTTAATTGCCACCATATTGTAACCAAAAATTATTACAGAGCTAAAACATTGCCATTACAATAAAGTTATAAAAAGTAACATTTTTATGTGAAATGCTATGAAGGTAGCCTTGGGCAAATAGTTTTTAAATCTACAATATTAATTAATATATTATTTTAAAAGCATTAAAAATTGTTAATAATTGGAAATTTCGACACAAAAATATAATATGGGAGGTTATACTGAAACAGGCAAAATATTGTGCCTATACTCATTAAAACGATAAATATTAATTCATGTAATTAGATGAGGTGAAAAAGTGGATTCAATCATTGAAGTAAAAAATTTACAAAAAAAGTACGGGGACTTTTATGCAGTAAATGGAATTAGTTTTGAAGTTGTTAAAGGAGAAGTTTTTGGTTTGCTTGGTCCAAACGGAGCAGGTAAATCGACTACTATGGAAATGCTTGTTGGACTAAGAAAACCTGATGGCGGTACGGCTACAATCGCTGGACATTCAATTGGTAAGGATGCTAGCAAAATCAAGCAAGAAATCGGTATACAGCTACAATCTACATCTTTATTCGAGCTACTAAAGGTTAAAGAAATCATCGAATTATATGCCAGCTTTTACCCATCTCATATACCGATACAACCGCTTATTGATGAGATGCTATTAACAGAAAAACAAAATAGTTTGGTCAAAGGTTTATCAGGTGGTCAAAAACAGAGATTAGCAATTGCATTAGCACTTATACATGATCCACAAATTATATTTTTAGATGAACCGACTACTGGACTAGATCCACAAGCTCGTAGGACTTTATGGGATATCATTCTTACATTAAAAGAACGTGGGAAAACAGTCGTTTTATCTACACATTATATGGATGAAGCACATGTATTAGCGGACCGAATTGGTATTATGGATCAAGGGAAACTGATTGCATTGGATACGCCAAATAATTTAGTCAGTTCAATTGAAGCTGAAAGTGCGATTGAATTTAAAACGAAATCGCCAGAGAGAGTAGATGAATTTAATCATTTGGAAAGTGTAACGAATATTGTAGTCAATCATGATTTTGTTACATTGTATACACGTAATCTCCAACTTTCATTAATTTCATTGTTAGAGTATACAAAAGAAAAAGACATCTCTATTTCAGATTTATCAACAAGATCTGCGACGCTCGAAGATGTATTCTTAAGCATGACTGGAAGGGGGTTACGTGAAGAATGAGAGCTTATTACCAACTTACTTTAGCGCAGCTCAGAATTTATGTGCGTAATCGCCAAGCTTTAATATGGACTTTATTATTCCCTTTTTTCTTTATGATCATTTTTGGGCTAATGTTTAATGATGGAAATACAACTACTTATTCGGTTAACTTAATTGATTATGATAAAACTCAAGCAAGTAAGGAAATCGTTTCGATACTAAATAAGCAGAACTCACTGAAAATTCATCAAAAAAGTGATGAAGATAAAGCGAGAAAGTCTTTATCTGATGGGAAAACGGATTTTGTCATCTTGATTAAAAAAGGCTTCCAGGATCAAGTTACTTCTAAGAAAAATGTCCCTGCACAAATTCAAGTTCTCTATAATGAGAGCAAAATGGGACAATTACAAGGTGGAATTGCTACTATTACGGCTAATATTGATGGAGCAAGTAAGCAAATGGCTGGATATACGCCGAAAGTAGTCACAACATTAAAAGGAGTAGAAGGAATTACTCTGTCATATTTAGATTTTCTTGTGCCTGGAATTATCGCGATGCAAATCATGAATAATAATATGAATGGAGTTGCGGGGCAAATTGCGTCTTGGAGAGAACGTGGTGTTTTAAGACGAATGCAAGGAACGACCTTAAAAGCTTCTACATTTATTGCAGCCCAAATTACAGCAAGGTTAATCCTTAATAGTTTACAAGCTATATTAACAATTTTAATAGGCTATTATGGTTTTGATGTAAGTATTAGAGGATCATTTCTTTTAGTTGTCCTATTTGTTGTATTAGGGACTTTAACATTTATGAGTATTGGTTTTATTATCGCCAGTTTAGCTAAAAGTCCAGAAAGCGCAGGACCAATTGCTGGATTTATTTCATTCCCGCTTATGTTTTTAGGTGGTGTATTTTTCCCTGTAAACAATATGCCTGAATACTTGCAACCTATTATAAAAACAATACCAATCACCCATTTATCCACTGCCATGCGTGATATTATGAACATCGGAGCAACTTTCGGTGACCTAGCAAGTGATTTTGGCTGGTTATGTGTATGGATGATTGTAAGCTTTTTAATTGCTGCAAAAACCTTTAGGTGGGAATAATGATAAACAGTTAATGATTCATAATAGATAATAAAAAGACCTTCAACTTCGATTTGAGATTGAAGGTCTTTTTTATTGTCTTCAAGATTATTAACAAATCGCATAGTTTTAAATTATATATAGCATACTACAAAAAAATGAAGATATTAGGTGAGTTGTCAGTGAATGCAATCCTTGAGATTTATAGACGCGATTTGAAACGTATCGTAACGAATTGGGCAGCTTTAATGATTATTATAGGGCTTATTTTTTTACCTTCTATGTATGCGTGGTTTAATATTAAATCTGCTTGGAATCCTTATGGGAATACAAAAGGTTTAAAAGTAGCGATCGTTAATGAGGATCGTGGAGCTACAGTTTTAAATAAAAATATCAACATCGGTAATGAAGTTGTTTATGCCCTAAAGAATGAGCCTACATTAGGATGGAGATTTACCAATCAAGAAGATGCAAGTAAGGGAGTAAAGCACGGAAGTTATTATGCTAGTATAATCATTCCAAGCGATTTTTCAGAAAAAATAAGCACTGTCATAACAGATAACCCTCAAAAACCGGAACTATTATATAGTGTAAATGAAAAGTTAAACATTATTGCACCTAAATATACAGAAAAGGGAGCAAGTGGAATTGCCAGCGAAATCACAAAAAAATTCGAGAAAACAGTCAGTACTGAAGTGCTAAGTGTATTTAATAAAATCGGCATTGACTTACAGTCAAATCTACCTTTGCTTAAGAAAACTGAGAAAACGATTTTTTTATTAGAAGAGGATCTACCAAAAATTGAGCAAGGTGTAAGAAAAGCACTCATTCATATGAATAACATTCAATCTGTTATTCAAGCAGCAAACCAAGATTTACAGTTAATCAATGAACTTGCTTCTAATGCGGAAATGTTTACAAATGATATCACTAATTTTCTTAAAAATATTAATAAATCAATTCAAAATGTTACACCGTTTATAAAGCAGGCACTCTTTCTACTTCAAAATCAGTCATCTACGATTCAAAATCTAGTGAATCAAATGCAAAATAAAGATATTAGTAACGTTGACGCTCTAAAATTTACCCACGAATTAGAAGAGCATTTGGCTAACTCAAGCAAGACGATGAACGATTTGATTCAATTTCTTACTACATATAACAATGGTACTTCTATAGATTTAAGTAAAGAATTAGATTCCTTAAAACTAGTGCAATCAAACGTAAGTAGGCTTCAAGATGCAACTAATGATGTAAATAAAGCTCTTGAGTCAGGGAGAGAAGTTCCACGAGATGTACTGAACAAAATGAACATATATGCAAGTAATATAAATGATAGCCTTGCTAATCTAACTAATAGATTTGATACTGATTTTGCACCGAAAATAAATAATATTAGCAAGTTAGCGAATTCATCAATCAATAATATTCGAACAGTTTTAAATGATACAAAAAAAAGTATACCAGCTATTAAAGCAGTCTTAAATGATACATCAAAATTAATATCAATGAAAAAAGGCGAAGTACAACAATTAGTTAATGATTTTCCAATGGTTGAAGAAAAAATAAAAAACCTCGCAAATAAAATTAGAGATGCAAAAAAACAGGGTAGTATCGAAGATTTAATTGATTTCCTTCGCACTGATATTGAAAAAACAAGTGATTTTTACTCAAATCCCATTAAGATCAAAAATGAAAGGATTTACCCAATACCCAACTATGGTACTGGTATGACCCCTTTTTATACGACACTTTCATTATGGGTAGGGACTTTATTGCTCGTCTCTTTGTTAACGACAGAAGTACATGAAGAACAGCAGTACAAAAGTAGGGAAGTTTACTTTGGAAGGTTCTTAACGTTTATATCAATTACGATTTTACAATCTATCGTTGTAACTGTTGGTAACTTTTTAATTTTAGGGACATATGCAGCCAATAAAGGTTATTTTATATTATTTGGAATCTTTATCAGCATTGTTTTTACATTTATTGTCTATACATTTGTTTCTGTATTTGGAAATGTTGGTAAAGGGATTAGTATTATTTTTCTTGTTCTACAAATTTCAGGAGCGGGTGGAGTATATCCTGTGCAAGTAACACCTACATTTTTTCAAATCATTAATCCGTACTTACCTTTTACCTATGCAATTAGCTTACTAAGAGAAGCTACTGGTGGCATTTTATGGTCAACTGTATATCGTGACTTGATAGTATTATTAATCTATATTGTGCTAGCTGTGTTACTTGGTGTAGTTCTGAAAGGACCAATAAATAATAAGGCGCAAAATATTATCAGCCTCTCTAAAAAAAGCAAAATCATTCATTAATGTATTTGAAATACAAGGAGATGAGAAATTCATTGAATCTTGTCAGTAAGTGCTATAACATAAGTGGGAGTTAAATTGTAATAGTTTTTGATAAGTAGGTGTTTTTAAATGAAGGTATCAGTTGTAATTTACTGTCATAATGTTGGAGAAAGTTTAGAGAAATTCCATGTGAATTTATCGAACACATTAAAACTACTCCGTGAAGACTATGAGTTGATTTATATTAATGATGGAAGCGAGGATGATACATTACTTGCTCTTCAAGTGATTTCAAATCATAGTAAACATATGAAATATATTTCTTTTAGTCGCTTTTTTGGTAGAGAGGGTTCTATTTGTGCAGGTTTTGAGCATGCCAAAGGTGATGCGGTCATTCTAATGGATGGTAGCTTTAATCATCCTACAAATATGATACTTGAAATGGTTGACGAATATAAAAAAGGGTTCCATCAAGTAGTCGCAAAAAGAAAATTAGAAAATGGTGTAATGAAAAAAGCGAAAAGAAGTATTGGTGAAAAATTTATAAGTAAATTGATAGATCCAGATCTACTTCAAAATGATGCTCAATTTCGCTTGTTAAGTAGGAAAGCGGTAAATGCCATATTAAGTATGCCAGAGACAAACCGTTATTCTAAAGGCATGTTTAAATGGATTGGCTATAACATAAAAACGATTGAGTATGAAGTAACTTCACGTGTAATGAATAAGGAAGCTGAAACAAAAAGATTCGATGTGTTAAAAAACAGTATTGAATATATTCTTAGTTATCATACAAAACCGTTAAGATTTTTAACAAAGCTTGGGCTAATGCTGATTATTTTTAGTCTTATATTCTTCATTATGATGAGTTTTAAAGTACTATTTATTGGTGTTCGAATTCCAGGCTTATTTACCATTTCAAACATAATTATGCTTTTTGGTGGTACACAATTATTGATTACTGGGGTTATTGGTGAGTATATTGGTAAAACGTATTTTGAAACAAAAAGAAGACCTCATTATATTGTAGAAGTTTCAAACTATGAAGAAGTTTAGATATGTGGTAGAAATTAGGAAATTCGACAAGAATCTTGTCGAATTTCTTTTTTCATGTTTAGATAAAGAAAGAAAAAGAACATAAAATTAAGGCAAAACTTGGAGAGAAATAATGGGGAAAATGAAAAGTATTTTACCAGGGTTTATACTATGCCTTTTGATTGCAATCATTAGTCAAGTAATGTCGTTTATCATACCAGTCGGTGCAGCAACTTTTTCAATTTTAATTGGTTTAATGATTGGTAACACTTTTGGCGTCAAATCAAATTATCAGAATGGAAGAAAGTTTGCAGAAAGCACTTTGTTAGAAGTATCTATATTCTTGCTTGGAGCAACAGTTAGCGTCCAGATGATTCATTTATTAGGTTTTAAAGGATTATTAATGATTGTGATCCAGATGACGCTTGTATTAATTTTTACAATTTGGATTGGTAAAAAACTAGGCTTCGGAATTAATTTTAGCTATTTAATGGCTAGTGGGAATGCTGTATGTGGTTCATCAGCAATAGGTGCCACTGCACCAGCTATACATGCATCGCAAGAAGAAAAAGGATTAGCTGTAACAATTGTGAATTTGATGGGAACAGTTTTAATGTTTATCCTACCGCTTATCGCTGCCGTTCTATATCACTCTGAAACTTTGCCTACAGCAGCTTTACTAGGCAGCACGTTGCAATCTGTTGGACAAGTAGTTGCGAGCGGGAGTTTAGTAAATGACGACGTTAAAAATTACGCGACGATTTTCAAACTAATTAGAGTTATTTTCTTAGTTGCTGTAGTTATTATTTTATCGAATAGTAAACGAAAAACAATGACTGATCATACCAATGAAAAACTGAAGGTGAAATTTCCATGGTATGTAATCGGTTTTGCAGCTCTTTGCGTGTTATATAGTATAGGCGTATTGCCTAGTTGGTTATCAAGTGTTTCGAATCAATCTAGTCATCTATTAGAAATTATCGCTTTGGCGGCAATTGGATTAAATGTAAACATAAAGTATATTTTACAACAAGGAAAAAAGTTATCCTTATATGCCTTATTAATAGTAGGATTTCAAATATTATTAGCCATCATGTTTATTCAAGTATGGTATTAAGTTACACGTTTCAACAAAAAATTGAATCATTGACTTATTTCTCGGGAAATTTCGTCAAGAAAGGTGGTATTTCTTTGTTTCAATTATCTTCAGAATGGAGAAAAATCTTAAATAATGAATTTGATAAGCCATACTTTAGAGAATTAATAGAATTTATCGAAACCGAATATAGTGAGAAAAGAGTTTATCCTGAAAAAGAACATATTTTTCAGGCATTAAATGAATGTTCATATGAAGAGTGTAAGGTAGTCATAATCGGCCAAGATCCTTACCATCAACAAGGGCAAGCACACGGCTTAAGTTTTTCCGTTTTACCTGGCGTGAAAATTCCTCCTTCTTTAAGAAATATATATAAAGAATTACAGCATGATTTAGGTCTCGATATACCGAAAGAAGGATACTTGAAAAGTTGGGCAAAGCAAGGTGTCTTATTATTAAATACAGTACTTACTGTCCGTGATAGTGAACCAAACTCACATAAGAATAAAGGTTGGGAAATATTTACTGACCAAATTTTAACCAAATTAAATAAACATGAAAGACCGATTATTTTTGTACTCTGGGGTAAACATGCTCAAGCAAAAGAAAAACTTTTAACAAGTGAGCATCATTTTGTATTAAAATCACATCACCCTAGTCCTCTATCAGCTAGTAGAGGTTTCTTTGGGAGTAAGCCGTTTTCAAAAATTAACGAAAAGCTTGTTGAATTTGAAATGGAACCGATTGATTGGAAGATTAAATGAAAAAGAAGTCTATAGAAAACCTTTCAAACAGTCTGAGAATCTAATTTTTACACGGTTTCTACAAAAAAAGGTTGTCCTTAGGACAACCTTTTTAATTAAGTTAAATTGGCGATTTTATGTTTTCGAAAATAAATTTCTCAACTACTTTTGCTACGCCATCTTCATTGTTAGATGAAGTTACATAATCAGCTTGTTGCTTAATTTCATCTGCTGCATTTCCCATTGCTACACCAAGACCAGCAAATTTAATCATCGGAAGATCATTGTAGCCATCACCTATTGCAATCACTTCGTCTTGTCGAATTCCTAGAATTTGAATAAGGTGATTCAAACTTTTACCTTTGTCCACTTCATTATTTGTAAGTTCTAAGAAAAAAGGCTTCGAGCGCATTACGCTAATTTTACCTTCAAGTTCTTGTTGAAGTATTTTTTCAACCTTTACTAACTTTTCAGGGTCTTCTAACATTAGAAGTTTAACAACGTCGTTTTGCACATGCTCTGTAAAACTATTTACTTCTTTTATAGCCATTCCAGTAAGTTGTCCTTCAATATCTGTATATTGATTACCTTTTTCAGTGATAATATCATTCTCAACGTATGTATGAACAAATACATCATGTTTTTTACTAAGTTCATAAAGTTCATGTGCTTGTTCTTTCGTTAATGTACATTCATATACATTATTCTTAGTGCGATAATCAGTAATGATGCCTCCGTTAAAAGAAAGAACATAGCTTCCGTATTCATGTAATAAAAGATCTTCAGCCAATTTATGCATTGCGAAGGTCGGTCTCCCGGAAGCAAGAACAACTTTTACGCCCATATCTTGGGCTTTAAGCAAAGCCTCTTTTGTGGGGGGAGAAATAACATGTTCATCTGTTAAGAGCGTGTCATCAATGTCTAATACAATCATTTTATATTCCAATGTTTTACCTCCTGAAAATTAATTATCTTAGTATACCACTGTTCAATTATAATAGTGGTTATTTTGGTTCGTATTCGCTTTCAGAAAAAAGGCATAGTATAATAAACTTTATTGGATTGTTCTAAAAAAGCTTGGTGGTGATTTATCTGAATATTAGTGTAGAAAAAGTAATTCAGCAAATTGAAAATGAATTGCTAAAGGCAAAGGCAAATACGCAAAAGCCAGGACAATTTCGTGAACGTATAGCTAGTATTCGCGCTTTATGCGAGTTAATGCTTGAAGAAGAAAGTAGTATAGAAGTTTCTAGTCATTTAAGCAGTAGTAATATTGTTCAATCAATTCCTAGTCAACCTATTCAAACTCAAATGGCTGTGATGCCTAAATATAATGAGTCAGAACAAGGTGGATCATTATTAGATTTTTAAATAGTAGGGGGATAAAGTAAGTATGAAGCTATTTTTCTTATTAGGTAGCATATCTGCATTTGTATCGATTGCATTAGGAGCATTCGGGGCTCATGGACTTGAAGGGAAGATTTCTGAAAGATCACTTCAAATTTGGCAAAAAGCTGTCCAGTATCAAATGTTTCAAACGGGAGGACTATTCGTAATTGGATTATTAATTGATAAATATGGATCAACTCCGCAATTAACTTGGGCTGGTTGGTTATCAGTCATTGGTATACTGTTATTCTCAGGAAGCTTGTACATATTAAGTACCTCTGGTATTAAAATCCTTGGTGCCATTACACCTTTGGGTGGCTTATCATTTTTAATCGCTTGGATTTTAGTAGGAATTGCAGTGATGAAATAAAAAAAGTGTTCAATAAAAGTGCGATTTGCACTATATTGAACACTTTTTTTTAAAGTTCGTAAGGAAGACCTATTTGTTCATCAAATGTAACGTAATCTAAGTAAATTGTAAGTAAGATAAACGTTTTGTTTGAATTTACATCTCTAAGTACAATATGGTCTCGACCTGCCCCCATTACATACCCGACGAAAACTTGCTGTTGATTACCAGTGAAGGTCATATAAACCGTAGCAATTTTCCCCCGATTGTATCTAAGGATATTTTCTACATATGATTGTTCAAACATTGATGGTGAGGCTACAACTTGACCTTGTTGTGTAATCATACCACCAGATGGAGCTGCAAATCCTTGTCCTTGCCCCGTTTGTTGTCCTTGTTGTGGAGCAGGTTGTGTTGCTCGATAAATATTTTGATAATATTCGAAAGGATTACTCAAAGAAAAAACCTCCTTAATATAGGCTTTAATTCATTACTAAAAGACTTTTGGACAATCTTGAGGGCTTGGTTGATAAAAACAATGCGCCTTAAATCTTCCAGCTAATTTTTGGTTGTACCATGTTGGTGGACATGATCCTGAAGGTTCAAAGAACCATAAACAGAAATTCGCAGGCCAAAAACGCTGTCCTGCTATAACTCTTCTTGCCAATTCGATATCTTGGTCACGAGCGCGCTGATAAAAATATGACTTTTGTACAGCTTCGAATCCACCAGGACTTTGATACACCATATCAGTGATACTTCTAAGTTTTTTAAAATCTAAGCAATCGCATAATACCCTATTAACACAGACATTTCCTACCATCAGCATGCCTTCTTTTCCTTCACCCTCAGCTTCAGCACGCATTAATCGAGCCAATAGTAATACCTCTTGTTCTGTATGACGAATAACAGCCATAAGAAAGCCTCCTCATCCGAATAAAATTGTGTGTATTCATAGAAGATCGGAAAGCGAGGATTGAATAGTTCGTTCACTACTGTAACTATATTAAAATTTAGAAGAACATATGACATCTTTTCCAAATGCAAAATAAAAAAACTTCTCAGTTTGAGAAGTTTTTTTGGTTTCAATTAAACATATAAGTATTTTGCAAATGCGTCTTCTTTAAGGATTGTACCTACGAAGAATGAGCCGAACACGCCGTAACGTGCACTTACTTCATCAAAGCGCATTTCGTAAATAAGTTTCTTGAATTGTAGTACATCTTCTGAGAATAAAGTTACTCCCCATTCGTAATCGTCGAATCCAACTGAACCAGTAATGATTTGTTTCACTTTTCCAGCATAACCGCGACCGATTTTACTATGACTATACATCATATCTTTACGTGCTCCAGAAGGAAGCATGTACCAGTTGTCTTCGCCTTCACGTTTTTTATCCATAGGATAGAAACAAACATATTGTGCTTTTGGTAAAGCTGGGTATAGTCTAGAGCGTACATGAGGATTTTGATATGGATCTCCATCTTCTGCGCTTAAATAATTACTTAACTCAACAACAGAAACGTATGAATATGTTGGAATCATAAATTGAGAAAGAGTAGTTTTGTTAATCTCTGTTTCAATATGTAATAATTCATCCATCGTTGGACGTAAAACCATAAACATAATGTCAGCTTTCTGACCTAAAATATTATAAATTGCATGGCTACCTTCACCAGAATCAGCTACATGATTCCATTTTGAAAATACTTGTTGAAATTCTGCGATTGCTACTTGGCGCTCATCACTACTTAATTGCTTAAAAGCATGCCAATCCATACTTCTAAAGTCATGTAAGCAATACCAGCCATCTAAAGTTTTTGCAGCTTCACTCATTTTAAATCCCCCAAACGTTATCGTATTGATTTTCTTTTATATAGCATACTACAATTAAAAGTATTTTGTAAAAACATACAAAATTATACAGTAGTCAATTTAAGTTAGAAAATTACGAATAAACTTATTTTAAATGAGAGCGCTTTAATCGGAATATTATATTTTTCATTATTGTAAAAAGGTTTTATTCTTATTATTGTACATATAAATAACCGAGATAATTTGGAGGTCACAATGAGTAATCTATTTGAAGGTATTAAACAAAAAGTAGCTGGGAAAGGGATTTCGATTGTTTTACCAGAAGGAACTGATGAAAGAATTTTATCGGCTGCTGATCGTCTTGCAAAAGAAAATGTATTAAAACCGATTTTAATTGGTGAGGTTGCTAACGTTAAAGCTAAAGCAAGTGATTTAGGATTAGCACTTGAGGGAGTAGAGATATTAGATCCAAGTACATATGAAAATATGGAAGAACTTGTTGCTTCATTCGTTGAACGTCGTAAAGGAAAAGCAACTGAGGAACAAGCACGTAAAGCATTATTAGACCCAAATTATTTTGGAACAATGCTAGTTTACTCAAACAAAGCAAACGGATTAGTTAGTGGTGCAACACATTCTACTGCAGATACTGTACGTCCAGCGCTTCAAATTATTAAGACGAAGCAAGGCGTGTCAAAAACATCTGGTGTATTCATCATGGTTCGTGACGATGAAAAGTATGTGTTTGCAGATTGTGCGATTAATATTGCTCCTAATAGTCAAGACTTAGCTGAAATTGCAATAGAGAGCGCAAAAACAGCTAAACTATTCGATATCGATCCTAAAATTGCAATGTTAAGTTTCTCAACAAAAGGATCTGCTAAATCTCCTGAAACAGAAAAAGTAGCTGAAGCAGTAAAGATTGCAAAAGAATTAGCGCCTGAATTAACGTTAGATGGCGAGTTCCAATTTGACGCAGCGTTTGTTCCTTCTGTTGCGAAAAGCAAAGCACCTGAATCAGTCATTCAAGGTGATGCAAATACATTTATTTTCCCAAGCTTAGAAGCTGGAAATATTGGATACAAAATTGCTCAACGTCTAGGTAATTTTGAAGCAATTGGCCCAATTTTACAAGGACTAAACATGCCTGTAAACGATTTATCTCGTGGCTGTAATAGTGAAGACGTATATAAACTATCAATAATTACTGCAGCACAAGCACTATAAAAAAAGAGTACCGATTGGTACTCTTTTTTATTGTTCAAAATTTACTTGTAATGCTTCTATTTCCTCATTACGATCAATCATACGTTGTAAATGATGATTATATAAATCTATCTCATCGCCTTGGAGAGAGTTCGTCACAATTGTAGGGGTTAGTTTGACCAGCGACTGAAGAAGTCTTTTCATAACCTCAGAAACTGAAAGATTAATTGATAATAATTCAGAGAGAGAGGCCATTGTATTCGGATTGATGTTTGGGTATTTAAAGTTCGTTTCTTTATTATTTATCGCAATTTCATAAAAGTCCTTAATGATTGATGCTCGCTTTGCACCACTTTCATTTATGCACAAATAGATTTGTACCGCGACACCTTTACGAATTCTGCGTTGTGAAATACCAGCAAATTTTTTACCATCTATACTTAAGTCGTATTCCCCTGGACAGTATGAACCTACAATTTCCTTTGCTTCAATACCATTTGTTACATCCTTAAACATATCTTGAATAAGTGCATACATCGTTTCGTAGCCGTCATTAATTTGTAGCTTGCGTTCGATTTCAGGAAAAAGAATTGAAATATTAAGTACACCTTCATCTAACACTACAGCTAGTCCACCAGAATTTCTAACAATCGCCTTATAACCATGCTCATTCAGAAACTTAATCCCATTTGATAAGTTTGGTAATCTAGTATCCTGTATACCAAGTACAATCGTTTGATGATGCACCCATGTACGGACTGTTGTAGGTGACTCTTGCTTTCCAATCTTCGTACAAATTGTATCATCTAATGCAAAAGATTGAATGGCTTTAAAAGAAGGTCCCAAGGTTGATCCATCTATAAAACGTATTTCATTTTGCTTTAATCGTTCTAAATGTTGATTCATTGAGTAAGCCCCTTGCTTTTTACGTTTGATTTCCTATTTTAACATGAATCATAACAAATAAAAAAAATCCTATATCAACATAATACTATCTGAATTTTTCTGTAATTTTTAAAAAATGATTGACATCATACTGTAATCCAACTTATAGTTAATACGATAATAATAATCATTATCAATTAGACCTTTCTTTTTTAGATGGAAATTTTAAATGATTTTAGTAAATGCAAACGATTTTACCTTTTACTTCAGTGAATGTTATTTGGTTAAAATCCTATTTTCAAAATATCCATTCGTGAGGAGATGTGTCTCATGATGTGCTTTATATTGTTTTCAAGTTCGGGAAGTTGAGAGAAATTTTCTACGGACAAACAAACTATTGTCAATAAACGAATTAAAGGAGAAATACAAAATGAAAAAAGTTTTATTCCCATTGGTCCTAATCCTAATACTAGTGATTAGTGCATGTAGCAATAACAGTTCGGAAAAGAAAGACAGTGCTAAAAAAGAAGAGCCAAAGACGTTTACATATGAATCAGAAACTGGTCCGGTGGAAGTTCCATCAAATCCTAAACGTGTTATCTTATTATCAGGTTTTACAGGTAATGTTCTTTCGTTAGGTGTAAATGTAGTAGGTGTGGATGTTTGGTCAAAAAATAATCCTACATTTACTGAAGAAATGAAAGATGTTGCAGAAGTATCAGACGAAAACTTAGAGAAAATCATTGAACTAAATCCAGACTTAATCATTGGATTATCAAACATTAAAAATCTTGATAAATTAAAAGAAATTGCTCCAACTGTAACTTATACATGGGGTAAACTAGATTATTTAAGTCAGCACGTTGAAATTGGTAAGCTTTTAAACAAAGAGAAGGAAGCTCAAGCTTGGGTTGATGACTTCAAAGCAAGATCTGAAAAAGCTGGTGAAGAAATTCGAGCTAAAATTGGTGAAGATGCTACAGTAACTGTTTTTGAAGCTTATGATAAACAATTATACGTTTTCGGAAATAACTGGGCACGTGGAACAGAAATTTTATATCAAGCGATGAATTTAAAAATGCCTGAAAAAGTAAAAGAAATGGCATTGAAAGATGGCTATTACGCAGTTTCAGCAGAAGTTCTTCCTGAATATGCTGGAGACTATGTAATCATTAGTAAGTATGCAGGAGCAGACATTGCATTCCAAAAAACAAACACATATAAAAACATTCCAGCTGTGAAAAATAATCATGTCTATGAAATGGAAGGAAACGGTGCTTCATTCAGTGATCCAGTAACACTTGATAAGCAACTAGAATTCTTTAAAAAATCATTTTTAGGTGAATAATAATTATTGGAGGGATTCTTATTTTAGGAATTCCTCCTTTTTAGTTTCCCCTCCATTGCATATAAAAGCTCGTACATAAAAAAATAGAGGGACTATGATTTTGGCAGTTCATAGTATCCTCTATTTATGAGAGTCTAGTTAACTTAATAGAAGGTAGACATTCTATTCAGCAATTTTTTCTAAATTTCCGTTCTTATCCATTCTAAAAGATGTTGCTGCTGGCTTCTCTTCCTCTTCAAATAATACTAATTTTCTAGCTCGATTCATGATTTTCATCATTGTTTCATAGTCTTCTTGAACCGTAGTTGCATCTGTTTCAAGTTTTTCTACTTGTCTCTGTAATTGTGTATTACGCTCTTGTAATAGAAGAATCTCTCGTTTTAACTGATCATTTTCACGAACTAAGCGTTCACTACCGATTTGATTGCTAGAGAGACCTTGTAAAAACTGAATAACATCAAACATAGTAATTGAATCTTTTCTCGTGTTATAAGATGGTACTTGATTTGAATAAGTTTTTGAAACGGTTGGTACATTCGTTTGTACATTTGAAACTACCTCTGATTGCAACACTTCATCATCAGCTGTCGTCTCATGACTTACATCGCTAAATGTATTCGTTTCAACAAAAGAACCGAACTCTTGGTCAATTTCTACACCAAATTCTAAATCTTGTTCATCATTTAAATAACGATCAAAATTACTAGATACATCAGTTTGTATATAACTAGATTCAGAAGGTGTATAAAGTAATTTCTTTTTTGCATCTTCACCTTTAGCGTGGCGAAGTTTTTCTTTACGAAATTTTTTAGCCAATTGAAGTGCTTTTTCATAATTATAACGGACTACAGCATTCCAACGAAAACCACATGCTGCGGAAGTGCGTTCTAATATATCGCCAACTTCCTCAAATGCATTTAATTGGGTACTACCTTCTCGGACATGCCTTAAAACGGTTTCTGCCAATAACAAATCGTTTTCCTCAGTCCAAGCATCTTGTCTTAATTTCATCATTGAAATTCCCCTCAACTTTCTTTAATAGTTATGCAAAGTAAATTATTTCTTAGCTGATTAATAGAAGTTTGGACAAAAAAATAGAAAACTATACAAAAAATAGTAGAATACTATTTGAGTGCAATTTGAAGTGAATACTTGCATGTCTTTTTTGGAACGAGTAAAATACTGCATAGTATGTTCAATAAAGAACAGAAGGGATTGTAAAACATGTCAAATGAATTTAGAATATGTGACGATTGCCAGGCGACTAATATTAAAACACTAGTCCCTCGCTTAAAGAGAATAGATGAAGACGCAGAAATACAAGTGGGTTGTCAATCATATTGCGGACCTGGACGCAAAAAGTCATTTTGCTTTGTCAATAATCGTCCATTATCAGCTCCAAATGAAGACGAATTGATTGTAAAGATAAAATCAAAACTAGGTAAGAATTAAACGTTCCTTCATCGCAAGGAGCGTTTTTTCATATATATCTGTTATAATGGATAAAAGTGGAAGTGTTATTTCGCGCAATTATAATGAAGAGTTTGAAGGGGGGCCAACATATGTCTTATCGTTTACAGAAGCTATATGAAGAAAAGGTTTTTAAAGATCCAGTTCATCGTTATATCCATGTTAGGGATCAAGTGATTTGGGATTTAATTGGAACGAAGGAATTCCAAAGGCTACGTAGAATAAAACAGCTAGGTACTACATATCTTACTTTTCATGGAGCAGAGCATAGTCGATTTTCTCATTCTTTAGGTGTATATGAAATTATTAGAAGAATGGTTGATGATGTATTCTCTGGAAGACCTGAGTGGAGTGAAGAAGATCGTTTATTAGCGCTTTGTGCGGGCTTGTTGCATGATGTTGGTCATGGCCCTTTTTCACATACGTTTGAAAAGATTTTTAATTTAGATCATGAAGAAATGACAAGAGAAATTATTGAAGGTTCTACAGAAATAAATAGTATTTTGCAAAGAGTTGGGGTGGACTTTCCAAAGCAAGTTTCAGAGATCATAGAAAAAACATCAACTAATAAATTAGTGACGAGTATGATATCAAGTCAAATTGATGCAGATCGAATGGATTACTTATTAAGGGATGCCTATTACACTGGTGTAAGCTATGGGAACTTTGATATGGAACGAATTTTAAGAGTTATGAGACCACGTCCAGATGGTATTGTTATCAAAAAATCTGGGATGCATGCAGTGGAGCATTATTTAATTAGTCGTTTCCAAATGTATTGGCAGGTTTATTTTCATCCAGTTTCTCGTAGTGCGGAAGCAATCTTACTTAAAATCCTACAACGTGCAAAGTATTTAAATGAAACAGGCTATCATTTTAACTACGTTCCAGTTCATTTTGGCAATCTATTTGAAGGAAACGTTGAGTTAGATGAATACTTAAAATTAGATGAATCTGTATTATTATATTACTTCCAAGTATGGCAAGAAGAGTCAGATGAAATTTTAAGTGATTTATGTCAGCGATTTTTAAATCGTCATTTGTTTAAATATGTAGATTTTCAAGATCAAATTCATTCAGAAAAACTTGTTGAGCTACATCAATTATTTTTGAAAATAGGTATTAACCCTGACTATTATTTAGTGAAGGATACAATTTCAGACGAGGCTTATGATTACTTTAGATACGGTGAGGAAGATGGGAAGAAGCCGATCCTGTTACTATTTCCTAATGGAGAGTTAAAAGAGATTTCACGTAAGTCAGAATTGGTGGACGGCATAACAGGGAAAAAGCTATCTGATTCAAAATTATATTACCCACATGATTTAATCTATAATGAACCTGATGAGACAAGAAAGAAAATAATTGAAATCATAGAAGAAATTGCAGGGGCAAAAAGTAGATAATCGTAAAAGAAAACGGAAGAAATGATTCCTTCCGTTTTCTTTTACTGTATGTAATTAAGTATTTCTATTCGTCACTAAGTCTTTTACCAGCAACTGCGTAATGATTTTTAGACATTTCTTCGATAAAAACGACAACTTTTTCGACTGGAGCACCTGTCGTTTCGCTTACAGCAGAAGTTACTTTTTCGACTAATGCTTTCTTTTGTTCTTCAGTACGACCTTCTAGCATTTTTACTGTTACATATGGCATAATTTAGACCTCCTTTTAATTGTCATTTATATTATAACTCAATGCTTGGTATCGTAACGAATTAAATCAATTCTCATTGAACAATACATCATAAAACATTAAAATATTCTAAGAAAGAGATTAATATACCATTTACTGAGAGGGGCTAATAATGGAAACATTTTTTCGATATCCTTTACAAGAATTACCACTAGTATTATTAGTTTTTGCGATTTCTTTATCAGTCCACGAATTCGCACACGCATATGTAGCCTATAAGTTTGGTGATAGCACTGCACAAAGACAAGGAAGATTAACACTTTCTCCATTAAAACACTTAGATTTATTTGGAACGATTGCAATTTTAATTTTAGGTTTTGGTTGGGCAAGACCAGTACCTGTCAATCGTAATAATTTTAAAAATCCAAGGATAGCTGGTATATTAACAACAGTAGCTGGTCCAATCAGTAATTTACTGTTAGCTACATTAGGATTAATTGTCTTCTTATGTTTAATAAAGTTTAGAGTATTTGATTCATTTCCTGATGCTTTAGTGACTACATTAAGTACATTTTTTAATATGTTCATTCAAATGAACATTGTATTGTTTGTATTTAATCTAATTCCACTACCACCACTTGATGGTTATCGAATTATTGAAGACATCGTACCAAATAATGTACGTGCGATCATGAGTCAGTACGAACAATATGGAGCTTTTGTTTTTCTAATTTTAGTTTTAACTCCTTTAGATAGATATACTATTCAACCTATATTTGGCATTGCAATACCTTCAGTATTCCACTGGATTAGTTCTATTGTTACACCTATATTTATGTAATGGATTTTAGGAGGTAGAAAAATGACTGAACAACCAAAAAAGAAATCACTAGGATTTAATATTTTAAAGAATGACTCAACGAGCGGACATGGAGGATTTGGCGTTGGCGCAATTAGCTTAGAGAACGTTTCTCCTGTCTTTATCGATATTAATGAGGACGATGTATTTGTAGATGTAGGCGCTATGCATGCACGTAGTTCAGTAGAAAAAGGAATTAAATTTCTAACGAATGAGGAAGAAGTTCCAAATGGTAAGCCATATTGGTTAGTGTGGGTAGCTTCTGAGCGCAATGAAAATGGTCCATATTATGCTGGTGTGACAGGTTGTTATATGACTGTTGACCGAGAGGCTAGAAGAGGCTATAAACTATTACCTGACCATGTTAATAAGATGGATAAGGCAATGAAACGTAAAATAATGGTAGAACATATGGATGAAAAGTCTCGTAAATTATTAGCTGGTTTCTTGAAAACTCATAATGAAGAGATGTGGAACAATTCTTCTGAACAATTAAAAACTGAACTGTTAGGATAGTCTACTTTCTGTAAATTCAAATTGGAAAATAATATAAAAAAAATTACTGAAAACGTCGAATAATCTTTTTACATTTAGGACTAAATACAGTAAACTATTAATAGCTTGGACAAAGCTAGGACTAGGACAAACAAAAGACCTTACCAATTTGGTGAGGTCTTTTGTTTTTTTATGGTAAGTACTGTGAATACCACGGTTTTTTGACTTTTTTTAACGATACTTTCTTCATACAACTATTTTTTGGTTGCGTATTTTTAAGATAATATAGGGTAACCTTTCCACTGCAGCCGTCTTTATATAAAAGACCTGTTTTTTCATCTACTGAAACCTTTACTAGATTCTTAGGAATTGCCGATTTTATTTTTTCGTCAGGTAAGTATTCCATAACTGATGCCCACATTTCTTTCGCTAAACTTTTCTCATCCTCTGTTAATTTTTTTGAATGATCATATCCAACCCAAACACCCACCACATATTTTGAATCGAAGCCGACCATCCAATTATCTGTTTTTGTTGTTCCCGTTTTACCATAATAATCCTTGGATAACTCCGGTAAAATAACAGTACCAGTAACTGGTAGATAGCTAGAAAATGTAGTATTAAACATTCCGTTCATTAATTGTTTAAGAATCATTGTTTCTTCTTTTTTTAAGACTTGTTTCCTATTTTTTGATGGTTGATAAATTAAATTTCCGAACTTAGATCTAACCTCTTTCACAAAATGTGGCGTAACATCTTTTCCACCATTAGCAATCATTGCATAAGCTCTTGTAATATCAAGCAATGTTGCTTCCTGCGTTCCAAGTGCGAGTGACGGAACTTCCTTAGTTGGTTTTGGTAAATGAAACAGGTTTTGAGTTTTCATAAATTCATCTGTTCCTATGGCTTGTTGGGTTTTTACAGCATAGATATTGTCAGAAACTGCAATGGCTTTTGCTAGAGTGATTGAATCATTGGCATATAAATTACCACTATTTTTTGGACTATATTTTGCACCGTCTTCAAATGTAAACACTGTTGGTTCACTTTTTAATTTGGTAGAGGGAGTAAAGCCGTTTACAAGTGCACTATAGTATAAAATTGGTTTGATTGTACTACCTAATTGTCTTTTTGCAGAAGTTGCGCGATTAAATAAAAGCTGACCTTGCTCACGACCGCCAATCATACTAATTATTTCACCCGACTGACTATCTAATACAATGATACTAGCTTGTAAATTAGGAATTGGTTTAATAAATTTCTCAAAGGTGCTTTCAACTTTTTTTTGAATTGAAGCATCAAAGGTAGTATAAATTGAACTGCCATTATTATTGATTGAATGTCCAAGATTCGTTGAGATTTCTTTTAGCACATTTTGTTGAAAATAGGATGTGAACAGTGAATTAGTAGAATGATTAATCGGCTTAAGGTCAATTGGCTCTTTAACCGCCTCATTTATTGTTTTTTGACCGATTACACCATTTTGTTCAAGTGCTGATAAAATACGCGCTTGACGTTTTTTAACAGATGTAAGATGAGCATATGGATCATAAGTTGAAGGGTTGGCAGGAATACTTAATAAAAAAGTCGCTTCAGCAGTAGAGAGTTGCTTACTTTCTTTCCCTAAATATGTGTTCGCAGCAGTTTCTAACCCGTAAACACCATGGCCAAAATAAATTGTGTTTAAATAAGCTTCTAATAATTTTTCTTTATCGTATGATGACTCCAACTTCATCGTAATAAATGCTTCTTTTAATTTTCTACTTAATGTTTTCTCTTGTGATAAATAGAGGTTTTTAGCTAACTGTTGAGTTATAGTGCTTGCACCTTGAGCGTAAGAACCTTTTGAAATATTAATCAGAATAGCCGATGCCAAGCGCTTTACATCAAATCCATGATGGTGAAAAAATTGCCGATCTTCGGAGACTAGAACCGTATTGACAACAATTGGAGGAACATCCGCAATTTTTAAAGTCTTTCTATTTTGAAGTAATTGCGTTTTTCCAATTAACGTAGCATTAGAATCGTAAAAGTTAGAATTTGATTCAATAAATAATGAGGGTTTGGTTGTACGGCTAGCGATTAAGTAAACACTAGTAAAAAAAATAGTACCTAAAAGGGAAATGACAGTTAATAGAATGCCTACCTTTTGCAAGAAGCGCCAGTGGTATGAATAGGTGATTGTCTGCATTTTTTCCCCTCCTTTTCGACTAGTTAATGGTTATATTCATAGTATGGTAGATTGGAAGATTTTTTATACGAGGAACTTTTCATTTTTCATAAGAAAAAATATCAATTAAATCCCCTTAAAAATCTTGCATTTCATCGAATTTACTCTATACTTTTCTTTTGTACGGCAAAAAAAGTCGTAACAACACAAATCCGATAGGAATTAGGAAGAGTGGGGATAATACGAAACATAATCAACTAGACAAAAACTACTGTGTTATGTTTCAAACTAAATCTTGATAAAGAAGGGTAGATGCATTAAATGGAATTATGGTTTACTGAAAAACAAACAAAAAACTTTGGAATTACTGCTAAAATTAATAAAACTTTACATACAGAGCAAACTGAGTTTCAGAAGCTTGACATGGTAGAGACTGAAGAATTTGGTAACATGCTTATTTTAGACGGTATGGTAATGACAACTCAAAAAGATGAGTTTGTATATCATGAAATGGTTGCTCACGTACCTTTATTTACTCACCCAAATCCAGAAAACGTTCTAGTAGTTGGTGGAGGCGATGGTGGCGTTATTCGTGAAGTATTAAAGCACCCAAGTGTAAAAAAAGCTACTTTAGTTGAAATCGATGGAAAAGTAATTGAGTACTCTAAAATTTACTTACCAGAAATCGCTGGAAAATTAGAAGACCCACGCGTTGAAGTTAAAGTTGACGATGGATTTATGCATATTGCAAACAGTGAGAACGTATATGATGTAATCATGGTTGATTCAACTGAGCCAGTTGGACCTGCAGTAAACTTATTCACTAAAGGTTTCTATGCTGGTATTTCAAAAGCATTAAAAGAAGATGGAATCTTCGTTGCTCAAACGGACAACCCTTGGTTTACACCTGAATTAATCACGCAAGTACAACGTGATGTAAGAGAAATCTTCCCAATCACACGTTTATACATTGCAAATATCCCAACATACCCAAGTGGAATGTGGACATTTACAATTGGTTCGAAAAAACACGATCCACTTGAAGTAGAAGAGAATCGTTTCTTTGATATTGAGACAAAATATTATACAAAAGAGCTACACAAAGCAGCGTTCGTTCTACCAAAATTTGTAGCTGATCTTACGAAATAAGGGGGCTGTCATATGCGTTTTGATGAGGCATATTCAGGAAATGTATTTATAAAGAGTCACCCAAGCTTTGAAGAAAGTAAAGCGGTTATCTATGGCATGCCAATGGATTGGACTGTAAGCTTTCGTCCAGGCTCTCGTTTTGGTCCTGCACGTATTCGTGAAGTATCAATCGGTTTAGAAGAATATAGTCCATATCAAGATAAGGAACTTGAAGAAGTGAAATATTTTGATGCAGGAGATATTCCACTTCCATTTGGTAATGCACAAAGAAGTCTTGATATGATCGAAGACTATATTGATGGCTTATTAGCTCAAGGGAAATTCCCATTAGGATTAGGTGGGGAGCATCTTGTTTCTTGGCCAGTAATGAAAGCAATGTATAAAAAATACCCAGATTTAGCAATCATTCATTTTGATGCACATACTGATTTACGTGATTCATATGAAGGAGAGCCACTATCTCATTCAACACCAATTAAAAAGGTTTGTAATTTAATTGGCCCAACGAATGTTTATTCTTTCGGAATTCGTTCAGGAATGAAAGAAGAATTTGAGTGGGCTAAAGAAGTGGGTATGAACTTATTTAAATTCGAGGTTCTTGAGCCGTTGAAAAAGGTTCTTCCAACACTTGCTGGTCGTCCAGTATATGTAACGATTGATATTGATGTACTTGATCCAGCTCACGCTCCTGGTACAGGAACACTTGAAGCGGGTGGTATTACATCAAAAGAAATGATCGATAGCATCTTAGCAATTGCAAATAGTGATATTAATGTAGTTGGTGCGGACTTAGTAGAGGTAGCTCCAGTATATGATCACGCTGAACAAACACAAGTTGCAGCAAGTAAATTCATCCGAGAAATGTTATTAGGATGGGTTAAATAAAACCACTTTGTGAAAGGCGATTTTTCGTTCTAAATGACGAGAAATCGCCTTTTTTATATTGTTTCCTAATTAAATTAGTGAATTGGAATTTCTGTAACAATTTTTAAATTTTCCTAATAAGTGAAACTATTTATTGATAATGATAATCATTACCTTTATAATTGAGAACGATTATTATTATCATATTTTGGGGGAAGATTGATGAAAAAAGGGGTAAGGAAATTTATTTTGACACTACATTTGGTGTGCAGTTTAGTTTTTGGACTATTTATTATTACTGTTTGCGCAACTGGTAGTGTATTAGTGTTTGGGAATCAGATTGAACATGTATTAAATCCACAATATTTTAAACCTGCAAGTAGTGAAAGAAATGTTGGAATTAAAGAAGCAGAAAAGATTTTTCTTGATAATTACGAAGGGTTTCAAATTTCAAGGTTGGATGTTCCTTCAAAATTATCAGATGTATACCATGCAAATATGTCAAAAGGACATAATGAAATTGATGCTTATATAGATCCTAGCAGTGGTAAATTATTAGGCAATTTTGATAGAGAGAAATCAATCGTATCTTTTTTTAAAGAGTTACACACACATTTATTGTTAGATGATATTGGAGAAACAATTATTGGTATAGTTGCAATTGCATTTATCCTAATTCTTATTACAGGTATTTATTTATGGTATCCAGGTATTAAAAGAATGCTTAAAAGTCTAAAAATTAAATGGAATAAAAGCCAAATGGCACGAAATCTATCATTACATAATTTCATAGGGGTCATTACTTTACCATTTTTACTTGTTGTAGCCATTACAGGAATGCTATTTCCTTTTCAAGAGAAGATTGAAGAATCTTTGAAATTGAAATTTACATCGAATTATCCTGAAGAACTTAAATCAGTTGATAACGGTAAACACCAAGTTGGATTAGATATTATTACTGATGAAATTAAAAAATTACACCCTGATGGAGAGCTATACAAGTTGAGACTTCCATCTGATAAAGATGGAGTGATAGAAGTTCAATTGAGTGATGGAAGTTATGATCCTGAAGGTAAGGGAAACACAATTGAATTCTTTGATCAATTTTCTGGAAAGCATTTAGGTACTTTTTCAAAAAATACTGAAACTGCTTACGATAAATTTTTTGTTTGGAGAGAAAGTTTACATAGAGGTACTTATGGCGGTGTTTTTGTAAAAACTATTTATGCGTTAGTTGGAATTGCTCCACTTGGACTAGGAATTACTGGTATTACGATGTGGGCTCTAAAGCGCAGAAACAAAGTTAAAAAAGTGAGAAGGCTGCAGCAAACAGCATAAAATGAATAAAACTGAATACGGATGAAAGATTTAACTACATCGGTTGAATCAGTTGATTGGAACCCGAAAGATAAATGCTCTAAAACAGTATTTATCTTTCGGGTTTTTTGAATCGATCCTAAATAATTTAAGCTATAAATCGAGCATATGTAACATTTGTATAGTAAAACAACAATTTTGTAGAAAGATAAAAATAGAAAAATATACAAAGTTAACGTTGACGTTAACGATAGGTTAGGAGTAATATAGAAAAGTGATGAATTTAAGGATTGAGTATTTACTGAAAGGGGGATTAAATAATGCAATATAAAATTGATGATGTTGCGAAAGAGTGTGGATTAACAAAGCGAGCGATTCGATATTATGAAGAAATTGGATTGATTCCTCCGCCAGATAGAAGTGAAGGTGGATTTCGCTTATATACAGATCAGCATATTGAACGTCTGAAACAAATTATGAATGTACGTGATGTGCTTGGTTTTTCTTTGCAGGAGGTACAGGAATATATTTCAATAAGTGATGCTTTCGAGGAACGACGTCTAGAATATCGAGCAGCAAAGGAAACATTAGATGATGAAAAAATAAAAGAAAAGCTTGTTGAGATCAAGCCTATTTTATCTAAACAATTAAACATGATTGATGAAAAGCTTAAGAAGATGAACGATATTCGTAACAATATGGATGATATGTACCAGAGAGTACTAAAAGCTTTAGAAAAATTTTAAATATGGGGATGAAGAAAGTTATGTCAAATTTGGCTAAGAGTAAGAACCTAAAGACAGAGTCTAAACAAAAATCTAGTCTATTAGACCAACCAAAGGCTATATGGGCAGTAGGTTTTGCGTGTATTATAGCTTTCATGGGAATAGGCTTAGTTGACCCGATTTTGCCTGCAATTGCAGAAAAAATGCATGCTTCACATAGTGATGTAACATTATTATTTACAAGCTACAATTTAGTAATGGCTTTTGCTATGTTAATTACAGGTTTTATTTCTTCTCGTATAGGAATAAAATGGACACTTCTTTTAGGAATTATGATTATTGCAGTTTTCTCAGGACTAGGTGGTAATTCTAATAGTATTTGGGAGCTAGTTTGGTTACGTGGGGGTTGGGGATTAGGAAATGCATTATTCGTAGCCACTGCGTTATCGGCAATTGTTTCATTATCTAGATCAGGTGTAGCACAATCTATTATTTTATATGAAACAGCAATCGGACTTGGTATTTCTGTAGGGCCATTATTAGGTGGAGAACTTGGATCTATCTCTTGGAGAGGACCATTTTATGGTGTAGCTTGTTTAATGGTTATCGCATTTTTATTGCTTTCCTTTATGATGCCAAAAACAAATGTAGTAAAAAATACTAAAAAAGCTTCTTTTCTTGATCCATTCCGTGCATTAAAACATAGATCACTTTTAACTTTAGGGATTACCGCATTTTTATATAATTTCGGATTCTTTACACTATTAGCATTCTCACCTTTCTTTATGGGATTAGATGAACACGGTTTAGGTTACGTATTTTTAGGATGGGGACTATTACTAGCAATTACATCTGTATTTATGGCACCAAAACTACAACAGAAGTTCGGTACACTTAAATCGATGTATGCAATGTTAACGCTTTTCGCCATTACTTTAATCATAATGGGAATAGGAACTGAAACAAATAATGTTATCATTTTCAGTGTAATTATAGCAGGAGCATTTTTAGGTAATAACAATACATTAATTACAACCGCAGTTATGCAAGCAGCACCAGTTGAAAGACCAACAGCATCAGCAGCATATAGCTTCCTACGTTTTATTGGTGGTGCAATTGCTCCTTACTTAGCAGGTAAACTAGCTGAGTGGTTCAATCCACATGTTCCATTCTATGTAGGTGGATGTTTCGTTTTACTTTCAGTTATCTTCCTATTTATGAATAAGAAACATTTAATTCATATCGATAAAGCGGAGTCAGCACATTAATTTCTAGGAAACTCTTTAGACTGTCTGCCAAACGCATGCTTTCGCCTACTTGCTGTGCTGATTACCTTCTCAGGTAAAAGTGCTCCTCATCAGGCTTTCACGCCGCGAGAGACAAGTGTTTGATAATCTAAAACTTCACAAAAAAGGTATCGAAAAGATGCCTTTTTTTTATGTAATTAAATAGAAAGTATATTTTTCAATATTTTTTTCCTCCCTATTTTATTTTTTTTATTAGATTATGCTAAAATGGGAAAAGATGATTTTTGGATGTGATTCGTTACGTTCAGTGGAAAAGGACGTGTAAAAGTGAAAGAACAGTTAGGAATTCCTGTTTCAATTGATTTTGAGACATTGATTAAAGATCCAAGTGGACGTGAAAAGATCAGTTTTCAAGCAAATGGTCTATACTATAAAAAAGATGATCTTACATACTTGTTATTTGATGAAAATCATGAGGACCGAAAAGTTAAAGCCACGATGAAAATCGGTAAAGGTGAAGTAACAATCATTCGAAATGGTGGTGTTACAATGCGCCATCTATACAAGGTCAATCAGACTACTGAAGGTACATTTTCAAATGAATTAGGTGTATTCCACACGAAAGCATATACTAAAAAATGTCAATTTCTCGTATCAGAAGGTCCATTAAAAGGTGTCCTGCAATTAGGGTATAAGTTATTTGTAGGTGACGAAAATGCTGGTTCGTATAACATTACAGTATCAATTAAGGAGGCTACGACATGAATACTTTAGAACAAGTAAAAAGTCGTTTAAAAGATGAGATAGAAGCTGCAGTATTAAAAGCAGAATTAGCAACAGAGGATCAATTGCCACAAGTAGTTTTAGAGACACCAAAAGATAAGGCTCACGGTGACTTTTCAACGAATATGGCAATGCAATTAGCTCGAGTTGCTAAAAAAGCACCGAGAATGATTGCAGAAGAATTAATAAATGCTTTTGACCAAAGTAAAGCTAGTATTAAAAAAGTAGAAATCGCTGGACCTGGTTTTATTAACTTCTATATGGATAATAGTTATCTGACAGATTTAATACCGACTATCATTGAAGCGGGACAAGGTTATGGACAAACTACTTTTGGAAACGGTGAGAAGGTTTTAGTAGAGTTTGTTTCAGCAAACCCAACTGGTGATTTACATTTAGGACATGCTCGCGGTGCTGCGTTTGGAGATTCTTTATGTAATATTTTAAATAAAGCTGGTTATAGTGTTACTCGTGAATACTACATTAACGATGCTGGAAACCAAATTAATAACCTTGCACTTTCTGTAGAAGCACGTTACATGCAAGCACTTGGTATGGAAAAAGAAATGCCTGCAGATGGTTACCATGGTGCAGATATTATTGAAATTGGTAAAACACTTGCTGCTGAATTTGGCGATCGTTATGTAAACGAGCCAGAAGAAGCTCGTTATAAATTTTTCCGTGAGTACGGTTTAAAGTTGGAAATGGAAAAATTACAACGTGACCTACGCAATTTCCGTGTAGAATTTGATGTTTGGTATTCAGAAACTTCACTATATGAAAATGGTAAAGTATTAGAGGCTCTTGCAGATTTAAAAGAGCGCGGCGAAACTTATGAAGAAGAAGGAGCAACTTGGTTCCGTTCAACAACATATGGTGATGATAAAGACCGTGTATTAATTAAAAGTGATGGCTCGTACACATATTTAACACCAGATATTGCTTATCACCGTGATAAATTAGGACGTGGAGCGGATAAATTAATTGATATACTTGGAGCAGATCACCATGGTTATATTCCTCGTATGAAAGCAGCAATCCAAGCTTTAGGATATAATGCTGACACGCTTGAAGTAGAAATTATCCAAATGGTTCAATTATACCAAGATGGTGAAAAAGTAAAAATGAGTAAACGTACAGGTAAGGCTGTTACGTTACGTGACTTAATGGAAGAAGTAGGCGTTGACGCAACTCGTTATTTCTTTGCAATGCGTGGTTGTGATTCGCATTTAGACTTTGATATGGACTTAGCTGTATCAAAATCAAATGAAAATCCAGTGTACTACTCTCAATACGCACACGCTCGCGTGTGTAGTATCCTTCGCCAAGGTGAAGAAATGGGTATTGTTTTTGATGGTTCTGCTGATTATGGACTTGTATCTTCTGAAAAAGAGTATGAGTTATTAAAGAAATTAGGAGAATTCCCAGCTGCTGTTTCTCATGCGGCATCAAAACGTTCTCCACATCATATTACAAACTATGTATTTGAATTAGCGGGTACGTTCCACAGCTTCTACAATGCAGAAAAAGTACTTGATGCAGAAAATGTTGATAAGTCGAAAGCGCGTCTTGCATTAATGAAAGCTGTTCAAGTAACACTTCAAAATGCATTAGCATTAGTTGGCGTAGCTGCTCCAGAAAAAATGTAATATTAAATAGTAAATACCATGGCCTTTAATTAGTCCATGGTATTTTTTTTATTCTTTCTTGGTATGAAATGTTAAAACAAGAGGGTAATTAAAACGTGAAATCACAGAAATAAACAATTTTTTTCATGAAATGACAAATTTATTTATTTTTTTTTATTTTGACCCCCTTAAAATGAAAACTTCCTACGAATGTATATAGTGAGATAACTAAAAGGGGAGAAAATTCATGAAAAAATTATTAGTACATACAACTGCAACGGCTTTATTATTATCACAATTAGGAATGGCAAATTCAGCTCTTGCTGATACAAACGAAACAGCATTACCAACAGATGCATTAAAACAAGAAGATCCATCTTTAGTAAAAGGTGATTTCCTTTATTTTGTTAAAACAACAGTAGAAAAAATTCAACTTTTACTAACAACTAATAAAGTAAAAGAAGCTGAATTATTAGCAGAGTTTGCTGGAGAGCGTATTCATGAAGCACGCGTTTTAATTAAAGAAGGTAAAGAGGATTTAGCGAAAGAAACAATTAAAGAAGCTGTATCAAAAATGGAAATTGCTCAAAAAGAAGTTGATGTTGAGCTTCCTGCCATGGATGACACAACAACAAGCACAGAAACAACAACAAGCACTGAAACAACAACAGGTACAGAAATAACAACAGGTACTGAAACAACAACAAGCACAGACACAACAACAGAAGATAAAGAAACTACTACAGAAGACGATAAGACTGAAGTAGAAAAAGAAACAAAGAAACTGACGAAAGAACAAAAAGAAATTGCAAAAATCCAACATCACTTAAATAATAACTTACTAGTTTTAGCAAATGTGTTAGATCAAGTTAAAAATCCTAAAGCTAAAGCTGCAATCGCTAATAATATCGAAAAAAGCTTTAATAAAATTGCTGATAAGTTAGAAAAGTTAATGAAAAAATCAGAAGGTAACGAATCAGTACTAACACCGGTAATCGAAATTAAATATCCAGAAAGCACAACTGATACTTCTAAAGAAACTACACCTGAAGTTATTACTACAATTACAAAAATTGAAGATGTAGAAGAGCAAGAGAATACTGCTGTTAAAAATGAAGTGATTGAAGAAGAAAAAACAGTAGAAAAAAATGATGAAGTTGCAGTTGTACCGACAACTACTAAAAAAGAGCATCCAAACGCTGAGAAAAAAGCTTTAAAATTAGTAGAAAAAGAAGCGAAACGAGTTAAAAAAGAAGAGAAACGTGCAGCAAAACGTGCTGAAAAAGAAGAAAAACGTGCAGCAAAAGAAGTTAAAAAAGAAGAGAAACATAACGAAAAACACGGAAATAAAGCAAACCATGAGAATCACGGGAAACACCAAGAGAAAGAAAATGGTGGTCATCACGGTAAAGATAACAAATAAGATAAATAAGTAATTAATTACCATTAACCTTTCTATAAAAATCACATGAAACATTATTAAAGATGCGATATGCTTTAGTAATGAGGTTCATTAAAACGGTGCCTAACTCATTCATTTTATATTAATGAATGAGTGGCGCCTTATGTTTTGAGAACCAATCCAGGAATTTATTGAGAGGAGATGTGGTCTTGTTACTAGCAATTTTTCAAACGCTATATAAACGAAAAGAAAAAATAGAAGATATTGTTTTAACAATCCAACAATCTTCTTCAAAAGAGTTAGATGATTTTATCGTTCAATATGAGCCATTTATTTTGAATACTACTTCTACAATTTGTGGGAGATATATTACCAAGCAAGATGATGAATATAGTATTGGCTTACATGCTTTTCACGAGGCGATCAATTTGTACTCCTATAAAAAAGGAGCATTATTTTTATCATTTGCTAAGTTAATCATTAAAAGAGAGTTAATAGATTACTTTAGAAAAGAATCTAGGCATCAGCATGTTACAGCAACGCAACTAGAATCTGATGAACTACATAATGAATATGACCTTCATGCATATGATTCATATATTAAGAATTTTGATGAATTAAACCGCAAAGAAGAGATTATTCACTTTAATGAAATGCTAAACCAGTTTGGGATATCCCTAGATAGTTTAGTAGACGTTTCACCTAAACATGAAGATACGAGAGAGCATATATTCTCAGTTGTTGAAATAATTACTTCTGATGAAGAAATGCTAACCTTACTATATAAAAAGAAAAAACTGCCTATGAATCTACTAGCAAGTAAAGTCGAACTTAGCCGTAAAACGCTCGAGAAACATAGAAAGTTTATTATTGCCATGTGCATCATTGCAGCGAATGATTATATTTATTTACAAAGTTATTTAAAAAGGGGGGACTGAAGATGAACAAAGGAATCGTTTTAAAAATAAATTCTCATTCTGTTATTGTGCTTACACCGGATGGGGAATATTTAAAATGTAAAAGATTATTGTCATCATATACAATTGGTGAAGAAATTCAGTTCCCTAACTATGCAGTCATCGTAAATAATAAAGTGAAAAAAATTATTCCTAAATTAGTCCCTGTTATGGTTGCTAGTGCCCTAATTTTAATGTCTTTTGTACTTGTAGATTTTAATAAAAAAAGAGTACTAGCAGCAGGTTATGTAAATATTGAATCTAAAGCTAAAGTTTCATTGATTCTAGATAAACAATTAAAAGTTATTTCCCTGAAAGCAAAAAATGATCAAGGGAAAAAGATCATTGCTGAGTTAAAGGACTGGGAAAAAGAATCAGTAAAAGATGTGACTGAAAAACTGATTGTTGAATTAGAGGAAAATCAGATAATTCAGCATGATGAAAAGGTTTCTATTTCAGGTTCAATGGATAAGAAATTTAGTAATGAGCAAAAGAAATTAAGTAAAGAAATAGATCATATCAAGCAAAGTAATGCTCATTTTGAAAATGAGCAACCAGTTAAAGAGGTACCAAAAAATAAAGATGCAAAAAATAAAAAAGATAAGAAGAACGGTATAAGCAAACAACCGAGTAATAAGTTTAATACTATAAAACATGAAACAAAAAATGATTCGAAAACCGTTGTGAAACAAGTGAATCAAAAGGGTAATAAGAATAAAGAAAAACAGAATCATTCAAATTCAGGTAATGGGTCTAATAAAAATCATCAAGAAAACAAAAAGCAGCAAGAAAATAAACATAACCATGATGATAAGAAGAACGACTCTTCAAAAAAAAACAAGAAAAATGATAATAGATGGCATCAGATAGGTAAAGGGAATCATCATTCAAATGATCGTAAAAAAAATGCTCAAAACCATCGTATAGATGATTCCAATAACCAGCCAGATAACAGATATAACAAAGGTCATGATCGAGGACAAAAACAAAATAAATATCGAGATGATTGCAAAAGAAAACGCTAGGAAGCTATTCCAAGCGTTTTTTTGATTTTTAAATATGTATTTCGGTGCTCCATACATTAATTGAAAAGAGAGTACTTACAATCGTTTTAAACTTCAATAGTTCCTCCATCAATTCGTTTGTAGCCTCGGATTTTTGATAAATCATCCATTAATTGTAGCAATGCAATATCCTTCTTTTTGGCTTCAATCATTATATCAATATCCTCGCCGATTGCTTTTGCTAGATCAAAAAATGGTTTGATAAAATCGATATTGATTAAATCGGAGTGAGCTCGAAATTCTTTATCTGATTTTGGAGAAGAAATATGTATTTTAGGTGTTAAGCTAGTTGATTCCCAAGTATGATAAATTTTTGGTAATAAGCTTTCTAATGGCTCTTCACAGTTATTTGCAATGTGATGATGATAGTCAAATACTAACGGGATTTTTTCTTTAACACAAATCTCAAGCGTTTCAGCGGTAGTATATGTTTTATCGTCATTTTCAAGTGTCATTTGTTTCTTAATACGAGCAGGTAGTTTTTTTATATTTTCAAAAAACCGATTGACCGCAAGCTCCTTATTTCCATAAGCACCACCAACATGAATGTTAATCACACTCTGGTTAGCTATTCCCATAGCTTCTAGAACATTATAATGATATTCCATATCTATAACTGCATTATCAGTAATATGCGGTTTATCACTTGTAAAAAGCGTAAATTGATTTGGGTGAAAGCTGACTCTTAATTGATTTTTTTTTATAAATTCTCCAATTTCTTTAAATTGGTCTAGAAAGATATTGAGATAATCAAATTCAACTTCTGGATGAGTTGCTAATGGAACCATAGAAGATGACATTCTATATAAAGGGATTTGCTGGCTTACATTATAGTGAAGTGCTCTAAATGTATTTTTAATATTTTGGGATGTAACATCCATTAATTTATCTAATCTTTCATTCTGTTCCATTGCTTTATAACGAGTTAAAGTGAGCGTTTTTGCTGGTGAACAATTATATAAAGATAATGCATGTGACACATATCCAAAGCGAATTTTCATATTTTCCACCTCAAAATTGCTTTTTTACATTAATGGAGAAAGTAGTTTAGAAATCAACTTGCGACATTTCCATAAAAATGAAGTATTTTTATAATGATCAATCGGATATGTTTTCGTGTTTTCCAAATCTTTTATAAACATTTCTTTGATTTTTAATATAAATGGTTTACTTGAAAAAATACAGCTCCACTCATCGTTAATGCATAAGCTCCTACGATCGAAATTCACTGAGCCAACGTCACATCTACAATCATCAATTAATAAAACTTTGGCATGGAAAAAGCCTTTTTGATAATGAAAAACTTTACCCCCGCCCTCTAAAATGAGTAAAAGATGAGGGAAAGAAGCTTCTTTTACAAGTCTGTGGTCTTCTTTTTCAGGAACCATAACACAAATATCGACACCACGATGAAGTGCTGCTAGTAATGAATTCATTAGCTTCTTAGTTGGTATAAAATACGGAGTTCCAATATAAATATGCTTTTCTGCATTGTCTATAAGTTCCTTGTAAAGTAATTCTATACGAGTAAAATCTGAAGAGTAAAAATGGTGTTCTGTATCCCCTTTAATGACGTCATCCGATACTTCAAATGGAAAGTAAATTCCGCCACTTCTTACCCAATCGATTAAAAATTGTGCGTGGAGGTCTCTAACACCTTCACCAGTCATTCGGATATGATAATCTCTCCAATAACCTAATACTTCGTCGAATCCTATGTATTCTTTACCGATATTAAAGCCACCAAAGTATCCTATTTTAGAATCAATCACTGTAATTTTCCGATGATTACGGTGTTGCAATCGATAAAATGTATATGGGAAGCCTGCACGTCGATTAAAAAGAAATTCTACGCCGTTTTCCTTTAATTGCTTAATTCTTTTTCGTTTGAGACCAAAGCTACCAATCCAATCAACCAACAGCTTAACTTGGCAGCCTTCCTGCGCTTTTTGTTCAAGTAAAGTGAGGAATTGTTCACTAGTATCATCATTTCGGATAATGTAAAATAGCATCGTTATACTTGATGTCGCTTCTTTGATGTCGTCTAGAAGGTGCTTGTAAAGGACATTTCCGTCAGTAATTAATTTTGTATGACTGTCTCTACTTATAAATGGACATGGTTTTTCATGTTTATGAAAAGCTTTATAGCCAAAATAAAGATCTAGACCAGCAAGGAGTATAAGCAATAGCAGTGCTATAATAATACAAATAAAAAGAAACATATGATTAAACTCCTTTATCTTGTACGTGTTGATAGTATGACCATTTAAAAAGCGGAATATGAAAAAGGGCTCATTTATCATGAAAAACTATTGACTGAATACTCATTCATTATATAATAATAGTATATATTGTCAGAATATTAATATGGTTATAAATTTTTAAAAAGTAAGCGTTTTATTTATAACCTAATTTGGGGGAGGAATACATCATGGATCACGCTCTATATTTTTTAAATGCGTTAGGGTTCGTAGCCATTACTGGTTATGCACTATATTTATTCGTTTACCTAATTACAACTAGATTAGCTTACATTAAACTTGGTAAAAAAGAAGAGTTCGAACAAAATTTCAAAGAACGTTTCGGGAAAATTTGGGTGAATGTATTTGGACAAAAAAAGCTCCTTAAAGATAAAAAAAGTGGAATCATTCACGTATTGTTCTTTTATGGATTTATTTTAGTTCAAGCTGGAGCACTTGATTTTATTTTAAGAGGGCTAATTCCGGGAGTTCATTTGCCACTTGGTCCTTTATACGGTGCATTTACGTTTTTTCAAGAAATAGTTGCCTTGTTAATATTAGTAGCAGTTATATGGGCATTCCATAGGAGATATATTGAAAAACTAGTCCGTCTTAAAAGAGGATGGAAGAATGGTTTAGTATTAATCTTTATCGGTTTATTGATGGTATCTACATTATTTGGCAATGGGATGGGGTTAATTTGGGACGGCGAAGGAGCTACATTTCATGAACCAATCGCTTCTGTAATCGCGACAATTTTTGGTGGTATTAGCGAACCATTTGCAATCTCATTCTTTTATGTAGCATGGTGGATCCATTTAATCACTCTTTTAACATTCTTAGTGTACGTACCGCAGTCAAAGCATGCGCATTTAATTGCTGGTCCTGCAAATGTATTCTTTAACCGTTTATCTAAGCCTGGAAAGCTTGAGAAAATTGATTTCGAAGATGAAACTCAAGAGACATTTGGTGTTGGTAAAATTAGTGACTTCCGACAATCACAACTAATAGATTTATATGCATGTGTAGAATGTGGACGATGTACAAATGTTTGTCCAGCAACAGGAACAGGAAAAATGTTATCTCCGATGGACTTGATATTAAAATTAAGAAATCATCTAACAGAAACAGGGGCTGTTGTAACTTCACGTGCTCCATGGGTTCCAACTGTTGCCTTTTCGAATACAAAAGGAAATCAGTTAGCATTTGCTGCGGCTGGTAAAGGACAACAAGAGTCAGCTGCGACTTTGGTAGACTATAATCCAAGTCTAATTGGAGATGTAATAACAGAAGAAGAAATCTGGGCATGTACTACTTGCCGTAACTGTGAGGATCAGTGTCCGGTAATGAATGAACATGTTGATAAAATTATTGATTTACGCCGTTATCTTGTTCTAACTGAAGGGAAAATGCAGCCAGATGCTCAGCGTGCTATGACGAATATTGAGCGCCAAGGTAATCCTTGGGGATTAAATCGTAAGGACCGCGAGAACTGGAGAGAGCTAGACGAAAGTATCCACATTCCTACAGTAAAAGAAGCTCAAAAAGCGGGCGAAGAAATTGAGTATTTATTCTGGGTTGGATCAATGGGTTCATATGATAACCGCAGTCAAAAGATTGCTTTAGCGTTTGCGAAGTTAATGAATGAAGCTGGCATTAAGTTTGCGATATTAGGTAATAAAGAGAAAAACTCTGGTGATACACCAAGACGATTAGGTCAGGAGTTCTTATTCCAAGAGCTTGCAAACAATAATATTGCTGAAATAGAAAAATCAGGAGTAAGTAAATTAGTAACGATTGATCCTCATGCTTACAACACATTTAAGAATGAGTATCCTGATTTTGGTTTATCGGTAGAGGTATATCACCACACTGAGTTATTATCTGAATGGGTAAAAGAGGGGAAATTAAAACCATTACATCAAGTTAATCAAGTCATTACTTACCATGATTCATGCTATTTAGGTCGATATAATGAAGTATATGAAGCGCCTAGAGATATCCTGCGAGCTATACCAGGAGTAACATTGGTTGAAATGGAACGTAAACGTGAAACTGGCATGTGCTGTGGTGCAGGTGGCGGATTAATGTGGATGGAAGAGCATGTTGGAAATAGAATCAATGTAACACGAACAGAGCAAGCACTAGCGGTAAGTCCGAATGTGATTGGTACAGGTTGTCCGTATTGCTTAACAATGTTATCTGATGGAACAAAAGCGAAAGAAGTGGAAGAGAAGGTTCAAACACTTGATGTAGCTGAACTATTAGAACTATCTATATTTGGTTCAAAACAAACACAAGCTTCTTAAGAAAGTTCTAAATAAATTTTAAAAATCATAAAATATTAATGGAATGGTGTACATCTCGTACACCATTTTCTTTGTTAAAAGTATGATTTTTTAAAGGATTATGACAAATGAAGGTTGAAATAGATAAAAATCTAAGGGGGTAGATTGATATGAGTAAAACAGTTATTGTCAGTGCAGTTCGTACACCAATCGGTCGTTTTGGAGGGATGTTAAAAAGTTTTAGTGCATCTGATTTAGGAGCAATTGCTATTCAAGCAGCATTAAACGAGGTAAACCATCCTTTTTCATCAATAAATGATGTTGTAATGGGAAGTGTTTTACAGGGTGGACAAGGCCAGTTACCTTCAAGGCAGGCTTTGCGCAAAGCGGGGTTACCATGGGAAACAAGAACAGAAACAATTAATAAGGTATGTGCATCAGGTATGCGAAGTGTTATGCTGTCAGATTTACTCATTCGTTCTGGAGAAAGTAAACGTGTAATAGCGGGTGGAATGGAGTCAATGAGTAATACGCCGTTTTATCAATCTACATTAAGATGGGGAAATAAATTAGGTAACACTGAATTAAAAGATGGTGTTTTGTTTGATGGACTCACTTGCTCATTTACAGGTGTTCATATGGGTACATATGGTAATAATGTTGCAAAAATCGAAGAGATCTCTCGTCAGCAGCAAGATGAATGGGCATTAAGAAGTCATTTATCTGCTGTAAATGCGATAAATACTGGTAAGTTCAAAGATGAAATCGTTTCTGTAGAAATAAAAGATAGAAAAGGCGCTATCACAAAAATAGAGGTTGATGAATGTCCTAGAGAAGATACATCAATTGAAAAATTGACAAAGCTTTCCCCTGCATTTGACCGTGATGGCACAATAACGGCAGGAAATGCGCCCGGTATTAATGATGGGGCATCTGCTCTATTATTAATGAGCGAGGATGAAGCTAAATTAAATAACTACAAGATTTTAGCTAAAATTCTTGCAACAGAATCAATAGCAGTTGAAGCACAGGATTTTCCAAGAACACCAGGTTATGTGATTCAAAAACTACTTCAAAAGACAAATAAAAAAGTTTCAGATATAAGCTTATTTGAAATCAATGAGGCTTTCGCGGCTGTTGTATTAGCAAGTGCAAAGATTGCTGACTTACCACTAGATAAAATTAATGTAAATGGTGGAGCAATCGCGCTTGGTCATCCAATTGGTTCAAGTGGAGCTAGAATTATTGTTACGCTCATACACGCTTTAAAGGCACAAGGTGGCGGACTTGGTATCGCAGCAATCTGTAGTGGTGGTGGGCAAGGCGACGCAGTGTTAATAGAGGTATAGGAGGGTTTAAAGACACTTGGTTAGAAAAGAACAGGGTAATGGGATTAGTTTTTATAGACTAATCCTAACTTCTTTCTCTTTTCGAACCTTTTTGTTTTTTAATTTTTCAAAATTCTACAAAAAATAACAAGGGATTTTGAAGTTTTTGTAGAATTATTTAATATGTAGACTGCATATTAAAGCAGAATTCAAACAATTATGGTAACGCTTACAAATTTCGACGGTATTCTTGTAATATTGGGCTTCTTAAAGTACTGAAATAAGGAAAAAAGGTAAGAGATTGTGTATAGAAGAAGGATTAATGTCTTTTTCTAATTCTTAAAATCTTTTCGCCTTAACCCTACCCTATTAATGATAATGGAGGAAGAAAAGTATGCAATTTCGTCTAAGTGAAGAACATGAAATGATTCGAAAAATGGTAAGGGATTTTGCGAAAAATGAGGTTGCACCTTCTGCAGCTGAACGTGATGAGCATGAAAAGTTTGACCGAAATATTTTTAATCAAATGGCAGAGCTTGGATTAACAGGAATTCCATTTCCAGAAGAGTATGGTGGAATCGGTAGTGATTATTTAGCATATGTTATTGCAGTTGAGGAACTGTCTAGAGTATGTGCTTCAACAGGTGTAACACTGTCTGCTCATACATCTTTAGCAAGCTGGCCTATTTATAAATTTGGAACTGAAGAACAAAAACAAAAATATTTAAAACCGCTAGCACAGGGGACAAAAATTGGTGCCTACGGTTTAACAGAACCAGGATCAGGTTCAGATGCTGGTGGAATGAGAACAACTGCCCGAAAAGAAGGAAATGAATATATATTAAATGGTTCAAAAATTTTCATTACAAATGGTGGAGAAGCAGAGATTTATGTTGTATTCGCAATTACTGATCCTACGAATAAACATGGAGTATCGGCATTTATCGTGGAAAGTGATTCACCAGGTTTTTCAGTTGGGAAGAAGGAAAGTAAATTAGGAATTCGTTCATCTCCGACAACAGAAATTATTTTTGAAGACTGCCGTATTCCAGCAGAAAATCTATTAGGTGAAGAAGGGCAAGGATTTAAGGTTGCCATGCAAACACTTGATGGAGGAAGAAATGGGATTGCAGCTCAAGCTGTTGGTATTGCACAAGGTGCATTAGATGCATCAGTTGACTACGCAAAAGAACGAGTACAATTTGGTAAGCCAATTATTGCTCAACAAGGTATTGCTTTTAAACTTGCGGATATGGCGACTGGTGTAGAGGCTGCTCGTCTATTAACCTATCAAGCTGCTTGGTTAGAGTCTAATGGGCTTCCATATGGTAAAGAGTCTGCTATGTCGAAGTTATTTGCTGGAGATACAGCAATGAAAGTGACAACTGAAGCAGTTCAAGTATTTGGTGGATATGGTTACACGAAAGATTATCCTGTGGAGCGTTTCATGCGTGATGCGAAAATTACACAGATCTATGAAGGTACTCAAGAAATTCAGAAGCTAGTAATCTCTAGAATGCTATAAGAAGTGATAAGATTCTAAATTCTTTTATGTAGTACAAAAGGTGAAATTAACTTGGTATGAGGGATGAAAAGCCTTTTACCAAGTTTTCTTTCTGAACGAGGTAATGATAATAACGGAGGCTGATTAGTATGGTAGAAAAGTATCAAGCTAAATATAAGATTCGTTTTGTAACTGCATCAAGCTTATTTGACGGTCATGATGTTTCCATCAATATGATAAGAAGATTATTGCAGGAAAATGGTGTTGAGGTTATTCATCTAGGACATAATCGTTCGGTTGAAGAAATTATAAATGCAGCGATTCAAGAAGATGTACAAGGTATCTCTATTTCATCTTACCAAGGTGGACATATGGAATACTTTAAATATATGTATGACTTACTACAAGAAAGAGGTGCTTCACACATCAAGTTATTTGGTGGTGGTGGAGGAGTTATTCTTCCTCGTGAGCAAGAAGAGTTAGAAGCATACGGTATAACAAAAATTTATTCTCCTGAAGATGGGCGAACAATGGGACTTCAAGGCATGATTAATCACATGTTACAAAGTACAGACTTCCTTCCTCCTCTAAAGGATATTGAAAATGTGCAGCAAATTACAGCTTCAAATCATAAGGAAATTGCTAGATTTATAACTTTAGCTGAAAACAAAGGTTCTCTAGATTCAAGTTTAGAAATGGCCGCTACTTTAGAAAAATCAGAAGTTAGCAATAGCGTCGTAATTGGTATGACGGGAACTGGTGGAGCAGGAAAAAGTTCATTAACAGATGAATTAGTTCGCCGTTTTATCCAAGAGTTCCCCGAGAAGACAATTGGTATCGTTTCAATCGATCCGACAAAGCGTAAAACAGGTGGGGCATTACTTGGAGATCGTATTCGAATGAATGCAATCCATCATCCTAATGTTTATATGAGAAGCTTAGCAACAAGAAACAGTCAGTCAGAAATCTCAAATGCTCTTGGCGACTCTTTAGCAATTTTAAAATCAGCAAACTTCGATGTAATTTTTGTTGAAACTAGTGGGATCGGTCAAGGGGATGCTGCAATCACTCAATTTAGTGACATTCATTTATATGTGATGACAAGTGAGTTTGGAGCGCCTTCACAATTAGAAAAAATCGATATGATTGATTTTGCTGATTTAATAGCAATCAATAAATTCGAACGTCAAGGTTCTGAGGATGCGTTACGTTTAGTTCAAAAACAATATCAACGTAGTCGTCACTTATTCCATGATGATTTAGAAACAATGCCTGTGTATGGAACGATTGCAAGTCAGTTTAATGATGCAGGAACGAATAACTTATTTTTAGCATTAACAGGTGAGATTGAGAAGAAAGTGAATAAACAATGGAAAACAACATATATTCAACCTGGAAATGTCGAAAAACAACATGTCATTATCCCAAGTAAACGTCGTTTTTATTTAAGGGAAATCGCTGAAACAGTTAGAAATTACCATCAAAATACTGAGGCAGAAGCAATTAAAGCTTCTAAGTTATATCAAATTGAAGGAACATTGAATGAAATAGAGTCATTGAATGTTGAAGATGGAAAAGGAACTTTAGTAGAGTTAAAACAGAAATTTGAAGACTCTCTAGCACCATCATCAAAACAAGCATTAAACCATTTTAAACAAATCAAAGAAGCGTATTCTCAAGATCAACTGGTACAAAAAATTCGAGATAAAGAAATTAAAGTTGAATTAACAACTAAGACTTTATCTGGAACGAAAATACCAAAAATATCTGTTCCAACTTATCGCGATTATGGTGATTTATTAAGATGGGTAGCAAAAGAAAACGTTCCTGGCTATTTTCCATTTACTGCAGGCGTATTCCCATTTAAACGTCAAGATGAAGATCCAAAGAGACAATTTGCGGGAGAAGGACCACCAAGTCGAACGAATAAACGTTTCCACTACTTATGTGAAAACGATCCTGCTAAGCGTCTAAGTACAGCATTTGACTCGGTTACGCTATATGGAGAGGATCCTGCAACACGACCAGATATTTTTGGAAAGATTGGTGAAAGTGGCGTTAGCGTATGTACATTAGATAATATGATTGAATTATATAAAGGCTTTGATTTATGTAATCCGATGACTTCTGTGTCGATGACGATTAACGGTCCTGCACCAATTATCTTAGCGATGTTTTTAAATACTGCTATTCATCAGCAAGTTGAAATAAAAGAAAAGGAACTAGGGCGAATTTTAACTGTAGAGGAATTTACAGAAGTAAAAGTAACAACATTACAAAAAGTTCGTGGAACAGTTCAAGCTGACATTCTAAAAGAAGACCAAGGTCAAAATACTTGTATTTTCTCTACAGAGTTTGCGTTAAAAATGATGGGCGACATTCAGCAATATTTTATTGATCATAAAGTTCGTAATTACTATTCAGTATCAATTTCTGGATATCATATTGCTGAAGCTGGAGCAAATCCAATATCACAGCTAGCATTTACTTTATCTAATGGATTTACTTATGTTGAATATTACTTAAGTCGTGGAATGAAAATTGATGATTTTGCACATAACCTATCATTCTTCTTTAGCAATGGATTAGATGCTGAGTATTCAGTAATTGGAAGAGTTGCGCGCCGTATTTGGGCAGTAGCGATGAAAGAGAAGTATGGTGCTTCTGAGAGAAGTCAGAAACTTAAATATCATGTTCAAACATCAGGACGCTCACTACATGCCCAAGAAATGGCGTTTAATGATATCCGAACTACATTACAAGCTTTAATGGCTTTATATGATAACTGTAACTCGCTTCATACAAACGCTTACGATGAGGCTGTTACGACGCCTACAGAAGAGTCTGTTCGACGCGCAATGGCAATCCAGCTTATTATTCAAAAAGAAAACGGATTATCAAAAAATGAAAATCCAATCCAAGGATCATTTATTATCGAGCAACTTACAGACTTAGTAGAAGAAGCAGTTTTAAAAGAGTTTGAAAGAATTAGTGACCGTGGTGGCGTATTAGGTGCGATGGAGCTTCAATATCAGCGTGGTAAGATTCAAGAAGAATCTCTATACTATGAAACGTTAAAGCATAATGGTGAACTTCCAATCATTGGTGTTAATTCATATATCAATCCGAATGAACAAATGGATTCTATTAATTCAATGGAGATTGCAAGAGCTAGTAATGACGAAAAGCAATCACAGATTGATCATGTTGCTGGTTTCCAAACGAAACATGGTTCGGAAGCAAATGCTGCATTAGAACGTTTAAAGCAAGTAGCTCGACAAAATGGAAATCTATTTGAAGAGTTAATGAATACTGTAAGAGTTGCTAGTTTAGGTCAAATAACGCAAGCACTTTATGAAGTTGGCGGACAGTATAGAAGAAATATGTAAAAACTTATTCATTAAATGGGCGTCTTTTTGACGCTCATTTATCATTTTTTCATTAAAAAATAGGGTAATATCGAAAAATATAGTCTAGGTGCTAGCATATTTAATATACTTTTGTTTATAATGAAAGATATGTATTTTATAACTAACAAGTAAAATTTATACATAATGTGATTAATTTACGTTAAAAATATTATTTTTAAAGGAGTGCTTACCTTTGAGTTTAAAGCAATACTCGGAAGAGCAATTAAAAGAATTATCGTTAATTGAATTATCATATGAATTATTCTCTGAAACAAAAGAACCGTTTTCTTTTTATGATTTAGTAGACCGCATGGCGTCAGAATTAGGTGTAACAAGAGACGAGCTTTTAGAAAAGCTTCCTCAATTTTATACTGAATTAAACATCGATGGTCGTTTTGTATGTTTAGGTGAAACTCGTTGGGGCCTACGTGCTTGGTATCCGTATGATCAAGCTGAAGAGGAAGTATTACCAGTAGCGAAACCTAAGAAGAAACGTGCTAAAAAGTTTGAAGAAGATGATGATTTTGCTGAATTTGATTCTGCAGATGATGAAGATTTTGAAGAAGATGAAGATTTAGTTGAGTTAGATGAACTAGATGATGATCTTGTTGATGACGTTGTTGATGAGTTTGATGACGAAGAAATCGATGAAGATGAAGATATAGATTTAGATGACGAAGATTTAGATTTAGAAGATGAAGAGGAAGAATTAGAAGAACTTGATGAAGAAGAAGAACTATAAGTTCTTGACTTTTAGATAGTGAATAAGTACAATTCTTATTGGGCTCTTTAAAAAAGAACGAAATATATTTGACGCTCCCTATATTATATAGGGGGCGTCTTTATTTTTTTAACGAGAAACTTGATGTATCAACCTTTTATGGATGGTTTGTTTTGTTGTTTTTAAATAGATAAATCATGTTAACCTGCATGAAATAATCCTATTTTGGACGACAATAAAGCATACATAAAAATATGTTATTAATTAAATTTTTATAAATTTAGCTTTGTATTTCTACTAAAGAAAAATAAAATTACGAATGCTAAAAAAATGAAAGGGGCTCAATTATGACAAAGTATATTTTCGTAACAGGTGGCGTAGTTTCTTCTCTTGGTAAAGGGATTGTTGCAGCATCTTTAGGACGACTATTAAAAAACAGAGGATTAAATGTAACAATTCAAAAGTTTGATCCGTATATCAACTTAGATCCAGGAACAATGAGTCCTTATCAACATGGTGAAGTTTTCGTAACAGATGACGGAGCGGAAACAGATTTAGATTTAGGTCACTATGAACGTTTCGTTGATATCAATGTAACTAAATTTAATAATGTTACGTGCGGTAAAGTGTATTCTACAGTACTTCAAAAAGAACGTCGTGGAGATTATTTAGGGGGCACAGTACAAGTTATTCCTCATATTACAAATGAAATTAAAGATAAAGTTTTCCGTGCAGGTCGCGAAACAAATGCTGATGTTGTCATTACTGAGATTGGTGGAACAGTAGGAGACATCGAATCATTACCTTTCATTGAGGCAATTCGTCAAATTAAAGGTGATGTAGGTCGAGAAAATGTAATGTACGTTCATTGTACACTTCTTCCATATATAAAAGCAGCTGGTGAATTAAAAACGAAACCAACACAACATTCTGTAAAAGAACTTCGTAGCATTGGTATTCAACCAAATGTCATCGTATTACGTTCTGAAACATCTGTACCACAAGAAATGAAAGATAAAATCGCTCAATTCTGTGATGTTGATGCAAAAGATGTAATTGAATGTGTAGATGCAGAAACACTTTACGAAATTCCATTAGCTCTACAAGCTCAAGGTTTAGATGCGATCGCTTGTGAACATTTAAAATTAAAAACAAACGAACCAGATATGACAGAATGGATTGCTTTAGTAGATAAAGTTAAAAATCTAACTAAATCAACAAAAATTGCACTTGTAGGTAAATATGTAGAATTACAAGATGCTTACATTTCTGTAGCTGAAGCATTAAAACATGCTGGTTATTCTTTTGATAGTGAAATTGAAATTAAATGGATTAACGCTGAAGAAGTTACAACGAATAATGTAAGTGAATTATTAAGTGATGTTGATGGTATCCTTGTACCTGGTGGCTTTGGTGATCGAGGAGTAGAAGGTAAAATTCTAACTGCTCAATTTGCTCGAGAAAACAACGTACCATTCTTAGGAATTTGTTTAGGAATGCAAATTGCATCTATTGAATATGCTCGTAATGTACTAGGAATGAAAGGTGCTCATTCTGCTGAAATTGATCCGACAACTAACTACCCAATCATTGACCTTTTACCTGAGCAAAAAGACGTTGAAGACTTAGGTGGAACTTTACGTTTAGGTTTATACCCATGTAAACTGATTGAAGGTACGAAGGCATATGAGGCTTATGGTGATGAAGTAGTTTACGAACGTCATCGTCATCGTTATGAGTTCAACAATGAATACCGTCAACAAATGGAACAAGCTGGATTTGTATTCTCAGGTACTAGCCCTGATGGCCGTTTAGTTGAAATTATTGAGTTACCAAATCATCCTTGGTTTGTGGCATCTCAATTCCACCCGGAATTTATTTCACGTCCAAATAGACCACAACCATTATTTAGAGACTTCGTTGGAGCTTCTTTAAATAATAAAAAATAATCTTATGAATGAAACACCCAACACTTTGATTTGTGTTGGGTGTTTTTAAATTATTCAAAATCGGCCAAAATTTCATTGATTGTTAAAAGTATGCAATGATAAATAAATAATCCTGTTAATAAAATCGGTAAACCAATACGGTCGCCTTCTTCAGTAGGTACTAATTTACGAGTTAGTTCATAATTAATAAAAATATCAGCAAGATCTGATAATGAATCATTCTCAATTACTGTAGAAACGACAACAAAGCCAATTCCGTTTTTGGTTAGTGTATTTGCAATTTGAATAACTTCTTCATCATCTGCCTGCTTCGCAAATAAGAGGACACGATCGACTGAAGATAATGATTTCATTCGGCTTTCTTCAAATAAAGGTTCAAATGATTGGGGTGTATCTTCTCCGTATTTGATTTCAGAAACGATTCCTGAAAATTCTTTTGCACCGTGTACATAAACTTTTCCTTCGCCAACAATTGCTTGTGCTAAAAAGCGAGAAGCATCTTCAAATACATCTTCTTGCTTTAATATCTTTTGAAAAACACCATTTAGTTGTGTTGTAAAAATTTTTAACATTTTGTGTACTCCCTCTTAAAAAAGTATGTGCTAACCATTATACTGTAAAGTAGGTATCGAATTAAATCATTCAAAAAGTAATAATTTATAAAAATTACGAAAAGATGCAGGAAAATAGGACTTCTAAATAGAATGTAAAAATTTAGGGGAATATGTATTTTTTGCATGTAGTCAGATCTGGTTAAGAGAGGTGGTACTAATTTTGGGAAACAAGTTATTAATTGTAGATGATCAGTACGGAATTCGTTTACTACTACATGAGATTTTCAAAAAAGAAGGTTACGAAGTTTTTCAGGCTGCCAACGGTTTTCAAGCAATCGATATTGTCATTAAAGATTGTCCCGACTTAGTAATTCTTGATATGAAAATACCAGGCATGGACGGAGTAGAAATTTTAAAACGTATTAAAGAGATTAACAAAGAGATTAAAGTTATTTTAATGACAGCTTATGGTGAATTAGACATTATTGAAGAAGCTAAAAAACTAGGAGCACTTCGATATTTTCCAAAGCCATTTGATATTGATGAAATTAAAAAAGTGGTTAGAGAACATACTTCTCAACCTCAATCTCTTCAATAACACTAGCAGATGGCAAAAGACCATCTGTTTTTTATTTACACTGCGCTTTTTGAAAGCGTTTTCGGAAATAGCGTAAAAAAACTATATATATCATACATAATTGTCTAAAATGTTAAGATAATACGAACATTAATGGATAACTGTTGTATTTTCGTATCATTTTTTGTATTCTTAGTAAGTGATAGAGGTACCTATCAAAATACATAATAAAGAACAATTTGTTGCAATCTATTCTTGTTAGTACGATTATGGGTACAAAATTTAACTTATATAAAAGATTAGAAGGAGGGCTTATCATGCCTTTAGTATCTATGACTGAAATGCTTAATAAAGCAAAAGAAGGTAAGTATGCAGTTGGTCAATATAATATCAATAACTTAGAATGGACTTATGCTATTCTTACTGCTGCTGAAAGAGAACAATCTCCAGTAATCCTTGGTGTTTCTGAGGGTGCAGCAAAGTATATGGGCGGATTTAATACTGTTGTAAAAATGGTAGAAGGTCTATTAATTGATTTAAAAGTAACTGTTCCAGTTGCAATCCATCTTGACCACGGTTCAAGCTATGACGTATGTAAAGCTGCAATCGATGCAGGTTTCACATCTGTAATGATTGATGCTTCACATGATCCATTTGAGCAAAACGTAGAAACTACTAAAAAAGTAGTTGAATATGCACACTCAAAAGGTGTTTCTGTAGAAGCTGAATTAGGTACAGTTGGTGGGCAAGAAGATCATGTTGTAGGTGACATCATCTATGCTGATCCTGCTGAGTGTAAAGAATTAGTTGAACGTACTGGTATTGATTGCCTAGCTCCTGCTTTAGGATCTGTTCACGGACCATACAAAGGTGAACCTAAATTAGGTTTCGACGAGATGGAACAGGTTGGTAAAGAAACAAATGTACCATTAGTATTACATGGTGGTACTGGAATTCCTACTGAACAAATTCAAAAAGCGATTGCTCGCGGTACTGCGAAAATCAACGTTAATACTGAAAACCAAATTGCTTTTAACAAAGCTGTTCGTGAATTCATCGCTAAAGATCAAAACCAATATGATCCTCGTAAAGTGATCGGACCTGGACGTGAAGCGATTATCGCTACTGTTACTGGTAAAATTCGTGAGTTTGGTACAAGCAACAAAGCATAATTTAAAGAGTTATCGAATGAATTATGTTATATTGAAAATAATGAAACCGTCTAAAACTATTTAGACGGTTTTCTTTTTTAGCAATTTTTTATGAGAATACTTCATAGCCTAGTAGAAGGTTTTCGAAATAAAATAGAGAATATCTTAAAACAGGTTAAAGAAACCATTAAATTATTATTGGTATACATATTGTTAGGTCTCTGAAATTTTTTATATTAAATGTAGTAATTTATAATTTAAAAATGAATGATTTACTAGTTTGGATGGAAGAAGCAATAGAGCATTAATGTATTAACGTTCAAACAAAAGACTTTACATTAGAAGTTACGTCTCGTATAAACTAAGATTAGAGAGATAGAAAATTGGAGAAAATAGGTAGACAATAATTAGGGAATTAGAAGAGATATCTTTCTTACATCTCTCCCTGTTTTCTTCTGCTCATTTAGAAGGGAGTATACTATGGAAAAGCTTGTGTTAGAAGGCGGTATACCTTTAAAAGGAACAATTCGAGTTAGTGGTGCGAAAAATAGTGCTGTAGCATTAATTCCTGCAACAATTTTAGCAAGTTCACCTGTAACACTTGAAGGGGTTCCTTCTATTTCTGATGTACAAACTTTATGCGACCTGTTAGAGGAAATTGGTGGTCAAGTAGAGATGTCAGATGAAAAGATTATAATTGATCCATCAAATATGGTCGCAATGCCACTTCCTAGTGGAAAGGTTAAAAAACTACGTGCTTCTTATTATTTAATGGGGGCAATGTTAGGTAGATTTAAACAAGCAGTTATTGGTTTGCCAGGAGGATGTTATCTAGGTCCAAGACCAATCGACCAACATATAAAAGGTTTTGAAGCACTTGGTGCAAAAGTAACGAACGAACAAGGTGCAATTTATTTACGAGCAGAAGAATTAAAGGGAGCTCGAATTTACTTAGATGTAGTAAGTGTAGGGGCAACAATCAATATCATGTTAGCAGCGGTGCTAGCAAATGGTAGAACAGTTATAGAAAATGCTGCAAAAGAGCCTGAAATTGTAGACGTAGCAACATTATTAACAAGCATGGGTGCGAAAATCAAAGGTGCAGGTACGGATGTAATTCGAATAGATGGAGTAGAATCACTTTCTGGATGTACACATACAATTATCCCAGATAGAATTGAAGCAGGAACATATGCTATTTTAGCAGCTGCAACAGTTCAAGAAGGCGATAGCGTTGTTGTTGATAATGTCATTCCACATCATTTAGAATCTCTTATTGCGAAAATGAGAGAAATGAATATCCAAATTGATACAAATGATGACCAGATTATTGTAACTGGGACAAGTAAAGTTTTGAAAGCAGTTGATATTAAGACATTAGTATATCCTGGTTTTCCTACAGATTTACAGCAGCCTTTTTCTGTCTTATTAACTAAAGCTAATGGGACTGCAGTTATAACAGATACAATTTACGGTGCTCGATTTAAACATATCGATGAACTGAGACGAATGAGCGCTACAATCAAGGTTGAAGGTAGCACTGCAATTATATCTGGACCAACTTCACTACAAGGCGGTCGAGTGAAAGCAAGTGACTTAAGAGCCGGTGCCGCTTTGGTTATCGCTGGTTTGATTGCTGATGGAAAAACAGAGCTTACTGGTTTAGAGCATGTAGATCGTGGATATGAAGATTTAGTAGAAAAACTATTAGGCCTAGGTGCCAATGTATGGCGTGTTCAATTAACGCAGCAAGAGGTAGAGCAACTAAAAAATGCATAATGAATGGTTTTATTTAAGCTTCATTTTAATTTAATCAGACGGATACATAGTTTTCGTTGTATAATGATGACGGAAAGCTCTTACAGTTTCAAAATAAAAGTTAAAAAGAAAGCATGCTCTTTTCATGGATCGTTTTATCACATAGAGTTTGCTAGTGCGACTTCGCATTTCATCAAAGGGGGAGTTTGAAGTGGAAAGAAGTTTATCAATGGAGTTAGTTCGTGTTACAGAGGCTGCTGCACTTGCTTCAGCAAAATGGATGGGTCTTGGTAAGAAAGATGAAGCAGATGATGCTGCAACAACAGCAATGCGTGACGTATTTGATACGATTCCAATGAAAGGTACAGTTGTGATTGGAGAAGGAGAAATGGACGAGGCTCCAATGCTTTACATTGGTGAAAAGCTTGGAAATGGCTATGGACCAAGAGTAGACGTGGCAGTTGATCCTTTAGAAGGCACAAATATCGTAGCTTCAGGTGGGTGGAATGCATTAGCAGTTATCGCAATTGCAGATCATGGTAATTTATTGCATGCTCCAGATATGTACATGGAAAAAATTGCAGTAGGTCCTGAAGCAGTAGGGAAAATCGACATTAATGCAACAGTGCTTGAGAACTTAACTGCTGTGGCAAATGCTAAAGGTAAAAACATTAATGAAGTAGTAGCAACAGTTTTAAATAGACCTCGTCACGAAAAGTTAATTGAAGAAATTCGCGCAGCTGGTGCTCGAATCAAATTAATTAATGACGGAGATGTAGCGGGAGCAATTAACACAGCTTTTGATCACACTGGTGTAGATATATTATTTGGTAGCGGCGGCGCGCCTGAAGGGGTAATCTCAGCCGTTGCATTAAAATGTTTAGGTGGAGAACTTCAAGGAAAGTTATTACCACAAAATGAAGAAGAAATTGCTCGCTGTAAACGAATGGGTATAGAAGACCCAGACCGTGTATTATATATGGATGACCTAGTAAAAGGTGATGACGCGATCTTTGCTGCAACAGGTGTTACAGACGGTGAACTACTAAAAGGTGTTCAATACAAAGGGAATGTAGGAACAACTCATTCACTAGTAATGCGTGCTAAATCAGGCACAGTGCGCTTTGTAGACGGTCGTCACAGCCTAAACAAAAAACCTAACTTAGTTATAAAGTAAGGAACTTTTTAAATATAAAATTAGAAGTTGGTTGTAACGAAAGATTGCATGAATCTGATGGGATATGAGGCTTAGGCTCACGCCCCATGGAAAGCGAGCAACCTGGAACGGAGATCAACATACTTCTTTTATCAGATATATACATTTAAGAATATATTAGAATAACAACTCTTTCCTTTATTTCCCACAGGAAAGAGTTGTTAATTTATTAGATAGAAAAATAGTTGGCATAAAAAACCCTTTCGAATTATAATCTCAATAGATAGTAAACCTATTGATTCTAATTACTTAGAATATTTTTAGGGGAAAAGGTTACACTAAAGAATAAGTTACTTTATGTAAGTTTCCTTCAAAAAACCTTCTAAATAACCTTCCGAATTAAGATAATCCTTATATGATTGAATAAAAGTAAAGAGTGGTGTTGTATGAGTTTAACAATCTCTGCATTAGAAAACATGAAGTTAAAAGATTTGTATGAACATGCGAAAGTAATGAAGATTTCGTATTACAGCAAATTGACAAAAAAAGAATTAATATTTGCCATCTTAAAAGCACAGGCAGAAAAAGATGGATTATTATTCATGGAAGGTGTACTAGAAATCATTCCTTCTGAAGGATATGGATTTTTAAGACCAATCAATTATTCACCAAGTTCAGAAGACATTTATATTTCTGCATCTCAAATTAGAAGATTTGATATGCGTAACGGTGATAAAGTTTCTGGAAAAGTACGTCCACCAAAAGAAAACGAAAGATATTTTGGTTTACTACAAGTGGAAGCGGTTAATGGTGATGATCCTGAAAACGCAAAAGAGCGCGTTCACTTCCCTGGACTAACTGCATTATATCCAAATAGACAAATGAAGCTTGAAACAACTCCAGCGAAGTTTTCAACTCGTATTATTGATATGATTGCCCCGGTAGGATTCGGTCAACGTGGTTTAATTGTTGCTCCACCAAAAGCAGGTAAAACAGAACTATTAAAAGAAATTGCAAATAGTATTACAACAAATCATCCGGAAGCAGAATTAATTGTATTACTTATTGATGAACGTCCAGAGGAAGTAACGGATATTGAACGTTCGGTTAAAGGTGATGTTGTTAGCTCAACTTTTGATGAAACACCTGATAGCCATATTAAAGTAGCTGAGTTAGTTCTTGAACGTGCTATGAGATTAGTAGAACATAAGAAAGATGTTATCATTCTTATGGATAGTATTACTCGTCTAGCTCGTGCATACAACTTAGTCATTCCACCAAGTGGTCGTACATTATCTGGAGGTATTGACCCAGCTGCATTCCACCGTCCAAAACGCTTTTTTGGTGCAGCACGTAATATTGAAGAAGGTGGTAGCTTAACAATTCTAGCTACGGCATTAATAGACACAGGTTCACGTATGGATGATGTGATCTATGAGGAATTTAAAGGAACTGGGAACATGGAGCTGCATTTAGATCGTTCTCTAGCTGAACGTAGAATATTCCCAGCTATCGATATACGTAGATCTGGAACACGTAAAGAGGATCTACTAATCCCTAAAGATCATTTAGACAAGTTATGGCTAATGAGAAAAACTATGTCAGATATACCTGATTTTGTTGAAAGATATTTTAGAATGCTTCGTCAAACAAAAACAAATGAAGAATTCTTCAATACGATGACAGAAGAAAGTAAAAAAACACCAGTCACTAATAAATAGTTGGTAGATATAGGCATCCTTACTGAAAAATAGTGGGTTGCATTCTCCCGGGTTAGTTGCTATAATTTCATTTGTATGTTAAATGTAAATTATGTGGTATACACATGATTTGATAACTCTGATTTCAAGGATTTCAGGGCGGAAGGAGATGAAAAACATGAAAGCAAATATTCATCCTGATTACAAGAAAGTCGTGTTTATGGATATTAACACTGGCTTCAAGTTCTTAAGCGGATCTACAAAATATTCTAGCGAAACAATCGAATGGGAAGATGGTAACACTTACCCTCTTATCAAAGTTGAGGTTTCTTCTGATTCTCACCCATTCTACACTGGTCGTCAGAAATTTGCTAACGCTGCAGGACGTGTTGAACGTTTCAACAAAAAATACGGTCTTAAGTCTTAAGGTAATAAAGATGAAAAGCAGGCGAGTTATTGCTACTTTGCCTGCTTTTTTTACGCATTTATAGTCCTTTAACATAATAATTTAATTCATAAAAAGAATTTTTATATAAATAAATTGAATACTTACATGAAACATCTTAAAGATAAAAAATAATGTAATTAGACATAGAACTGATTTAGAAAGGTGAGACTCTTAATGTTTATGATGAGAAAAAATGGTTGGATAGAGATGATTTGCGGGAGTATGTTTTCTGGTAAATCAGAGGAGTTGATCCGCCGTGTTCGTCGTACACAGTTTGCTAAACAAAGTTGTGTAACATTTAAACCATCGATTGATAACAGATATAGTGAAGTTGAAGTTGTGTCTCACACAGGTATGAAGGTACCTGCTTATGCATTAACACACTCATCTCAAATTCTTAAGTATGTAACAGATGAGGTTGAGGTTGTAGCAATAGATGAAATTCAATTTTTTGATGATGAAATATTTAACGTTGTTCAGCAATTAGCCAATATGGGTAAAAGAGTAATTTGCGCAGGCCTTGATCAGGATTTTAGAGGGTTACCATTCGGAAAGGTACCTGAAATTATGTCCATTGCTGAGCATGTAACAAAATTAAATGCAGTATGTGCGGTTTGTAGTTCACCTGCAAGTAGAACACAAAGATTAATTAATGGTAAGCCGGCTTTATTTGAGGACCCTATTATTTTAGTAGGAGCATCTGAATCTTATGAGCCAAGATGTCGCCACTGTCACGAAGTACCTACAAATTCTCATCGAACAGAACCAGCATTCCAAAATCAAAACGATTAAGTTTGATCTTTCTCTATCTTATTTGTTATTTAATATGATTATTTGATAAATAGTCTTAAAAAGATAATGATTGGTTAGAAAATTGAGCATCCTTTAGTGAAAATCTACAAATATTATAAAGTAACTATATTAAGACGAAAATGTCGAGGTGAAAGTTATGTTTGATCGATTGCAAGCAGTAGAAGATCGCTATGATAAATTAAATGAATTACTAAGTGATCCTGAAATAATAAACGATTCAAAGAAGTTACGTGAATACTCTAAAGAGCAGTCAGATATTCAAGAAACAGTTGATGCATATCGTCAGTACAAATCTGTAAAAGAACAGATTAAAGACGCAAAAGCAATGCTTGAAGATAAGCTTGATGCTGATATGCGTGAAATGGTAAAAGAAGAATTAAATGAACTTGAAGCAGAATCAAAAGAGCTTGAAGAACAATTAAAGATATTACTAATTCCAAAGGATCCTAACGATGATAAAAACGTTATCGTTGAGATTCGTGGTGCAGCGGGTGGAGATGAGGCAGCATTATTCGCCGCGACACTATACCGTATGTACAGCCGATTTGCAGAGGTAAATGGTTGGAAAACAGAAATTATTGAAGGTAACTACACTGAATTAGGTGGCTTTAAAGAGGTTATCTTTATGATTAATGGTAAAGGTGCGTTTTCGAAGTTGAAATTTGAAAATGGAGCTCACCGAGTTCAACGTGTACCTGAAACGGAATCAGGTGGACGTATTCATACTTCTACGGCAACTGTTGCTGTTTTACCAGAAGCTGAAGAAGTTGAAATTGAAATCCATGATAAAGATATTCGTGTAGATACATTTGCTTCAAGTGGACCTGGAGGACAATCAGTAAATACGACGATGTCCGCAGTTCGTTTAACGCATATTCCTACAAATACGGTTGTATCATGTCAGGATGAAAAGTCACAAATTAAAAATAAAGAAAAAAGCGATGAAGGTTCTTCGTGCAAGAGTTTATGATAAATTCCAACGAGAAATTCAAGCAGAGTACGATCAAAACCGTAAACAAGCTGTTGGAACGGGTGATCGTTCTGAACGTATTCGTACTTATAACTACCCACAAAACCGTGTTACTGACCACAGAATTGGTTTAACAATTCAAAAGCTTGATCAAATCGTCGAAGGTAAGATTGACGAAATTATTAATGCACTTATTATGGATGATCAAGCAAAAAGAATGGAACAAAGTCAATAATGACAACAAAGATATACGAAGCCCTAAAATGGGCTTCTCTTTTTTTACAAAGACACGGACGAGATGAAAATGTGGGCGAAATAGCATTAAAGCATATTTTAGATTACAACCGAACGCAATTATTGAGTAATATGAGAGAAGATTTAAAAGATGAGCATTGGTTGCAATTTCAAGAATTGGTACAAAAACATATTGAAGGTGAACCAATTCAGTATTTAATTGGATACGAATATTTTTATGGTAGAAAATTTATTGTAAATAATGAAGTGTTAATTCCGAGGCCTGAAACTGAAGAATTAGTTGAAGGTGTCCTTGAACGTATTCATAAACTCTGGGACCGAACAGATCATTTAGAGCTTGTTGATGTAGGTACCGGTAGTGGAGCAATTGCTATTTCACTGGCTCTTGAAAATCCACAACTTACAGTTCATACTGTTGATATTGCGGAGGAATCAATTGAGGTTGCTAAGCAAAACGCACTTCATTTAGGGGCGAATGTTAATTTTCTTCATAATGATTTGTTAAATTATTTTATAGATGAAAACAAAAAAGTCGATATTGTCGTTTCGAATCCTCCATATATACCTCACCAGGATTGGTTGCAATTAGATGAGGTTGTAAAGGAGCATGAGCCATATCGCGCGCTAGTTGGCGGTGAAGATGGACTTGATTTTTATCGTCGATTTGCAACGGATTTACCTAAGGTTTTAAATCATAAAGCATTAGTCGCTTTTGAAGTAGGAATTGGTCAAGGAGAACCTGTTGCAAAGATATTGAGAAACATCTTTAATCATGCACAAGTTGAAGTTGTCTTTGATATTAATGGCAAAGATCGTATGGTATATATGATGAAATGAATTACTAAACTTACATTTTAATGATTTCGTTTAGAAAGTTGAGTGAGTATATGACAAGTTTAAATGGCTGGATTGTTTACAATGGGCATGTTACGTCCTCAAAATTTATGGATTTATTCTTTAATTTGCAAGATATTTGTGCAAGTAAAGGTCTAAATACAAAATTAGTAAAGCATCATGAGCTGGTCCCTGTTATTGAAAAGGGTAAGCCAATTTTAAAAGGAATATACAGTGAAGAAAAGCCAGATTTTATTATATACTGGGACAAAGATACAGCTTTAGCTCGTCATTTAGAGATTATGGGATTTAAGGTATATAATTCTGCATTAGCTATTAAAAACTGTGATAATAAGTCATTAACATATCAAATTTTATCTGAATATGAAGTGCCAATGCCAAAAACGATTAATGCTCCATTAGTCTATCCAAGCTGTAAAGTTACAGACTACTCTTTTTATGATGTCGTTGAGCAAGAATTAGGTTATCCATTTGTCCTAAAAGAATCATATGGTTCTTTTGGGATGCAAGTGTATTTAATCCATAATCGCGAAGAATTTCTTAAAAAAGTAGATGAATTACAATATGTCCCGCATCTTTACCAAGAGTTTATTGAATCTAGTAAAGGTAGAGATATGCGTCTATATGTCGTTGGAGATCGTGTAGTTGCATCTATGCTCCGTAGTTCTGATACAGATTTTCGTGCTAATGCTGAGTTAGGTGGGGAGGCATTTGCATACGAGCCGACAGAGTATCAAAAAGAACTTGCACTAAGATGTGCAAAAATTTTAGGAGTAGACTTTGCTGGCATTGACCTATTGTTTGGTGAAAATGACAAGGCGATAGTTTGTGAAGTAAACTCTAATGCTCACATGAAAGCAATCATGAAATGTACTGGAATTAATGTTGCAGAGCTCATTATTGACTATATTAAAAATGATTTAATCAAACCTAAGAAGAAATCTATTAGGCATGCAATAAGTTTAGATACAAAAAAATAGAATAGTAGTGTTTAAGAATTTATCATTTTGTCTAAACTGTTTCCTAGAGGGATGGTGGAGATAAAATGAGAAGATATAAAGCGAAATCAAAAATGAAAACTACTTATAAAATAATTTCTTTATTTATTATATTATTAATCAGTTCGTCTGTTTTAGTGCCACTTCAAGATACAAACGCAAAGGGTAATGAAATGGTTGTTATTCCTAAGAAGGCGGTACGTTTACGAATTCTAGCAAATAGTGATTCTAGTGGAGATCAGGCATTAAAACGTAAAGTAAGAGATGAAGTTAATGCTCAGATTAATACTTGGGTAAAGGATTTGACTAGCTTTGAAGAAGGACAAAAAGTCATTCAAAGCCATATTCCAGATTTAGAGAAAACAGTCCAACGCGTTTTAAAAGAAGAAGGTTCTAAGCAAACATTTACGATTACGTATTCTAAAAAAGTAAAGTTTCCAACAAAGCTATACGGTAGTTTTTTGTACCCAGCAGGTGACTATGAAGCTGTATTAATTAAACTAGGTGCTGGACAAGGTGCAAACTGGTGGTGTGTATTATTTCCTCCATTATGTTTCTTAGATTTTTCAAATGGTGATGCAACTGTTGATTCCCTTCAAACACAACAAAACGTTGAAAAGGAAACAATGATTGAAGAACCAGAGGAAGGTAAAGGATTTTCATATTTAAAAGAAGAATCTAACGAAAAAGAGCAGTCTACTGAAGTTGAATCTAGTATTAAAGAAGAATCGACTGAAGAAACTGTAGAGGTAGCTGCAGTACCGACAATGGAACAAGAAGAAGATATTAAAGTCGAAAGCTTTTTTGTCCACATGTTCAAACAATTATTTTAGTTCTAGACATCTCCCTATGTGCATAAGTTATTACAAGCATATTAGGGAGGTTCTTTCATGAAAATAAGATCATCTTTACCATCAGATTTTGAAACGATTTTTTCTTTTTTAGGACAAGCTGGACTTTCTACAAATGGACTTCAAGAACAACAGGAATCCTTTTTTATATTGGAGGACGAGGTAGGAACAGCTCAGGCTGTCATTGGTTATGAACAGTATAAAAATGAAGCACTATTAAGATCATTAGTAGTTGCACCTACCATTTATTCACAGCATATGGTAGTCTTTTTACAAAGTGTTCTTGATAAACTAAAAGAGGAAATGATCTCTCATGTTTATTTGTTAACTAAACAAAATGTTGTTCAGGATTTATTCCTTTTATTAGGATTTCAACCGACAGATGAGGAAGATGTTTCGCTTCATATTAAAGAAATGGAACATTATCAAAATACAATTAAGAATGAATATGTATTAGTATATCAAAAAGAACTATACACAAAGTTGTCCACAAATTAGCAAGTTTTATCCACAATTTGTGGATAAGACTTGCTTTTCATTCATTTTGTATTGTCTAAATTTGTAATATATACACTAATATTCACTTTTAAGCGAGGTGTTAATCATGGAAACGAAATGTTGGAATGTGGATAATTCTGTGAATAAAGATAAAATTTACCCACAGATTGTGGATGCAGCCAAAATATTGCAGCTTGGACAAGTTGTTGCTTTCCCAACGGAAACAGTTTATGGATTAGGAGCAAATGCTTTTTCAGATGAGGCAGTTCAACTGATTTTTCAAGCAAAAGGAAGACCCAGTGATAATCCGTTAATCGTACATATAGCAAACAATAATCAGCTAGATGAATTAATTGAAGAAATTCCAGAAGGTGCAAAAAAGTTAATGGAGGCTTTTTGGCCAGGTCCATTAACGATTATCTTAAAAAGTAAAAAGCAAGTTTCCAAATTTGTAACTGCAGGTTTATCCACAGTTGGGGTTAGAATGCCGGATCATCCGGTTGCGCTTGCTTTAATTGAAGCAAGTGGTTTACCAATTGCCGCCCCAAGTGCAAATACTTCTGGTAAGCCAAGTCCAACTTCAGCAAAGCATGTATTTGAAGACTTAAATGGTCGGATTGCAGGTATTGTTGATGGTGGAAGTACTGGAGTAGGATTAGAATCCACAGTTATTGATTGCTCACAAGAAGTATTCACTATTCTTAGACCTGGCAGTATTACGCCAGAAATGATAAAAAAAGTTGTTTCAAATGTAGAGGTTGATCCTGCAACCGTGAACGAAACTGAAGCGCCGAAGTCTCCAGGAATGAAGTACAAACATTATGCGCCAGATGCTCAAATGCACCTTGTAAATGGGAGTATGGAGTTTATACACAAACTTATACACAATGCTAAGTCAGAAGGAAAAAAGGTAGGTATACTAACAACAGAAGAAAACATTAACCAATATAAAGCTGATGTTGTACTTGCTTGTGGAATACGAGAAGACTTAACGACTGTTGCTGCAGCTCTTTATGATTGTATTCGTCAATTTAATGAAGAGAATGTGGATATTATTTTTTGTGAATCTTTCCCTTACGAAGGAATTGGAATTGCAATAATGAATCGATTATGGAAAGCTTGTGGACATTCTATCATTACGGAGTAAAAAGCGTAATTTCAATAAAAATGAATTAAATTTATTAATATCCCTCATATGATTGGTAGGACTTGCATATCTTTTAATAGCAAGTCCTAGGAGGGGAAGCATGAGTAGCACATTAATCGAAGAAATGATTACATTAACGATAATGGGATCTGCACTAGGTTTAGATGCGTTCTCTGTTGGATTAGGTATGGGTGTCATTCAACTAAAATTTAGGCAAATCTTAAATATAGGTTTTGTTATTGGACTATTTCATGTCATTATGCCTCTTTTAGGGATGATTATTGGATATGAACTATCAGATAAATTTGGAAGAATATCAGTACTGCTTGGTGGTGTATTGTTACTAGGAATCGGATTCCATATGATATATTCCACGCTATTTGGTAAGGAAGAAAATAAATTTTCTCCAACTGGAATTGGATTATTGCTCTTTGCCTTTAGCGTAAGTGTTGATAGTTTTTCAGTTGGGATCAGCCTTGGGACATTTGGTGCGAAAACATGGTTAACGATTCTGCTCTTTGGTATTATAAGTACAATTTTAACGTGGGCAGGCTTACTACTTGGTAGAAGGGTAGAGCAGGAACTAGGGAAGTTTGGTGAATTACTAGGTGGTTCTGTTTTGCTTTTATTTGGGCTTAAATTATTATTTTTTTCTACATAATGAATGATAAAAGGATGGTGCTACTGAATAACATTAGCTCCATCCTTTTATCTATTTATTGGACATAGTATAAAACAAGCAATAAGATTTGATACTTATGGGGAATAATGGTTTATTATTAAATAGAGATTGAAATGATAAGCAAACGATGTAAATTCAAATGTGTAAATAACGTGTAAGATATATTCATGAAAGTAAATGAAAGTGAGGAAGTTTATGAAAAACATATTGTTTATATGTACAGGGAATACTTGCAGAAGTCCAATGGCAGAAGCACTTCTAAATCATTATGGGAATGATGCGCATCGAGCACAATCCGCGGGTGTCTTTGCAATGCCTGGTGAGCCAGCTTCTAAGCATGCAATTACTGCGGTGAGCAATAAGGGTATATCAATAAATCATACCTCAAAACAAGTGACAGAGGATTTATTAAATTGGTCATCGCATGTATTAACAATGACTGCTAATCATAAACAGTTCTTAGTCTCGAAATATCCTAACTATGAAGAAAAAATATTTACATTACATGAGTATGCGAACGGAAATCATAGAGAAATTTCGGATCCGTATGGAGGTTCATTAATGAAATATGAAAATACATTGAATGAACTAGAAGGATTAATAAAGAAAATTGTAAATAAAAATGATAAAGATTGACTGATTAAAAGCATAATTAGTATCCCATATTTTGAACATAATAGTGTAATATAGAAGTGAAATATATTTAATGGTAAAAAGTAGTATAGAACATGAAGTCAATACGGGGGTAACTGTCATATGAAAGTAGCAATAGCATCTGATCACGGTGGAATTAACATACGCCAGGAAATTATGAATTTAATGGATGAAATGGGTATTGAATATAAGGATTTCGGTTGTGAATGTGGTACATCTGTGGATTATCCTGATTATGCTTTTCCAGTTGCTAAAATGGTTGCAAGTGGTGAAGTTGACCGCGGTATCTTAGTTTGCGGAACAGGTATTGGGATGTCAATTGCAGCAAATAAGGTTGAAGGCATTCGATGTGCATTAGTACACGATACTTTTAGTGCGAAAGCAACTAGAGAGCATAATAATAGTAATATGCTAGCGATGGGCGAACGAGTAATTGGACCGGGGTTAGCTAGAGATATAGCAAAAATTTGGTTAACAACTGAATTTGAGGGCGGACGTCACGAAAATCGAGTAAATAAAATTAAAGAATACGAAAAACAAATGTAATGAAATAAAACAAACCAGCCGTTAATCCGAAAAAGCTTTTGAAGATTATCGGTTTTTTTTATTCAAAAAATCAATAAACCTTAATGGTTGGAGGATTAACATATGATGGAAGAATTGAGTTTAGTAAAGCAACAAATGACAACGCTATTATCTGAGCTTAAGGAACAAGTTACATTAACTAGTGAACATATTTTGGTGATTGGTTGTAGTACGAGTGAGGTAAGTGGGAAAAAAATTGGCACATCTGGAACAATGGAGGTTGCAAAAGTATTATTCGAAACAATTAAAGCGTTTCAGAATGATACTGGAGTACAATTGGCATTTCAATGCTGTGAACATTTAAATAGAGCACTTGTTGTTCAAAAAGCTACGGCAAAACAGCAGTCATTAGAGGAAGTTACCGTAACTCCTGTTCGAACAGCAGGTGGTGCCCTAGCTTCTTATGCTTATAGAAACCTAGAAAATGCTGTAATAGTAGAGTTTATTAAAGCCGATGCTGGAATTGATATTGGCGATACATTAATTGGAATGCATTTAAAACATGTTGCAGTTCCATTAAGAACAAGTATAAAAGAAGTTGGACAAGCTCATATTTCTGTAGCGAAAACTCGTCCAAAATTAATAGGGGGAGAAAGAGCGATCTATTCCCTTGAAGAAGAAATTAATTTGTAATAGATAGTGAAAGAGGATTTAAGAACATCTAGGACGAAATGTTATATAGAATCAAAGATAAAAGATTTATTTCTATTGAAAATCATGGTAAGATATAATGGAATTCGGTCGTTTTTTCGAATGATATTGTTAATTTATACTTATAATGTTCGTGTTTTATTAAAAGGGGGATGTAGCCATGGAAAACTTAAAAAAGCAAGATCCATCATTGTATGAAGCAATTCAATTAGAATTAGGAAGACAACGTTCTAAAATTGAATTAATTGCTTCAGAAAACTTTGTAAGTGAAGCAGTTATGGAAGCACAAGGTTCAGTATTAACGAATAAATATGCTGAAGGTTACCCAAGTAAACGTTATTATGGTGGTTGCGAATACGTAGACATCGCTGAGAATATTGCTAGAGACCGTGCAAAAGAAATTTTTGGCGCAGAGCATGTAAATGTACAACCTCATTCAGGTGCTCAAGCAAATATGGCAGTTTATTTCACGATTTTAAAACATGGTGATACAGTATTAGGTATGAATTTATCACATGGTGGACATTTAACTCATGGAAGTCCTGTAAACTTTAGTGGACTTCAATATAACTTCGTTGAGTACGGAGTAGATCCAGAAACTCAAGTTATTAATTATGAAGATGTATTAGAAAAAGCTCGCGAGCATAAGCCAAAGCTAATTGTAGCAGGTGCAAGTGCATATCCAAGAGCGATCGACTTTAAAAAATTCCGTGAAATCGCTGATGAAGTAGGAGCGTTACTAATGGTTGATATGGCACATATCGCTGGTTTAGTAGCTGCTGGACTTCATCAAAATCCAGTACCTTTTGCTGACTTTGTTACAACGACAACTCATAAAACTTTACGTGGTCCACGTGGTGGAATGATTTTATGTAAAGAAGAGTATGCAAAAGCAATTGATAAATCAATTTTCCCTGGTATTCAAGGTGGACCATTAATGCACGTAATTGCTTCAAAAGCAGTAGCATTTGGTGAAGCTTTACAAGAAGACTTTAAAGTGTATGCTCAAGCGATCGTTGATAATGCGAACCGTTTAGCTGAAGCATTAAAAGCACAAGGAATCCAATTAGTATCTGGTGGTACTGACAATCATTTAATCTTAATTGATGTTCGTTCATTAGAATTAACTGGAAAAGTTGCAGAACATGTATTAGATGAAGTGGGTATTACTTGTAACAAAAATACAATTCCATTTGATCCAGCTAGTCCATTTGTAACAAGTGGAATTCGTATCGGTACAGCTGCAGTTACGTCTCGTGGATTTACACTAGAAGACATGGATGAAATAGCTTCTATTATTGCAGATACACTAAAAAATCATGAAAATGAAGAAGTACTTGAAACTTCACGCAAACGCGTTGAAGCATTATCAAGTAAATACGTATTATATCCTGCATATTAATCAATCAAAGTAGCCATTTATAGTGGCTACTTTTTTTATTTCGAATAGTAGGAATTGTACAATTTTAGACACAATAAGTTCAATATAATTTGTGAAACATTTCACAAATTGAGGGTTAAATTAGTTAAAATATAAATGTAATCATAAATAAATAAAATTGACGGAGGGGAAGTATATGTTTATTAATTTTTTAAGAACAAATAATATAGCGGCCGGTGTTTTAACGGTGCTTCGTCTATACTTGGGCTATTCTTGGATAACTGCAGGTTGGGGTAAATTAACTGGTGAGGGATTTGATGCGACAGGATTTCTAAAAGGAGCAATTGGTAGTGCGACTGGCGAGCATCCAGCAGTACAAACGTGGTGGGCTGACTTTTTAACTAGTTTTGCTTTACCGAATATAGATTTATTTAACTTCTTAGTACCAATTGGAGAATTTGCTGTAGGTCTTGGATTAATTCTTGGATGTTTTACAAAAACAGCGATGTTCTTTGGGTTAGTTATGAATTTCGCATTCTTATTTAGTGGAACGACAAGTACGAATCCACAACTAGTTTTATTAGGAATCTTTATTATTATTGCAGGTACAAATGCTGGTAAATTTGGTCTAGATACTTTTGTTGGTAAATATATTAATACAAAATTTCCTAATTTAAACACAAAAAATAATCAAATGATCTAAAGTGTTTGGAACTTATAAGTCAGTTGGCATATAAAAATGAAAAATATCTCTTTAAAGTATTCTAAGGATTTAACACTTTAAAGAGATATTTTCATTGTCTTATACTATTCTGATATACTTTTGAACATGTTAATAGGGACTGTATTTTGTAAAAGTGGCAAATGAAATGAAAACGATTTTAAGATGTGACTTGAATTATTTAAACTCTTTCGGTATTCTTTTTAAAGATAATATATTACTAAGTCTTTGCAAGGAGCGATATTAATGAGTAAAGTATACGTTTTTGATCATCCGTTAATTCAGCATAAAGTTACACTTATTCGTAGTAAAGATACGGGAACAAAAGAATTTCGTGCATTAGTAGATGAAGTTGCAGGGTTAATGGCATTTGAAATTACTAGAGATCTTCCATTACAAGAAGTTGAAATTCAAACACCAGTTGCAACTGCAAAATCAAAGGTAATCGCAGGTAAAAAATTAGGAATTGTTCCTATTTTACGTGCAGGTCTAGGAATGGTCGACGGATTCCTTCAACTTGTGCCTGCAGCAAAAGTTGGACACGTTGGCTTATATCGTGATCCAGAAACATTAAAGCCTGTTGAATATTATGTTAAACTTCCTACGGATGTAGAAGAACGTGATTTCATTGTAATCGATCCAATGTTAGCTACAGGTGGATCTGCTGTTGAGGCGATTAACTCATTAAAAACACGCGGTGCTAAAAACATTAAGTTTATGTGCTTAATTGCTGCTCCAGAAGGTGTTGAAATATTACAACAAGCACATCCTGATGTAGATATTTACATAGCTGCACTTGATGAAAAGTTAAACGATCATGGTTACATCGTACCTGGATTAGGGGACGCAGGAGATCGTTTATTTGGTACGAAATAACTAACGTAGCCCTGCCCGTCAAAGGCAAGCTTTTTAGCGTTGGTTCACATGCATACGGTGCTCATTACCTATTAGGGTAACTTCGCACCTCAAAAGACAAGTCGTTTCAATTAGTAAATAAAATGGGCTTTCCTTCATGGAAAGCTTTTTTATTTTATTAGTTTGAAAAAACTCTCAAAGAACAATGTTGGTATAAATTAAAATTAGAGTTATAATAATTAAAAATTTGTTTCGGAAATTGCTTTGGTTAAAAAGGGGATTAAAGTGGGATGTCACTAGAAAAACAGCGTTTAATAATAGATGCAGCAAGATTATATTACGATTCTGATTTTAGTCAACAAGAGATCGCCAATACTTTAGGTATCTCTCGTCCAACTGTTTCAAGATTACTTCAGCAAGCAAAGGAACTTGGTTATGTTCGGATCGAAATTATTGACCCACTAGAGGATAATCATGATTTAGCAAAAGAGTTAAAGAAAAAATATAATCTACAATCAGTCGAGGTTTGTTATTCTCCAATTGATGATTACAGTGAAGTCACACAGATTATTACAAAAAAAGCTGCAGATGTACTCGGTGATTATGTGAATGACGGTGATATTGTAGGGGTTACTTGGGGAACCACGATGTATCACATTGCTAAAAAATTAGAGAAAAAATCTGTAAAAGGTGTAGAAGTTATTCAGTTAAATGGTGGAATTAGTTATTCAAAAACGAATACATATGCATCTGAGACAGTAAACATGTTCGCTGAGGCGTTTAATACAATTCCTAGATATTTACCTTTACCAGTCATTTTTGATAATCCACAAGTAAAAGAAATGGTTGAATCAGACCGTCATATAGAAAGGTTAATTGAGCTTGGTAAACAATCGAATATAGGAATATTTACAGTCGGTACTGTAAAAAAAGACGCGTTGTTATTTAGAGTTGGATACTTTAATGAGGAAGAAGAACAGAATATACAAACTTATGCAGTAGGAGATATATGCTCACGTTTTTTTGATAACAATGGACAAATCTATTCAAATTTACTAAATAGCAGAACAATCGGTATTGAATTAGATGAGTTAAGGAATAAGGAAAAGTCCATTCTAGTGGCTGGTGGGGAGAAAAAAACTGATGCGATTAACGGCGCATTAGTTGGTAAATACGCTAATATATTAATTACAGATCAATTTACTGCTAAGCGATTATTAGAAATAAATAATGAATAAAAACCTATATTTTTTTAGTTGAAAGACTAATGAAATATAGGTTTTTTTATAGGAAAAACTAACCATGAACATAAGTTCAATTTATGTTTTACAAAATTTCACGAAGGTGATATAGTAAAACCATATTCAATAAGTTATTCAATAATGTGTTAAAAGTAGGGAATGACATTTTCATTTCCATTAAATTATAAAAATTAATTGAGGAGTGACCCGAATGAGTTACGCAAATTTAGTTGACCATACGTTATTACGTGCAGATGCAAGAAAAGAAGAGATTACAAAATTAGCTGAGGAAGCTAAAGAATTTAGCTTTGCTTCTGTATGTGTTAATCCTACATGGGTTTCATATGCTAGTGAATTATTAAAGGAATCAACTGTAAAAGTTTGTACAGTTATTGGTTTCCCTTTAGGTGCAAACACTCCTGAAGTAAAAGCATTTGAAACAAAGAATGCTATTGAAAATGGTGCAGATGAAGTTGATATGGTAATTAACATTGCAGCATTAAAAGATAACAATAACGAATTAGTTGAAAGAGACATTCGTGCGGTTGTTGAAGCTGCTAAAGGTAAAGCTTTAGTGAAAGTTATTATTGAAACTTGCTTATTAACAGACGAAGAAAAAGTTAGAGCTTGTGAATTATCAGTTAAAGCCGGAGCTGACTTCGTGAAGACATCTACTGGATTCTCAACTGGTGGAGCAACTGTTGAAGACGTAGCATTAATGCGTAAAACTGTTGGTGCAAACGTAGGAGTAAAAGCTTCTGGTGGAGTTCGCAACTTAAAAGATCTTGAAAATGTGGTATCTGTTGGTGCAACTCGTATTGGTACTAGCTCAGGCGTTAAGATTGTTCAAGGTGAAGAATCAAACACAGCTTATTAATATTAATTTCTAAATTTATTTAATTTACAAAAAAGTGTGTGGGTTATTGCTCTTTCTGAAATTCATTGTTAATATGTAAAAGCGAAGACAAAACTCACACACTTTTAAATGAATTGCCAAATTATTCATTAGAGGTGATAAAGAGATGAATACACAATCTTTAATAAATGAAGCTATCAAAGCAAGAGAAAATGCATATGCTCCTTACTCTAAATTTAAAGTAGGCGCAGCAATTTTGATGAATGATCAAACAGTGTTTACTGGTTGTAATGTTGAAAACGCTTCATACGGTCTTACAAATTGTGCTGAGAGAACAGCCATTTTTAGTGCAGTAGCTAATGGTAAAGGATCAGGTAAAATTGAAGCGATAGCAATTGTCGGTGATACAGAGGGACCAGTTTCTCCATGTGGCGCATGCAGACAAGTTATTGCTGAATTTAGTGATGAAAACACGAAAGTATTTTTAACAAACTTAAAAGGTGACGTCGCTGAAACAACAATTAACCAGTTATTACCAGGATTATTTAGCTCGAAAGATTTAGAAGTTTAATATATAGTAGATTAATAGTTGTCTGACATCTAACAAGCGTATTACTTGTCTGACATCTAACAAGTTTAAAACTGTGTACGTTTTGAAAGCGCTTATATAAAAATTAAAAATCTCGGGGGAGAGTAACATGAAATACATTATCGCACTTATTGGGCTATTAGTTGTATTTGGACTAGCTTTTATTGCTAGTAGCGATCGTAAAAACATCAAATATCGTCCAGTAGTAATCATGGTAGTTATTCAAATCGTTTTAGCTTTCTTATTATTAAATACAAATGTTGGTTTATTCTTAATTAAGGGTATATCAAATGGTTTCGGTAAATTATTAGAATATGCTGCTGAAGGTGTTAATTTCGTATTTGGCGGACTAGCAAATGATGGAGCGTTTCCTTTCTTCACAAATGTATTATTACCAATCGTTTTTATTTCTGCGTTAATTGGTATTTTACAATTTACAAAAGTTCTACCATTCATCATTAAATACATTGGTTTAATCTTAAGTAAGATTAATGGAATGGGTAAATTAGAGTCTTATAATGCTGTTGCTTCAGCTATTTTAGGACAATCTGAGGTTTTCATATCAGTTAAGAAACAATTGGGACATTTACCTAAAAATCGTCTTTACACATTATGTGCTTCAGCAATGTCAACTGTATCTATGTCAATCGTTGGTGCTTACATGACAATGATCGAGCCAAAATATGTTGTAACTGCTATTGTTTTAAATTTATTTGGTGGTTTTATTATTTCATCAATTATTAATCCTTACACTGTAACTGCTGAAGAGGATATTTTAGAAGTTCAAGAAGAAGAAAAACAAACATTCTTTGAAATGCTTGGCGAATATATTTTAGATGGATTTAAAGTAGCAATTATTGTTGCGGCAATGTTAATTGGTTTTGTTGCAATCATTGGAGCGGTTAATAATATCTTTGATATGATTTTTGGTATCTCATTCCAAGGAATTCTTGGTTATGTATTTGCTCCATTTGCGTTCATTATGGGTGTACCGTTTAAAGAAGCTGTTTCTGCAGGTAGTATTATGGCTACTAAATTAGTGTCAAACGAGTTCGTAGCTATGATGGATCTTGGTAAACAAGCAAAAGAATTTAGCCCACGTACATTAGGAATCGTTTCTGTATTCTTAGTATCATTTGCTAACTTCTCTTCAATCGGTATTATCGCAGGTGCGGTTAAAGGTTTACATGAAAAACAAGGTAATGTTGTTGCTCGTTTCGGTCTTAAATTATTATTCGGTGCAACATTAGTAAGTGTATTAACAGCGATTATCGTAGGTATCGTTTTAAATTAAATTTATCCAAGCGTTTGATTTTATATCAAGCGCTTGTACTTTTTTTCAGTTAAATCATATTTCTAGGAGGGTTGAGTTTAATAAGATCGTTTCTTTCTTATTAGATGAATCGCTATGGCAACTGTAGGATTACTTTTATCTGGTGCGACGCTATTTTTAAATAGTCTTGTATTATTAAATAAAGCTGATGCAAAAAGTGCATCACTTTTAAATATATTTGTTGGTGCATTACAAGTAATCATTCCTTTATATTTAATAACGAATATGGGGGATGGCAAGTGGGAATTATATAATCTAGCTTGTATTTTTTTCTTTGGAATTACTTATTTATATAATGGTTTTACTAATTTAAAAGGTTTTAGTGCTACTGGCTTAGGTTGGTTTTCACTTTGGGTTTCAATTATGTCTGTTTTATATGCATTAGTAAGCTTTATACTTATTCATGATATCGTGAACGGATTGTTGTGGGTTCTTTGGGCTTACTTATGGTACTTATTCTTTGCAGGCATAGTGTTAGGAAAGAAAATTGAAAGATATACAGGTATTGTCGCTATGATTCAATCTTGGATTACAATTACACTTCCTGCGTTCTTAATGATACTAGGTGTATGGCAAAATGAAGTTGTTACGAAAACTTGGATTGTTATTTTAGGCGCAGCAGTTTTATACTTTGTAATGAATGAAGTGAAATCTATTGTTAAACAGAAAAGATTTCAACTATTTAACCAGGCTGAATTAAAAAACTAATGAAGTGTTTCAAATATATATGTAGCTTGTAGACTAACTTTTAGGGATTAACCCGTTAAGTTAGTCTTTTTTTATTTTCTTGGTTAAACGATAATTCATAACCAATTGAGATAATGATAGATTTCTATTGATAATGCTCGCAAATCGTTCAAGTGTTGAACTGTTAAAATTATGAGTAGAAATTTATGTTTTCTTTAGAGAAAATTTCCTTTTTATACATGAATGAAGGAGTAGTGAGAAATGATATAGGAAAATAAATGTCTAAAAAGGAGAAAGTTCATTGAATGAAAAAGTATTATTTTAAAATAATTATATGTCTAGTTTTCTTCCTTGTTCCAATGAAAAATTATGCTGTTTTGGCAAATGATCAGCAGAAAAAAGTAGCGTTATTCTCGATTAAGGATGGGATGCTAACGCAAGCGCTAAAGTATATGGGAAAATATTACCCTGATATAAAGGTGAGGCAAAAGTTTACAGAAACATATTATGGATTTTCCGTATCTGGCTCACTGGAGGAACTGTCTCAAATAGCAAAGATGCCTTTAGTAAATGATTTTCATTTCGTCACTACCTACAAAGCACATGTGGAGGAAAGCATTCCTTTTATCGGTGCAGATGAAGCAGAGAATTATAAAGATCAACGTGGAAGAATCATTACGGGTGAAGGAATAAAAGTCGGCATAATTGATACTGGTGTTGATTATCGACACCCAGATTTAAAATCAAATTATAGTGGCGGATACGATACGATCGATCAAGATAAAGATCCGATGGAGACAAGGCTTGAAGAAAGAAGTACATTCCACGGAACTCATGTTGCAGGAGTAATTGCGGCTAACGGTAAAAGAAAAGGTGTAGCACCAAAGGCGCAAATCTATGCATATCGAGCACTAGGACCAGGTGGAGTAGGAACATCAGAAACGGTATTGGCAGCAATCGAACGCGCGGTAAAGGATAAGGTCGACATTATAAACTTATCTCTTGGCAACGAAGTGAACGGACCGGATTGGCCAACGAGTATTGCTTTAAATAAAGCAGTAGAAAAAGGCGTGCTTGCAATAACTGCAGCAGGAAACTCTGGCCCCGGATTATGGACAGTTGGGTCACCTGCCACTGCAGCAAAAGCTCTATCAGTTGGTGCGAGTTATCCACCTTTGTATTTCCCGTCTATTCATATTAAAGAAAAAGAACAAATTATTACCCCAATGATCGGATCTTCAAAGTGGGCAAGGGATTTAGAAGGTAAAATCGTTTTTAAAAAGTACGGAGATAAGAGTGAAATGAAGAGAGTTCGAAATAAATTCGTATTGTTAGAAAGAGGGAAACTTACATTTACGGATAAGGTTAAAAATGCAGAAGCAGCGGGTGCGAAAGCAGTTATCGTCTTTAATAATGTGGATGGTGATTTTGTAGGACAAATAAAAGGAAATACAAAAATACCTGCTGCTACTGTCTCAAGAAAAGTAGGATTAGCGATTCAAAAAGAAATAGAAAAGGGTAAAACGATTGCGACGACCGGGCAAGAAAAAAAGGTCGATGTGTTAGCGGATTTTAGTTCAAGAGGTCCAGTTACTGGGACATGGCAAATGAAACCAGATCTAGTTGCGCCTGGTGTGCAAATTAAAAGTACAATTCCCGGAGGTTATTTATCATTACAGGGCACGAGTATGGCTAGCCCACATGTTGCAGGTGCAGCAGCTTTACTCAAACAATTACATCCTAATTGGAGTATGGATGATTTAAAAAGCGTCCTTGTAAATACGGCGACACCATTATATAAGAATAATAAAACAATCTATCATTCATATGAACAAGGTGCCGGTAGATTGGATATTGATAAAGCTTTAGAAACTGAAACAACACTTTATCCTACCTCTTTATCTTTGGGGGTAACTAAGAAAGCGAGTGCTCCAATAGAGAAGGTCTTCACTGTTAGGGTTTCTAATAAATCAAATAAAGAAAAACAAGTAATGACGATAAATAATCAACAAGTTAACGGAATAAAATGGGTATTACCAAAACCTTTCACTATTCCAGCAAACACTTCTAAGTCCATCAAGCTCCATGCAACAGTGGACACAAAGGTTTTAAAAGATGGATTCTATGACGGTGCAATTACAATTAGTACGCCAGATGAAAGATTAAGAATGCCTTACTTATTGCTTCAAGGAGAACCGAATTTCCCGACTGTAATGGGATTTCACTTTGGTAGGGTGAAAGGAAAAGGTAAAGGTAGTTATAAATATGAATTATATTTACCGAGTAAAGTTGAGGAATTCAAAATTGCTGTGTTTGAAGCAGAGACATTTCGTTTGATAGATGTAATTGATCAACAAAAGAACAGTGAGCGTGGAATTATAAAGAAGGAGTTGGTATTAAAGAACTTTCCAAAAAGTGGCATTTACAAGTTTGTGATCTTTTATAAACGTAAACAATATGAGAGTGCAACTGAATCTTATGTAAATGTTTCTAAAATATATGTAGAAGACTAAAAATTGGTAAGCTATTTTTAATAGTTTTTTAATTTAAGTAATTGACACATTTTTGTAACATATTGTATGCTTAACATGAATGTTTAAAAGGGTTTTTATTGAATGTAAACCCTTTCTATTTAAATATTTTGAATATGTGAACATTTTGTGAACTTAGCTTTAATGTGGAGATTTTAATAAATATTTGTTGTATCATAAACCATGATAAGAATTTTGGCAATTTTTTGGGAAAGAATGAAAATTGACGAGTGGAGGGATTGGCTATGAAAAACAACAATCAACATCCTCTTAAAGCAATGGCACTCATGTCTTCCATTCTAGCTCAACTTGTTGGATCTATTCTAATAGGAATCTTTCTCGGAAGATGGATTGACACATATTTTGATTGGCCTGTTCCAGTATTTATGATAATCGGATTATTATTAGGATTATTCACTGGTATCTACGGCACACTTAAGCTAATTAAGCAATTTACTCCAGGGGACTAGTTACATGCAAAAAGAACATTTTAGACGTTTCGCACGAGATATGTTATACATTACTGCCCTTGCAGTTTTAGGATGGGCATTTACCGATTATAAAACAATCTTTACAGGTTATATTCTCGGTATCGTAACTAGCTTTTACTGTATATGGATTCTACACAGAAAGATAAATACCTTTTTTGATCGAGTTTTAAAGCAACAAAAAGTTCGTTCACTTGGTACTGTAATTTGTCTTTCAGCGGTGGCTCTAGCTATGGTCATCGCCCTTCGGTATGACGATTTTGTCAATATACCGGCATTAACGGTGGGACTAATGACAGGACATCTTGTCATTATGATAAATTTTGCATTACAACATACGTCTTTTGCAAGGAAGAGAGGTGAATAAATTGGAACACGGTACAATTCCATTACATTATTTTGGTTTAGATTTTACTTTAACAAATGTTCTGATGACAACTGTTGCTGCAGTAATTGTTTTTATCATCGCAGTTACATGTGCTAGAAGTCTTAAACTACGTCCATCTGGAAAGCAAAACTTTTTAGAATGGGTAATAGATTTCGTTAAAAACATTATCAACAGTACAATGGATTGGGAAACTGGTGGTCGCTTCCTTACATTAGGTGTGACATTACTTATGTACATATTTGTTTCAAATATGTTAGGCCTTCCATTCGATATTTCTATCGATGGAAAATCAGTTTGGAAATCACCTACATCTGACCCAGTTATTACGTTATCTTTAGCAATCTTTATTGTTGGGTTATCACATTATTATGGTATTAAAATGAGAGGCTTTAAGGCTTATGGAAAAGGATTTTTCCAGCCGATGGGATTCTTATTTCCACTAAAGATTATTGAGGAATTAGCTAATACGTTAACGCTAGGTCTTCGTCTTTACGGGAACATTTTTGCAGGTGAGATTTTATTAGGTTTACTTGCAACAATGGGAACACATGCTTATGCAACAAGTGCAGGAGAGGGTATTCTTTGGACAATCGCTGCAGCAGTACCAATGCTAGTATGGCAAGGTTTCTCTGTTTTCGTTGGTTCAATCCAAGCGTTTATCTTCGTAATGTTAACAATGGTTTACCTGTCACATAAAGTGGCGGACGAGCATTAATTGCTCATTAAATTAGTTAGTTCGTTAAAATTAAAATAAAAATATATTTCTTAGGTATAAGAAGGAGGAAATTTAAAATGGCTTTAATCGCAGCGGCAATCGCAATAGGTTTAGGTGCACTAGGTGCAGGTATTGGTAACGGTTTAATTGTATCACGTACAGTAGAAGGTGTTGCTCGTCAACCAGAATTACGTTCAACTCTTCAAACTTTAATGTTCATCGGGGTTGCATTAGTTGAGGCACTTCCAATCATCGCAGTAGTTATCGCTTTCATGGCTTTCGGTAAAGCGTAAGATTATACAATTATTTAAAAATGGCGAAGTTTGTGTTCACATTTACTTCGCCTTTCCTTTATGACACTCGTTATAAAGATTCCTTTTGAAAGTTAAGTTCGGTCAGTTAGAGACTCGAACTATGTTATAAAGAAAAAATCTATTAAATGAAACCCTTGAAGGGAGTGAAGGCTTGTGTTAAACGGATCATTATTCGTATTAGCTGAAGCAGGGCATGGCGGAGTACCTTGGGGCAATGTCGTGTATCAATTAGTAATCTTCTTAATTTTACTTGCTCTTTTACGTAAGTATGCATTAGGACCAGTAATGGGAATTATGAAACAACGTGAAGATCACATCGCTAATCAATTAGATTCAGCTGAAAAAAGTAATGCTGAAGCAATGAAACTAGTTGAAGAGCAAAAGCAAGAGTTAGTTGCAGCTCGTACAGAAGCTCGTGAGCTTCTTGAGAAAGCTAGAAAACAAGCTGATGTTCAACGTGAAGAAATCGTTGCAGCAGCAAAAGCTGAAGCTGAAAACATGAAAGAAAGCGCTAAGCGTGAAATTACTCGTGAAAAAGAGCTTGCAGTACAATCAGTTCAACAACAAGTGGCTTCATTATCTGTATTAATTGCTTCTAAAGTACTTGAAAAAGAAGTGAAGTCTGAAGACGCATCTGCTATTTTTGATCAATATCTTAAAGAAGTAGGCGAAGCGAAATGAGTAACGAATTAGTTGCAAAACGCTATGCAAACGCTCTTTTTGAATTAGCAACAGAACAAAATTTAGTAGAAACAGTTGAACATGACTTACAAATTGTAAAAAAGGAATATGTAGAAAACAATGAATTACACAAGTTTCTACAACATCCTGGAATCACAAAAGAAAGCAAAAAGTCTGTATTAAATGAGACATTTGCTTCAATCTCTGAAACTGTACTTAACCTAGTTTGCTTACTAGTTGATCGCCAACGTTTAAGCATCATTCCAAACTTAGTAACTGAGTATGTGAATATTGCGAATCAAAATCGTAATATTGCAGATGCAACTGTTTACTCTGTAACGGCAATGACTTCTGAAGAACTAGAAAAAATCGGAGCTCTATTCGCTTCGAAATTAGGTAAAAATTCTATACGAATCAAAAACGAAATTGATTCATCATTAATTGGTGGTTACAAAGTTCGTGTTGGAAATCGTATTTTTGACGGCAGCTTAAAAAATAAGCTTGTACGTATTGAACGTGAATTAATCGCAAAATAGTTTGTAGATAGGGGTGAAATGCATGAGCATCAAAGCTGAAGAAATCAGTGCGCTGATTAAAAAGCAAATCGAAAATTACCAAACTGAAATAGAAGTTAGTGATGTTGGTACAGTTATCCAAGTTGGTGACGGTATCGCTCGTGCTCATGGTCTTGACCAATGTATGTCTGGAGAGCTAGTTGAGTTCTCTAACGGCGTTATGGGACTAGCACAAAACTTAGAAGAAAACAACGTAGGTATTATCATCTTAGGACCTTACACAGGTATTAAAGAAGGCGACGAAGTTCGTCGTACTGGACGCATCATGCAAGTTCCAGTTGGTGAAGCATTAGTAGGACGTGTAGTAAACTCATTAGGTCAACCAGTTGATGGATTAGGCCCAATTGAAACAACTAAAACTCGTCCAATCGAAAACGCAGCACCAGGCGTAATGGCACGTAAATCAGTACATGAGCCATTACAAACAGGTATCAAAGCGATCGACGCTCTTGTACCAATCGGACGTGGACAACGTGAGTTAATTATCGGTGACCGTCAAACTGGTAAAACAGCAGTTGCTATCGATACAATTCTTAACCAAGCTGACCAAGACATGATCTGTATCTATGTTGCGATCGGACAAAAAGAATCAACAGTTCGTGGACTTGTTGAAACTTTACGTAAGCATGGCGCTTTAGATTACACAATCGTTGTAACTGCACCTGCTTCATCTCCAGCTCCAATGTTATACTTAGCTCCTTTCGCTGGTGTAACAATGGGTGAAGAGTTTATGTACAATGGTAAACACGTATTAGTAGTATACGATGATTTATCTAAACAAGCGGTAGCTTACCGTGAGCTTTCATTACTATTAAAACGTCCTCCAGGCCGTGAAGCATATCCAGGGGATGTATTCTACTTACACTCTCGCTTATTAGAGCGTGCAGCTAAGTTAAATGATGAGTTAGGTGGCGGTTCATTAACTGCATTACCATTCATCGAAACACAAGCTGGTGATATCTCAGCTTATATTCCAACAAACGTAATCTCGATTACTGACGGACAAATCTTCTTACAGTCTGACTTATTCTTCTCTGGCGTACGTCCAGCGATTAACGCAGGTCTTTCTGTATCACGTGTTGGTGGTTCAGCGCAAACAAAAGCGATGAAATCAGTAGCAGGTACGCTACGTCTTGACTTAGCGTCATTCCGTGAGCTTGAAGCATTTGCTGCGTTCGGTTCTGACTTAGATAAAGCTACGCAAGCTAAACTTAACCGTGGTGCTCGTACAGTTGAAATCTTAAAACAAGGTTTACACAAACCTTTAAAAGTAGAAAAACAAGTAGTTAGTCTTTATGCTCTAACACGTGGTCACTTAGACAGCGTTCCAGTTGAAGACATTACTCGTTTTGAAGAAGAAATGTTATCTTGGATGGATTCAAATGCTAAAGGTCTTTTAGATGCTATTCGTACAACTGGTAAATTACCAAACGAAGCTGACCTTAACGCTGCGATCGAAAGCTTTAAAAAGAACTTTGTTGCTTCTAAATAAGAAAGCAATTTAAATAACTGATATTGAAGGAACGAGCTTTAGCTCGTCCTTCCTTTAACTGTTTACCAAAAGGTGGTGAAAACCTGTGGCATCATTACGCGATATAAAAACGAAAATTAATTCAACAAAAAAGACAAGCCAAATCACAAAAGCGATGGAGATGGTTTCTGCTGCGAAATTAAACCGTGCTGACCAAAATGCTAAGCAATTTGTTCCTTATATGGAAAAAATGCAAGAAGTAGTTGGTAGCATAGCAAAAGGTGTAAACAGTAGACATCCGATGCTTGTAACTCGTCCTGTTAAAAAGACTGGTTATATTGTTATCACTTCAGACCGTGGTTTAGCTGGTGCATTCAATAGTAATGTATTACGTGCTGTAACAAATACAATTAAAGAGCGTCATCGTTCAAATGATGAGTTTGCTGTTATTGTATTAGGACGTGTTGGACGTGATTACTTTAATCGTTTAGGTTATCCAATCGTTGAAGAGGTTCTAGGTATTCCTGATCAACCTTCATTCGATGACATTCAAAAATTTGCTAATCGTACAGTTCAAATGTACTCTGATGGCATTTTTGATGAGCTATACTTATCTTACAACCATTTCGTAAGCAAGATTTCTCAAGAAGTTACTGAGAAAAAGCTTTTACCTTTAACAGATATTGACACAGGTAAAGCTACAACTAATTACGAATTTGAACCTTCTGATGATGAAATCTTAGAAGTTTTACTGCCACAATACGCAGAAAGCTTAATCTACGGTGCATTATTAGATAGTAAAGCAAGTGAACATGCTTCTCGTATGACGGCTATGAAAAGTGCGACTGATAATGCGAAAGAAGTTATTAGTAAGCTTACTCTTCACTATAACCGTGCACGTCAAGCTGCAATTACACAAGAAATTACTGAGATTGTCGGCGGTGCAGCAGCATTAGGTTAATTCTGCCTTCAATGACATATAAATCGTTCGGCTTTTAAGGAAACAATGCTAGGAGGAAAAGCGATGAGCAATGGTATTATTACTCAGGTATTAGGACCAGTAGTAGACGTTAAGTTCGAAAACGGCCAATTACCACAAATTTATCATGCGTTACGTGTTCGTCAAGAAGCGGGCAGCGCAAATGAAGTTAACATTGATTTAACATTAGAAGTTGCTCTTCACTTAGGTGACGATACTGTTCGTACAGTTGCAATGGCTTCAACTGATGGATTAGTACGTGGAATGGAAGCAGTTAACACAGCTAAACCAATTTCGGTTCCAGTTGGTGACGCTACATTAGGACGCGTATTCAATGTATTAGGTGACAACATTGACTTAGACGAAGAATTAGGGGAAGACGTTCGTCGTGACCCAATTCACCGTCAAGCACCTAAATTTGAAGAATTAACTACAAAAGTAGAAATCCTTGAAACTGGTATCAAAGTAGTAGACTTATTAGCTCCTTATATCAAAGGTGGTAAAATCGGTCTATTCGGTGGTGCGGGTGTAGGTAAAACTGTATTAATTCAAGAATTAATCAACAACATCGCACAAGAGCACGGCGGTATTTCAGTATTCGCTGGTGTAGGTGAGCGTACTCGTGAAGGTAACGACTTATACCACGAAATGAAAGACTCAGGCGTTATCAAGAAAACAGCGATGGTATTCGGACAAATGAATGAGCCACCTGGAGCACGTCAACGTGTTGCATTAACTGGTTTAACAATGGCTGAATATTTCCGTGATGAGCAAGGACAAGACGTGTTATTCTTTATCGATAACATCTTCCGTTTCACTCAAGCAGGTTCAGAGGTTTCTGCCCTATTAGGTCGTATGCCTTCTGCGGTAGGTTACCAACCAACTCTTGCTACTGAAATGGGTCAATTACAAGAGCGTATTACTTCAACAAACAAAGGTTCTGTAACTTCGATTCAAGCGATTTACGTACCAGCCGATGACTATACGGATCCAGCACCAGCTACAGCGTTCGCTCACTTAGATGCAACAACTAACTTAGAGCGTCGTTTATCTGAGATGGGTATTTACCCAGCGGTAGATCCATTAGCATCTACATCTCGTGCGTTAAACCCAGAAATCGTTGGAGCTGAGCACTATGAAGTAGCTCGTCAAGTTCAATCAACATTACAACGTTATAGAGAACTTCAAGATATCATCGCAATCTTAGGTATGGATGAGTTATCAGAAGAAGATAAATTAGTCGTAGCTCGTGCTCGTCGTATTCAATTCTTCTTATCTCAAAACTTCCACGTTGCGGAGCAATTCACTGGACAAAAAGGTTCTTACGTACCAGTTAAAGAAACTGTAAGTGGATTCAAAGAGATCTTAGAAGGTAAATATGATACTCTTCCTGAAGATGCATTCCGTTTAGTTGGACGCATTGAAGAAGTAGTAGAAAAAGCAAAAACACTAGTATAATATTTGTCTAATTGAAATCTCGTTCTTTCATCGATTGATAATAAGAACTTGATTTGCTCACAAAGCTAGACAGGAGGAGTTAACTATGAAGACAATGAAAGTCAGTATCGTCACTCCTAATGGACCGGCTTATGAAGGCGAAACAGAATTCGTTAGCACGAAAGCAACTAGCGGTGAGCTTGGTATTTTACCTGGACACATTTCAACTGTGGCACCGTTAGCAACAGCACCTGTTAAAATTAAAACACCAACTGGAACTGATTTTGTTGCAGTTAGTGGCGGATTCATTGAAATTCGACCTGAAGCCGTTACAATATTGGCTCAATCTGCTGAAGCATCAACTGAAATTAATGTTGAGCGTGCAGTAGAAGCAAAAAAACGTGCAGAACAACGTTTACAAGAAAAACGTCCTGACATAGACATCAAACGTGCGGAACTTGCTTTACATAAAGCAATGAACCGTCTGAATGTAGCACAATATAAGTAATTTTTATAAAAAAGAGGGCCCTTACAGGGCTCTTTTTTTTATTGGTTTGATGTAAGTTATAATAGTTTCTGACTACTTAATCTCTCATCATAAACAACTCCCTCTTTTTTCTCATCATCACATGAATGTACTCAGATTTTTTTCGACAATTGCTTTTATTGAGTAAGTTGTGGAAATGTTGATAACTTTCTGTGGATTTGTGGATAACTTTTATATTGATATAAAAATTTGATAAACATCCTAATTTATTTAATGACACTGTTAATTTTATTTGATGATTTTAGCTAAATACACTAAGAGTATTAAAAGAGAATAGTTGGTTCGAGAGTAATTGGAATGGAAATTAACATGCTTACTAAACAAAGCCTATATAAAAACTACATTTTACTTATAAGCTAATACAATTTTTTAGATTTGAGCATCGTGCATTTTGTTTTTTAAAAATACTATTCAAATTTAGAATAATTCTTAATTATTATCGACACGTTTTTGTCACATTTGTTATAATGGATACGATTACAAAACTGAATTATAAAAATTAATGAAAAATACATTATATTTATAATAAACATATAATGTAGAGCTCTGTAGTAAGGGGAGGGACAAGTTTCGTGAATGCTTATTTAAATAACTATGTGATTGTTGCTGTGTTTTTAATTATAGGAATTGCACTTCCGGTTGTTGCACTTTCCATTATCGGAAAAATATTAAGACCACATGCACCAACTGAAGCGAAGAAAACGACTTATGAAAGTGGTATCGAACCATTCCATGATGCAAAAGTACGTTTTCATGCTGGTTATTATATTTTCGCACTACTTTTCGTAATATTTGATGTTGAAACTGTTTTCTTATATCCGTGGGCAGTTGCATTTGATCAATTAGGATTCTTTGCTTTTGTAGAAATGATCATCTTTATTCTTATGCTACTACTTGGACTTATTTATGCTTGGAAGAAGAAGGTGTTGAAATGGTTATGAAGCTAGATGGAATTTCTGTTGCTGAAATGGAAGAACTTCAAAAGAATATTTTTTTCACAACTCTTGAAGAAGTGAAAGCTTGGGCAAGAAGTAACTCGTTATGGCCATTAACATTCGGGTTAGCTTGTTGTGCGATTGAAATGATGGGTGTAGGATCATCTCATTATGACTTGGACCGTTTTGGTTCGTTTTTTCGAACATCTCCTCGTCAATCAGATGTAATGATTGTTTCAGGTACTGTTACAAAGAAAATGGCACCTATTGTGAAACGACTTTATGATCAAATGCCAGAACCGAAATGGGTTATTGCTATGGGCTCATGTGCAACAGCTGGTGGACCATATATTAATTCGTATGCAGTAGTAAAAGGTGTCGATCAAATTATTCCTGTAGATGTATATATACCAGGATGTCCTCCGAATCCGGCAGCTCTAATTTATGGTATCAATAAATTAAAAGAGAAAATTCGTTACGAAGCTAAGACTGGGAAGCAGGTGACGAATAAATGAGTAAGGAAAAATCAAAAGAACAATTAAAGAAAGAAGCTGTAGAGAAAGCAAAAGAAGCAGCCCGTCGTAAAATGGAACAACTAAAGGCTGAAAAAGAAGCAGCTGATGGAGCGATTCCATCGACAGATACTTCGGAAGTATCAGATGAGGATAAAGCGAAAACACTTGCTGAAGCAAAAGCGAAAGCAGTAGCAGAGGCAAAGGCAAAAGCGGCTGAAATAGCGAAACAAAAAGCAAAAGAGGCAGTTGAAACGAGCGTTGAAGAAAAAAGTGAAGCGCTTACAAACGATTCTTTAGAAGAAGATAAAGAAAAAGCTCTAGCATTAGCAAAGGCAAAAGCAGTAGCAGCTGCAAAAGCAAAGGCGGCAGCACTAGCAAAACAAAAAGCTTTAGAAGCTTCGGGATCTAATGAAAGCTCGACCGAAACGAAAAATACAGAGTCTACATTAGAAGGTTCAGATGAAGATAAAGCGAAAGCCTTAGCGGCAGCGAAGGCAAAAGCGGTAGCGGCTGCAAAAGCAAAGGCGGCAGCATTAGCAAAACAAAAAGCAAGTGGTGAAGAAGAATCACCATCAGAAGGTACGGATGATGAAAAGGCGAAAGCAATCGCAGCAGCTAAAGCAAAAGCAGTCGCAGCAGCGAAGGCGAAAGCAGCAGCACTAGCGAAACAAAAAGCAGCAGGTGGCGGTGAAGCGGCTCCTGTAGAGGGATCCGATGATGAAGCAGCAAAAGCTAAAGCAAAGGCGATTGCAATCGCAAAGGCAAAAGCAGCAGCTGCAGCGAAAGCCAAAGGAAAAACAGATGGTGACGCTAATGCGCCAGTTGAAGAGGCAAAACCTTCTCACAACCAGCCTTTACTTGATGAAGTCAAAGCTTTAATAGAAAAAGAATTTGGAACTGAGGTTATTGAGGAAGCATCAATCAATACCCTTTCTAAGCATGATCTTACATTTACACTTAAAAGAGATGCTTATTATAAAGTAGCTAAATTCTTAAAATATAATGAGCAACTTGAATTCACGTATTTATCAGGATTACATGGAACGGATTTTGTGGAATACATGGAAGTTTATTCTTACATATATTCGTATAAGCGTAAGCATGGTATTGCTTTAAAGGTAAAAGCAGATCGTGAACAACCAGTAGTTGATAGTATAGCGACGATTTGGGAAGGTGCAAACTGGCCTGAACGTGAAACATATGACTTACTAGGTATTGAGTTCGTAGGACATCCGAAGTTAGAACGTATTTTATTACCTGAAACTTGGGTTGGATATCCGTTAAGAAAAGATTACGTACAATTTGACGAGGGGGTGTAAGATTAGCCATGATACGTACGGAAGAAATGCTATTAAATGTTGGTCCTCAGCATCCTAGTACACACGGTGTATTTCGTCTTGTGTTAAAGATAGATGGAGAGATCATTAAAGAAGCAACTCCAGTCATCGGTTATCTACACCGAGGCACTGAAAAAATCGCTGAAAATCTTCAATATACACAAATCATTCCATATACAGACCGATTGGATTATCTTTCTGCTATGACAAATAACTATGTCATTTGCCATGCAGTAGAAACAATGATGGATATTAAGGTTCCAGATCGAGCAGAATACTTACGCGTTATTTCAATGGAATTAGGAAGAATTGCGAGTCACTTAGTTTGGTGGGGTACAAACCTTCTAGATATTGGTGCAGTTAGTCCATTTCTATATGCATTCCGCGAACGCGAAATGATCATCAATCTATTAAATGAGCTTTGTGGAGCTAGATTAACATTTAACTACATGCGAGTTGGTGGAGTGAAATGGGATGCTCCAGAGGGATGGATTGAAAAGGTAGAAGAGTTTATTCCATATATGAGAGAGCAGTTAAAGGGTTATCATGATCTTGTTTCTGGAAATGAAATCTTTATTAATCGTGTAAAAGGCGTTGGTACTTATACACAAGAAGAGGCTATTAATTATTCATTAAGTGGTGCAAACCTTCGTTGTACTGGTATAAAATATGACCTTCGTAAAGATGCACCATATTCGATTTACGATCGTTTCGACTTTGATGTACCAGTTGGAACTGTAGGCGATGCATGGGACCGCTATATGTGTAGAATGCTAGAGATTGAAGAATCACTGAAAATTTTAGAACAAGCCGTTGCACAGTTCCCTGAAGAAGGAGATATTTTAGCGAAAGTACCTAAAATCATTAAAGCTCCTAAAGGTGAAGGCTATGTAAGAATTGAATCTCCTCGTGGAGAAATTGGTTGCTACATCGCTAGTGATGGCAAAAAAGAACCATATCGTTTGAAGTTTAGACGACCATCTTTCTATAACTTACAAATCCTTCCGAAACTATTAGAGGGTGAAAACATAGCAAACTTAATTACTATTTTAGGTGGTATTGATATTGTACTTGGGGAGGTAGACGGTTAATGATTGAAAATCTACTACAGAGTACACCGACTTGGATCAATTTTCTCGTTTATTTAGGTTTAGGCGTTATTTTTCTATTTGTTGTTTTAGGGTTCGTAACCTTTGGAATTCTATCAGAACGTAAAGTTATGGGTTTTATGCAAGGACGTATTGGTCCAAACCAAGTAGGTGGAAAATACGGGTTACTTCAAACAGTAGCGGATGTTTTAAAACTTTTACTGAAAGAAGATACAATTCCGAAAGCAGCAGATAAGCCTTTATTCTTACTTGCACCAATTATTGCTTTTGCTCCTGCATTTATGGTTTTAGCAACTTTACCATTTACAGAGAACTTACAATTTGCAGATATTGGCGTCGGCTTACTTTATTATATTGCAGTTTCTGGTTTAACAACTGTAGGTGTTGTTACAGCAGGTTGGGCATCAAATAATAAATATTCACTTATTGGTGGTATGCGTGCTGCAGCACAAATGATTTCTTATGAAATTCCACTTGTAATGAGTGTTCTAGGCGTTATTTTGTTAACAGGAAGCTTAAATTTAAATGATATCGTCAATGCACAAGATAATGTATGGTTTATCGTTACTCAACCAATTGCATTTATCGTATTCTTAATTGCTGCAGTGGCAGAATTAAATCGTACACCATTTGACTTACCAGAAGCAGAATCTGAGTTAGTCGCAGGTTATCATACGGAGTTCTCAGGTTTCCGATGGGCATTCTTTATGTTATCTGAGTATGTTTACTTCTTTGCAATGTGTTCATTAATAACAGTTCTATTTTTAGGTGGATGGAAACCAATTGTGTTCTTAGATTTTATTCCAGGTGCAGTTTGGTTCTCATTAAAATTTAGTGCGGTACTATACTTATTAATTTGGTTCCGTGTAACGTTCCCACGTTTAAGAGCTGACCAATTAATGGAGTTCGGTTGGAAAGTACTATTACCAGTTTCATTAGCAAATATCGTTATTACAGCTTTAGTGAAAAGCTTATTCTACTAAACTAGAAGACCAATCTAAAGGGGTGTGAGTCATGATTGGGTTAGTAAAAGGATTAAAATATACGCTTCAAAACTTAACGCGCGAGAAAGTAACATATGATTATCCAAATCAATCGATTCCGTTACCAGATCGTTTTCGTGGAATTCAAAAGTTTTATCCAGAAAAATGTATCGTTTGTAACCAATGTTCAGCAATTTGTCCAACAGACTGTATTACATTAACTGGTAAAAAACATCCAGATCCTACGAAAAAAGGAAAAATTATCGACACATATGATATCAATTTTGAAATTTGTATCTTATGTGATTTATGTACAGAGGTTTGTCCTACTGAAGCAATCATTATGACAAACAACTTTGAACTAGCTGAATATTCACGTGATGAATTATTTAAAGATTTACAATGGCTTGATGAAAATGACCAAAACATTCGAAAGGAGAATAAAGCATGAGTGGTTTTGTAGTTGCTTTTTTTCTTCTTTCTCTGGCAGCAATTTTAGGTGGCGTAATGATGTTAAATTCAACGAAAGTTATGCATATGATGCTTTCACTTGTTTTGACATTCATTAGCATTGCAGGAATTTACGTTCTTCTATCTGCGGAGTTTGTAGCCGTTGTACAAATATTAATCTACTCAGGTGCAATTACCATTCTAATGATTTTCGGAATCATGTTAACAAAGCATGATGTTGAAAGTGAAAAGCCAAAAAGAAATTGGCGCAATATTGCTTCATTGATTGGCGTTGTAGCATTTGGAGTAGTTATATTTTTAGGAATAAATGGACTTTCAATAGATAGTCAAGACGTAGATTTAGCAACAAATAATACGAAAAATATTGGTTTACAATTATTTTCGAATTACGTTGTACCATTTGAAGTAATGTCTGTTTTATTATTAATCGCTTTAGTTGGTGCGATTATTTTAGCAAAATCTGATGATTCAAAAGAGGAGGGTACGAAGGAATGAGTTCAGTTCCAATTAATGCTTATCTTCTTTTAGCTCTAATTTTATTTTGTATCGGATTGTACGGTGCATTAACGAAACGTAATACAGTAATCGTATTAATTTGTATCGAGTTAATGTTAAATGCAGCAAACATTAATTTAGTTGCATTTAGTAAATTAGGTGTTACACCTTCATTAACTGGACAAATTTTCTCATTATTTACAATTTCAGTAGCGGCTGCTGAAGCAGCTGTTGGCGTTGCAATACTAATTGCTTGGTATCGTCATCGTCAAACTGTCAATATCGATGAAGCTGATTCATTGAAAAGATAACAAGGAGGTGGAATTTGATGATGCAGTATGCTTGGCTAGTTCCGGTACTTCCTCTAATTTCTTTTCTAATCCTTATATTAGCAGGTACAAAAGGTAAGAAAAGTAGTGGGATATTAGGGGCAGCTTTAACAGGAATCTCATTCATCATCTCCTTGTTCGTCTTATTTGACCGTCTACAAGGGGAAACAGTACAAGAATTATATACTTGGTTAACTATTGGTAATATTGAAGTACATGTGGGATATGTAGTCAATGCACTGAATGCATTAATGTTAGTAATCGTAACGTTTGTCAGTACATTAGTTCATATCTATTCCACAGCATATATGGAAGACGATGATCGTATAACTGTATTCTTTGCCTACCTTGGGTTATTTACATTTGCGATGTTAGCACTTGTCATATCACCTAGTATTCTACAACTTTATATTTTCTGGGAATTAGTAGGATTAGGATCATTCTTACTAGTAGGTTTCTACTTTTATAAAGAAGAAGCGAAGGCAGCAGCAAAAAAAGCGTTCATTATGACTAGAATAGGGGACGTTGGCTTATTCATTGGGATGGTACTTTTATTCTGGAAAACAAAGAGCTTTGATTTTGAACAAATCTTTAAAGTAATCCAAGAAGGACAAGTAAGTACAGGAATGTTGACACTAATTGCCATATTAATCTTTATTGGGGCAATGGGTAAATCTGGTCAATTCCCACTTCACACTTGGCTACCGGATGCAATGGAAGGTCCTACACCAGTTTCAGCTTTAATTCACGCAGCAACAATGGTAGCTGCAGGGGTTTACTTAGTTGCAACTTCTTATCCAATATTTATTGCAAGTGAAACAGCTTTAACTGTTGTGGCAGTTGTTGGTGGATTTACAGCAATATTTGCAGCAAGTATCGGTTTAGTTCAAAGAGATATAAAACGAGTATTAGCTTATTCTACTGTAAGTCAATTAGGATATATGATGCTTGCACTTGGAGTAGGTGGTTATACAGCAAGTATTTTCCACTTAACAACGCATGCTTTCTTCAAAGCATTATTGTTCTTAGCAGCAGGAAGTGTAATCCATGCTGTTCATACACAAGACATTTTTAAAATGGGTGGACTACGTCAGAAAATGAAATGGACGTCTACTTTATTCTTAATCGGTACATTAGCGATTACAGGTGTTCCTTTACTATCAGGCTTCTTTAGTAAAGATGAAATTTTAGCTGCGGCTTGGTCGAATGGACATTATGTATTATTCATGATTGCACTAACAGCAGCATTTTTCACATCATTTTATATGTTCCGTTTATTTTTCTTAGTTTTCACTGGGGAAGAAAAAACAAAAGGTGCCCACGAGTCGCCAATGTCAATGGTTATTCCAATGTCATTATTAGGTGTACTTGCAATATTTGCAGGGTATATTAATACACCATTCTTTGGCCGATATTTAAATGAGTTTTTACTTGAGGATGTACCATTTACAATAACAGAGCATAGTCATGAACCAATTTGGATTATGATTGTTGCAACGTTAGTATCACTTGCAGGTATTACGCTTGCTTATTCAATGTACGGTAGCAAAGCAAAGAAATCAGATCAAGAAGAAAACGGGTTATTCTATGAAATTCTTCTTAACAAATACTATGTTGATGAGCTATATAACGTAACGATTGTAAAAGGAATGTTTGCAATTGGTCATGTGATGTATGCGATTGAACGATTTGTCATTGAGGGAATTGCGACTGTCGTAAAAGGAATTGTGAGTACAGTTGGTAGTATCGGTTCTCGACTTCAAAGTGGCCAAGTCCAAACATATGGATTCATTACATTGTTAGGTCTAGCTCTTATTTTATTAACATTAGTTGTGACAGGGGGGTACAACTTATGATGAGTTCTCAATTTTTATTATGGGTTGTTTTCTCACCTCTATTAGGTTTACTACTTGTAACGTTTGCGCCAAAGACTTCTTACAAGCTTTGGGCGCTTGCAACAGCGGTTCTAACGTTTGTATTAACAGCAATCACATATATTGCTGGACAAAATCATTCTAATTTACAAGATTGGAATATTTCATACGAATGGTTTTCATTTGGGAAATTCTTTGCAGAGTCAACTAGATTATTTGAAGTTAAATTTGAACTTGGTGTAGATGGATTATCATTAGTAATGATCTTACTTACAGGTGTCATCTCACTAATCTCTGTCATCGCAGGTTATTCAATTAATAAAGGTTCAAGAAGCTTTTATCAATTGTTATTTATCCTACAAGTGGGTATGTATGGCGTATTTGCTTCTCAAAATTTAGTATTATTCTTCTTATTTTTTGAATTAACGCTTGTACCAATGTTCTTCTTAATCGGAAGATGGGGCCGTTTTGACAGCGAGCGAGCTGGTTACCAATTTTTAATCTACAACGGATTAGGATCAGCATTCTTATTATTCGTTATCGCTGTATTATTCGCTCGAACAGGCACTACAAATTATGCTGATTTAGCTAATATCATACCGGTTGGTTACGATACAATTAGCCCAATATCAGAAAACCTAAAAATGGGACTGCTGGTTTGTTTATTAATTGCTTTTGCAATCAAATTACCATTATTCCCGTTCCATCGTTGGATGGTGAATGTGCATACACAGGCAAATCCTGCTGTTGTTATTATTCACGCAGGTATCCTATTAAAAATCGGAACGTATGGTTTAATTCGTTTTGCATTAGGAATTTTCCCAGACCAATTTGATAAAATGTCAGTAGCTCTTGCAATTATAGGTGTCGTAAATTTACTTTATGGAGCTTATATTGCATTAACTCAAAAAGATTTGCGTTCAGTATTAGCATATTCAAGTTTTTCACATATGGGGATTGTCATTATCGGATTAGCAGCAATGAATAGTGCTGGAATTCAAGGGGCAATTTTCCAATCTGTTTCACACGGTTTAATAGCGGCACTTCTATTCTTACTTGTTGGTATGTTAGAAAATCGTGGAGATACAACTAGTTTTGATAAAATTAGCGGATTGGCTAAATCGACGCCAAGATTGGCAGGATTATTGTTATTCGGTGGTATGGCTTCACTAGGATTACCTGGTTTATCAGGCTTTGTTGGAGAATGGCTATCGTTTGTAGGGTTATTCCAAAGTCATAAGATTATTGCAGCTGTAGGTACTTTAGGAATTATTTTAACAGCGGCTTATATTTTAAGAGCAATTCTTGCACTAAGCTTTGGAAAAAATAGTGAATTCGTTTCATCATTTACTGATTTATCAAAACGTGAAACAATCGCGTCGGTAATTTTAGTCATTGCGATTATAGGGCTTGGAGTATATCCTGCTCTTGTAAATGACATGATTTTATCATCAGTGGACTTTATCATTCAAGGGATTAGAGGTGTATAGAAGATGACATGGAAAGCATTATCTGAATTTCAATGGGAATCAATGGGTCCAGAGATCATTCTAATAGCTGCCGCACTTCTTCTATTAGTTCTTGAACTGGTATTGCCTAAAAATGTAAGTCGTAAAGTAATCGGTTGGGTAGGATTAATTAGTGTTGTAGCAGCATTTGTATGGCTAATCACACTATATAATCATGAACCAGTCAATTTATTATTTGGCACATTCAAACTTGATTCATTTTCACTTGTTTTTAAAACAATTTTATTAATTGGTGCAATTTTAGTATTATTACTAGCTTTAGGAGATCATACAATCTCTGAGCAGTCAGAATACTACACATTATTTATTACTGCATTAATTGGAACTATGTATATGGCTTCAAGCAGTGATTTAATCACGTTGTTTGTTGGATTAGAGCTTCTTTCAATTTCTTCTTATATTTTAGTAGGAATTCAAAAAAGAACGAGAAGGATCTTCAGAGGCTGCACTTAAATATGTAATCAACGGTGGTATTTCAACTGCTATTACATTATTCGGCTTAAGCTATACTTATGGCCTAACTGGTACGACAAACATCACAGAGATGAATCTAGCCCTTTCTCAGGGGGTAGCTAGTAGTAATGAGTTTTTATTAATCATTGCATTCGTATTAGTATTTGTTGGCTTGTCATTCAAATTAGCATCTGTACCGTTCCATATGTGGGCACCAGATGTTTATGAAGGAGCACCAACACCTGTAACAGCATTTTTAGCAACAGTTTCAAAAACTGGCGGTTTTATCATTGTGCTACGTATTTTCTTATCAATTTTCGCAGGCGCATTACTGATGGAAGAGCAAAAATCAGTATTTGAACTAATGCAGCCTTTTGTTGGCGTATTAGCTGCACTTTCGATGATTATTGGAAATACGATTGCTTTAAAACAAGATAATTTAAAACGTATGCTAGCATACTCAGGTATCGCGCATGGCGGTTATATACTTGTTGCATTTTTAAGTATTTCACCATTTATGTTTGAAAGTATTTGGTTCTACTTATTGGCCTATACATTCATGACAATGGGGATTTTAACAATCGTATATAATGTACAACAGCAAAGAGGTTCTGACTCGCTTACAGCCTTTGCGGGACTTGTTAAAACAAATCCTTATCTAGCTATTGCAATGACAATTTTTGTTTTGTCATTAGCGGGAATACCGTTAACTTCAGGTTTCATCGGAAAATTAAATATCTTTATGGGGGCTTTTGTTCCAGTTAAAGGATTTTACGTACTTGGTGGAATTTTACTATTAACGACAGTGATCTCTTATTTTTACTACTTTGGCATTTTACAAAATGTGTTCTTCAGAAGTGGAGAAGAACGTCCAGTTGTTCTGCCAAAAACGCATATCCTTGTTGTAATCATTTGTGTTATCATGACTGTTGCACTTGGAATCAAACCATCTTTAGCTTATGATGTATTCCATCAGTTTGAAATTGTAAAAGATTTCTTTCAAGCTTAAAATGAATGTAATATGGATGAAAGTGTAGGGTACCTCCTACACTTTTTCTTTTTAGTTTATCGAAAAAGGAGGCAAAATGATGAAAACATTACTTGGCACAGAAGCTTTATTAGCTATTATTGTCAATTTAATATTCATTATTTTAACTTGGTGGGCATTAACAGCAATTAAGTGGGAAAGTATTATGAAAAAAGGACATGTTCCCCAAATTCGACTATTTATGGTCCTCTTAACAATCACAATTTCTTCATCTGTAAGTAGTTTTTTCTTAAATTATTTACAGTATGCAAAAGACCTCACATTTTTGTTGAAATAATTTGTCAGAAGTTGTGTTACGATACATCGTATAAACCCCTCTCTACCTGTGAAAAATGAAAGTAGGAGAGGGGATTTTTTATGAAAAAAATATTCTATTTATTATTAATCACAATTAGTGTTGCATCAGTAATGTTCTTTAATATAAATAAAATCGGTATGGCAGAGTCGGGAGTAGGCCAATTAAATCGTTTTGCAGATGTATTAAATAAAAAAGACATTTCTATTACAAGTTGGAATTTATATGCAAGAGAAGCTAAAATAAATACTTCGGCAACTGAAGTAATGAAGAAGTATAAAAATAATTTTAAAAATTTAAAATGGTCTATAGATAAAGAAAAAAATAAAATAATTGGTGTATCCAATCATACTTTTGTCACAGAAAGACTTGTCGTTACATCTACTAGTGACAATAGTAGTTATGTTATTTATGAATTAACTGGGACTAAATGGGACCAACGAACTGAAAAAGAAACCAAAAATCTAATTGATCAATCACTGGAAAATATTTTTAACGAAGAACCTACTTTTTTTACTTGTATTAAAGGGACAATGGGTGGTAAACTTGAAGGTGTTTTGCAGGGTATAAAAAATGATTTTTTGGAGACGTTTAAAGCAACAAAAATTGAAGAAATAAAAGAAGGGGCATTCGTCTCTGTCTCAGCATATACTGAACAGTGGAATGACGCTCTGGTTGCAAATGGCAAAAAAATTAATTTACAAATTGCAATTCGTGAAAACAATGTTGATGAATCAAAAACAATTATTATTGGAACACCGATTATAACAGTAGAATATTGATAGATCTATTTTAGGACACGGAGGGGAAAAGCTTGGATAAAATCATTGTCCGTGGCGGGAAACAGCTTCAAGGCACTGTACGTGTAGAAGGTGCAAAAAATGCTGTCTTACCAGTTCTTGCTGCAGCGCTACTAGCTAGTGAAGGAAAAAATATAATTCATGACGTACCAACTCTATCTGATGTTTACACGATTAACGAAGTTCTTCGTAATTTAAATACAGAAGTTGAGTTCACAAACAATACAGTAACAGTTGATGCTTCAAAAGATTTACATGTTGAAGCACCATTTGAATATGTTCGTAAAATGCGAGCATCTATTCTTGTAATGGGACCACTATTAGCGAGGAACGGTCATGCTCGTGTGGCATTACCTGGTGGTTGCGCAATCGGTTCTAGACCAATTGAACAACATTTAAAGGGATTTGAGGCAATGGGTGCTCAAATTACGGTTGGAAATGGTTTTGTTGAAGCAAAATCTAATGGCCGTTTAAAAGGAGCTAAAATCTATTTAGATTTCCCAAGTGTTGGTGCAACTGAAAATATTATGTCTGCAGCTTCTTTAGCTGAAGGTACAACAGTAATTGAAAATGCTGCAAAAGAACCAGAAATCGTTGATCTTGCTAACTTTATCAACTCAATGGGTGGAAAAGTTCGTGGTGCAGGTACAGGTACAATTCGTATTGAAGGAGTACCAACATTATTTGGTACAACTCATCATATTATTCCAGACCGTGTAGAAGCGGGAACATTTATGGTTGCAGCTGCTATTACAAATGGTAATGTTTTAATTGAAAATGCAGTTCCAGAACATTTAAGCTCAGTTGTAGCGAAAATGCGTGAAATGGGTGTTACAATTATCGAGGAAGAAGAAGGTCTTCGAGTGATTGGAACGGATAATTTAAAACCTGTAGACATAAAAACAATGCCTCACCCAGGCTTCCCAACAGATATGCAATCTCAAATGATGGCACTTCTATTAAGAGCTAATGGAACAGGCATGATCACTGAAACAGTATTTGAAAATCGTTTCATGCACGTTGAAGAATTCAGACGCATGAATGCAAACATAAAAATTGAAGGTCGTTCTACAATTATCCATGGACCAAACAATCTACAAGGAGCAGAAGTAGCTGCAACTGATTTACGTGCTGCTGCATCATTAATCCTTGCTGGACTTGTAGTTGACGGCTATACTCGTGTAACAGAATTAAAACACTTAGATCGTGGATATGTAAACTTCCATGAAAAGCTTGCTGCACTTGGAGCGGACATTGAACGTGTAAACGAACCAAGCACAGCAATTGAAGAAGAAACACTGAAGGACTTACAAGCGTAAAACTAAAAAACAATGATGAAATGCCTGGCACTATGTGTTTCCCCACATGGAGTCGGGCATTTTTTATTACATGCGAATGGAATAATGGCGAAAAAGAATGTAGTTATTTGCATGTAAACTTTAATCAACTTTCTACTATACAGTTATAGGCAAAAATCCTATAAAATATTCTAAAAATAATGAAAAAGAATAATATTTACATACTAACAACTTGCGAAAATTGTTCTAAATGCTTGTCCATCTTCATAAATTAGCTCTAGAACGGCAATTAGATGTAAATTGCCAGGGAATGCTTTTTGGAAATGGATAGGAGGAAAAAGATGAAATCATTTAAAACATTAATTACTGCAGGATTAACAACATGCTCAGTCGTAATTATTTTACCAACATTGCTAGTTCTTCCGTTTCATAGCCAGACGGATGGTAAATTAACAGATCAATTACAGTACAATGCGAATCAAGTGGAGGCAGCTAGTAAAAATAAAAATGAACTAGTAGAGATAGCGGTTTATCGAACTAAAACGAAAAAAGTTGAAAAGCTTCCAATTGAAGAATATGTTTTAGGGGTTGTAGCATCAGAAATGCCTGCTATATTTGAGCCTGAAGCATTAAAGGCGCAGAGCTTAAGTGCAAGGACATTTATCGTTAAACGATTAGAAGAGGGTACTGAATTAGATGAAGGTGGGATTGTAAATGATACAGTCCAATTCCAAGTATTCCAGGATCGCGACGATTTAAAAAAGAAGTATGGAGCGGATTATGATTGGAAAATAAAGAAGCTTGAGGATGCTGTAAAAGCTACAGAAGGTCAAATATTAACATACGATGGACAACCTATCACAGCATCATTCTTCTCCTCAAGTAATGGTTATACGGAGAATTCCGAAGAATACTGGAAGAATAGTCTACCATACTTAAAAAGTGTTGCTAGTCCATGGGATTCTGTAGCACCAAATTATATAGCCAAAAAGTCGTTTTCTGTAAAAGAGTTCGAATCAAAACTAGGAATTAAGTCTTACCTCTAAATCTAGTGTTGGAAAAGTCATCTCTAGAACAAAAAGTAATAGAGTAGAACAAGTAGCATTTGGTAAGACCATACTAACAGGAAAAGAAATTCGAGAAAAATTAGAGCTGCGATCAACAGACTTTTCATGGGAAAGAAAAGATGACCAAATCATCATCACAACAAAGGGATATGGTCATGGGGTTGGAATGAGCCAGTACGGTGCAAATGAAATGGCAAAACAAGGAAAGCTATATGATGAAATTGTAAAGTACTATTATAAAGATATATCTATTACATCGTTAAACAAAAAAGACTTTGCAGAACTAAGTGAAGCAGCAAAGAAATAACAGAGTAGATAATTGCGGTATGGAATGTATTTTATTTAGATCGTAATCAGACTCCTGTTTGTATTTTGGGGCGGTTAATTGTTGATTTTAGCTAAATCCCATTAAGTGCATGAAAAGTAAATAACTAGTTCGAGAGTAATTGGAATGGAAGGTGCGAAGACTCCTATGAGAGATGCGGGAAACTTGAGACCCCTTAGGCCAAGTAAGGTAGGCATGCTAAAACCACGACGTCCTGTCGTAACACATGCATGATCCACATCGTGTGGACCCGAGGCTCAGGGTCTCGCCCCATGGAAAGCGAAGTACCTGGAATGGAAATCAGCATCTTTTTTTAACAGAGCATTTGTTTTAAAAGTTTGATTACTCCCAATAACAGAGCCAAAACAAAAAAACAGACCACCATAGGTCTGTTTTTTTGTTAGGCAAGTCATTGATGATATAACTTCATTACTGCTTATTTGCATATTTGTAATAGAAATAACCAACAAAAGGTCGTACTTTAATTCCTGTGACTGATTCCTTTTGAAGGTATACATAGCCGGCTTGATAGATTGGTTCGATGACTGCATCATTTAATAAGATGTCTTCAGCTTTATGAAGCAATTCAAGGCGTTCTGTTTCATTCTGAATGCTAACTGTATTCGCCTTAAGTAATACAGTCGTCATATTGTTTATTACTGTAATTTAGTACGTTTAAAGCCGATTTAGACGTAAATAGTTCTAAATAAGTTGTTGGGTCAGGATAATCTGCTCCCCATGTATCTAAAGATAAATCATAATCGCCTTGTTGGCGTAATTCAAACTTTTGTTGAGCGGGCTGTACAATAATATCAACAGTTAGCCCTTGTAAATTCGTTTCTAGTTGAGACTTAATGTACTCACCTATTTTACGAGACGTATTACTATCATTAACTAATAATGAAAGTGAAACATTAGATTTTCCACTTTCTGAAAGAGCTTCTTTAAAAAGTGATTTCGCTTTTGATAGTTCAATTGATGATGAATGTTTTGTAGAACTGACAAAATCATTTCCTTTTGAATCCTTTACAAGTCCTTTCGGTATAATTCGATCAGTAGGGATTGAGCCATCGTTTAATAACACATTACTAATATCTTCTTTATTGAATGCATTTGAAATTGCTGTTCGTACCTTAGTATTAGCTAATAATGGATTTTGTTGATTAAAGCTTATATAAGAAATAATTGGCATTGCTAATTTTTGTAATTCACTATTGTCTTTAAAGCGATCAATTACACTTGAATCAATAATTGCTTGATCAAGCTCGCCAGTTTCATATAAATTTACCGCAGTTGTTGTTTCTTTCATGACCTTAACTTCAATCTCATTTACCTTTACATTCTTTTTATCATAGTATTGATTATTTTTTTTCATTGAAAATCCAGAACCATGATCCCAACTATTAACAACATAAGGTCCATTATATAAAGTTGTGTTCGCCTCTAAACCGTATTTATTGCCTTGTGCTTTAACGAATTTTTCGTTTAAAGGGAAATACATAGGTAAACTTGTTAATTGGATAAAATACGGAATCGCACGCTCTAATTTTATTTCAAGTGTTTGATCATCTAAGGCAGTCACACCAAGTTTTTCCACAGGAAGCTTTCCTTGATTAATTTCTTGGGCGTTTTCAATATCATATAAGTCGTAAGCAAATTGTGCTTTTGTTTTTGGATCAATTGCTCTTTTCATTGCAAAAACAAAATCTTGAGCAGTTACTTTTTCGCCATTTGAATATTTGGCATCTCTTAATGTAAATGTATAAACCTTGCCATCCTCACTTACTTTATGAGATTTAGCGGCTGCAGGTACATACTCACCTTTATCATTAGGCATATATAGACCTTCCATGACACTATTTAATGCATTTAATGAAGGGCCATCTAAAGCAAGTGAGCTATCAAGACTTACGATATCGGAAGTATCCATTAATCGTAGCGTCTGATCTTTAGATGTATTTTGAACTTGAGTTCCTTTGTTGCTACATGCTGTTAATGTCAGCGAAAGTAATATTGTGAAAGTAATAAAGCTCTTTTTATTGAATAACATGTGTAATCTCTCCTTTTTTGGACACAAAAAAGAGTCCTCGCCTTATAAAAAGGACGAGGACTCCCGTGGTGCCACCTTAATTTAGTCTAATACCGATTAGACTCACTTTGCAGTATCAAAACAAATGGATCTGAACTACTTGTGACATACAAAAAGCAGTATCGAAACATAAGTTTGAATACCTGTCTCTTTTATCGGTGAGACGTCCGCCAAAGCCTACTGCACAGTTTGTGGTTCGGTTTGGCTGCTCAGAAGCCCATTCAAAAATATGTCCGTACTGACTCGCACCAACCGTCAGCTCTCTGAAACATTCATATAGTCTACTCTTCTTCATCATTGCAGAAATATATTATAAATAGAATTTAGAAGTTAAATTTATCGATCTAGCCATTTTTAAAATGTCTAACAAGCTTGTAGTGTGATTATATTTTGAATAAAAATAAAATGCAAGAAAAATATTCTTCCATTTTCATATTTACATAAATATAGTTATCCACAAAAGTTGTGTATAACTAGTATGAATCTGTGTATAACTAGGCAACAATTGTTAATATTTAACGGTTATATTGTGGATTAGATGGTAGTATTTTGAAAAATAAGAATTTTGTCGAATTAAAATTTTCTAAATTGCGTATATAATTTCTGGAATCTGTTGACAATGATTGCAGAGGTGATAAGGATGAGAGAGGAACAAAACAAAAAAACTTCTCAAAAAGTTGTGAAAATGTTAAGAAAGCGTTGGGTAGTACCAGCAATTTATTTAGTGAGTGCAGCAGTCATTTTAACAGGTGCGTTATGGTATCAGTATAGTAATGCTCCTACTCCAACAAAACAAACTGGAACAGCAATTGACACAAATGAGCCAGATGCAGTACCAGTAACAAAAACAGAAGAAAAACTATCATATCCTGTTGCAAAGGATACGACAGTTCAAGTGAAGAGTCATTTTTATGATGATTCAGCTTCAAAGGATCAACAACAACAATCTTTAATTCTAGTGGATGGTTCAACTTACGCAATCAACACAGGAATGGATTTAGTTGATAAGAGTGGTAAGGAATTTGGTGTAACAGCTGCATTAAGTGGTACAGTAACAAAAGCACAAAAAGATGCTGAATTAGGTTATGTGGTTGAAGTAGATAATGGAAATGGTTTAGTTTCTTACTACCAAAGCTTAAAATCAATCAGTGTTGAAGAAGGTTCTAAAGTAACACAAGGACAAGCTTTAGGTGTTGCTGGAACATCATTAATCGGTAAAGAAAATGGCATTCATGTTCATTTTGAATTACGTAAAGATGGTGTAGCAATTAACCCTGAGAAATATCAAGGTCAAGATGTATCTGCAATTATCAATGCTGAAAATACAAAAAGTGAAGCAAAAGATTCAGATACAATGAATACATCTGGAAACGTTTCTGATACAGAATCAGATGAAGAAAACTCTGGTTCTACAGACGAGAATACTGACTCAAACTAAATTAAAGAATGATTTATAAGCAATTCACAAAGTGCCCAACACAGGGGATTCAGATCCCATATGTGTTGGGCGCTTGTTTTTTTCTGACAATTGTGCATAGTTATAAGTCTTTGCTAATACAATGTTATAAACCCATCAAAGAGGTGTTTGAGGTGAGGGATCGTGGATTTTCTACCTAGTCAAAATAAATGTACCTCAGCAGGTCAGTCAGAGCAGGAAAAAGAGCAGCTTAGTCAGTCAAAACGAGTCTCATTTCACGCTTCTCACATCCAATTCGAGGAGGAGAGTAGTGTGCACGATTACATCAAAGAGAGAACAATCAAGATAGGGAAATATATCGTGGAGACGAAGAAAACAGTACGTGTAATTGCAAAAGAATTTGGTGTGTCAAAAAGTACAGTACACAAAGATTTAACAGAACGCCTTCCGGAAATTAATCCAGATTTGGCAAATGAGGTAAAAGAAATATTAGATTATCACAAATCAATTCGTCATTTACGCGGTGGAGAAGCAACAAAGCAAAAGTATCAAAAAGAAGACGTTGAAAAGGTTATAAAATAGGGATTGGCGAGCCTTGAAAACAAAATTAGAAATATTTAACCTCCTGTTCACAATAAATTAATTACTAAAAGCAGTCTTTTATGGTAAAATTATATTTTGGTATAACACGTATTCGGAACTGCTCATGAGTATAGTGAATAAGGAGGAGCCAAAAAGAATGTTTTCTAAGGATATCGGGATAGATCTTGGTACAGCCAATGTCTTAATACATGTAAAAGGTAAAGGAATCGTTTTAAACGAGCCTTCTGTAGTTGCAATTGAACGTAATAGCGGAAAAGTGTTAGCAGTAGGTGAAGAAGCAAGCCGCATGGTAGGTCGTACACCTGGTAATATTGTTGCAATTCGTCCGTTAAAAGACGGTGTTATTGCTGACTTTGATATTACAGAAGCAATGCTACGTTATTTTATTAATAAATTAGATGTAAAAGGGTTTATGTCAAAACCGCGTATTTTGATTTGTTGTCCGACAAACATTACGTCTGTTGAACAAAAAGCGATTCGTGAAGCTGCTGAAAAAAGCGGTGGGAAACAAGTTTATTTAGAAGAAGAACCAAAAGTTGCGGCAATTGGAGCTGGAATGGATATATTCCAACCAAGCGGTAACATGGTAATTGATATTGGCGGTGGGACAACCGATATTGCTGTATTGTCTATGGGAGATATCGTCACCGCCTCTTCAATTAAAATGGCAGGGGACAAGTTTGATATGGAGATTTTAAACTATATTAAACGTGAGTATAAACTGCTAATTGGTGAGCGTACTGCTGAACAAATTAAAATTGAAGTAGGAACAGTTTTCCCAGGTGCACGAAATGAATCAATTGATATTCGTGGACGTGATATGGTAACTGGTCTACCTCGTACAATTACTGTGTATTCTGATGAAATTCAACGTGCTTTAAGTGAACCAGTTTACTTAATTGTACAAGCTGCAAAAACTGTTTTAGAACGTACACCACCAGAGTTATCTGCTGATATTATTGATCGTGGAGTTATCTTAACAGGTGGTGGAGCACTTCTTCATGGTATTGATACATTACTAGCTGAAGAATTAAAAGTTCCAGTTTTTATTGCTGAAGATCCAATGCAATGTGTAGCGGTAGGTACTGGTATCATGCTTGAAAACATCGATAAAATTCCTAGTCGTTATTTAAAATAATATATTCTAAAATCTCGGGCCTATGCTCGAGATTTTTTTTGAGAAATAATCCACGACCATAATCTCCCTCATATAAAATTCCTTTTCTAGTTGTTATAAAGAAATGACTTTATCCATTACAAGTTTATTATTATTAATTATATTTAGATTTTATTGATAAGAAACGCGCGAATCAAATCGGAAAAGCTATTCTTAAAAAGAAATTAATTGAAGACTACTACGTTTATTAATTAATATACAGTCTGAATCATACCGATTATCTTTTAAAAATCTCAAGCAATTTTGCTTGAGATTTTTTTATTTGAATTGTAATTCCTATGTTTGAGTTTTGTAAAAAATAGATGAACTTGAAGGTAGTTAAATATCAAATAAAGAAGGGATATATGTAAAGTTTTTCTGAGTTAGAAATTGTAAAGTTTGGTTGAATGATCTGTAAATTAGTGATGTTGTGGGTAACGAGTTCATAAATTTAAGTACCAAATACAACTCGAGGATTGAACTGTGGTAAAACATACTTTATTGGGGAGCGAACGTAAATGAAGGTAAGAAAGGCAATTATTCCTGCTGCTGGACTAGGAACACGATTTTTACCTGCAACTAAAGCGATGCCAAAGGAAATGTTACCAATTGTGAATAAACCAACCATTCAATATATTGTTGAGGAGGCAGTCAAATCAGGAATCGAAGAAATCTTAATCGTTACCGGTAAGGGTAAACGTGCAATAGAGGATCATTTCGATTATGCATTTGAGTTAGAGCACCGGTTATTACAAAATAAAAAATATGATTTATTGGAACAAGTTGAACATACTTCCTCAATGGCAGATTTGTATTATTTACGTCAAAAAGAACCAAAGGGTTTAGGGCATGCCATTTTATGTGCCAAAAACTTCGTAGGAGATGAGCCGTTCGCAGTGTTACTTGGTGATGATGTAACAACAGGGAGGGTCCCATGTACATATCAGTTGATCCAGCAATATGAAAAGGTAAATTCACCTGTCATCGGTGTAAAGCAAGTACCAAAAAAAGATATCAGTCGTTACGGCATGGTTGAGAGTTTTGAAGATTTAGGTAATCTATACAAAATAAATCATTTGATTGAAAAACCACCTGTTGGTACAACCACTTCAAGTTTAGCAATTATGGGAAGATATGTTTTAACAGCAGATATCTTTAATGTACTGGAAGAAACAGCTTATGGAGTGAATGGTGAATTGCAGCTTACCGATGCTTTAGTTGGATTAAATAAATTTAACCATATTTACGCTTACGAATTCGAGGGTGAGCGTTACGACGTTGGTGAGCCTTTAGGGTTAATCAAAACATCAATTAAGTTTGCGATGGAAAGTCATGAATTTAAAAACGACTTAATTCAATATCTTGAAGAAGTAGTAAGTCAAAACAGGAATCAAAAAACAGTTCAAATTGATTAATGATATAGGATGGGGATGGGGCATGAAGCAAATTATTGTTGCTGGTACAGGTTACGTTGGTCTTGCCACGGGTGTTTCATTTGCGACAATTGGTTTTAAGGTAACATGCGTTGATATTGATAAAAATAAAATCAATTTACTTCAAAAAGGTATTTGTCCTATTTATGAACCAGGCCTACAAGAAGCTTTATTAGAGAGTATCATGCAAGAGCGCATTGATTTTACGACAAATTTGAATCAGGCTTATCGTAAAGCGGATGTCATCTTTATTGCAGTAGGTACCCCAGAATTACCAGATGGTACAGCCAATCTAACATATTTAAAAGAAGTGGCAAAAGATATAGCAATGAATGCTTCAAAAGATCTAGTCGTGGTCATAAAAAGTACTGTACCTGTTGGGACGAATGAGGTTGTAAAACAAATTTTGAAAGAATTTGCTCATCCTAAACTCAAAATTGATGTTGTATCAAACCCTGAATTTTTAAGAGAAGGGTCAGCATTACACGATATTTTCCACGGAGATCGTATTGTCATCGGCGCAGATCATCCTCAGTCTGCATCTTACGTATCGGAATTATATAAGTCATTCAACCTGCCAATATTCGTAACAAGTGTTCGAAGTGCTGAAATGATTAAATATGCTTCTAATGCTTTTTTAGCAACAAAAATTAGTTTTATAAATGAAATTTCTTCAATTTGTGAAGCGGTCGGTGCTGATGTTGAACAAGTTGCTCATGGAATGGGTCTTGACCGACGTATAGGATCTCAATTTTTAAATGCAGGTATTGGATTTGGAGGATCTTGTTTTCCTAAGGATACTTCAGCATTGGTAAAAAGCTCGGCATTGAAAGGATTAGAATTAAAACTACTTAAATCAGTCATTGATATAAATGATTATCAGCAATTGAAATTATATGAATTAGCAAAACTATATTTTGGCTCATTGAAAGATAAACGAATAGCTATTTTAGGAGCTAGCTTTAAACCAAATACAAATGATATTCGCCATGCACCTTCTATTGCTTTGATCAAAGAGTTTTTAAAAGTCGGAGCTATAATAACTGTATATGATCCAATCGCTCTACCAGAAGTAAACAGAGAGTTTGGAGATTCAGTGAAGTATTCCAATGATTTATATGAAGCAATTTCGAATCAAGATGCCGGACTAATCGTAACTGAATGGAATGAAATTGTTCAAGCAGAACTTAGCCAATTTGAAACAAGAATGAAGCAGCCACTCATATTTGATGGACGAAATTGTTTTAATTTAGAGGAAGTTCAAAATACAAATATACAATATTATTCAATCGGCCGAAAACCAGTTAATGTCAATTTGCAAATTGCACAGAAGCTATAGTACACAGTCGAAAAAAATATTGAACCCTTGTTACATCAACATGTAGCAAGGGTTATTTTTATGCCAAAAAGTATAATTTAAGCCTGTTGTAAATTCGTTTGGTTAGAAATCAATACATGAAATGAAAGAATTTGGAAAAAGTATAGAAATATAAAGCCATAAAAATTATGGACGGTGGTAACTAATGTTTAATTATAAAGAAACCAATAGTGCAGCAACTAATAAAAAAATACCTTTTCAAAATAATATATCTCGTTCCTTAAGTAAGGATATTTTAGAAAATATAAAACGAATTAAGGAAGATTTTGGCGACAGTTCTGATTTGATTATAAGACATGAATCACTTGGGGAAGGGATGCAGTATTCTTTTGCAGTAATTCATATTGATGGAATTTCGAATGAGCAATTGGTCAATGAAGGTATCGTTGATAAAATCGTAAAAATTAATACAGAAAAAGAAACATACTTGTCTTTATCAGATTTAGAAAATGGTTTAAAGAGTATCATCTCTGTTTCTAGTTTAAAATCTCAATCAAGTTATACGAATCTCTTATCAGCGCTACTCCTTGGTGACACAATCATTCTTTTAGATCATGATACGAACTTCTTAGTTGCGTGTACGAAAATGGTTCAATCTAGAAGTATTTCGGAACCTTCTACTCAAACAGTTATTAGAGGTCCAAAAGATAGCTTCACGGAGAGCTTACGTACTAACACTTCGCTTATTCGAAATCGGATCCAACATCCAGCTCTTCGTATTGAATCAATGAAAATAGGTGAAATCACAAGAACAGATGTTGAAATCATGTATATAAAAGGTGTTGTTGACGAGAATTTATTAAAGGAAGTAAATCATCGTTTAGAGGCAATAAATGTTGATGAAATCCTTGAGTCAAGTTATATCGAAAATTATATACAAAATGACCAAAAGACGATTTTTCCAACAATGCTACATACAGAACGACCAGATGCTGTAGTCGGGAATTTACTTGAAGGTCGAATAGCCATCTTTACAGCGGGTACTCCGTTTGTATTAGTGTTACCTGCGACTTTTACACAATTTTTTCAATCACCAGAAGACTACTATCAAAGCTCTTATATTGGAACATTCTTAAGGGTTTTACGCTATATGTCTTTCTGGGTTGCCTTATTTGCACCTGCAATATTTATTGCAATTACTTCCTTTCACCAGGCGGTTATTCCAACTGTATTATTAGTAAGTTTAGCTGCACAACGGGAAGGTGTTCCCTTACCTGCCATAGTTGAAGCAATTGGGATGGAAATGGTTTTTGAAGTATTGCGAGAAGCTGGTATTCGAATGCCTAGAGCGGTTGGTCAGGCATTATCTATTGTAGGGGCCTTGATTTTAGGGCAAGCCGCAGTTCAAGCTGGATTCGTATCGGCATCAATGGTAATTATTGTGTCAATCACTGCCATTGCAAGTTTTACAATTCCTTACTACAACATGTCGATTGCAGCGAGGATTCTAAGGTTTATATTATTAATAGCAGCAGCTTATATAGGATTGTTTGGCATATTAATTGGTGGATTAATTATTTTGATGCATATGTGTAGCTTACGTTCTTTTGGGGAGCCTTATTTTGCGCCTTTCGCACCGTTTCGTTTAAGTAGTCAGAAGGATACAATTTTAGTTGTTCCTTCCCAAGGTAATACAAAAACAATTAAAGAACAAAGTAATGGGGAATAAACAATGAAAAAGAAAATTTGTATAATCGTTCTTATTGTCATTCTACTGTTAAGCGGATGTTCAAACTATAGAGAATTAAATGGATTATCAATTGTTGTCGCAATGGGCTTAGATTATATACCTAAAACAAAAGAGTATGAAATGATTGTTCAAATCATTAACCCAAATGCAATTGCTACCCAAACAGGTGCCCAAGGAATTCCAATTATTTCTTTAGTCGAAACGGGTAGAACAATTTCAGAAGCAGCCCGTAAAGTGACAAAAAGAGTTTCAAGGCCAAATATTTATTCTCATGTTGCACTTGTAGCTATTGGTGAAACCTTGGCTAGAGAGGAATCTTTAAATTGGATTTTTGATGTATTTGAGAGGGATTCGAAAATTCGTGTAAATATTCCGGTTATTATTGCAAGGGGAGATAGTGTTTATAGAGTAATAAATAACTTACCACCACTTGATAAACTTCCTGCAAAATCAATTACAGGGAAAATACAAAATACCTCCAATCTGTTAGGTGAAAATCATGAAACGCAGATGCGTGAAGTCATTGCATCTATCTCAAGTCCAGGACGTGAACCAACCATTAACGGTGTAACGTTAGTAAATGAATCACCAGAATCTGAGTCTTTAGCGAATACTGAAAAAGTAAAATCAACGTATGCAGCTATAAACGGAATGGGTGTATTTAGAAAAGGAAAATTAGTTGGGTGGCTTGAGGGCCCACCAGCAAGATCAGTCCAATTTGTAGATAATTTAATTAAAGAAACAAATCTTCAAGTTCAATGTAAAAAACAAAAATATGATTCAATGGAATTGACTCGCGTGAAAACGAAAACAGATGTAAAAATGAAAAAAGGAATACCGAATATTCATATAAAAGTAAAGTCGATCGGGCATATTGATGAAGTGCTATGTAATGATGACTTTGATAAGGCTAAGACGCTTAATAAATATGAAAAAAATAGTGAAAAAGTTGTTAGACAAATGATTTTAGACGGCTTAACTCAAGCACAGAAACTTGGTGGCGATGTTTTTGGATTTGGTGAAAAACTTCATATAAGTGATCCAAAGGCCTTCAAAAAACATGAAAAAGATTGGAATAAAGTATTTCAGAAAGCAAAGTTCAAAGTAACTGTAGACGTACAAATCAACAATGTAGGTATGAGAAAGCGAACATACCCATATTAAAAAGAAGGTAATAAGATGAACCGTAAATTATCTATAAGTGGCTTTCAATTTTTTTGTATGATCGTTTTATTTGAAATTGGAAGTTCATCTTTAATTGGTTTGGCAACAGATGCAAAGCAAGACGCTTGGATCAGCTTAATTATTGCATTTTTCATGGGCTGTCTGTTGTTTTATATTTATATTAAATTATATGAAATGTACCCGGACTTACCGTTTACTCACTATATCCAAAAAATTTTAGGAAAATATGCAGGAATACTCCTTGCTTTAATTTATACTATTTACTTTATTTATATTGCTGGTCGAGTTCTGCGTGATTTTGAGGAGTTATTAGTCATTTCACTTTACAACGCAACATCACTGATATCAATTGGCATACTAATGAGTTTTTTAGTTATGTATGCTGTATATAAAGGATTTGAAACATTTGGAAGAGTGAATGAATTTTCGTTTTATATAATCATGTTAATTATCTTAGTAGTAGTAGGATTTGAGCTTGTTGGAAAGTTATTTCACATCAATAATTTAAGACCAGTTTTAGAAGATGGATGGAAACCAGTTTTACAAGCTGCTTTCCCATTAACCGTAACATTTCCTTTTGGTGAAATTATTACGTTAACTATGCTGATGCCACATTTACGAAAACCTGAGATCGCAATAAAGGTTGGTATGCCTGCGATGATATTTGCAGGATTTTTACTCACAACCTTGACACTTATTAACATAACGATTTTAGGAGTGGATGTATTAGAAAGGACAACTTATCCTATTTTAACAGCAGTAAGTTATATAAACATTGCTAATTTCATTCAAAGGCTTGATTCATTAATTGTAATCGTCATGGTTTTAGGTGGATTTATAAAAGTTGCTGTCTTCTTTTTTTGTGCAGTAATCGGTGCATCTGATTTATTCAGGGTGAAGAAAAGAGATGTTTTAACCTACCCAATTGCAGTTATCATCGTTGTCAGTTCGGTTTGGATGGCTCCTAATTACTTAGAACATTATAAAGAAGGATTAGATGTTGTTCCATACTATTTACATGTCCCACTTCAAATTATTATTCCAATTGCTTTGCTAGTGATTGCAATCATACAGAAAAAAGGTAATGAAAAAAACAGCTTAGAGAATAACTAAGCTGTTTTTTGATGATTTTTTAGCTAGTTGAATTTTGTGGGTTTTTTGCTCGGTTTTGCATTTTTCTCTTATTAATAAATTTAAGAACTGCATTTGCGACTGCAAATGGAACAGTAAATAAAAAGATCACCACATAATCCTCGCCAACCAATTCCGTTTTACTAACTATGACATAGCTCCACATTTCAGAAAAACTTGTGCCCTGAATTAAATCAATACCCGCGAGTAAACCCATTGTTAATACGAATAAACATAAAAATACGAAAAATATTTTCAATATATCAACTCCCTGTCAAAACGAAGCAATTCTATGACATTTATTATTTTGGTTGATTAGGGAAAGATTATGCGAAAAGTTAAAGAAAGTCCGACAATAATCGCGCTTTTTATTCTGAAAATTTAGTATATAATTAATGAGGGCGTAAAAAGGGGGATTTAAGTTGTTACAAATTTTTAAAAACCGTAATTTCTTATGGTTATTTTTAGCAAATTTCACTTCTCAGCTAGGATCCGTAGTAGGTATGACAGCATTTATGCTTTATTTATTAAGAAAATTTTCTAATCAACCGTCATATGCGACGATAACGGAATTAATGTATACTTTACCGATGCTTTTTTTGTTTTTCTTAGTAGGTGTATTTGCAGATCGGTTAAATCGTAAGAAAATTGCTATGTACTGTGATTATATAAGTGCTTTTTTATCAGTTATATTATTAATGACAATCATGCAAGATTGGATTTTTATATCATTCTGTATTCTCTTTTTAAGAAGTGGAGTATCGAAATTTTTCCAACCTGCACAGTCTTCTCTATTACAAGGGATTTTAACAGAGGATCAATATGCAACCTCTGCAGGTTTAAATCAACTAGTTAGTAGTTTATTTATGCTATTTGGTGGAGCGATAGGAACAATTGTATTTTGGAAACTGGGAGTAGAAGCTGCTATTATCATTGATACGATATCATTTATCCTTTCTGGGCTGCTTATCCAAATAGCCAAACTCTCGAAAGAAATTACAAATCCTAATGGTCACCATACTTTAAAAGACTTGAAGTTTTCATTAGTCCTAAAGGATTTTAAAGAAGGAATTGTATACATTTTAAATCACTCATTACTAAGGTCTCTTTTATCAGGATTTTTCTTATTCGGTGTCATTAATGGAGGATTTTCAGTTATGCCTTCATTCATCTTAAAATACAAACTAGCTCCTGATAACTATGAAGAATTACTAATCTATATTGGTGTTGCATTTGGTACAGGTGTCTTGCTTGGAAGCATTGTCGGATCAATGCTAGCTAAGAAGATGCAACTTCAAAATATGATCATCATCGGACTTATTATATCTGGACTATGTGTCATTGCAGGAGGATTCTCAACGTCACCACTTGCTTACATTCTATGGCAATTCATTATTGGACTAATATTACCAATCGTAAATATTGGAATTGGAGGTTGGTTCCCTAAAATTGTTGAAAAGCGGATGATGGGAAGAGTTCAAGGTTGGATTCAACCAATTATACTATTATCTCAAAGTATTACATTAGGCTTAATTGCACTATTTTATCCAGCTATTTTAAAGATTGAATGGTTACATGCAATTGTCGGATTAAGTTTATCAATAGTTGGTGTGTATTATTTCCTTGTGTTACCTAAGTATATGAAAACTGATATGAGTAATGCGGCTGTAGAAACTGAAAGGTCAGTTTCGCAATAATCAATATAGCAATAGCTTGTAACTTTAAGTTAGTTACAGGCTATTTTTTATCGTTAAATATTCACCTTTATATAACTGATAAAGTAGATTCATGCCAAAAAACTAGTCCTTTTTTTGTATATCTTTTTTCATATTAATAACCAAATATTTACTATCAGTGATTTTTGATACAAAGCTACTATTTTACATCAGAAAACATTTTTCGACATAAGCTATTTGGACCATTCAAATAATTTCGATAAGGTATATAATAGAGTTGATGAAATTTATCAAATTTTGCGTATCTTATATACAATGACTCAATGTTCGATTAAAAAATGCACTATTTAAAGTAAAAATAGATTTGTACGAATTGAAAGATATATATGTTATCAATTATTGTGGAGTGTCATTTGGTTTCAAATATTGAAGCTAAATAGATAGAGAGGGGTAGCTTAATGCTAAGAGGTTTTTATGCAGCGGCATCAGGTATGATCACACAGCAAAGAGTAACAGAATACTTGACCAACAATATAGCAAATGCTAATACGCCTGGTTATAAAGGAGAACAAGCTTCTTTACGTTCTTTTCCAGAATTATTAATGAAAAGAATGAACACAGAAGATATTCCAGGTAAAAATATTAGTCAAAATGGTCCAACCTTAGGTGGATTGAATACTGGGGTATACATGCAAGAAACACTACCAAAGTTTACACAAGGTGATCTTCAACAAACAAATAAATCTACAGATCTAGCGATTCAAGAGCGTGTTATTCCATTTAATACGGCTGCTAAAACAAAAGGAGCCCTATTTTTTGAGCTTCGAAATCCAGATGGAACGGTTCGCTATACTAGAAACGGGAATTTTACGCTAGATCAACAAGGTTATTTAACAACGAATAATGGCTTTTATGTTTTAGGTGAAAATAATCAACGTATTCAAGTTCAATCTTCTGATTTCAAAATGCTTGAAGATGGAACGATTATTGATAATGGACGTAACGCAGGTAAATTAAAAGTCGCATTTTCTGATAACCCAAACACATTAGTGAAAGAAGGCGAAGGGCTATTCAAAACGACAAGTGGACAAGCACTTCCGACAGCTTCTGGGAATAACCGAATTGCTTTTTCTGTTAATCAAGGATTTATCGAACGTTCAAATGTTGATGTAACACAGACATACACTGAACTTATGTCAGCATATCGTAGCTTTGAAGCTAACCAAAAGGTGCTACAAGCATATGATCGAAGCATGGAAAAAGCTGCAAATGAGATTGGAAGCTTAAGATAAACAAAGTAAATAAAAAATGTTTATTGAATGGTTTAGGGTCGATCTATAACAAAATTAGACTGATTATTAAGAACAAACAATATAAAGACAATGTTACGAAAACAGCCAAAAATAAATTGAGGAGGGAAATTCTATGAATCGTATGCTAACAATTGCATCTAATACAATGGGGCAATTACAGAGCCAATTAGATGTAATTAGTAATAATATCTCTAATGTAAACACAGTAGGGTATAAACGTCGTGATACAAACTTTAGTGAAATGCTTACTCAACAGTATGATAATCAAACTCGTTATGATCAAGAGGTGGGTCGAAACACGCCTTTTGGAGTTCGTTATGGAGTAGGTGCAAAACTTGCTCATACAGCACTACAATTGGACGCTGGTGCAATTCAACGTACGGAACGAAAGCTTGATGTAGCTTTAGTTCAAAAAAATCAATTTTTCCAAGTGAATGTGACTGAAAATGGTCGAACGGAAACTAGATATACAAGAGACGGATCATTTCAATTATTACCAATAAACGGTGATGGTTCTAAATTACAGCTTTCTACGAGTGAAGGACACCCTGTACTAGGTACGAATGGTCCGATTATTGTGGACGGAAACGCAAAGGACTTTTCTTTTAATGAAACTGGTGGTCTGACAGTAACAAATCAAAATGGAACAAGAACGAATTATCAACTTGCCGTAGTTAATGTTTTGAAGCCACAAAACTTTGAAAGTGCAGGCAGTAATTTGTTTCGTATTTCCCCAGCAGCAACTGCTGGACAAACAGTCCGACCAATTAATGCAAACCAAGTAAGTACGATGGGTGGCGCGCTAGAGCAATCAAATGTCGATTTAGCGACATCAATGACTGACTTAACCATTACCCAAAAAGCTTATCAATTCAGCTCTCGTGCGATCACAATGGCTGATGAAATGAGCGGTTTAATTAATGGATTGCGTTAAATAATAAAATAAGATAGTATATTACTTATAAAAAATAGAAGCTGGTCTTAAGACTTGCTTCTTTTTTGTACGAATTAGTCAAATGAATCTAGGAGGAGTAATAAATGTTAGATATCCAAGCAATTAAAGAGATTATTCCACATCGTTATCCATTTTTGTTAGTTGATCGAATTGTAGAGCTTGAAGAAGGAAAGCGTGCAATTGGTTTAAAAAATGTAACAGCAAATGAAGAATTTTTTAATGGCCATTTTCCAGAATTTCCTGTAATGCCAGGAGTATTAATAGTTGAAGCTCTTGCACAAGTTGGGGCAGTTGCTGCACTTAGCTTAGAGCAAAATAAAGGTAGACTTGCACTATTTGCTGGTATTGATAATTGTCGATTTAAAAAGCAAGTAGTACCAGGTGATACACTTAGACTTGAAGTTGAACTTGTGAAAATGCGCGGACCGATTGGTAAAGGTAAAGGCGTAGCAACAGTTGACGGTCAAGTTGCATGTGAAGTTGAATTAACATTTGCATTAAAGTAAGAACATATTTCTTGCCTTACCAGTTATTTCAAAAAAACGATTCTTGATTTTGCCATACCACGTGTAAATTGTAGAATAATTTAAATTATTTTGTTGTAATTCGTCTTTTTATGGTATTATAACAATGTTATCAAAAAATACACCTTAGAGAATTTACAAAAATTTTAAAACGGGGGTATGTACATCATGCTCAAAGATTTACCACGTGGTACGAAAGTTAGCATTACCAACTCTATCAAAACTGCTTTTGAATTATATATGAGGAACTTAGAGTGGGATTTAGAAGCGTATAGCTGGGATGATTTCTTAGCTGAGTGGAAAAGTTACAATGAGCAACACGCTTCATGGCAATCAACTGTTGAAGATTCAATCTTGAATAGTGAACAGTTTCACCAAGAATTAGCTACAAAAATGAACGCAGATATTACAAAAATTTTGAATGATGATCCTACAGAAGATCAAATTCAACAAATCGAGCAACTAGTAAAAGAGCTAAAAGTGGAAGACCCATCTTACTCTTGTAAACTGGAAGCTAAATATCATATCGAACGCCTTCAAGAAATGCAATCGGTATAATAAGTAAAAAACAGACCTGTCTAGTGGTCTGTTTTTTATTTTGTTTAATATTAAGAAATAAAGCGATTAAATTATATATTGATAAAACAATAAATAATCACAAGGTATGATTACTAATTTTTAAATAGGAGATAGATTTACTGGCATTGTTATAGCAAGCAATCATTATTGTTGATACTGAAGATTAGTTCTCTTTCGTGAGTTAAATACAATAAGAAAGGCGCCATTAGGATTCAAATTGTAGAATTATTCTATTTAAGATTATCACTTTTTTATTTTATTGTTTTAAGTAGTTATTTTAGAATGCACTTAAGATAAAGTATAAGGTTGCAACGGAAGGCAGTTCGACTCCTGAGGGAATAGCGGGAAGGCTGAGACCCCGCAGGCGGGCCGAGGAGGCTCAAGCTCACGCCCCACGGAAAATGAGCAGCCTGGAGTGGAAATCAACGCAATCCTCTATTTAAAACAATAAAATAGGGAGCCACATGTCGACAGCCCCCTAAATGTCATTCCTTTTTATTTAACTTATTTAACATATTAAACACCCAATAGATCTGCTAACTCATCCATTGATAGTTCAGTAATCCATTGTTCGCTTGTAATAATCGTATCGTTTAATGATTGTTTACGTTGTAGCATTTCATCAATTTTTTCTTCTAGTGTACCAATCGTTACGAACTTATGGACCTGTACGAACTTTGTTTGTCCGATTCGGTAAGCCCGGTCTGTCGCTTGATTTTCAACTGCTGGATTCCACCAACGATCAAAGTGCATTACATGGTTTGCAGCTGTTAAATTTAATCCAGTTCCACCTGCTTTTAGTGAAAGGATAAATATCTTCACTTCACCATTTTGAAAACGATTAATCATTTGGTCGCGAGCTGTTTTTGGTACACTACCATTTAAGAAAAGTACTTCTTCTCCAAATTTTGATTGGATAGCTTCTTTTAACATATCACCCATTCTGACATATTGAGTAAAGATTAGACAGCTTTCATTTTGTTCTAAAATCGGATCAATTAATTCAAACAGTCTTTCAACCTTGCTTGAACGATCTTCAAATTCGACAAGTTGTGATTCTTTCAAAAATAATGAAGGATGATCACAAATTTGTTTCAGTTTATTTAACATCCACAAAATACGACCGCGTCTTTCAATACCACTTAAAGTATCGATTTGCTTTAAACTATCCTGAACGACTTGTTCATATAAAGCCGCTTGTTCAACAGACAATGGACATAGCATTTTTTGCTCTTGCTTTGGTGGTAAATTTAGGGCTACATCCTCATCCTGCTTTGTTCGTCGGAGTAAGAAAGGTGCGATTAATCGATGAACTGCACTTATTTTTTCCTCATCACGATCTTTTTCAATTGGATTGACATAATTTCCAACAAATCGATTTAAAGTACCTAGATAACCTCTATTGATAAAATCAAAGATTGTCCATAGCTCTGTTAAGCGATTTTCCATTGGCGTACCAGTTAATGCAATACGATGCTCGGCTTTTAATCCACGAACTGCTCGAGATTGTTTCGTCGATGGATTTTTTATATTTTGAGCCTCATCTAAAATGATACTTTTCCATGCATATTGCTTAAGGTCTTCGTAATCCAGCACACTTAAAGCATAAGAAGTAATGACGATATCAACGTCTCTGACAATTGAAAGAAGGTCAGAACCTTTTAGTCGATTTCCACCGTAATGAACATGAATGGTTAAATCAGGATAAAAAGTTTCAATTTCACGTTTCCAGTTATTGATCACCGATGTAGGGCAAACGATTAAAGAGGCACCGCGTTGTTCCTCGTGCTCTTTTCTATATGCTAAATATGCAATCGATTGGATGGTTTTTCCAAGCCCCATGTCATCTGCAAGTAATGCGCCGAATCCCGTGTTTTTTAAATGAATAAGCCATTCAAATCCTTTTTGCTGATATGCTCGTAAAGTTGCTTGCAGTCCATGTGGCTTTATTAACTCAGGAACATCATTAATTGATGTAAGGCGTTTAGTTAATTCGCGGAAAACATCATCAACTTCAATTTCAACTTCAGCAAACGGTGAATTTTCATCCTCCACTTTTTCAGAACCTTGAAGTAATTCGTGTTGCAGAACTTCATGGAATCGTAAGCCCTGCTTTTCTGCTTTTTCCATCATTTTCTTCATTCGTGCAATAAAGGCTGGGTCGAGTGCAATCCATTGTCCATTAAATTGAATTAATCTTCGTTGGTTTTCAACAAATTGCTGGAACTGTTGTTCAGAAAGCTCCATTCCATTTGTAGAGATTCGCCAATTAAAATCAACCAGTGTTTCCATATTGAAGAATGAATTTCCTGTAGGCTTACCTTTTACGCTTGCTTTTAGTGTCATTTTGTTTTGTTTTAAAGCCTGCCACCAACTTGGCAACAGTACTTGGATATTTGCTGAGAGTACCTTTTCACTATCTTCCGTCAAAAATGTCCAAGCATCTTGCTCAGAAAGAATATTTCTCGGTTGATTGTCTTCAATTAAAGTAGGAACAAGTAATCCAACACCCTGAAATGTGCGATCCAAATATTCAGCATATGATGAATGCTTACTATGGAGGGATGGATGTCCGCTATATTCATATGGTTTGATCGCTTTTCGCTCATCTATTAAATATGTACGTAAATGCCAATCATCATGTTCACTCATCGGTTCTTCAAGTACTAAGCGAATTGAGAATGGAACATCATCATCTCTAAGTCCGATTTTCACATGCCAGTCATCCTCATCAATACTATGAGTAAGCTGTTGTTTTAAGTAAGTAGGATTATGATATAGACCTCTTGCAATCTCCCATTTTTTTGAGTGAATTGACCCAACCTCAAACTGTTGCTTAATTGCTGCAGATACTAATTCCTGTACAGTAGGCTCCAAAAGCTCTGTACCATCGATTCTCCATAATTCATTTCCGGCTTGATAATGAGCAAAACTTGGGGAAACCTGCCCTTCATGAAAAGAAGGATAAAGATGCGAAATAATTTGATGAAATTCCTTTGCTTCATCAAGATAAGTTACTTCTACTAAAGAATTCTCATGATGTTCTTTGAAAAAAGTAAGTGCCTCAATAGGAGTTAATAGAATTCCCTCAATCTGTCCAACTCGACTCGATTGTAGTAAAGTCCCATAGTATGAAGGTACATGCCACTGAAACAATAGATGCTTCCATACGCTTACCGGTAAAATGCCACCGTGACTTTGCATCCCATAAATGAGTAGTCCTTTATTCTCTACCCATTTTACCGCAACACTAAGATTTGCTAGTCGCTTCATTGACTAATTTTCCTTTCCTTAATTCCTCTTGAAGTGCACGTAAACGAATAAATTGAGATTCAATATAATGAATATAATCATTCCATTCATCGATACGCTTTAATTTCTTGTAATTAGTTTTCAGTTTCTTTAAATATCGAACTGCTAATTTATAATTAGAACGACCCTTTAGCTCAATATAATATAGAACCATATGATGATAAATTGGAAGAACAGATTGTGGGTCATGTTTATGTGCTTCCTGTAAATCATGTTTATCTATTTGTTCAGGCTGATACGAATATAAATACATTTGTAATTCAGTCCAACGCTTATACTCCTGATTATGCATTAAATAATCTGTATACTGCATCTCGCTATAAGGAAGAAGCGCTTGGTAAACGACTTCTAAGCCAGCCGTTTGATTTGTATAGAAGCTATTGTATTCATAATGTGATAGAAAATGTTTTGCAAAAGTGCTCTTTGCATATTCATCATTTCCATGTTGGAGATAGTGTAGTAGCATTTCGTAATATAAAGGTAAAAATTTTGAAAGACGTTCAGTTTCATTATTTTTTCGTAAGCTTTCAATCCAATAAGTAAAGCTATATAAAGTACGTTCATTCTCACTATATTTTTTCAAAATGGCTAGCATGTCATCATCATTTTTTAATAAAAAGTGAAACTGAGCCATTCCTAGGTCAACATAATAATCCTCTGGTAGTTTCGATAATTCTTCTAAATCTTGGTGTAATTTCTTCTGATGATTCAATAACTCCTTATATACATGACGAAAAGAATTATATCTCGGTATTAAACAAAGCTTTCGATCAAACAGTAAAGATTTTAGCTGTTGTCTAAGCACATCCTCATATTGATGTGAAACAGAACCACCAGTAATATTATGCAACTGTCTACTTACTGCCTCTATTTGATTTTCAAGCATTGTCATTTCTCTTGGTAATTGGGCATTATCATAGACCGTACTTTGAATTTCAATTTGATTCACCATTTTATTCATCGTGAATATGGCTGCTAGAAGCTGGTACTGTAGTTTTTCCTTTTCTTGCCGAGGCTGTTGATTTAACAATCCATGATAAAAACGTTCGTATAAAGGGTAAACAAAATAAACATCTTGGTAAAATGATGTTCTTTGTTGTTCTATATACTCCTTATATTTCTGTTCAAATAAATCAACAGTTTCCTTTGGTTTATCTTCCTGAATGATATTCATCTGATCTAGCAATTGTCGACCCGTCATAATATTTGGGATACTTTTCAAAGTCGACTGCTTAAATTTCCTCAAGATATCTCCGACCAATGAAAATGATGCTGCTGCATAGCATAAAAGTGCAATTTGATGTTGGCATGGAGGTGCTTCGTAACAATCACATCCATTTTGATCATGATTATTTATATGTAATATTGGTAAATGAATTTGATCTGCTTCTTCTACCACTCCGACAATTCTACCGTCTCTGACTGAAACATTATAAACTTGTCCTTGTCGATAAAGCTGTAAACCACTTTCAACAAGCTCCGCATCTCTCATATTTTGTGGAGAAAGCTTAGAAAAAAGCGAGTATGAGAGTTCATAAATCACATCTTTATTTAAATCACGTTGAAGCATTCTCTGCCTCCTAACTCGTAACATTCTTAATGGTAATTATACCCTAAACAGATACGTTTCACATAGTTGAAAAGGAAAAAGTATCAGTTCAATCATTTCATATGAAGAAAACAGAAAAAAATGAGTTAATAGAAGTGAAAAAAGTAGGATTCAATAGAATATTGACTATTGATGCTGCTTTTTTTGTAAATTACTGGTGTATTTAAATAAATAGTAAACAACTTGTAATATATCTGTAACATAAGGAAGAAAAAAACATGATATTATCGAATTATCAGATAAATTGGTATATAAAGTAGAAACATACATGTCTAGGAGTGAAAAGAATGAAAAAAGGTTTTATACTACTTTCAGTAATTTTCCTATTCCTAGTTGGACAACCTCTAAGTAAAACATCAGCCGCAACTATGGATGGTAATGATATAGTAAATGAAGCAAAACAACATATAGGTGTAGATTATGTTTATGGAGGCACAACTCCAAATGGATTTGACTGCTCAGGATTTACTCGTTATGTATACAAGGAAGCAGTGGGAATTAGTTTACCACGTTCTTCTTCAGATCAATACGAGGTTGGTAAATCTGTATCTAAAGATGATTTAGAGCCAGGCGATCTAGTGTTTTTCAGCAATACATACAAATCTGGTATTTCACATGCTGGAATTTATGTAGGAAATAATAAATTCATCAGTGCTTCTAGTAGTAAAGGAATCAAAATTGACTCTCTAAGTGGAGGTTATTGGGGACCTAAATATACTGGAGCTAAAAGAATCATAAAGTAAAAGAATAATAGATATATAAATAAGCTCCCTATCCAGGGGGCTTTTCGTTTTTAACAGACAACTTTGTAATTGACTAACTAGAGAGGTGAAACGTTTTGAAAAAGTTATTTATAAGTTTTATTGTTTTTTTCTTAACATTTAACATGGTTAAGGATGTATTTGCGGAAGCTTCCAATGATCTAGTGGCTCCAGAAAAATGGGTGGTTACATTAGAAGCAACTGAACTAACAGTACAAAATGTAGAAACTGGAGAGATATCAACTGTACAAATTCCAACGAATCAATTATTAAAGGTTGAAAAAGAAGATACTGAAGTATTTTTTGTACAATACAACGAAACTTTAGGGTTCTGTTCTAAAAAGTAAAGTACGTGATGCTACATTATGGGAGATCTATCCAACTGAAAAAGTTTTTAAAGTCATGGCAAATACAAATCTATTACTAAATGAAAATGGTAAGTTAGTAAATAAAGGGATTGTAAAGAGTAATACTTTATTTGAAAAAATAGGTGAAAAAGATCAATACCTTATTATTCAATACTTAAATACAACTGCTTATATTGAAAAAAATAATACAGTTCCAGTACCAGGTGGGAAAATATCTGTGCCCACTATTTCAATTAAAGCTGTTAAAATAAAGGTTGGAATGACGAAACGAGCTACAAAAATTGTAAATGCAGTAAATAAATCAAACATCATAGCAGAGATTCCGGCTAGTCAAAGGATAGACATTAAAGGGGAATATGATTCCTTTTATGTAGTAAAAGTTGGTGGGAATACTGGATTCATTACGAAAACCAATATTTCTCTCAAGACCAATAATTATGTGAATCCATCAGGTGACTATAGCTATAATGAAATGATTGCGGATTTACAAGAATTAAATGCATGGTATCCTTCAATTACAAAGTTAGAAATCATTGGCAAATCTGTTGATGGACGAAATCTTTATTCGATTAAACTTGGAACGGGTAAAGAAGAGATTAGTTTAAATGCTTCTCACCATGCCCGTGAGCATATGACAACAAATGTGTTAATGGAAATGCTTGATCAATATGCGAATGCTTATGAAAAAAATGCAAAAATAAATGGCTATGATGTAAAAAAACTATTAACAAGAACATCTATTTACTTTGTACCAATGGTGAACCCTGACGGGGTTATGTTAGTACAAGAGGGTGCAAATAGTGCTAAAAACCCAAGCCAAGTCATTAAATTAAATAATGGAAGCAAGAACTTTAATGCTTGGAAAGCAAATATTCGAGGCGTTGACCTAAATCGTCAATATCCAGCAAATTGGAGTAAAATTAGTGGAAATAAACCTAAACCTGGACCGGATAACCATAAAGGTAGTAAACCTTTAAGTGAACCAGAGGTAAAGGCTTTATATGATTTTACGAATAAACATAACTTTAAAAATACAGTCGCATACCATTCTTCTGGTAATATTATTTTTTGGCACTATAATCAAAAAGGTAGTCAGTTTACGAGAGATAAGGCGATCGCTACTAAAATTTCAAAACAAACAGGTTATAGCCTAGTTGCACCTGCTAAAGGTGGAGGAGGCGGTTATAAAGATTGGTACGTTGCAATAAAAAAACGCCCAGGATTTACAATCGAAATCTCTCCATATGTAGGAAATAAACCTGTACCACATTCTTACTTCAATAGTATTATGAAGAAAAACTTACCAATTGGATTAATATTGGCCGCAGAACCTGCTAAATAAGGGTTTTATAAAGTCCTATATTAAAATAAAGGACTTTATTTTTTAAAAATTAGAACACAATTTGTTTTTCAGTAAAATCTGTGATACAATAACTACATACTTAATAAGAATTGGTTAATTCAATTCATGTGTTAAAAGGGACGAATTTTCATCCTGTTATAATGTGTGTATTTTTTCTTAACAATACTCATTAAGTGTAAAAAAAACAGGATATATGGAGGTTCGCATTATGAACACAGGTACAGTAAAATGGTTTAACGCAGAAAAAGGTTTTGGATTCATCGCAGTTGAAGGTGGAGACGATGTATTCGTACATTTCTCAGCTATCCAAGGCGAAGGTTTCAAATCTCTTGAAGAAGGCCAAAAAGTAAGCTTTGAGATCACTCAAGGTAACCGTGGCGCTCAAGCTGAAAACGTAGTTAAATTATAATTCTCACTTATGAGATGAAAGACTGTTAGCAATTTTGCTAACAGTCTTTTTTTGTCTTTTTATGAATTCCAAATAGATTGTTGTTTTAAACTGTAAGTTAAGCTACAAAGAATAGAAGCCCCTATAAGTGTAGTGTGACCAAGTTTAACAAGCGTAAAACAGATAAATAAAAAAAGAGCTAAAATCAGCTCTTTTTTTCATTTATTTTAATGCTTCATTAATAAATTCAGTCGCTTCAAGTTGAGAGATACCTTTAATCAAACTTAATTCTCCTACAAACATTCTTTTTGCAGTGTCGAGCATTTCTTTCTCACTTGGGTTTAATGGTTTTTCTTTACTTTGTAATGTTAAATCACGTACAACTTGTGCACCAGCTAGTAATTCACCTGATTTAAGTTTTTTCATATTTACATCATACTTTTGTTTCCACGATAAAGAGTCGTCTGGATGACCATTTGAAAAATCATCTAATACAGTTTCTAAGTGGTCGTGATCTTCTACTAATCGTATTTTCGTTCTTGAAACATTCCCTTTAGGGATCATTAACTTCATATTACTGGAAGGCATATGGATAATGTAATATTGCTGTGTTACACCCTGTATGACCTTTTCTTCAATGGAATCAATCACTGCAGCTCCTTGCATGGGATAAATTATTTGATCGCCAATTTTGAACAATGTATCCACCTCCGAAAAACCTATGATAAATCAAGTATAACATTGTTTAACGAAATAACAAAATTTTTATAATATCATTTAAAAAGTAAGACTGTCAATAAAAAACATGTATAATTTTAGTCTTTTTTGGGAAAAAGATGAACATGTCGAATGGTCGTGGACATAATATGGAGGGAGAGATTGTCGGAAAGGAGGTTGTTCATGAATTATCGTGTTGTATTATTTTGTGTCGCAGTATTAACTTTTTTTTCATCGACAGGATGCAGTGAACAAAGGGTTCTAGAAAAATTACCTGAGAGTGTTTTAGAGAATTTACCAGATGGCGTAATGTTAACAGCTGCAGAGTTATCCTACGAACCTTTTCTAGCAAATGAAATTGGTAAGCAATTGACTGAACATCAAGGTGTCGCTGAACCACTTTATACAGAAATGCATGAGCGGTTAAGCGATTATGAATTAGTTTCATTAACATCTGGAAAAATCGGTTTTTCAGCAATTGCTCTTAAAAATACGAAAGACAATAGTCTTTTATTTGCATTTAGTGGATTAAGGAAAATAAATTTACAAGATATATATCAGAGATTAATTGGTTTTGATTCACCCGAAAATGCTTCACCCGTAGTTGTTGATACACAAGCACAGCAAGCATATAAATGGGTAAAGCAAATCTTAAATAAAAAAGAAAATGCTGGTGCGAGTGTTTATGTAACTGGACACTCATTTGGGGGTTATTTGGCACAGTATATAGGCTATCAACTAGTGCAGGATGAAAAAATGAAAGACCACTCATTTGTACAAGGAGTTACATTTAATTCACTTGGGGTCTTATTAGATAATGGAACTAAAAAACTTCATACGAAAACCGAAAAGATTCAAACACTATTCAAACCAATTTTTACAAATTATATTGTAAAAGGTGATCCTCTAGACTACGCTAGTAAGACATTTTTTGAAGAAATTACAGGATACTCACTGCAACATCTAGGAAACGTAAATTATATTACAGTAGATGAAAACTATAAAAAGTCCTTGCAAGCTTTGGAGAAAACAAGGGATTTATGGACAAAAGCGAAGCAATTAAAACCTCTGTATCCATACCATGATTTAGCTGGTTTTGAGACTAATTTCTGGACGGCACAGTAGTAATATTTGGAAATATCAAAAACAGTAAAGGCTATTATCTTTAACGGTAATAGCTTTTTTATTTGTCATACCTCCTAAATAAAGAAGGATGAAATAAATAACTATACTAGTATTTTAATTATTCAAAATAATAAAAATATTAGTAGACTGCTATTTCTTTATCATATACAATCTACTTAGTTGGTATATTCTAGCAATTAATGAACATTTGGGAGTGATTGATTAGTATGAAAAGAAAATTTTCTAAACGTAATGTACTAATGACATCTTTGTCAGCAGCTTTAGTAGCATCTGCCTTAACACCTTCAGTAATTAGTGCTAAATCAGTGAAAGAACCAAAATTAACAGTTAAAAAAGTAACTGCAGTGAATACAAAAACAGTAGTTGTAGAATTTAACAAAGCAGTAGATAAAAAGTCTGCGCTAAAAGTGAACAGTTATTCATTTGCTAAAAACAGTGGGATTACAGTAACGAAGGTTACATTGTCTGGAAATAAAGCACTTTTAACAATTAAAGGTGTTGAAAAAAGAACTGCATCATTTACTACAAATCTAACAGTTTCAAAAGTAAAAGATAATAAAGGCAAAGTTATGGCTACGACGAAAGTAAATGTTAGCTTTAAAATTGCTGCAAAAGCTGTAACACTTACAAAAGTACAAACACTTGATATGAATAAAAATGGTAAGTTAGATGCTGTTACAGTGCAATTTTCAGAGCTTGTATCTGGCGTAGATAAAGCTGACTTTAATGTAGAAGGTTACACGGTAACAAACGCTGCTTCTAAAGGATTAGTGACAACGCTTACACTTGAAGAGCAAGCTACAAGTGATTTAACTGCTAAACCAGCAGTAACATTTGTAGGTGAAGTGAAGGATGGCTCAGGTCATGCTGTTAAATCAATTAAATCAACTCAAACAACAGCTGGATTTATTGCTGTAAATTTAGGTGGTACAAGTTTAGCATTTAACACTGAGCAAGAGTTCATTGTAAATGCAAAGCTTCCTGAAACATTTACAAGACCAACAGGTTCACAGCTTAAATTTAAAGTATTGATCACAAAAGACGGTGCCCCGGTTAAGAATCTAACATTTGGTTACTTAGCAGGATATGCTCTTGAATCAACAACAAATAGCCAAGGTATTGCTTATGTACCACAAGATGGTGAAGTAAGTGATCTTTCTTTAACTCTATTAAAAATGGCAGAAGGCTATCCAGTTCCATTTAAAATGAAACTTCCTTCAGTAGGAAACTATGAAATTAAAGTAGAGTTAGTAGACCACAAAGCAAATGATGCTGCAGTTGAGGGTGCTAGTTACAAATATGCTTTAAAGTAAATAAAAAAAGCTAAAGGAATGATGTTTCCTTTAGCTTCTTTTTTTAATTTATTGTGACTGATTGTTTGAATGTAAATCAGTTACATTAATCTCTGAACTAACCATATTAATCCAAGGGTCAAAATGAAAACTGAACCTATTTTTACATATTTTTGGTATTTTGATAGAGCTTGTAGCTTTAATAAGATTGGCACGATTAGAAGTGCAATACATAGTTGGATAAACTCAATTCCAAGATTGAAATTTAATAGTGCTGCTGCTAGATTGGATTTCGGAAGTTCCATTTCTTTTAAAATGCTAGCGAACCCCATTCCGTGAATTAATCCGAATATAAATGTTATTGCCCATCTATAGTTAATCTTTTCTTTGAATATATTTTCTATAGCAACATAACAAATACTTAGTGCGATGACTGATTCAACAAATTTAGAAGGTAGGTCAACAATTCCTAAAACTGCTAGGGTCAATGTAATACTATGAGCAATGGTGAAAGCAGTGATTGTTCCGATAAATTGTTTTATTGACTGCCTGCTTAGTAGTAATGCAAATAAAAATAATAAATGATCATAGCCAGTTAGTATATGAAGCATGCCTAGTTTGAAAAATGATAGCCAAGAAGAAGTATCTTCTTCAGATTTAGAATCAGTTACTTGTTTCGTATCTTGTGCTTGTCCATCGGTTGATTGTTGATCTTGCTGAACTTCTGTTAAAAGGATTGTCCATGTTCTGCTTTTACCTTGTAGGGCAGCTTGGCTCGTTTCAGATCCATAAGTAGCTGTTAATAGATTTACATAATTCGTTGTTCCTGAGTCACCTGTGTAGAATCCATCATTTAAGCTGATTGTGTCGCCAGGTGCAAATGCAGGAAAAAGAACTGTAAACTCTATATATTCTACATCCTCTTTTTTTATCTTCTTCATTTTTTCAACGGTTGGTGTTTGTTCTTCGTTGTTCTTATCAAGAGAAAGTTTTTCAGAAACGATTTCTTCTAAATGGTGTTCCTCTTTTTTTAATTCTGATTTTTCAAGTTTAAAATTATGATTCGGATCAATCCCATTAATTAATTCAATAAGAGACATTGAATCAATTGTGAATGTCAATTCAGTTTGTTCTTTTTCAAACTTAATATTTGTAAAACTAGCGCTATAATTATGTGCTGATGCGTTATGTGGTAGGGCAATAAATGATAGTAAAGCTATTGAGATAAGGCATAAAAATAAATTATTGGATTTCTTTCTTAGTTTAACTTTTTTTAGATTACCAAAAAAATGAAGCACGAAATATCCCCCTGTATTCTCTTCTTATATTAATCAATTGGGTCTGCTTTTAAAAAATGAAACAACTTAATATAAACATAGTATAATTGAATTTGTATAGTAGTAATAAATAATTTACAGAAAATGTAAATTAATTTTAAAATAAAGTTATTTCTTTACATTTAAAAATTTCATATAATATTCTAGGCAATATATCTTTATAAAATTTCTGATATATTACACGTTTGAAGAGGAAGGGAAAATACTGTTTTTTAGCAATAATTATTTCACCAAATTTATAAAAGGATGTTGATGAAATGAAGTTAAAAACAAGAAAGATTAAGCGCTGGACAAGCGTGGTCATGTCAGCCTTATTATTAACAAGCACGTTTTTGCCGAGTGGGTTAATAAATAGAGCTGAGGCAGCAATCGCAGACCATGTGGTAATTAGTCAAGTATATGGTGGCGGAGGAAACACAGGAGCAACATATACGAATGATTTTATTGAACTTTATAATCCAACAGACAGTGATGTTGTATTAGATAATTGGTCGGTTCAATATGCTAGCTCAACTGGAAGTGGTTGGACATTAACTACTTTAACTGGAACGATCAAAGCTCATGGTTATTTTTTAGTACAAGAAGCAGCAGGATCTACAGTAAAGGATAAACCTTTACCAACTCCTGATAATACTGGTTCTTTAACTATGGCAGGAGGAGCTGGAAAAGTAGCGTTAGTAAACAATAATAATGCACTTTCGGGTACAAATCCAACTGGATCAAATATCATTGATTTTGTAGGTTATGGAAGTGGCACAAATGCGTTTGAAGGGACTGGTCCAACAAATCCATCTCTTTTAAGCACTACAAGTGCACAACGTAGACCATATGCAAACGTTTCTCCAGGTGGTGGAAAAGGAAATGCATGGGATACTGACGATAATGCTAAGGACTTTGTTGCAGCAACGCCTGTACCAAAAAACACGGCAAGCCCAACTGAAGCTCCAATGGTTTCAAACACAAGCTTACAACCAATTGGGAACAATATTCAATTGAAGAAACAAGGTACTGAATGGAAAGTAAGTGGTCTTACTAGTGCTGTTCCAAGTGGTGCAACAGTAAATATATATGATAGTGTTACGAAAACTACTAAACTATCATCAATCGTTGCTTCTGCTGATGGCAGTTTTGAAGTAAATTTTTCTGCTGGGGAATTAACTTCAGTATTTGTAAGTGCTACTGAAACTGCTAAAGATGAAAGTGACGTAATAGAGATTTTAAAAGCAACTGAAAGCGCTTTAATTGATGGAACCAAATTAAGTTACATGGTAGACGGTAATGGTGTAGGTACACTAATTGGTAATAATGGTGCTGGCGTTGCATCTTCAATTATTAATATCTATCCAAATGCTAATGCTACTGTATCTGAAAGACTATTAAATGAAGAAGTAAAAGTAAGTGCAACAGGTGCTTTTACAGCTAAGATCAATAATGCGCCGAATACGATTTATGTAACACAGCAATCAAACAGTGCAAAAGGGATCAAACTTGAAAGTACGACAGTTTCAATTACTAAAACAGTTACAGATCAAGTTACACCAGTAAAAGATGTACGCGTATCTGATTCGACAACTGGGAAACCAGTTAATCTGAATAAGTATTATACAATTGAAGGTGTAGTAACTGTTGACAATGGAATTCTTGGGACACAGAAGCAAAACTTCTATCTTCAAGATGCAACAGGTGGAATTAATGTATTTAGTACTTCATACGATGTCTGGGTTTAATGTTGTAAAAGGTGACAAAGTCCGTGTGACAGGAAAGGTCATCTACTACAATGGGTTAACTGAATTTGATACGACTAGTATTGTAAAGTTAGATGAAGGTAATGCTTTACCAGTTGCAAAAGATGTATCAATTTTAGATTTAACAACTTTTGCTGTTGCAGAGCCACTTGAGGGTAGCTTAGTAACACTAACTGGAAAAGTATCTGCAACGACAAGTACACCACCAAATTACAATGTAACGTTAGTTGATGAAAATAATAAAGCAACTACTTTAAGAGTAATGAGTAATACGGGTATTACGCCGGATACTGATTTAGTTATCGGTAAAACATACACAATTACTGGGATTTTAGGGCAATATACGACAAATGCAAATGCGACAAATGGTTACCAATTGTATCCACGAGGTAAAGGCGATATTGCATCTGTTTTAAATATTTCACATACGCCTATTACGGAAGACTATAAAGATACTAATATAGAATTCGAGGCAACTGTTGATGGTGCAGAATCTGTGAAAGTTTACTATAGAGCAACAGGTGGTACAACTTATACAGCATTACCGATGATAAAAGGTAGTGAAGGTCGTTATACAGTTACGTTAGAAGCGAAAAACGTTCCTTCAAACGGATTTGAGTACTATATCGAGGCGATTGCAGGTGGAAGAACTGTAACTTCTGGTTCAAGTACTGCACCTCATAAAGTATCTTTAAAAGAAGACTTAGTAGGTCCATCTTTTAATGGAGAAACACCACAAGATCAAACGAAAGTGGAAACACCACAACCAGAAATTTCTGTATTAATGAATGACCCAAGTGGAGTAGATGTTGATACTGTTCATTTATGGGTTGATGGGATTGAAATTAAGTCTCCAGCAGCAACGATTAATAAGAGCCAAGTGAAATATGCAGTAACTCAAGATCTAGCAATCGGAAATCATACTGTAAAAGTATCGGCAAAAGATAGCAAAGGGAATAGTAGTGTAAAAGAATGGACTTTTGAAGTTGTTCAACGTTTTACTGGTGGTAAACATTATCGTGGAACAACACATAACCATACGAATATTTCACATGATGGAGCAGGGACACCAGAGGATGCTTTAAAAGCAGGTAAAGCACATAATTATGATTTCTTTGCATTTTCTGATCACTCGCATGATATTGATGCAAGTCTTTCAGGTACAGATAATGTTGACCGTAAAGGTATGACAGAACGTACAGGCGGAGAGCAATGGCAATTAACAAAGGATTTAGCAAAACAGTATACAAAAAATGGTGATTACGTAGTATTCCCGGCATTTGAAATGACTTCTACAACATGGGGACATTCAAATATTTTTGGAACTGAAAACTTTATTGACCGTAATATCAATGGAAAACAGTATCAAGATTTAAACAAGTATTATTCATGGGTACTAACTTATGATGATATTGTTGGTCAGTTTAACCATCCAGATATGTCAGCAAATGCTTTTAATAATTTTAAACCGTATGACGCTAAAGTAGATAAACTGTTCACAATGCTTGAAGTGGGTAATGGTTCAGGTCACTACGGATATGCAAATGCTGATAAAAAGTTCTATTCAACATTAGATTTAGGATGGCATGTTGCACCAACTTACGGTGAAGATAACCATGAAGGTTCATGGGGACAAACAAATGCGCGTACAGTTATTGTTGCGGATGATCTATCTCAAGATTCATTAATGCATTCAATGAGAAATATGCGTGTCTACATGGAAGAGGATCCTAACTTTACATTAGATGTGTTAGCAAATGGTTACTACATGGGATCAACAGTTGATAGCAAAACACTTAATTTTAATATTTCTGGTAGTGATTTAGTAACAGAATCACGTACAGATAGCGATTATAGTTATCTTTCATCAAGCTACCAATCTGATGATCGTGTTGCAAAAGTAGAATTAATTACAAATGGTGGTAAGGTAGTAGATTCAATTCAACCAATGACGAAGGATTTTACATGGAAACCAACATTTACTGTTCCAAGTGGACAACAATGGTTTGTTGTAAAAGTAACTCAAATGGATGGTGAGAGAATTTATTCTTCTCCAATTTGGTCAAAAGAACAATCAGTAGATGTAAAAGTGAGCGGAATTGATATTGTGGGCGATGTGATTGTTGGAGGGAATCCTGCGACTTTAAAAGCTACAGTTGCTAATAACGGAACACAAACAACCAACAATTTAAAAGTAGATTTTTACTATGATGAAGTAAAACAAGACAATTTTATTGGCACAAATAATATTTCATCAATCCTATCAAAAAGTTCAGCAACTGCAACAGCGACTTGGAATACTCCACTCGTCGGAGACCATCAAATAATCGCAGTTGTGACTTCACTAGATAATTTAGATGTTGGTGATGTTAAATTTAATTTACCAGTAAAAATAAAAGAACCATTAGGCATCAAGGTGTTAATAGATGCATATCACGGTAATGAAAATACGTCTGGTGATAGCGGAACGTATAGAGATAATTTAAAATCTTATACAGTTCAACTGCAAAAAGAAGGATACACAGTTGTAGAAAATAAACAAACATTAACAGATGCTGTGCTAAGTAATGTTCAAGTCCTAATGATTACTGCGACTAGAACAGCTTTATCAGCAGACGAAAGAACAGCTGTTGCTAATTTTGTGAAGAATGGTGGTTCTTTACTACTTACAAGTAAGAGTAATAACAGTTCTGATCCAACAATTAGTAATCCATTACTTGCAGACATTGGAACGAAAATTAGAATTAATAATGACGGAGTATTTGATGACAGTAAGTCAGGTAACTTCTGGAGCGACCCAAAAGTATCACCATATGCTGTCAGAATTCACCCAGGCTTAGTTTCAAATTATATTACAGACAGAGTCTCATTCCTTGATTATTATAGTGGAGTTAGTCTTGCCGGAGAAAATAACGGACCACTTGTTGAAGGTGGTAAAGTTGTCATCCTTGGTAAAGGAAATGAAACGACATATGAAGGAAATATTAAAGGTGGATACACATATGATAATATTTCCGATGAAACAGGTGGATCAGCAATTCCATTAATCGCATCTGAGGAAATCGGTGAAAAAGGTCGTATCATCGTTTCGGGAATGAATATCTTTAATGATAAACAAATGGATGAGTCATACGAACCTAAAGGTAATAATGAGTTTTCTCTAAATGCAATCAACTGGTTAGCTCATCGTGAAACGAAGGTTTCTAAAATTGGTGATGTACGTAAGCTTGAAGAGGATAAAGAAGCAGTGATTGAAGGAACAGTAACGACTGCTGCAGGTGTATTCTTCGATGCATTTTATGTACAAGATGAAACAGGTGGTATCATGGCATTTAAAGAAGCCCCAGAAGGATCTTTAGAAGTCGGTGATAAAGTCAGAATTTATGGCCATATCAAAACGTTTGAGAACAATAAAGAATTTGAGTTTAATAGTTTTGCTACAGATGTCATAAAAGTTGGTAAAACGACGCCGATTACACCTAAAGAAGTGACGACTGGTGCTGCTACATCAGAAGAAAACCAAGGACTTCTTGTTAAAGTGAAGGGTAAAGTAGTATCTAAGTATGACGCAAATTCTTATATCATTAATGATGGCTCAGGGGATACTCTTGTATTTACGGATGGATACATTACGAATCAAAGTGGACCTGTACCTGACTTAAAAGTAGGCGATACATTAGAAGCAGTCGGTTTGTCTGGTAAATTTACAGATGGTAGCCGAGTTCGTGTACGAGACACAAAGGAACTAGTAGGGTCAGATACAACTAGCCCAATCTTACAAGTTAATACTTTAAATGATAAAGATGTAACAATTAGCGGAACAACTGAAGCAGGAGCTAAAGTATCTGCAAAAGTAGAGGATTTAGAAATTGGTAAGGCTACAGCAGACAGTACGGGTAAATTCGAAATGAATATTACAAAGCTGGCTGCAGGTACAAAGGTTAAGGTAACAGCCGTTGACGAAAACGGTAATGCTAGCGACAGTGTAGATGTAATTGTAATTGACGTAACTCCACCTTCTGCACCAGTTGTAAATGATGTGAAAGATTTTGAAACAAATGTTTCAGGTAATGCAGAAGCAGGCTCAACAATTATCGCTTATGTTGGAGAGCAAATTCTTGGTCAAGGTGTAACAAACCAAGACGGACATTTCAACATTTCAATTGGCGAGAAACAAAAAGCAGGATTGGTAATCACTGTCGTTGCAGTTGATAAAGTAGGAAACAGAAGTACTCAGACTGAAGTAACTGTTATTGATGCTACTGCGCCATCTGCACCTGTTGTAACTGAGATTAAAGATTACAGTACAGTAATTGGAAAAGCAGAAGCAGGCTCAACAATCATTGTTTCAGTAGGAAATTCAATTCTTGGTCAAGGTATAGCAAATCAAGCAGGAAATTTCTCTATTATATTAAGTTCTAAACAAAAAATAGGAACAATTTTATCTATTGTATCTGTCGACGATGCAGGAAACAGAAGTTCTGTAACGCATGTAACAGTAGTTGACACGACTCCACCAGATTCACCGATTGTAAAGGGAGTTGTAAAAGATAATGATAAAAAAATCATGGGAACAGCTGAAGCGAATTCTTTAGTAGTAGTAAAAATTGGTGATGAAATCTTTAGTGCTGATACTGCGGATTCAAAAGGAAAGTTCACATTAGAGATTCCAAGACAAAAAATAGGAACAGTTCTATATGTAATTGCAATTGATGAACAAGGTAACGAAAGTACACCAGTAAAAGTAGTTGTACAGAAGTAAAATAGTCGATTTAAAAACCAGGTGCCATTATTGGCATCTGGTTTTTTTTATACTTAAAAATATTTTGATGATAATTGATATATTTGCTATTAAACATTAATTAGATTCATATAAATTAAGATAACAGTTACATAGAAATTTAAAGGAGAAGACTAAATGATTGATATACATTGTCATATTTTGCCTTACTTGGATGATGGGCCACAAATAATGGATGATGCACTTCAATTAGCAACAATAGCAGTAGACCAAGGTATCAAAAAAATTATTGCAACACCACATACGCAAAATGGAGAGTACTCTATTTCTGTTGCGCATGTAAAAGAAACAGTAGATCTATTTAATCAAGAACTAGCAAAGCATCAAATACCGTTAGTTGTATCTCCTGGCCATGAAATTCGAGTAACAAGTCAATTTGAAACTGACTTAACACAAGGTAAATATTTATTTTTAGATGACAAGCAAAAATATATTCTAATCGAATTTTCTTCAAGCTTTGTCCCATCAAATGCTAGTCAATTAGTTCATAATTTAGTTTGCAATGGAATTGTACCGATTATTGCACACCCTGAAAGAAATGCGGTTTTTCATCGGAATTCTAACCTTTTATACGAACTAGTTGAAAAAGGTGCGCTAACTCAAATTACTGCAAATAGTGTAGTCGGCAAATTTGGAAGCAAAATTCAAAAATACACTAATAAACTACTAAAAAACAATCTAACTCACTGTATAGCTTCAGATGCTCATAACACGAAAAATAGAGTCTTCTTCTTAAAAGAAGCCCACCAAGAAATAGAAAAAAGATTTGGTTCAAAAATGAATGGCTATTTATTAGAAAACAGCAAAAAGATCGCTGTAGGTGAAGATTTTCTAAAACGTTCACCATCCTATATAAAAAGTATATTCTTTCCGTTTCAATTTAAAAAATAGCATTTGTGACTGACATATATTTACGTTTACCTAATACATTTAATAATGAAAACAAATATATTATGTGTGGTAGGGTGTGAATTGATGAAAAAGAAAAACAATAAACAACTCGGCTTCTTATTAATGACCTCAGGACTACTCATCATGCTGATTAGCACAATTGCTTACTACACCTTTTCTTCCACTGTAAGTACAAGCCCGTACACAACTGTACAGTTGGATATGTCAAATAAAGAAATCACAAAAACAACGGATTTAATCTATGTGAGAGAAAAAGAAAAAAATGGCTCACTGTATGAAATCAAACACATACTGAAAAATACAGGTAGAAAAGATATCACGAGAATTACTTTGAAAGGGCTTTTATTGCAAAAAAAGAGGCAAAATGAAGCACAATATATTAACATTCAAATGATAAAATTTGGTGACCAAATATACACTCCTACATTCCTTATAGACCTTGGTTTTGATCTCAACAAAAATCAAAAAGTCTCATTAGACGAATTTTCAAAAGGTAGTTTCCCTTTGGGAAGTCTAGTAAAAAATAGAGAGAGAGAATTTACTCTGCAAGGTAAGTATGAAAAAGGATTAGCACCATTTAATAGTGATAATCCAGAATCTAGAATTATTATGGATATATCGTATCATTTAGAATAAAATTCATATAAGAGATAGACATTTTGACCGATAAAATGTCTATTTTTTTGGTTTTATGAACATGATAGAGTCGGATGCATACTATAATAGGACAGGAACTGGAATTGAATAAGTATAGTTGTAGTTTTTTTATAACAACTTCTTTAAAGAAGGTTGAGGGGATATGAAAGTATTTGGAAAGTTAATTAATATTCTATTGATTGTTATGCTACTCATAACGTCATTTATGATAGTAGAAGCAAAGATGAAAGATTTGCCTCCAACTATATTTGGCCATCAAGTTTATTATGTATTATCAGGTTCGATGGAACCTACTATAAAAACGGGTTCGATAATACTCGTAAAAAAGCGAACAAAACAGACAAAAATTACAACTGACGAGATTATTACTTTCAAAATGCCCTATAATGAACAAATTCTTGTGACACATAGAATTATTGGTATCATTAATAATAATGAACAACTGTTCTACACAACAAAAGGTGATGCAAATCCAGTAAAGGATCCATGGATCATTGATGAAAATAGTATTGTATCAGTATATAGTGGAGTAACAATTCCGTTTATAGGGCATATTTACAAAGAGATTCATAATAATTTCACTATTTACTTTTTACTCATTATTTTAAGTTTCATTCTAATATCTTATGGAATTAGGTTGATTAAAAAGCAATAATTGCGTAAAAAGGAATCTGCCAATTGGGTAGCCAGTGCAGACAATTTGAAGAAAATTAATTATAGGATAATTTTCTAAGAGGAGTTCTAACCGAGAATAAAAGAAAACCACTCCATATTAAATGAAGTGGTTTTTTTGTGTGCGAATATTTCCCAATCTAAGATGAGTTACATTTAGACTGATATCCCATATTCATTATTGATTTTTTGTTACCATTTGTTGAGGCTTTATCCTATTTCTTTGGCTGGCACTAACCCGATCTGCCAATGATCTTCCTAAGCGCATACTTGGAAGCTCAACAAATTTCCAGGCAATATAAGCTGCTAATATAGAGAATCCAATTGTAATTATAAAAATGCTCCAGAGTGGCAATGTGTAATAAAAAAGATGAATGGAACTTAAAAGAACTAAAGGGTGGTATAAGTAAAGGCTAAATGAAATTTTTCCAAGAAAAGAAATAGGCTTTTTCTTTAAGAATTTCTCGGCTCTTGCTGAACTGATTGCAATAATAAAGAATCCGATTGCTCCTAAGCCCATACCGTATTCTTGCATAATTAAAGCAAATTTTGAGAACGCAGTAAGTTTAGTTACTTCGTAAAGATCAAATAATGCTAACCCCGAGAAATTAAATAAAAGTATGGATATTATAAAGAATATCACTTTATTTATTTGTTTTAGTTTTTGAAAATAGCCTATGGCTTCAACCCTATGTTTTGCTAAAAGAATTCCCATAATAAAAAGTGAAAGGTAAGATAAAGTATCAATATAAGAAATATGAAACCCATTTGATTTTTCTAAATGAAATACAATGTCTAGTCCTTTTATGGTGGTTAAACCAAAGCAAATTAGAACACTTACTTTCCAGTTTAACCGTTTAATAAATATAACTATAAATGGAAAAATCAATGCTATTCTTAGTTCGTGTATTAGTGTCCATATGACACCGTTAAACGAATCAGCGTGGATATTTCCTATAAAGTAAATATGTTCTAGAATCAACTTTCCGTTAAGAACTGTTTTCCATTGACTATCAATATAACCACTGACATTTCCTATTTTATAAGATAGGAAGATTTGAGATAAGATAATTGCAAATGATATAGCAACAATATAAGGAACATAAATTCTAAATAGTCTTCTAATTATGTATGGGGTGTATTCAATCTTATCATTTTTTAAAAATGGAAGTGCCAGAACGAACCCGCTTAATACGAAAAATAACATTAGAAAACCATGCCCATTGAGAACGCCAGTTGCTTTAAGCAGTTTATCAGCTGTAAGGGGTATTGTTAGTAATGGGATTGCATGACATATTAATACGCTCATTGCTCCTATTCCACGAAAAGAGTCTAATTGTTCAATTCGATTTTTCATCATAATCTCCCCTAAAAATCTATTGTTATTAAAGTGTATTCTTTATTAAGAACGTAATTCCTCTTTTATAGACCTAATATTTTAGTACTTAGATTATTAGATTCATTTTATCTAGTATTTTTTATATAAAATAATTAGCAGAATAAGTGATACTGTTCAGCATTAGCAAGCAAAAAATATTGTATTTAATTGTCAGAAAAAACAGAAAAGTTGATTTGACTTGTTCGTTATAAAGAATTATCATTTAAACATACACTGTTATTACTATTATTATTCAAACAGACATTATTTTTATATCTGTCTGTTCGTTAAAAAGAACAAAATAAAAGAACAAAATAAAAAAAAAGTGGTGGGAAATGTGGAGAATGAATTAAGTTTAAAAAAGATTTTAGAACTTATAAAAAAACGAATTTGGCTCATCATTTTATTTTCTTTCTTTTTTTCTACACTAGGTGGAGGATATAGTTTATTTTTTACCAAGACGCAATATGAGACATCTTCTAAATTAATAGTTAATGCAACCTCACCTGAAATGATGAATACACTTTTGGTCATGATAAAAGAACCGTCATTATTGCAAAATGTCGTTGATGATCTTGATCTAAACGTATCTGCAGAAGAGTTAAGTAAACAAATATTTCCTGAAAGTATTGGAGGTTCTTCAATTGTAAGAATTTCGGTAGTTTATTCAGATCCTAAATTAGCGGTTGAAATTGCTAATTCCACAGCCAATGCTTTTGTGAGCCAGATACCACAAATATTAGGATTTAAAGATACAAGGCTGTTATCAGAAGCACATATGAATAATATCCCTATAAACGATGATTTATTGAAAAATATACTTCTTGGATTATTAGTAGGTTTAATTGCAGGCCTTGGTTATGTATTTTTACTAGATTTCCTGGACGATTCAGTGAGGTCAGAACAGGATGTTGAAGTCTTAATCGGAATTCCAGTTTTAGGAGTTATTCCTAAAATGAATAAAAAAAATACAACACTTAAAAAGAGTGACGTGTTAAGAGTAGAAGCTAGGGAGGATTCTTATGCGAATAATGAACAGAAAGTCATCTCACTTAACTAACAAAGTAAACTTAGTAACAGCTAATAATAAAAGATCCAAAGTTTCAGAGGAATACCGTTCAATCCGTACAAATTTCCTCTCATTAATTAAGGATAAAGAAAGCCAAACATTTATCATAACTTCACCTAATCGACGTGAAGGGAAAACGACTACAGTTGCAAACCTTGCTATATCCTTAGCACAACTAGGAAAAAAAGTACTTTTAATTGATGCAAATTTAAGAAAAGCAACTTTGCATTTTTCATTTAAAGTGAGCAATTATGTGGGACTAAGTAGCATGTTGTTAAGTAAAACAGTGTTTGAGGATGCCATAATAGAAACTGAAATACAAGGTTTAGACTTGTTAACTAGTGGCCCGGATACTTATAATCCAGCAGATTTACTCGGATCAAAAGTAATGAAGTCAATAATCGAGTCAGCGACCGAAAAATACGACGTGATCTTGATTGACTCTCCTTCAGTATTAGAATACACGGATTCAAAAATCATTGCTAGTCACTGTGATGGACTAATATTAGTGATTCAATGGGGAAAAACAAAAAGCAATGATGTTATTCTTGCACAAAAAATCATATCTGATAGTACTCAGTTGGTTGGAGTAATTTTAAATGATAGAAAGTAATAGGTTTATTTGAAAAAATAGAGGGAAATTATAATGTTTTGTTCTTAATTAAGAATTATAGGTTTTCTTATATAATATTGGGTGATGTCTTCTTACCTTTATCAATGAAGGCACTCGGTTATGCTGTGGGTTGAAAGAAACCTTAGACGCAAGTCGTCGGAAGTGTGATGTGAGGGCAGGTTAGATGCCTATCTTTAATTAAATTCTTTAACTATATTGTTTTTAATAAGACAGCATAGTTAAGGACTTTAATTTTTACTGGGAATTAAGGTTTCTAATATTTAAAAAGTGGTGAGCGATTTATAGTACAAAATTTTAAAAAAAGTTAGTTAAGTATATGCTTAAAGATTCGAAAATTTTAAAAGTGATTGAGTAGAAAGGAAGGAGATTTATGACATTCAGGCAGAGAGTTTCTTTTATTATTTGTATGGATTCCTTTATTGTTTTAACATCCATTTACTTTAGTCGATTTTTAGTAAATGCAACGATTGATATTATAACTACCCCGATAGTCATTAGCTCCATTACATTATTATTAAGCCATCATTTATTTTCATTTATATTTAAGCTATATAAAAAGGCATGGGAATATGCGAGTATCGGAGAACTTATCATTATATTAAAATCTATAACTTATTCAATTATTTGCACAGCTATAGTACAGGAAATTACGATTTCTGATACATACTATCGTTTACTTACCGTTACATGGTTTTTACATATTTTGTTAATTGGTGGAGCACGATTATGTTGGAGAATATATAGGGACTCATCTCATAACAGTGGTTTAAACAAAAAGCCAACACTTATTATTGGTGCCGGTGCTGCAGGTACTATGGTAGCTAGACAATTACTAAACAATATTGACTCAGAGCTTCTTCCTGTTGCATTTATTGATGATAATGTCAGAAAGCAAAATCTCCATATTTTAGGGATTCCAGTAGTAGGTGGAGTTGAACAGATTGAAACAACAGTTAAAAAATTAAATATCGAAAACATAATTATAGCAATTCCTTCACTTCGTAAAAAAGAATTAAATATGATTTTACAAGAATGTACGAAGACAAAAGCTAAAACAAAGATTCTTCCTATGTTAGAGGATCTTGTAACTGGAAAAGTATCAGTAAACCAATTCAGAGAAGTGCAAGTTGATGATTTATTAGGTCGTGAAGCAATTGAATTAGATATTGAAATGATATCAGATTCAATTACAAATAAGGTCGTATTAGTAACTGGTGCAGGGGGGTCAATCGGCTCAGAGATATGTCGCCAAGTTTCAAAATTCAACCCAAAAACTTTAGTGTTACTGGGTCATGGTGAAAACAGTATCTATACAATTGAAATGAATCTAAAAGAACAGTATGGAAACTGTCAGATTGAATTTGTTACTGAAATTGCTGATTTACAAGATGAGATGAAAATGAGATTGGTTATGGAAAAGTATCGACCAACTGTAATATATCATACCGCAGCTCATAAACACGTACCATTAATGGAGCGAAATCCTGAAGAAGCGGTTAAAAATAACTTGATTGGAACAGTAAATGTTGCAAATGCAGCTAAATTATCTGGTGTTGAAACGTTTGTGATGATTTCAACAGATAAAGCGGTTAATCCAACAAGTGTCATGGGAGCAACAAAGAGATTAGCGGAAATGATGATTCAAGATATGAATAAAAATAGTAGTACAAAATTCGTTGCTGTTCGCTTTGGTAATGTATTAGGAAGCCGTGGTAGTGTGATTCCCCTTTTCAAAAAACAAATTGAAAAAGGTGGTCCGGTAACTGTAACCCATCCCGATATGGTCAGATATTTTATGACAATTCCAGAGGCCTCAAGATTAGTTATCCAGGCTGGGGCATTAGCTAGAGGAGGAGAAATCTTCATTTTAGATATGGGTGAGCCAGTCAAAATCGTAGAGCTTGCCAAAAATTTAATAAAACTTTCTGGTAACTCAATTGAAGAGGTTGGGATTGAATTTACTGGAATTCGTCCAGGAGAGAAACTATTTGAAGAACTGTTAAATAAAGATGAAGTACATGAAAAGCAAGTATATCCAAAAATCTATATTGGAAAAACGGCAAATCTATTAGTTGAAGAAATTAATGAACTAATTTTAACTTATGCGACTGAAGATAAAGAAGTACTTAAGAATAGACTGCTAAACATTGCGAATAATCGAGTGGAATCTCGTAAACTGATCTCAATTTCTAGTTAATGATTAAGGAGGAATTGTTCATGAAAGTTAAAAAGGCTATCATTCCAGCAGCAGGGTTAGGAACTAGATTCCTTCCGGCAACAAAAGCAATGCCAAAAGAAATGTTGCCAATTGTAGACAAACCGACGATTCAATATATTATCGAAGAAGCAATTGAATCAGGGATAGAGGATATTATTATTGTGACAGGAAAAGGGAAAAGAGCAATTGAAGACCATTTTGATCATTCGTTTGAGTTAGAGCAAAATTTGTTTGATAATGGAAAATTTGATTTATTAACAGAAGTTCAAAAGTCGTCTCAAATGGTTGATATTCATTATATTCGTCAGAAAGAGCCTAAGGGATTGGGTCATGCGATATGGTGTGCACGTAAGTTTATAGGCGATGAGCCATTTGCGGTTTTATTAGGCGATGATATTGTTCAAGCAAAAAAACCTTGTTTAAAGCAATTGATTGACCAATATGACCAGTATAACTCGTCAATTATCGGTGTCAAAACGGTCCCAAACGATGATGTTGCTAGATATGGAATTGTTGATGGAAAACTAGTTAGCGATGGTTTTTATAAGGTTAGTAATCTAGTAGAAAAACCAAAAAAAGAGGAAGCACCATCAAATCTTGCAATTATGGGTCGCTATATACTTAATCCAAGAATTTTTGAAATACTAACTAATCAGAAACCTGGAGCTGGGGGAGAGATACAACTTACCGATGCCATTAAAGGGCTCAACCAATATGAAGATGTTTATGCATACGACTTCGAGGGTATCAGATATGATGTAGGAGAAAAAATTGGATTTATTAAAACGGTAACAGAATTTGCACTACAGCGTGAAGAACTAAAAGGTGATTTATTGAAATATTTAACTGACTTAGTGGAAAAAAACAAAGTAAGTATATTTTAATATTTAGCAAAGCTGGTGAATATTATGAAAAAAATACTATATATAACGACTCTAAGCAGAACGATAAACGCTTTTTTAGTTCCACATATAGAAAAACTTATTAAAGAGGGGAATATTGTAGACTGTGCCTGTTCAGAAGATGTAATAGTTGATAAGAATCTTACTGACAAGGGTGTTAAAATTTTTGATATCCCGTTTACAAGGAACCCATTACATCCTATAAACATTAAAGCCTTTAAAGAACTGTTAAGAATACAGGCAGAGAATAACTATGATATTGTTCATGTCCATACTCCTATAGCATCATTGTATGGAAGGCTTTTGAAAGTGAAGTTTCCTAAATTAAAAACGATCTATACGGTTCATGGATTTCACTTTTATAAAGGAGCTCCAATTGTAAACTGGGGTATCTATTATCCAATCGAAAAGATTATGGCTAATCTTACTGATACGATGATTACAATGAACTCTGAAGATTATGAGAGAGCTAGAAAGTTTAAGGTAAAGAACACTCAAAAGATAAATGGTGTTGGTGTGGATTTAAAAACATATAATCTTGAATTATTCGATAAGAATGAGGCAAGAAAAAAACTGAATTTAGCAAAAGATGATTTTGTAATTCTCATGATTGCTGAATTAAATCAAAATAAAAATCACAAACAGATGGTTAACGCTCTAGATATTCTTAAAAAGAGAGGAATAAATGTCAAGGTGATCTGTGCCGGTGATGGGCCATTAATGGAGGATTTAAATAAAGATATTACAAATAGAAAGTTAAATGAAAATATACGGTTCCTAGGTAATAGAAGAGATATAAATGAATTGATAATTGCTTGTGACATCGGAATACTAACTTCTTTTAGAGAAGGTTTACCAAGAAATATTATGGAATTAATGGCTTGTGAAAAGCCAGTTATAGGTACAAATATACGTGGGATAAGAGATCTTATAAATGATAGTTTTAATGGATATCTAGTGAATGTTAATGATTCAACTGAAACTGCTAAAAAAATAGAAGTTCTTTTTAAAAACAGAGAGCTATTAGAAAGTATGGGAAGTAACGCTTATAAATTTATTAAAGATTATGATGTTGATAATGTGATAGAAAGTCTAGTCGAAGTTTATGTATAAGGTAAAATATAATTCGTATATGGAAAATAAATTAATACTACAGAAGGATATTACATTTAATTTTCAAAATATATTAATCTTGGTAATGTTACTGTTTTTTGGTTTTACTTCACTAAGATTTGGTATGTTTGGAGTTGGTGAAATTATCTTACTGTTTTTTTGCATTCTTCAGCTAAATAACCAACAAACTATACTCCTATCAATACGTAATCACATGTTCACTCTATTTTGGTTCTATTACATAAGTATAATTATGATAGGCTATAGTTTTAATACTTTTTTCAAAATTAAATCACAATTAATACATTTTGATCTGATGGCGTATATCGTGATCTTATTTTTATGTTTTACTTTTGAATTAGCCTTTAAAGGGAGTAGTTTTTCTTATCTATATAGGTTAATACGGTTTATTTATTTTGGTGGTTTATTTGCAGTAGGATTCTTGTATTTCCTTTACTTATGTGGCCTGAGAAATTTTTCTGTTTTCTCTTTAGCATATGGAGGAGCGGATATATTTTCTCCATTTGCCAATGACTATCATCAGTTTGCCTATTTTGTAGCACCTTTACCATTTATTGGACTGTTTATATTTGGAAAAGAAAGAAGAAAAATAGTTAAATTTCTTTCTCTCCTTTGTATTTTGTTATGTATAAAAATTGGGCTAGCCACTACATCCTCCACTTTAGTTTCATCATGGGCAATTTCAGCCTTTTTATTTTGCACTTTGAAGGTTTTAGAATTTTTGAATAAATTAAATAGATCAAGGAGTATCATTCTAGCTTTCTTTTGTCTAATTCTTATTATTTTTATTTTCAATTACGAAAGTTTTTTGACTTTAATCAGTAATTTTTTTAAAGGTGATTCGAACGGAGAAAATAGGCTAGTAATTTGGAGTAACGCTATAAAAGCATGGGGATATTCGCCAATCGTAGGGTTAGGACCTGGTTCATTTAGTGGAACTAAAGTATTTTTCGGCTACGAAGCTCATAATACTTTTCTTCAAATTTTAACGCAAGGAGGCATTTTGGGAGGTACCGCATATATACTATTAATTTCAAAATTAACTAAGTCCATTTCTGTAAATGTTTATATATTATGTGCTGTCATTGCACTAGTTATATACGGATTAGGAATAAATGATTTAAGAAGAACGGTTTTGTGGTTTTATTATATTTTATTTTACTTTCTTAACCTCAAAGGCGAAGAAGAAAAAAGTGAAGGAACCACTGTTAATACAGTAATAAAGCCAGCTTTACGGGCTAAAAAGTCAATAAATTAAGCTAGAAAATGGTTTAGACTGATCTATTTCTTGAGTTTGTAAAAAAAGGAGAAAATTGAATGCATGTTCCATTTCTTTCAATAGTAATCCCGGTATACAATGCTGAACATACAATTAGCCGTGCGATAAAAAGTATTACCTCTCAAGAATTTGATAATCTTGAAATTATTATTGTTAATGATGGTTCAACTGATCAAAGCTTTCAAATTTGTAAGAAACTTTCATTAAATAATCAAATAATAAGACTTTTCCATAGAGAGAATGCTGGTGTGAGCACCGCAAGAAATTACGGTATTGAACAGGCTAGAGGAAAGTATATTACATTCCTAGATGCTGATGATTATTACAGTGAAAACTTTTTTAAAATAATTACATCTGAAATAGAAGAGAATACTCAATTGCTTTTATATGGATATAACATAGTTCGCAACGGAGTACCAATGGTTAGTAGACTTCCATTAAAAGAAAATGTTCAGTTTAGTAATAAATATGAATTTAGGGAAACTGCAGTGACTCTTATTAGTAATGAAATGATAAATGCTCCATGGAATAAGATTTACCTAACAAGTTATATAAAAAATAATCAATTTGAATTTCCTACTGATATAGATATTGGTGAGGATTTAAGCTTTAATTTATTAGTCATAAAGGGGGTAAAATTTGTAAAAGTATGTAATCAAACTTTGGTAAATTACACGGTGAAAAAAGGAGAAGGTCTAGTATCTCGGTTTAGACCTAATCGATTAGAAATACGCATATCACTTTTAGATCAAATAAAAGGGACGTTAGATTGCTGGAATATATTATCTGAAAACCAATCTATGTTGGATCGATTGATGATCAGGGACTATATGGCAAGTTTTATTGATCTATACAAAAAAACTTGTAAGTTCTCAAATAAAGAAAAATTGAATTTTATTAAAAATGTTTTGATAAGAGAAGATATTAAATTGAAGAAATGCAGCACGCCAGATTTAAGTACTTATATTCTGAAAGTAATATTAAGAACAAAAAATAGTGTGATCATTTTATTCTTTGCAAAACTATTGAGCTTGAAAAGAGGGTTTAGATGAAAATAAGTTTAATAATAGCAGCATATAATGTTGAAAACCATATAGAAAAATGTCTAGAATCTATTATTTCACAAACACACAAAGATTTAGAAATAGTGGTAGTCAATGATGGTTCAACAGATAATACTCTTAAATTAATCAAAAACTTTTCTGAAATTGACAATAGAATTATTATAATTGATAAGGCAAATGGAGGGCTAAGTTCGGCTAGAAATGCAGGGTTAGACATAGTAACGGGTGATTATATTGGATTTATTGATGGTGATGATTATATTAAAGAGGAAATGTATGAAAAGTTACATGAATTATGCAATGTATCACAATGTGATATAGCAGTGTGTGGATACATTAGAAAATATTCAAATAGAGAAGTTTTATCAAATACTAAAAAAATAATTCATTATTCTTCTCAACAAGCATTAGAGGAATTGATCGCGAGCAAGAACCTACATGATTATGCATGGGATAAACTATATAAAAAAGAATTGTTTGAAGACATTAGATATCCTATCGGGAAGATGTATGAAGATGTATTTACGACTTATAAATTGTTCTTTAAGGCTAATAAAGTTGTATATATCGATGAACCTTTATATTATTACATTCAGCGTGATGGTAGTATTTTAAGAAAGGGTTTTAGCGAAAAACAGTTTGATCAACTTGAAGCATTAGAAGAAATTAAAAAGTTTTTTAAAGAAAAACAACTAACAATTTACAATGAAATAATAGAATCAAGAATTTTAAATGTAAAATGTAGGATGTTATTCGATATCAGCGCTGGAAATGCATTAAACAAAACATCGCTTCACAAGAGTACTGCAACAGTTCTAGCTAAAAGTATTCAAAAAAAATCAATTCATAAATTACTGAACCAAAGAATTACATTGCTAAGTAAAATAATCATCATTTTATCACTACCTGGTAATTGGTTAGTTCGCCTGACCATGGGTTTTTATCCAGTTAAAAACCTAATTGAAAGAAGGGTAGGCTTAAAGTAATGAAAAAGAAGGTATTATTTGTACTTGATCGTATGGTAATGGGTGGTGTTGAAATACTCTTACTCGATATATTAAATAGTTTAGATACAAAGAAATACAGTGTAACCGTAATGACATTATTTGATGGTGGAGAGCTTAAACATGAATTACCTAAGACGGTAAAGCATGTTTTTTTATTTGCAAAACAATATAAAGGTATTTATAGAGTTTTACGATTCATTAATCCAAGTCTCATTTATAACAAATTGATTCGTGAGGAGTATGACATCGAAATATCGTTTAAAACAGGAATGCCTGAAAAAATTGTAGCAGCCTCCCGCAATCCTCAGTCAAAAAAATTAGCATGGATTCATGGTGATATGGAATATCAGAATTTTGGACTAGAGAGCCATTTAACCACATTTAAACAAAGAGAATGCTATAACAAATATGACCGTATCATTACTGTATCTGATAAATGTAAAAAGGCATTTTTAAATGTAACGAAAACAGAAACGCCCGTTGAAAAAATCTATAATGCAATTAAGTCTGAAAAAATAGTTATGAAGTTGAAAGAAGATCCAGATATATGTATGGATAAAAGTATGATAAACCTAATAACTATTGCTCGATTGCATGAGGATAAAGGGATTGATAGATTATTAAGAGCATTTGCTGAGGGTTATAAGATTAATAATAAGATACGATTGCATATTATTGGTCATGGACCTGAAGAAGATAAGCTTAAAAAACTTGTAAAAGAGCTAAATGTGAACGATGTAGTCTATTTTCTTGGAAAACAATTGAACCCGTATGTTTATTTAAGAGAGGCAAGTATTTATATACACTCCGCTATTAGTGAACCTTTTGGCATCGTATTACTTGAAGCACTATATTTAGGCCTTCCAGTAGTATCGACAAAATGTGGAGGACCAGAGGAAATATTGGATAACGGAACCTATGGATTACTAACCGAAAATTCCCAAGAAGGCTTAAATAAAATACTAATAAAAATTGCACAGGATCATGAACAACTCTTAAAGTTTAGCAAAATATCAAAATTACGAGCGAATGATTTCGGTATGGATGTCATGATGGAACGGGTTCTTAGTTTAATAGATGAAGTATAGAATCTTCATCTAAAAATATTATTAAGGGAAGAAAGCTATGAAATATAATATTTTAGTAACTGTAATTATCCCTATTTACAATGCTGAAACGTACTTATCAAGATGTATTGAAAGTATTCTAAACCAATCACTCACTTCGTTTGAGGTCATTCTTATAAACGATGGCTCAACTGATAACAGTGTTGAAATTTGTAATGCTTATGCTGCTAAAGATAAAAGATTAAGAGTATTACAATTAGATAATCATGGACCAGGTTATGCGCGCAATATTGGCCTGCAAAATGCAAAGGGGAAATATATTCAGTTTACGGATAGTGATGATACGTTGCCTGTTAACTTTTTAGAAGCAATGCTATATCGGATTGAAGATGAAAATGCTGATTTGGTCGTTTGTGGTATTAAAAATGTAAAAAATAATAATACGATAAACGAACTTACAGTTAAAGAAGAATTGGCTGATCCTAAAAAAATGTATATTGAGTTGTTTGTTAGTTTGCTAGAAAAAGGTCTGGCTTATTCACCATGCAACAAATTATATCGAAACGAAATTATTAAAAGTAACAATATTAGTTTCGGCACGGAGTTTAACATAGGTGAAGATGCAATATTTAACCTATCATATATAAAACAATCAAAAAGGATTTCTTTTGAGGAAAGTGTATTTTATGAATACCATCAAAACGATGGAAGCCTCATTCATAGCTATTTTCAAAAAAAGTTTGAAATACAAACTTTACTATATGAAAACCTAAAAAAACTAGTCAAAGAAGTGACGAATACCAATTCGATTGAAAGCATGTATCTTTATTATCAATATGAATTTGCCTTTGTATTCATAAATTATTATTTGCCAGATTGCCCAATGAGTTCATTAGATCGAAAAAAAATGATCAGTAAAATTATACAAAATGAATTAGTACAAGAAGTTTACGAAATACCTAATCGCCGTAGTAATTTACAAAAAATAATAAGAATACTAGTTCGTTTTAAAAGTGTAACTATAATGGATGCATTTTTAAGAACATTTAGAAGGAGATATTTATAATGCAATTTATAAATAAACCCCTAATAACGATTATTATTCCTGTTTATAATGCTGAGAAATACCTTAAACGATGTGTAGATTCTATTTTAAACCAAAGTTTCAAGGACTTGGAATTAATTCTTGTAAATGATGGTTCGACCGATGGTAGCGGTGAAATTTGTGACTTTTACAGTGAGTATGATAAACGCGTTCAAGTTCACCATTTGTTAAATGGAGGACCTTCACGTGCTCGTAACCACGGTTTGAATCAAGCAGTCGGAAAATACGTAACGTTTATTGATGCAGATGATTATATTAACAATTATTTTTCAGATGCTGCAAATAAAGTTAGTATAAATGATTATGACTTAATCGTAGTGCCTTTTAACGTTGTAAATACTGAACTAGAACCACTAAACCATAACCATTATAAAGAAAAATCATTCCTGAAGAATGAAAAAAAGGATGATTTTTTGAGGGGAATTTGGTTAGGTGAGCCCTTGTTTGGTAGTTGCGGAAATAAATGGTTTAAAAATACGGTTATCAAGAAATATAATTTTAGTTTTAATAATGATTTTTATATCGCCGAAGATTACTTATTTAATTTGCATTTTTATCGTGAATGCCAATCTGCAGTTTTAGTTGATTTTCCGTATTATAATTACGTCCAATATGAAAATAGTTTAACTTCTAGAATCTTTTATAATCGATTTGAAATTGCTAAAACGGTCTATGTAGAGTCATTAAGACTAATAAAATCTTTAAATATAAACGATTCTTATTCTCGGAATTTTGTAGAGGAATCTTATCTTAGTGGTGTTTTAAGAGCTATGTTTGAGATAGCGAAGAAAGGAAATAAACTAACACTAAAAGATAAAATTATGGAGTTAAAGCGATATATATCTGATAAGGATGTTCGTAAGTTATTAAGAAGCAATAATAGATATAAATTCAATCGTTTGGCTTTTTACTGTTTAAAATATCAGTGGCCAATTGTATATTATACAGTTTTTAAACTTAGATACTTATTGAAAGGTTGGTTGTATGAATAGTCCAAAGATTAGTCTAATTGTCACAATCTATCAAGTGGAACAGTATCTAGAGCGGTGTATCCAGTCGGTTCTTAATCAAACATTTAAAGATTTTGAATTAATCTTAGTTGATAATGGATCTACTGATGGTTCTACTGAAATTTGCAAAAATTACAAGGAAAAAGATGAGAGGATTAAATTTTTCCAAAAAAGTCATGGATCGATTGCATCTGGACGAAATTTTGGATTAAAAAATGCTACAGGACAGTTTATCCAGTTTATGGATGCTGATGACTTAATAGCTCCGAACATGTTACAGAAAATGTATTCAATTTACATTCAAAGTAATTCAGATTTAATAACATGTGGATATCAAAAAATGTATTTAAATGAAAAAGATGAAGAGTACTTTGTTAAATGTGAAGTTGAAGATCAAACGTATAGCAAAAAGGACTTTTTATTAGTTTGTGCAAAGTATTGTCAAAACTTTATACTTTATTTTGTATGGAATAAACTGTATCGAGCTGATGTGATAAGAAATAAGGGTATTTGGTTCGATGAAAGTATTACAAGAAGTGAAGATGTTCTTTTTAATTTAGAATATATAAAACACGCGAATAGTTTTAGTTTTATAAAGGAACCACTCTATATTTATAACCGTTCAAATGTTAACTCAATAACTAAGGGCTTTGAAATGAAAGATGTAGAAATGCAGAATATAACCTATGGGCGATTTCGCGATTACTTATATGAACAAGGGGTATACCATAGTAACGAGCAGTATTTAGAACACCAATATGCAGTTACAATGTTTTCGCTAGTTGCCCAAGCTTATATGACTAGTAAGGATGTACCGAATAAAGTTAGAAAGGCATATTTAAAAAGTATCTTAGATAATCAATGGACACAAAAAGCATTGAGATATTTCTCTTATAGTGGACTTTTAACAAATATAATTAAATATAAAATATATAAATCGATCAATACAACAGATTCTATTTTTAGAGTCTATTTTTATTTAAAGAGAGGTAAGCTTGTTGACTAACCTTTCTTTTTTTTATCTAAATTGTGATCTCATTTGAAAGAGACCCTAACATTTCATAGATGTTAAGAATGGAGGAACTAGCATGAAAGTTGTCATTTTAGCGGGTGGTTTTGGAACTAGGATTAGTGAAGAAAGTCATTTAAAGCCTAAACCAATGATTGAAATAGGAGGAAAGCCTATTCTTTGGCATATTATGAAATACTATTCTTCATTTGGCTATAATGATTTCGTCGTTTGTTGTGGCTATAAACAGTATGTAATAAAAGAGTTTTTTGCTGATTATTACCTACATATGTCTGATGTAACGTTTGACTTTACTGCTGAAAATAAAATGATTATTCATAATAATAATACTGAACCATGGAAAGTTACTCTAGTGAACACTGGACTTAATACAATGACAGGCGGTCGTATTAAAAGAGTTAAAGAATATATTGGAAATGAGCCTTTTATGCTTACTTATGGTGATGGAGTAGCAAATGTTGATATTCAAGGATTAGTACAATTTCATAAATCTAGTGGGAAAATGGCTACAATTACTGCGATACAACCAGGTGGTCGCTTTGGGATGCTAGATATTGATAAAGAAGAACAGATTAATAAATTTAAAGAAAAATCAAAAGAAGATGGTGGTTGGATTAACGGAGGATTTATGGTGTTAAATCCTGAGGTTATTGATTATATTGATGGAGATTCCACGGTTTTTGAAAACGAACCATTGGAGACATTAGCCATCATAGGAGAATTAAAGGCTTACAGACATTATGGTTTTTGGCAATGTATGGATACGTTACGTGATAAAGAGCTCTTAGAACGTTTGTGGGAAAATGGGAAAGCCCCGTGGAAAGTGTGGGATATTTATGCTGGATTTTTACAAAGGTAAAAAAGTATTTGTTACCGGTCATACAGGTTTTAAAGGAACATGGCTATGTAAAATGCTTATTAATGCAGGGGCAGAAGTAACGGGTTATTCCTTAAAACCACCAACTGATCCGAATTTATTTTCACTTAGTGGAATAGAGAGCCAAATGAATTCAATAATAGGTGATGTAAGAAATTTACAATTACTAAAGCAGACGTTCCTTGAAGCAGAACCAGAAATAGCTATTCATCTTGCCGCACAACCCATTGTAAGAGATTCTTATAGCGATCCTCACTTAACTTATGAGACAAATGTGATGGGTACAGTAAATTTTCTTGAATGTATAAGGGAAAGCACAACTGTAAAATCCGTATTAAACGTAACAACAGATAAAGTTTATCAGAACAATGAATGGGATTGGGGATACAGAGAAATAGATGTATTGAACGGATATGATCCATATTCTAATAGTAAATCATGTTCTGAAATCATAACACAATGCTATAAAAACTCTTTCTTTCTAAATACAGATATTTCAATATCGACTGCGAGGGCAGGTAATGTAATTGGAGGAGGGGACTTCGCAAATGATCGCGTAATCCCTGATTGTATAAGGGCAGCAACGAATAAAGAATATATCATTTTAAGAAATCCTTTATCTATTAGACCATATCAACATGTTTTGGAGCCACTTAATGCTTATTTACTAATCTGCGAAAAGCAGTTTCAAAACAAAAATTATGAAGGCTACTATAATGTTGGGCCTAATGAAAATGACTGTGTTACAACCGAGAGATTAACAGAGTTATTTTGTGAGACTTGGGGTGAGGGTTTATTTTGGGTAAATCAGTCCGATAGTGGGGTACATGAAGCCAATTTCTTAAAGTTAGATTGCTCCAAAATAAAAAATACATTTAGATGGGAACCGAGATGGAATATAGAAAAAGCAATTGAGAAGACGATTGAATGGACAAGAGCATACCTTAGTAAAGGTAATATAGCTCTTACGATGGAAGAGCAAATAGAAGAGTTTATGACAAATCGCGATTATATAAAAATTAAGAATAGGTGATTCATATGAAAAAAGCTATCGTTACAGGGGCAAATGGTTATATAGGAACATGGCTTATTAAAGAATTACAAAAAAATAATGTAGAAGTTATTGCTGTAGTAAGAAACAGAGATTCAAAGATTGATACTCTTCCAGAAAACGTAAAAATTCTATATGTTGAGCTAAATTCTATTTCAACTTTAGTAGATTTAGTAGTAGATAGAGATATTGACGTTTTTTACCACTTAGCTTGGGATGGAATAAATGGTAGTGATCGAGCAGATTATCAATTACAGTTGTTAAATGCCCGATATGCTTGTGATAGTGCCGTAGTTGCAAAAAAATTAAATTGTAAAAAATTCATATGTACAGGAACAATAACAGAAGAAATAGCAAAGAATATTCTAAATCTCGATATAAATGCAATGAATTCTATTTATGGTGTTGCCAAACATACTACGCACTGTTTATTAGAAATTTTATGTAAAAATCTAGATTTACCATTTGTATGGGCCAGGTTGTCAAATATTTATGGTGGCAATAACCTTACGGGTAATATCATTAGTTACACTCTCAAAGAACTACAACAAGGTAACAAGCCTTCTTTCTCTAAGGCCGAGCAGCCATACGATTTAATGTACATTAAAGATGCAGCCAAAGCTTTATACCTTATAGGTAAGGAAAATACAAATGAATCTTGTTATTTTATCGGAAGCGGCTCTCCTCGTATTTTGAAAGAGTATCTTCTAACTATTAAAGAAATTTATGGTAGTAATGCTGAAATTGGTCTAGGAGAAAGGCCTGAAGATGGTCTGGAGTATGATATGGAATGGTTCGATACAACCAGTTTAAAAAGAGATACTGGATTTACAATTAAAAATACTTTTAAACAAAATATCCAGGAAACTATTAATGCTTTGCAGGAAGTAAAAATGTAAACAAATTTGAAGGGGGTTAATCGAATGATTCAACAGTTTCAATTTGAGGAGTTAGATTTAAAAGGTGCATATATAATTAAGCCCTTTGTAGCAAAAGATGAAAGAGGCGATTTTATTAAAGATTATTCCGAAGAAGTGTTTAAAGAAAACGGGTTTGACCATGAGTTAAAAGAAGTATTTTATACTAGCTCAGAAAAGGGTGTTATGAGAGCAATACATTTCCAAAGAGTAAAGGAACAAGCTAAATTAGTTCGTTGCTTAACAGGGAAAATATTTGATGTAATTGTCGATTTAAGAAAAACCTCGCCAACTTTTGGAAAGTGGAGAGGTTTTTATCTTTCTGGAGATCGAAAAGAATCTCTATATGTCCCTGAACATTTTGGGCACGGGTATTTGGTCATTGAACCATCAATTGTTTCTTATAAGTGTTCAGAAAAATTTTATGGAGACTTAGACGATGGAATCATTTGGAATGACCCAGATTTAGGAATTACTTGGCCATTAGAGTTGGTAGATCATAAAATTATTCTTTCTGAAAAGGATAAGAATCTTCAGAGTCTTGGAAAGTTTATAGGGAAAATTACTACGAATATTTAAAGTCTATATTAGATCGAACCTTACATTTTGCTAAATGAAAATAATATTTATAAAAATGCACCTTAATTAGATAACTAAGTGAGATGCATTTTTATATATGATTAATATTTTATGTATTCCATAGAAATAAACTGTTGAAACCTAAAGGGGACAGAATAATGAAAATTTTAATAACAGGTGGATCAGGCTATATTGGTAGTCATACTTGTGTAGAGCTGTTAAATGCAGGTTATGAAATAGTGGTGGTAGATAATTTTTTAAATAGTAAAGCAGAATCTTTGAGTCGCGTTCGAACAATTACCGGTAAGGACTTTAAATATTATGAAGCGGATTTATTAAATAAAGATGCTTTAGATGTTATTTTTTCTGAAAATAAAATAAGTGCTGTTATTCATTTTGCTGGGCTTAAAGCAGTTGGGGAATCTAATAATTTCCCTCTTAAGTATTATCAAAATAATGTAACTGGCACAATTAACCTATGCGAAATAATGAAAAAATATGGAGTAAAGAAACTTGTATTTAGCTCATCAGCTACGGTATATGGATCAACAAATCAGATTCCAATTAGTGAAGAAACAGTTTTAGGAGCTGAGAATCCATATGGTCGCACGAAACTGATGATTGAGGAAATCTTAAGAGACTTATATCATTCGGATCAGTCTTGGAGTATTGCTTTATTACGATATTTTAATCCGATTGGAGCCCATGAAAGTGGTCTTATTGGAGAAGATCCAAAAGGAATTCCAAATAATCTTATGCCGTATATTGCACAGGTGGCAGTGGGGAGGTTATTGAGTTTGAGTGTATATGGAAACGATTATCCTACGATAGACGGAACAGGAATAAGAGATTATATACATGTGGTTGACTTGGCGATTGGTCACCTCAGAGCTTTAGAGAAAGTGCAGTGTATCCATGGTATAAATGCTTATAATCTCGGTACAGGGATGGGATATAGTGTGTTAGAGATGGTAAAAGCATTTGAAAAAGCTTCTGGTATAAATATTCCATATGTAATGAAGGATCGCCGTCCAGGTGACGTGGCAATATGTTTTGCTGATGTTACAAAGGCAAGAATTCAACTCGGTTGGAAAGCTAGTAGAGGAATTGAAGCAATGTGTAGAGATATATGGAGATGGCAAAAGAACAATCCTAACGGATATAACGAAGAGTTGGAAAATCAACATAGTGAGAAACAACCGGTTCTAACTAAAGCAGCGGATTTTTAGTTTTTTTTAAGTGAGGGGTACCATTGGAATCGATTAATTTAACCCAAAAGCAGTTTCAAGAATTACTTGAAGATTTTTATAAAAAAGGAAATGAGCAGAGTGAGATAAAAACTAAAGAGTTTTTAAACGAGATGATTAAGTATATACAAACAACTTGTTCTACTAACAGGTAAATACTAAATAGCCTAAAAATAGGGGTAAAGTTTATATGAAACGAGTAATAGATTTATTCATTTCTCTGACTCTCTTAATATTGTTTTCTCCAATTTTAGTTGTAGTATCCTTATTGGTGAGATTCAAAATGGGGGCACCAGTACTTTTTACTCAACAGCGACCTGGATTGCATGGAGAGTCATTTTATCTATACAAATTTCGTACAATGAAAAATATACAAGATGAACATGGAAATCAACTTTCAGATGATTTACGCTTAACCAAATTTGGAGAATTTCTAAGAAAATATAGTGTAGATGAATTTCCCCAACTGGTTAACGTAGTAAAAGGCGAGATGAGTTTAGTAGGTCCTAGACCTTTCTTAATGGAATATTTACCTCTGTATACGAAAGAACAAATGGCTCGTCATAATGTGAAGCCGGGAATCACTGGTTGGGCTCAAGTAAATGGTAGAAATGCACTTACATGGGAGGAGAAATTTAAAATGGACGTATGGTATGCAGAAAATCATAATCTACTTTTAGATTTAAAAATCCTTACGATGACTGCTAAAAAAGTTTTAAAGAAAGAAGGAATATCGCAGCAAGGCCAAGTAACAATGGAAAAATTCACGGGATCTAATGAAGTGATGTAAGATGAGAATTATTATTTTAGGTAATGGTGGACATAGCAAGGTCATCCAAGATATGATTTCTTCTTTAAAGAACCATGAAATTTTAGCAGTTTTAGATGAAAAGTATACAGATGAAAAACAAGAAAATGGAATCATCTATGCGCCTATCTCTTACTTACAAAAATTTTTAGATGATGATGTCAAAGTTGTAATTGCTGTAGGTGATAATAAGATAAGAAAACAAATCGTTTATACAATCAATTTAAAAAATGAAAAATATGTTACTGTAGTTCACCCATCGGCAATTGTAAGCTCTTCATCCAAAATTGGAAATGGAACAGTTGTCATGCCAAATGCAATCATCAATGCAGATGCGACAATTGGTGAGCACTGCATTATTAATACTGGTGCAATTATAGAGCATGACAATAATATCGGTCATTATACGCATCTCTCACCAAATACGACATTAACCGGTAATGTTTTAGTAGAAGAAGGAGCCCATATCGGGGCTTCGGCGACAATCATACCTGGAATAAAGGTTGGAAATTGGTCGATTGTTGGGGCAGGTTCAACGGTCATTCATCATATTCCTTCATATAGTACAGCGGTCGGGAGTCCTGCAAGAATTATAAAAAATATAGATTTGGGTATAGAAATCTCCTAAAAAGGTGGTCATATTGAAGTGTCTTTATCAAGAATCTATTTATCTCCGCCACATATGAGTGGTAACGAACAAAAGTATATACAAGATGCGTTTGATACAAATTGGGTTGCTCCTTTAGGACCTAATGTAGATGAATTTGAGAAAGAAATTATAAACTATTTGGGAGCCAGTGAAGCCATTGCCGTCAGTTCAGGAACGGCTGCTATTCATTTGGCTCTTTCTTTATTAGGAGTTTCAAAAGGTGATAAAGTATTTTGCTCAAGTCTTACTTTCGTAGCAAGTGCTAATCCTATTATTTACCAGGGCGCAGAACCGGTTTTCATTGATTCAGAACCAGATACATGGAACATGTCCCCACCAGCACTTGAAAGAGCACTAAGGGAAGCTTACTTAGAAAGAAATTTACCAAAAGCTGTCATAGTTGTGAACCTTTATGGTCAAGTAGCAAAGATGGATGAGATATTATCTTTGTGTACTGAATATGGCGTTCCAATGATTGAGGATGCAGCTGAATCATTGGGCTCTACATATAAAGGAAGACCAAGTGGTACATTTGGTGAATTTAGTATCTTTTCTTTTAATGGTAATAAAATTATTACGACTTCTGGTGGAGGAGCGCTTATATCTGAAAATGCAGAGGCTATAAAAAGAGCTAGATTTTTAGCAACCCAAGCTAGAGATCCTGCTCAACATTATCAGCATAGTGTTACAGGTTATAATTACCGACTGAGCAATATATTAGCTGGAATTGGAAGAGCTCAATTGCAAGTTTTAGAAGAGCGCGTAGAAGCAAGAAGAAGAATATTCAAACGTTATTATCAAGAATTAGTACATTTACCAGGTGTTACATTTATGCCTGAGTTAGAGAATACACGTAGTAATCGGTGGCTAACTACTTTAACGATAAATGAAGGGCAGTCAGGAGTTTCTGCAAAAGAACTGATTGAAATGTTTAATGAAAATAATATTGAAGCTCGACATGTGTGGAAACCGCTTCATCTTCAACCTATCTTTCTAAATACCCGTTATTATTCCCATTCGAAAGGCGAGCATGTTGCTGAGCAATTGTTTGAAACAGGGATCTGTCTTCCTTCCGGTTCTAATCTATTGGAAGACGAACAAAACAAAGTCATTAGTTGTCTTAAACATACAATACAAAGTATGAGTAAACAAGGCGTTGAGTGACGGAAAGAATGAGGTATAGAAAAATGATTGGAAAAAACATTTATGAGATTCGTAAAAAAAAGGGACTTACACTGACCGAACTCGCTGAACAAGCCAATATCTCCAAGTCTTACTTGAGCAACATTGAACGTGAAATAAATCATAATCCTTCAATACAAGTAATGGGGAAAATATCCAAGGTTCTAGGAGTAGATTTGAAAAACTTGTTAGCCAATAAACCCGAAAATCCAATACTTCCAGAAAGCGATTGGCTTGATTTAGTAAAGGAACTAAAAAAATCAGGAATTGAAATTGAAAAACTACATGAATATAGGTCAGTTTTTGAATTTATAAAATGGCAAAATAATGAACATAAAAGAGAATAAAAAGACCAAAGCGGACATTTAGAAGGAAAAGGTGAATAAAATGATTGATAATACCAAAAAAGTGCTTTTGTTATTTAACAAAGGAGAAAAGAAAAAATTATTACTCATATTTTTTATGATGATCGTTTCCGCCCTATTTGAAACTTTTGGTATAGGGGTCATTGTTCCTTTTGTGGGGATAGTAACAAATCCATCTATGATAACTGAACAAGCTAGCATCAATTATTTATACAAATTCTTCAATTTTCAATCTACAACTACTTTTATGATTTTTGCAGTAATCGCTTTACTTTTTATTTTTATTGTTAAAAATCTCTATATTCTCCTCTTTCTATATGTGCAAAATAGGATCGTTTTAAATCAACAAGTTAAACTATCAAAAAGACTATTTGAAACATATTTATCCAAACCCTATACCTTTCATCTACAAAGAAATACAGCAGATCTACTTCGAAATGTAAATATAGAAGTACCGAATTTGTTTCAAGGAATTATTATGTCAGCATTTATGTTAATAACAGAAATCTTAGTAATTGCATGCATAATGGGTTTGTTGTTATATACGACATCTATATCAACAATTATAGCTTCAGGCCTTTTAGGAGGAAGCGTATTCCTATTTTTTAAAATTTTTCGTAAAAAAATTAATAAATTAGCAAAACAGCAACAAGTTGTTGATGGAATGATGATTAAATGGGTCAATCAAGGGCTTGGTGCGTGCAAGGAAGTTAAGGTCACTGGTAAAGAAAGTTATTTTGTTAGTGCCTACACTAGTAAGAGTCAGATAAACGCAAATATTAAGCGATATAGAATGATGCTAGAACAATCTCCAAGGCTTTTTATCGAAACAATACTAGTAATGATCGTACTAATAATGGTATTAATCATTATTTTTCAAGGGAAAAATACAGCCAATATAGTATCTACAATGGCATTATTTGGAATGGCAGCATTTCGCCTGATGCCATCAATTAATCGTGTAATGAATATGATAACAGCTATCCGTTTTAGTAAGCCTGCATTAACAGTTGTTTACGAGGATTTGTTTACAAATAATGAAACTTATTCAAATAAAGGGACAATAGAATCGGCTGTAAATAAGAGTGATATTGGAAAGTTTACGGATTCTATAAAGTTAAATGAAATCTCTTTTCGTTATCCAAATCAAAAAGAGTATTCTTTAAAGGATATTTCTTTAACAATACCAATCGGTCAATCAGTAGCATTCATTGGAGAGTCGGGTGCTGGGAAGACTACATTGGTTGATATGATACTTGGACTATTTCAACCAGAAAAAGGTAGTATTTTAGTAGATGGTGAAAATATAAGTGAAATTAAATCTATATGGCAACAAAAAATAGGATATATCCCCCAATCTATTTTTCTTACAGATGATTCGATCAGAGAAAACGTTGCATTTGGCGTACCGAAGGATCAGATTGACGATCATGCAGTGTGGAATGCTTTAGAACAAGCTCAGTTAAAAGACTTTATAGAAGGCCAACCAAATCAGTTAGACACAACGGTAGGAGAAAGGGGAATTAGACTTTCTGGAGGTCAACGTCAACGGATTGGAATTGCTAGGGCTTTATATCATAATCCTGAAATTATTTTTATGGATGAAGCTACATCAGCTCTAGATAATGAAACTGAAAAGGACATTATGAGTGCTATTGATGATTTGAAAGGTGAAAAGACTTTAATCATTATAGCTCACAGATTAAGTACGATTAAAAATTGCGATAAGGTATTCAAAATTAATAAAGGTAGATTAGTATCTGTTGAGGATAAATTAGGGATGCCTGCAATCTAAAGAATTAAAATAAATGAATAGTGAGGAATCAAATGAGAGTACTAATTAAAGAATATCTTAGGGAGCGTATTTCAACATATTATAAAAGGAAGTTTTGGAAAAGGTTAATCAAAGATATTAATAAAAGTTCTAATATGCACATACAAAGTGAAGACAAATACATTCCATATATTAATAAACCTGGTATAGCATTTTCATTTGATGATAGCTTTAGAATAAATGATTGGTACAAATATGGAAAAGATTTATTTGGATTTTACGATGTAAAGGTTACTTTTAATATCAATGCTTTTCATCACTTTGAAGGACAGCGGGAACATACTCAAAAAGAAATAGATATGTTGATTGATTTACAGTCAAATGGCCATGAAATTGCACATCATGGATTTAAACATGAGAATGCTGTTAATTACGCAAAAGAGTTTGGATTAAATAACTGGGTAGAACATGAAATTAAACCATTATTTAAATGGATAGAAAAGCAAAGCCATTCTAAAACAAAAGAAAAATTCAAGAAACCCGTTACTTATTCTTTCCCTTATGTTAATTACACTGAAAGCCACATTTTAGAATTGGTTTCTAAATATTTTAAAGTTGTGAGAGGTGGATTTAGCGATAAAAATAATTTAGTCGAATTTAATCAAACAGGTTATGTACCTTCTATTGGAATTGATGAAATTGTATTAAGTGATGTAGAGTACGTAAAAAAAATATTGAGAATCGCTAAAGAATCAGGTACGAATGTAATCTTTATGTGCCATTCTATTTTACCTGATGAGATAGATTGGAGTGATTTTGGTTGGGAAGAACAGTCTTTGGAAAGTGGTAAATATAGAATCTCGCCTGAAACGATTCAAGACATTATTGATGAGGCAAAAAATATCGATTTAGAATTCTATACTACAGCTGAAATTGCTGGGGTGGCTACATTTATTGATCGTAATATGGAAAGTTCGATTAGAGAAATAATCTCGAATCCACTTGAACAATGGATATCTATTTCAGAACTAAGTAAAATAACAGAATTAGACTTAAGTGGGAAAAATATTTCAAATTTAGACGGTTTACAATATTTTTTGAATCTAGAAAAACTCAACTTAAGTAATAATAATATTACAGATTTTAGACTTTTAGAAAAGCTTCCAAAGTTAAAAAAGATAGATCTTAGTAATAACTTAGAAAGTAAAAATGAAACATTCTATCATTCTAAAAAGATTGCAGAATGAGAAAGAATTTTCACTAAAAAGGTAAAAGTTTTTAATTAAAAGAGGTGATAAATAGTGACATTAATCAATACTTTAAGCAAAAATAAATTCACACACTTTTTTATTTACCATATAAGTAGAACAAAATCTAATATTCGATTTCACTTGATTCCAAGGATTTATTTCAATATAAATAAGTTCTTTCGTGTAATGAACATTAATAAAAGCAGCCAATATGAAAAAATGAAATTATTTAAAAATACACATAAAGGCCAAAGATGCTTTATTGTTGCTACAGGACCGAGTTTAACAATTGATGACCTTAAAAAATTAAAAAATGAAACAACCATTAGTATGAATTCAATCTGTTTATCTTTTGATGAAACTGATTGGAGACCCACCTACTATGGTATACAAGATGTAAAGGTCTTTAATTTACTAGAAAATTCAATTGAAAAGTATGATTTAAAAAATAAATTTATTAGTGACTCGATTTCAAAAGAAAAGAATATTTCAGATGGTTATTTTGTATTTCCGTTAAATTATTTAAACCATAATACTTTTCATAAAAATTATCGTACAAAATTTAGTAATGATTCATATTCAGTGGTCTATGATGGTTATTCAATTACGTATTCAATGATTCAGTTAGCAGTTTATATGGGATTTAGTGAAATTTATTTAGTGGGTGTTGACTGTAATTACTCAATTAATGGTGCACAGCATTTTAAAGATTATGGATTAATAGAACAGTCATCGGAAGCTGTAAAAAGAATGATTAGTGCTTTTAAGGAAGCAAAGAAATTTTCAGATCGGAGTCAAATCAAAATTTATAATGCTACAAGAGGCGGGATGCTCGAAGTATTTGAGAGAGTAAATCTTGACGAAGTATTATCAATAAATAAAGAGTTAGAAGAATTAATGGAAAGAACTATATAAGTTATTAAAATAAATGGTTGGTTACAGCAAATTTATGCAATTTATAAGATTGTTTTAAATTCTGAAAATTCTATTTTATTTAATTGACACACTTATTAATAAGTGTTAGTTTTATTTTATAGTTCGTTCGTTATTACGAACGCATAAGGGATTTTACCTTGTACTCTCAGTTTAATTTTGTTAAATAATTAGTGTTATGAATAGAAATAACTCTATTTTTTTATATTTCCGTTCGTTATAAGAAACAAATATTCGTTAAATAGGAGGAAACGCTATGAAAATTGTTGGAGTTATTCCAGCTAGGTTTAATTCTTCAAGATTTAAAGGGAAACCATTAGCAGATATATGTGGGAAACCAATGATATGGTGGGTACACCAGCAGTTGAAACTGGTAAATGAACTTTTTGAGGTTTATGTAGCTACAGATGATGTAAGAATTAAAAATGTCTGCGAAGAATATGGGATTAAAACTGTAATGACCTCCGAAAGTCACAAAACACATCTAGATCGACTACATGAAGTTTCTACAAAGATTGACGCAGATTTTTACGTGAATGTAAATGGAGATGAGCCTTTAATTGAGTCTCAAGCGATTTCTAAAATATTACCAAAAGACGTTGATCCAAACTCAATTTATATATCAAATCTTATGACAGTGTTAAAGAATCCATTAGAAGCAGTTGATTTTTCGAAAATAAAAATTGCGACAGATGTATTTGGGTATGGACTATATATGGCTAGAAGTCCAATTCCTTATCCAAAGGGAACTTATGAATTTAACTATAAAAAATTTGTTGGTGTGCAATGTTTTACTAAAAGTGCACTTGAATTTTGCAATAAGTCTAAAAGGGGACCAATTGAAGAAGCAGAGGATATTGATGAATTTAGATTTTTGGAGAATGGACAAAAAATTAAATTTATCGAAGCTGATGTAAATACTTTATCTGTTGATACACCAAAAGATCTTGAAAAAGTCAAAATGATCATAAAAAATCGACTTGAATGCGTGGTGTAAACGTGAATAATATTAGGTTGCTCGATTGTACGTTACGAGATGGTGGGTATATTAATAATTGGAATTTTGGACAAAAAAGCATTAAGAAGATCATTGAAAAGTTAGCAATATCTAACATTGATATTATCGAATGTGGATTTGTTAGAGATGTTGAATTTACTAATAATAAGTCGATTTTTAATGATGTCGAGACTATTAAAGAATTTATTAGCTCGAAGAATAGAAATATTACTTATGTAGGTATGATTGATCAACCGTATATTCCAATTGATAGAATTAAAGAGTACGATGGAACTTCTATTGACGGATTTCGACTAACCTTTCACGAGAATGAAAAAGAAATTGAAGAGGCATTAGCCTATGGCAAAATATTAATGGAGAAAGGCTATAAAGTCTTTATTCAACCGGTTGGAACTACAAGCTATTCAGATGAAAGCCTCCTAGAACTTATTAAAAAAGTTAATAAGTTAAAACCATACGCTTTTTATTTGGTGGATACTCTTGGACTCATGTATAAAAATGATCTTTTAAGAATGTATCATCTGATTGACCACAATCTGGATGAATCAATCAGTATAGGATTTCATTCACATAATAATCTCCAATTATCATTTTCAAATGCTCAAGAGTTATTAATGCTACACACTAAGAGAAATATAATCATAGATTCTTCCGTATTTGGAATGGGAAGAGGTGCAGGCAATCTATGTACAGAGCTTGTAACTCAATATATTAATGAAAACATAGAAGAAAAATATAATGTGGTTCCATTATTAGAAATCATTGATGAGCATCTAAGTAAATTTTCATCTGAATCTCAATGGGGTTATTCAGTTCCATATTTTATTGCAGCGATCAATTATTGTCACCCTAATTACGCTTCTTTTTTAATGAATAAACAAACGATATCAGTAAAATCCATTAATACGATATTAAAACAGCTTCCATTGAAAAAAAGGGATATTTACGATGAGTTATATATTGAGGATTTATATATTAATCATCAAATCCATTTAATTGATGATGCAGAAAATCTTGATGCATTAAATCGGCTTATTGCTAATCAAAAAGTACTTATAATCGCACCTGGAAAATCTGTTGAAACACAAGTAGAAAAAATAAGGGAGTTTATAAAAGGGTATAATCCTTTTATTGTTAGTGTGAATTTTAACCCAGATAGTTATAAGAGTGATGCTATATTTATTAGCAATTTAAAAAGATTCGATGGTATAGCAGATACCATTAAAGAAATTACAGATAATACATTATTAATAACTACATCAAATATTACTAAATCAAAGGTGAATAATTCTTTAGTCGTAAATTACTCTGATTTACTTCTAGATAATCCAACAATATCGGATAATGCCGGTTTAATGTTATTAAATCTTCTGAACCGTTTATCTGTAAAACAGGTGTATCTAGCTGGATTTGATGGCTTTAGTCTCGATAAATCGACAAACTACTACTCTACTGAATTGATTAATAATATTGAAATGGAAGAACTTGTGAAGAAAAACGAAGTGATTAGAAAGCAATTAGCTTTCCTTGAGAAAAACATGGAAATAAATTTTGTAACGACTACTATTTATCATGATTTAGATCCAAATGATAAAACTTCATCATTAATTGAGCTGGAGGCAAAATGAAATATTCCACTGTAATTTTTGACTTAGATGGAACATTATTAGATACTTCCGAGGGAATAATGGTAGGTGCTAGTTATACAGCTAGTAAAATGGGAGTTTCAGAATTAACAAGCGAACAACAAAGAAGTTTTATTGGTCCGTCACCTTATCATTCTTTTATTCGCGAATGTGGTTTTACTGAGAGTAAAGCGAGAGAAGCTGTTGAAATTTATAGACAAAGATATAAAGAAAAAGGTCTTTATGAGGCAAAATATTATGGTTTTGTAAAGGAGTTATTAAAAGCATTAAAAGACAAAGAATATAAAACCGGAGTAGCAACTTTAAAAAGAGATGATTTAGCGAAAGATATTTTAATGAATTTCGAATTATCGATGTACTTTGACTCGATAAATGGAATTGATGACATGGATACGCTTAGTAAATCTGACATTATATTAATGTGTTTGAACGAATTAAGACAGGATGATTTATCTAAAGTAGTCTTAATCGGTGATAGTGTGCATGATGCGATTGGTGCTGAACAGGTGGGGATTGACTTTATTGCTGTAACGTATGGATACGGGTTTAAAAATAAAGAAGAAGTAAGCGCAAGTAAAAATGTATTTATCGCGGAAAGTGTTGAAGAGATCATAAAATACTTAAATTTATAAATAAAAATACATTCACTTACACATCTCTGTTCTTAATAAAGAATAAATTTCTAATGATAATACCACTTATTTAATAAAAGAGTGGTTATTTTCATTTGCAAATTTTAAGTGAAAAAGGGGCATAGGATCGTGAATTGGAAAAAAATCTTGTTAAAAGCGGGTTTAACTTTACTCAGTCTAGCTTTAATCGTTGGAGTACTTGGAATGTATATATATCATGAGGTAGTCAGTACATCTAAAGTGATTTATCAACCAATTAAGAAGTCAGTTAGACGAGTTGAACCGATTAATGTAGTGGAAAAAGATCCGTTTTCTGTATTGCTTTTGGGTGTTGATAAACGCGAAGGTGATAGAGGACGTTCTGATTCTTTAATGTTATTAACAGTTAATCCTAACAATGACACAACAAAGATAATTAGTATTCCGCGTGATACGAGAACCCTTATAGTTGGTAAAAATCGTATAGATAAAATTAATCATGCATATGCATTTGGTGGCGTACAAATGACGGTTAATACGGTCGAAAAATTCTTAAATATACCAATTGACTACTATATGGAAGTTAATATGGAAGGGTTCAAGGATGTGGTAGATGCAATTGGTGGTGTAAAGGTTAATAATACGTTGGATTTTACAAATGATGGTGTTCATTTTAAAAAAGGAAGCCTTTTTCTTGATGGTAGCGATGCACTTAGTTTTACTCGTATGCGATACGATGATCCGAATGGTGATTTTGGAAGAGAAGCTAGACAACGTCAAATTATTGAAGCTGTCATTACGCAAGGAGCAAAGATAGAAAATTTAATAGGTTATGATGAGATATTAAAATCGATTAAAAACAATTTAGTAACAAATTTTACAATACAAGAAATTTATAAAATTCAAAGAGAGTACCGTCAAGCAAGTGGAAATATTGAACAAGAACAACTACAAGGAAGTGGAAAACTAATCAAAGGTATTTATTATTACCAAGTGCCAGAAAAAAACCGTCTTACACTTTCACATGAGTTACGTAAACAACTTTCATTAGAATGAAAATAGAAAATCCTATTATTACGAATGGTCATTAATACTAAATAGTCCATAAAAACCTACCATTACATTTTTAGTAGGTTTTTTTGGACTATTTTTTTACCAATTTATTAATTTTTCATTTTCCTTGTTTAAACTTATTGAATTCAATAAATTTTTTTAACTCCTCTTTTGGAATTCCTGAATCAATAGCCTCCTGCAATATAGTCATCCATTCCGAATCTATTACATTGATTACATCATCATCTTCTTTAAGTAGGTTTTCTGCTGTTGTATTAAAAACTTCTGATATTTTATCTAGTACTTGAATAGAAGGGTTAGTTTGAAGCTGACGTTCGATTGAACTAATATAAGACTTAGCAACACCTGCTCGTTCGGCAAGCTCCGTTAAAGATATTCCATGTTGTAAACGTAGTTTTTTAATCCGTTCTCCGATCATACATGTTACCCCACATCTGTTAGCTATAATAAAAAAGTATATCATATAAGTTTCGAGTAAATTAAATAAATTTCTGTGAATTAAAATGAAAACAAGCGAATCAATTTAGGATTCGCTTGTTCTTTGAAATGAAGTGATTGCTAAACTGAAAGATAAAAGGTACGAGGCTTGTCTTATTTGTTTGTTAATTGAAGATATTATTTTTAACATAAGGAAGTAATACACTTGGTACAGTAATCTTATTAACAACGTTTGCAGTTAACGTATTATTAGTAATTGATACATTTGTTGGGATCGTAGAGTTTTTGTTTAATTCAACTGCTGCACCAGTATGCCATGTGTCACCTGGATCAGTAGTGTTTGAAATGCGATTTCCTGTAATCAATAAACCATTTAAGGAGCCTTTTGTACCGCTCGAAGTTTGGAAAATACCATTTTTTCCACCTGAAATCGTATTATTTGTAATGGATATGTTCGCCATAGGTCCATCTTGTACAGTAATGAAAACACCGGAAGAATTAGTGATGGTGTTTTGATCTACTGTCACATTTTTTGTCGTCCCTTTTATATAAAGAGAATAGTAACTAGTGTTCTTAAACGTATTGCCGCGAACAAGTAATCCATCTATTTTTAGAACGTCATAATAATCCGTAATAATTCCGACTTCGAAATTTGTAAACGTATTATCAATGAAAGACGTATCTTTGATATCAGTTACAGTAGCAAAAATATAAGCGGCTGCCCCTTGACCATTACCTGTAAATGCGTTTCTTGAAAAAGTTGTTTTTTCTGCTCCAGCTATAATAGAAACGGCGTCCCCAGTTGCCGAAACAGTGTTATCGTAAATCTGTGTATTAATGGAATTTATTCCCCAAGTGCCCTCGATTTTAAATCCGTCTACTGAATTGATTGTATTTCTGTAGATTTCGAGATCCTTATTTTTAATCCAAACAAATATTTGACTAACATTTAATTTATTATCAAAAATTTTCGCACCATTTGTCTCCATCACTAGGAATCTGCCTGTTGGACAATTGACGGTATTATTATTGAACTCTACATGATTAAAATAATTGTTATCATTTTTTCCGCCTTCAAGTTGGACGCAGTAGTCACCATTGGATGCATTTGATGTAAAAGTGTTATTGTAAATTTTCGCATCATCAAAATTCATTTCTTCCCATGGCTCGAAGTGTAGAGCTGGGCGTCCCAAAGTATTTGTACTAATATTATTGTAGATTTTTAAATGATTTACTTGTTCTATAACAATATTAGAACGTCCATTATTTTCTAAAATATTGTTTGAAATTGTTACATTATCACTTGCTGCAGTAGATCCTGAAATTGAGATACCATCTGCAACCGCATTTTTTAATCGATTGTTATCAATTACAATACGATCCGCATCGAATGCAAAGATACAATGCATATGCTCGATTCCATCTGGATGTTTAAGCGCATTGCCATCACATGTGATATTTTGTATTTTTGTATCATTTGCCATATTAATGACGCGATAGTAACCTGAGCCACTTGTATCAGATAGTTTTAGTGTAACAGTATCACGATTTTCACCGACTATATTTACAAATGGTTTTAGATAGATTGGACGTAAACTGTACGTTCCCGCAGGAATATACACATTCCCTCCACCTCTAGAACCTAGATAATCGATAGCTGATTGAAAAGCAGCTGTGTCATCTGAGCTACCGTTACCGACTGCGCCAAAATTTTTGACATTCACTTGATTTGTTTCTAAAGCTGTTACAGTTACTAATACAGATTGTGTTTTTCCTCCATAGCTAGTTGAAATTGTAGCAGAACCAGGATTGATGGCTGTTATGACACCATTAACATTAATTGATGCAATATTTGGATTTGAGGAAGAATATTGGCTGTTAGTTGTAACATTTGCAACCGATTGATCAGAATAATTCGCTTGAACTGCTAGAGCTTTGGACTCATTGGTTTTTAAGTCAATTGAATTAGGTATAACAGTTAAAGAGACAAGTTCTTTGACTGGAGAACTGTTGACCGTAATCGTGCTAGTGGCTTTTACACCATTTAGAGTAGCTGAAACTGTAGCTAAACCATTATTTTTAGCTGTAATGATACCTGAATTACTAATCGTTGCAATTGTATTGTTTGAGATAGAATATGTTACTAAATTTGTTACATCTTTTTTCGTTAGGTTTGTATAAGTAGCTGTTACTTTCACTTGTGTGGTTTGGTTGATATTGCTGAAACTATAATTTGGTAAATTAAACGAGAGGGACTTAATACTACTTAACTTAGATTTAGCAATTTTAGAGGTTTTTGGTGTGAAATTTAGGGGATCTTTAATTGCAACTACTTGAACTACAACAACAGCTATTAATAATAAAGTGCTTATGAAGAGTAGAAGCATTTTTTTCAACTAATAAACATCTCCAATTGTATTTAATTATTTATATAGTATAGTATGGGACAAGTCTATCAATGTGATAGTAGAAAAGTGGAAGTTTTAAAAATTGAATAATTTAAAGTAATTAAATAAAAAAACCCATCAATGTTTCCATTCTTAGGAAACGTTGATAGGGTTTGCTATTTCATGTTTTATTATGTAATTACTTTCAGCTAGACTTGTTTTACAGAAGAAGATGATTGTGTTAGAAATGCTTGAACTTCAGATGGCGAGATACCCGCATCAATACAGTCTAATATTAAATCTAACCAGCTGGGTTCATTTGAACTGTCTAGTAAACTTTCTTTCATACAATCTTCCTCCTAAAAATATAAATATGAGCCTACATAATTCAATCATATTTTAAATAAGAATGGACAAGTATTGACCCATAGTTTATTTATACGTTGAATGATTATAAATCATTCTTAGAAAATGTGGGGAAATTGATTCAATATGCATTCAGTAGGATATAAAAAAACGATTGCAGGTGTGGACCTATGATGAAGGAACTTTATTTTTTTAGGTCCCATACAAAGCCAATTATATGAGGACTTTCGCCTATATTAAGAGAGGTTAAATCTTGTACAATTAGCCTAGGACGGTCTCTTTTTTTATCAATTTTCAACAAAGAATGATTCGAAAAAGTCGATATTTGTTTTATTTTATTTGGAATAAAGGTGTTGTAATTAGGAAATTCGTTCTATATAATGAAGCTTGTGAGGTTGTTCATTATAAAGAACAGAATGTGATGAAAGGGGTAAATACTAAATGATTACCCGGAAGAAAAAATATAAAAAACAATCAAAGAAAACTAAAATTATTGTTAGTATGATAGCAGCTGGTGCAATTGTAGTATCATCCACAAGTATTGCTTTTGGTGAAGCTGATGTATCTACTTTACTATCTAACTGGTACCAAACAAAAATAACAGAAGAAAAAAACAAGATTACCGAGGCAGCTATCGTAAAAACTGAAGTGGAGAAAGCGAAGTTAATAGAACAAATTCGAACTGATATTGAAACTTCTGCTTCGGAAATCGTTCTTTATTCAGAACGAAAGAGTGCAGAAATTCAACTGGCGATTGAGCAAAAAAGGAAAGAGCTAGAAGAAGAAATGATCAAAAAGAATAGTGAAGATAAAAATAAGGTAAAAGAAGAAATTGAACAATCTACCGAAGCTCAAATTGAAAGAAATAAAAAAAGACAATGATAATAAAAAATCAGATGATCAGTTAAATGATTCAAAAAATGAGAATGAACAATCCATTGACGATTCAAAAGAACAAGATGATCATTCGAAGGATAAACCAAAAAATTAAGAAGAACACGCCATAGAGTATTCAAATAAAGACAATCAATAAAATTAAACAAATAGGAGAACCATATGAGCCAGATTAATATGAGTAGTGTTCAATTAAATAAAAGTACTGAAAAATTTACTAGTAAACTAGTAAGCTGGATTAAATATATTATTATATTAATATTTGTGTTTTTTATCTTCCATAATGTAATTGGATTAACGAAAGTAAGTGGCAATTCAATGAATCCTACTTTTCAAGATGGTGGATTGATATTGGTAAATAAAATAGCAAAACTATATAAAGAGCCAAAGCTTGGAGATATTGCTATTATAAGTCAACCGGATCAAGGAATTGATATTGTAAAACGAATTATTGGTGTAGCTGGTGATGTAGTGAAAATTCAAGAAGGTATTGTATATGTGAATAATGAGCCAATACCGGAAGTAATAGCATTAGGCAAATCCACTGATTTGGCAGAGCAGACTATACCTGATGGTTCAGTATTTGTTATGGGGGATAATCGTACACCGGGAGAAAGCCTAGATAGTAGAGACCCAAGTGTTGGACCAATCTCAGTTAACTTCATTAAAGGATATGTTGTTTATTCATTACTACCATTCCATAGTATTCCTAGACCATTGGTACTCCAATAATATTGATTAAGAGGTGGGAATATGAAGAGGCTACTAAATTATAAAAGAGCTTTTGCTTGTGTATTCATTGGACTTGCCATGGCAATAAGTATGGGAAGTGTGTATGCTAACACAGATGTAAAAACACTGTTTACTCAATGGGCTGATAGAAAAATTAATCTAGTCAAAAGTAAACTAAATGTTGAACAAGAGAAAGCTTTAAATAAAGAACAAGAAGCAATCATTAAGCAAGTAACTGGTTTAAACGTAAACACTTTAAAAGAAATTGAAAACTCTCAATCTAAAATTCAAAAAGAAGTAATATCTGATATTCAGAAAGAACTTTCATCTCTTGAATCAAGATTAGATAATTCATATAAAGTGAAAAAACAAAAAGTAACTGGAGATTTTGACTTAGCTGTTGAGGAAGTAACTGGTAAAATTCATAATGAATTAAATACAATTTATGAAGATCCACAATTAGTTCCAAGTGATAATACTCATAAAGTTGATTTTCCTTCATATGAAGACGCTCATTTATTAGTAAACGAAGAAATAGAAAAGACGAAGAAAACAATTAATCAATTGAAAAGTATGGCTGACCAATCACAAGACAGTCATGTGAAAAAATATTTATTTGATAAAGCATTGGTATTAGAAATCATCATTCAAAATATCGAAAAAAGTGAACACTGATATGTTTCGTCGTTCGTTATAAAGAACGGTACTAATATATAAAATACATAAATAAGGAGAGTTCGCAATGAAAAAAGTACTTACATTAAAAGGGAAAATTGCAGTAGGCTTAGCATCAGCTACATTATTAGGTTCTACAGGAGTTGCATTTGCAAGTAGTAACGCAGGTACACAATTTGGTATTTGGGCAGATGCACGTATCCAAGCAGCACAAACAACGATTACAACAGCATTAGGATTATCGAAAGCAAGTGCACTTACTACACTTCAAAATGAAACTAATGCAAAGAAAACGAGTGCAGTAACTGAAGTGAATACAGCAGCTCAAACTGAATCAAACGCAACTCAAGCTGCAATTCAAGCTAAACTTGATGAGCATGTAGCTAGTTTGCAAACTGCTTTCAACTCATATTCATCAACTCTTGGTTCTAAATTCGATACATTCGTATCACAACAAAATGCTGCAACTCAGTCATCATTTACTCAAAAAATAGCTGATTTAACAACTCAATTAACAAGTGCAATCTCAACAGCGCAAAATGCTGGCGTAAATAAAATTACTGAGGAGGCACTGTTAAAGAAAAGCCAAGCAACTACTGATTTAATTTCAAAAATTAATCAAGTAAAAGCAGATCTTCAAGCAATTATTACGTATGAACAAAATATCGCCCAAGGTGAAGTAAACGCATTTTTAGCTGCTCAACTAACAGAAGCAACGAATACGCTAAACGCTTTAATTAACACATTAAAAACAAATGCGATTAATGTGATTAATCAAACTGGCGATCCAATCGTTACGCAAGCAGAAGCAGATTTACAAGCAATTGTAAATGGAATTCCAAACAATTAAGTAGTAATTGGTATTTTGTGTAAAATCCATATAATGCCATTCTTAATAGAGAACAAAAATAAAAAATATAAATTTTAGGGAGAGATTATTTATGAAAAACGCACTATCATTAAAAGGGAAAATCGCAGTTGGTCTTGCAGCAGCAACATTATTAAGCTCTACTGGAGTAGCATTTGCAAACAGTAATGCAGGAACACAATTTGGAGTATGGGCAGATGCTAGAATTCAAGCAGCTCAAAACGCAGTTGGACTTGCATTAGGTTTATCAAAAGCAAACGCATTAAACACGCTTCAAAATGAAACGAACACAAAGAAAAATACAGCTGTAAGTGAAGTAAATACAGCAGCTCAAACTGAATCAAACGCAACTCAAGCTGCAATTCAAGCTAAGCTTGATGAGCATGTAGCTAGCTTACAAAGTGCATTTAACTCATATTCATCAACTCTTGGTGCAAAGTTTGATGCATTCGTAGCGCTACAAAATGCTGCAACTCAATCTTCATTTAGTCAAAAAGTAGCTGAGTTAACTGGTCAATTAACTACAGCAATTACATCGGCACAAGCTGCAGGAGTTGAAAAAGTAACTGAAGAGTCTTTATTAAAGAAGAGCCAAGCAACTTCTGACTTAATTGCAAAAATCAATAAAGTAAAAGCAGATTTACAAGCATTAATTAATGCTGAGCAAAATACAGCTACAACAGAAGTAAATGCATTTTTAACTTCACAAGTTAATGGAGCAAATACTGCATTAAATAACACGATTGAAACTTTAAAAGCTAATGCAGTTGCGGCATTCGCAGTAGCTGGTCAAGATGTTGAAGATAGTGCAATCTTAAACTTCGATAAAGTAATTAGTCGTTTAGATAAAGAAACACCAATTAAAGTTGATGTACAAAAGTTAAAAGTTATTGATCTTGGAATTATCGATGGCAACAGAACTTATAAAGTTGAAAATACAAATGAATTTGACGTCGTTTACAAATGGAAATTAACTTTCACAAACGCTGATGGTGTAAGTGAAACTAAATCTAAAGAAGGTAGTGCGGCTATGGGTGTAAGTTACTTTAATACACCAGTACTTGGTGGGGTTGTATTAATTCAATGGCAAAATGAAAATGGTGATTGGGTAACTGGATCTATTTATAACTAATATAAAATCAAAAATGCAATGGCAATTAGCCATTGCATTTTTTTATTGTGTCACAGTAAAACTTTTACTTCCAAAGCTACCAACTACTCCTTCTTTATATGCTTTAATGAGGACCAAATAATTACCTATTTCAGAAGTTTGATATCCAGTATAACTTTGTAGGGTAATAGTAGCCAGTCCTTGACGGTTTGTCGTAGATGTTACAATACTCATCATTCCAGTAGAAGGAGCTTGTGAGTTGAAATAAATCGAAGCATTGCTAACTGGTTTATTAGATTGGTCAGTTACTTTTATTGTAAATGAAATAATATCTTTCGGTTTAATGATTTCACTACTTTTCGTAACAGTTAACTTCGTTTTTAAAGGCAGCGTTACTGAACCATCATTACCATAGATAGGTAAACCATATCCATAGAAAGCATCCACACCTGAATTGCCTAAATCGAAGGCTAAATTTGTTAAACGGTTGCGAATTGCTTGTACAGTATCAGTTGGATATTTTTGTTTTAAAAGACTTAGTTCTCCAACAATATATGGTGATGCCATAGAAGTCCCACTAAGTGTTGTATAGCTATTATTAAGATAAGTACTGTAAACATCCACCCCAGGTGCAGCAACATCTACTTCTGGTCCAGTGCTTGAGAAATCAGCACGTAAATAATAACGATCCATTGCTGCAACTGCAATTACATTTTCATATTCGGCCGGATATGAAACAGTGAAAGGAAAACCAGTATAGTTTCCACTATTTCCAGCAGCTGCAACTACTAGGATTCCTTTACCAACTGCATTGTTAATAGCAGCTTCAAGTGCAGGTGAATCATAATAAAATCCTAAGCTCATATTGACGATGTCCATTTTATTCGTAATCGCCCAATCAAGACCTTTAATAATATCAGAAACATAACCACTTCCTGTATTATCTAATACCTTTACTGCATAAATGCTTGTATCAGGCGCTACACCGACAACGCCAAGACTATTATTCTCTGCACTGATCATACCAGCTACATGTGTGCCATGGCCGTTATCATCTGCATAAGAAGTTGTATAAGGTACAAAGGATATTCCACCTGAAACAATAACATCTTCATGAGGACCCACTCCTGTATCAATCACAGCAACTTTCACCCCTTTACCTGTCAAGCAAGAACTCCAAGCAGAAGGTGCTTTTACTTTATCAATACCCCAGTCACGAGATTGAGCCATAGCTTGTACACTTTTCATATCTATAGAAGAAACTACTGAAATTTGAACTTTTTGATCCTTTTCAATAGATGCAACTTGATCATTTTTTGCCAAAGTCTCAATTTGATTTTTAGAAAGTGAAGCTGTTACGACAGATGAATCTTTTAAAGAGTTCACTTTTTCATTTTTTAATGAACTAATTTTACGAATAGATGTTTTTTTCTTAAATGTAATAATTACCTTAATTTCATCTTGTTTTAATTGGTCCATTTTGAAATTTGTTAGTTTATAAGCTGAAGGGTTAGCGGTAGTAGAATAAAGAGGAATATAGATAGCAAGTAATATAATCGCACTTAAGAGAAATCTAGTTATCTTTTTCAAATCTTTTATCATCTCCAGATAGTTAATTTTGCGTACAAATCATCATATGGAATATGTGGTGCTTTTGAAAGGGGGGTTAGTGGAATTTGCTAGGATAAAAGATCTATTTAATAGATTTGCTTTTTAATAACAACAAAAATCCATCAAACTAGATATAAGTTCTATATCTAAATTTGATGGATTATTTACCTTGTTTATACTTATTAAACTCTATAAACTTCATTAATTCTTCTTTTGGAATACCAGAATTAATTGCTTCTTGAAGGATATTCATCCATTCAGAATCAATCGTCTTTGTTGGTGAAATATCATCTTCTTTTAAAAGGTTTTCGGCCGTCGTGTTAAAGACACCAGCTATTTTCTCTAGCACTTGAATTGAAGGGTTACTTTGTAAGCCTCGTTCAATTGAACTGATGTAAGATTTTGCGATGCCTGCGCGTTCTGCAAGCTCAGTTAAAGACATTCCATGTTGTAAACGTAGTTTTTTTATGCGTTCTCCGATCATATTTCTACTCCATATCTTTTGACTATTACAAAAAGTATATCATAGTAGAGAGTAGATCACCTAGTTTTGACATGAATCCTTAATGCAATTGTAAAGAAATGTGCGAACTTCTTCAGGTGTAATTCCTGCTTCAATACATTCTAATAATAAATCCGTCCAGCTTGATTCAATATGATATTCCTTTAACTCTACTTGCATTGAATTAAACCTCCCAAAATTAAGGTATATGATACCCAGGTAACCCTGCCATCTTTGTTCAGTAAAATATATATAATATTAGATCGTTTATATCATGTTTGAACAGAAGATCAGTGGTTTTGCGTCCCAATTTTTCAAGTGGTTTGCCTTTTTCTGGGGGATAATTTCTTGACTTTTTAATATATTCTTAGTTCTAGTAGAAATTATATACTGAATTACATTCACAGATTGTAGGAATTTGTAACTACACAATAAATTAAAATAATTTCAATAATATTATTTTCATGTGATAAATAAAGGGAAATTTGTTAATTACGTAATAAAATTTGAAATTTTCACAAAAAATCTTTTCGACATCTAGTAAAAAGATACTCGAATAAAGGAAATCTAGTAATATATAGTGAATTTAATGGTTTTAAGTAGTAGGTAAGAAGCATCATATTTAATTTTTGAAATTTTTAAAATTCCTGAAAAGCTGCCGATATAATACTTAGAAGATATATGGGGTTAAAAATAGGATAAAAGTTTTATATAAAGGAGACAATTATGAGCGATTCAATGATCATTACCAAATTGTTAAATAGTGCAGTTCAATCAATTAAAACTGTTATCCCATTAGCGTTTACAATAGGCGAACCGAAAAAGCTTAATGGAAATGTTGTAGAAGCGCATTTAGGTGTACTTGTTGGAATGACTGGAGATTGTAAGGGGCAAACGATTTTAAAGGGACCAACGAATACATTTAGCCAACTAGCACTAGCCATGTTCGGAATGCCAGTAGAAAATGAAATATTGATCTCATTTACGGGTGAGTTAGGTAATATGATTGCTGGTAATTTAAGTACGTTTGCATCAGAGCAAGGAGTTGAGATGGATATCACACCACCAACTGTTTGGGAAGGAAATACAACGCTACATAATATTAAAACACCAATCGAATTAACAATGAATTTCGAAGGTGCCGGAGAAATGTCTTTAATCATTTCTGTTGCGTAAGTAAAAGAGTAATCATATGATTACTCTTTTTTTTATGCTAACTTAACCCTGTGTTTTTTGTTTCCTTAATCTTTTTAAAGCATAAAGATAACTTGATCGAACGCTAGCTTCTGGCATATTACATCTAATTGCAATCTCACTAAACGATTTACTCAAATAAAAGCGATCTACTAATATTTGTTTTTGTAGTGGAGAAACGCCGTCTAAGTGGCTCATAAATTGCTCAAATAGGAATGCTTCGTCAAAATAATGTACTTCTTCCTGGTACGAATCTACTACAACAAAACGTTGATCATACTTACTTTGTTTTGTCATTTCGTTTAATAAATGGCCACGAACAGTTGTATAAGCATGATTAGAAAAACTGCCTTTTTTCTCCTCAAAATGTTCATATGCGTGCCACAAAGCAACTAAGCCAACTTGATAATAATCCTCGTAGTTTTTATAGATCCTAAGTGTTTTGATGAGTGATTTAACCATAGGTGAGTATTGAATCAAGCAGTCCTCAAATGATTTAGGCTTGATTCTTCCTGAATTCGTTTGTTTTAGAGTTTTCATTTTTTCGCCCTTTTTAGGCGCGCCAATTGTTATTCCGCGGTGATGTAACTATATAAAATAAAATTGTATACCTCATCTGAGTAAACTTTAAAAATCAAATAGAAATAATATGTAAGTTTATATTTTGAGGATGAAACTTAATGTTTGAGTGGAATTATTTGAGAAAAATTGATAAATGAAGTGATTTTTTGAAAGAAATTGTTTTCTTCCCTAGAAGGATTTTCTTTGGTCAAGAGAACTGTCATAAATTAAATGACATGATTTTGATATAATTTTAAGTAAGGAAATACAATTAAAGGGAGGTAAAAATGTCAAAGTTAGATTACGTTATTTCATATGAAACAATGTTACTTGAACCTGCAGACCACCCAGAATATTTAACGAAAATTACAGATAAAAACAAAGGAATCATTTATTCAAAACGAACAGCAAAATCACTTATTAATGAATCAGCACTTACGTATCATTACTCAGTAAAAGGTCATTTAGAGATAGTGAAAAATAAGTATCCAACAATGAAAAAAATTCCTCTCATGGTTAATCCCACATTATCTATTCTAATGATTCCTACAACATCACCAAATCAGTCTTCCTGTAAATGGTTAAACTTTATTCAAATTGATCAATATCGACCGACGAAAAAGCAAACGAAAATAAGATTTCGAAATGGAGAAGATGTTATTCTTCCAATTTCTTATTAAACATTTGATCAGCAGATGAGTAAAGCAGCAAAATTAATTGGAATATATATTCATCAAAAAGTGGAATGCGAATTGAAGTCAGAAGAAGAAAAGTTGCTATTAATAAAAGAGCTAGTAGACAATTATTATGAGACAAAAAAAAGCTAGAGAACAAGTATACTGTTCTCTAGCTTATACTTTATATCATTTGTTGGTTTGGAATTCTTACACTCCATTTAGTAAATTCTTGCTTTTCAACTAAGCTAGCAGGGAAGATAAACGTCCATGGCTTGCTTGTATTCGGCAAAATAGTAAGAGGGGCAAGTGTAAATGAACCGCGTGCGATGATTTCAAAGTTCTCATCAAATAATTCTAATGGTAATACTTCAAGATTTACTGCTTGTTTTGATCCATTTCGAATTAATAATGTTGCAGCTAAGTTTCCATCCTCTTTTAAACTAGCAGAAATTGAATGCAAACTAAGTTCGTTTTCACCAAGCTTAGGTAATGAAGCAACAAGTTTCGTTAATTCCTCTTTTTGCACATCTGATAGTTGTGCTTCCCAAGTTGGTTCTAGGTCTAACTTATGCTCATTTTTTGTTAAATCAAATGCTAATTGGAATCCTGATTTAGGAAGTTCTTCTTTTAATAGTGTTTCACGCTCAAAGTAGAAACGCCAAGGACGACTACTAGAAGCAGGTAATTCCCCAAGCTCTTCTAAGCTAAATTCTTTTCTAGCTAATAGCTCTCTTTCTTCGCTTAAAAGCAATAAGTTAACATCTTGTAATAGAATAGATTTTGCCAAGCTATTTCGAATGAATGCCGTTACCATTGCACCTTCTTCATCAACTTCAATATCAATGGCTGACAATGACAATTGGTTAGGTTGTAATGGCGGCAATTCATTATTTAAAAATTGATAAACATAGCGAGTTTCATCCTCAATATACATTAATGGATGAAATGAGATTTTAGGAAAAATTTCTTCCACTGCTTCATGTTCAGTTTGTTCAGGCAGAGCATTAGAAGAATCGTGTAATAAATCATTCGAAGAAACAGTTGAGTCTTTACCTTTTTGTAATAAACGCTTAATCGATGAAAACATGTTCTTCTTCCTCCTCAATAGCTGGGTTACTTAAATCTTGAAAAGTTGAAGCAAGATTTACAGAAATTTCTCGTTGAATATGATAAAAAGTTGTTTCAAATAATTTGAAACCATCGAACTCATATAGACGAATTGGATCCTCTTGTTGATATTGTCTTAAATGAATTCCTTCTATTAGATTTTGTAAATGGTCTAAATGCTCAGTCCAATATTGATCAACAATCTCTAATGCTGAATATTTCATTAAACTCACAACAGCTTCTTTTGATTCTTCATCAAGATTATTTAGAAGGTCTTTATAAACAGCAAGCGCTTCGCTAACAACTTGCCAAGCATCTTGTTCATCTTCTAAATGCTCAGTATCAATACGAAGTGGTGGAATTAGTTGTTCAAGAGCAGTTTTACCTTCCAATTGATCCCATTCTTCCATAACACTATTTTCTGGATAGTAGATCTTCAGTGACTTTTCAATTGTTTGGTCTACTTGCTTTGTTAACCATTCTAAATCGATATCGTTAATTAGTAGATTGTTACGGAATTCGTACATAACACGACGATGTTCATTTGCAACGCCATCTAATTTAAGCTGCCATTCACGAATAGAGTATTGATTTCCTTCACATAAACGTTGTGTTGTAGAAACAAACTCTTGAATCGTAGAATTTAGTACTTTTCCATTTTCATCTACTTTTACTTGTTTCACATATTTTTCTAGTTTTTCATGATTGTAACGGACAAATAATTCATCCTCTAATGATAAGTAGAATTGTGATGAACCAGGATCGCCTTGACGACCAGCACGGCCTTTTAATTGAAGATCAATACGTTCACTTTCATGACGCTCTGTCCCAATAACATGTAATCCGCCTAGCTCTGCTACACCTTCACCAAGTGAAATGTCAGTACCACGACCAGCCATATTTGTAGAAATGGTAATCATTCCTTTTTGACCAGCCAGTGCAATCATCTCTGCTTCTTTTTCAACGTGCTTAGCATTTAGTAATTGGAATGAGATACTTTCCTTTTCTAATAACTCAGCAACAATTTCAGATTGGCGAATAGATGTTGTCCCAATTAATATTGGTTGTCCTTTTGCATGACGTGTTTTCACATCTGTAATAACAGCTTTCAGCTTTTGCTCTGTTTTCGCAAAAATCGCATCTTCATGATCGATACGAATAACCGGGCGATTTGTTGGAATTTGAATAACTTCCATATTATAAACTTGTAAAAATTCTTTCGCTTCTGTTTTACCAGTTCCTGTCATACCAGAAAGGATCGGATACATACGGAAGTAATTTTGAATTGTTACAGAAGCAACAGTATGGTTTTCTTCAGTTGATTCTAATCCTTCCTTTGCTTCGATCGCTTGATGTAATCCATTGCTTAGTGAACGACCTTCCATAATTCGTCCAGTGAATAAATCAATTAATTGAATTTCTCCATCACGAACAATATAGTCAACATCACGTTCAAACAATACTTCAGCACGTAAAGCATTATGAACATAATGGAAAAGAGTCATATGTTCTAAGTCATATAAGTTATCAATTGAGAAAGCTCTTTCTACTTTTGATATTCCATCCTCTGTTAAAGCAATTGCTTTTGACTCTTCATCATATAAATAATCCGTATCTTTTTTAAAAGTACGAATAAATCTGGCACATAGTAAATATAAATGTGATTGTGCTGATTTTTTACCAGCAATAATTAATGGTGTTTTTGCTTCATCTATTAATACGGAATCAATTTCATCAATGATTGCATAATTGAACGGGCGTTGTACTTGTTCCTCAGGTGAACTCACCATATTGTCACGTAAATAGTCAAATCCAAATTCGGTACCGATACCATATGTAATATCAGCGTTATATGCAGATTTTTTTTCTTCTATTGAAAGGTCTGGAATATTTAATCCAACAGTTAGTCCTAAAAATTCATGAATTTGGCCAATTTGCTCAGAATCACGACGAGCTAAATATTCATTTACAGTAATAATGTGAACGCCTTTTCCTTCAAGTGCACGAGTATACGCTGGTAATGAAGAAACTAATGTTTTTCCTTCACCAGTCGGCATTTCAGAAATGTTTCCATCTAATAATGAAAGTCCACCGATTAACTGTACATCATAGTGACGCATGCCAAGTACTCGTTTTGAAGCTTCACGTACTAAAGCAAATGCTTCAACTTTCAAATCATGAATCGTTGCTTCATTATTAGTAATTTTTTGTTTCCATGTATAAGTAAGTTCACGTAAAGCTTCATCAGTTTGATCTTCATAGAATGATTCAAGTGCATTTATATCAGAAACTAATTTTTCATATTCTTTTAATTTTCGATTGCCAATTATTTTTTGCAATGATTGGATCAAGGATGTTCCCTCCTAAGATGGTAATCTATATCGTTTCTATTCTATTAATGTAACATAAGTTCTGCTCTTCTCGAACTAGAAAAAATTTGAATTCGGTGAAAATAGTGAAAAAGGGAACTGATTTCACAAATATTTTTCGACAAAAGTAGGAGAATGGACTTATCTTTTAGAATTTAATAAAAAAGTTTAAAAAAAGACTACAAATATGACTATTAATGACGATGTATTAAGTGTACAGCAAAGTGTTTGTAACAAAACTGAAAAGTTTGTAATGTAAAATTATTACTAATATTTAAAATTTTTTGTACAAATTTCGAATTAATTGTTGTATACTAGCGTTGTTAACCATTTAGTAAATTATGTCAAAATCTTACATAATTTGTAAATTTGGCAGTAGGGGATAGAGATATTGACCTACAATTGAGTTAATACCTAGAGTAGGAGAATGCATCTTTTATTCTAGTAAAATACTACATAAGATCACAGGGAGGAACACTAGAATGGCATTTAACAAAAACAAAAAAATCGTTACTACAGCTTTAACAGCTGCAATGGTAGCATCTGCTGTAGCTCCTGTAGCTGCTGCAACAAAAGCTGTAACACCAGTTCAAGCTGCAACGAAAGCAGTTGACGCTTACTACAAATTATCAGTAAAAACTAAAGCGGACGTACAAAACTCTGCTAAAGTTAAAAAGGTTGCTTTAACTGCAATCGCTAAATTAGGCAAAAAAGACGCTAAAGTAAAAGCTTCTTTAACTGCTAAAGTAGCTAAGAAATCTGCTGCTATCAACAAATACTACCAAACAGTAATCGTTGCTGCTGAAAACGAAGCGAAAGCAATCGCTGCTGTAGAAGCTTTCATTAAATTAGCTTCTTCAACTCCAGTAACTGCTGAAACTACTAAAGAACAAGTAGAGCAAGCTTATGCTCAAGCACTTGCTTTAATCGCTAAAGTTAAAACAGAAGCTAAGAAAACTGAATTCAAAGCTGCTGCTGACAAAATGAAAGCTGACGCTTTAGCTAAAATTGAAGAATTAGCTACTCCAAAAGTTGCTAGTGTAACTGCAATTAACGCTAAACAATTAGTTGTTACATTTAATAAAGAACTTCAAGCTGGTTTAGCAACTGGTGGTGCAGAAGTTGTAACAAACTATACACTTGGTTCTGCTAACCCATCTCGTGTAACTTTAAACGAAGATAAAAAATCAGTAACTTTAACTTTTGCTGCTGGATTTGTTGCAGACTTAAACAAATATGTTGAATTCAAAGTTGAAAACGTTAAAGATGCTAAAGGTGTTGCAGTTCCAAAATACCAAGCACCTTTATATTTAGAAGATAAAGTAGTTCCTGCTGCTTCAGTTTCATTCAGTGCTCCAGTAGCATCTGTTAAATTCTCTGAGCCAGTAAACCTTGCTTCAGCTACAGTTTCTTTAGATGGCGTAGCAAAAACTGCTGGTGCTGACTTTACAGTAACTGAAGATTCAGTTGACGCATTAAAAGGAGCAGTTAAATTAGCATTTAGCGGATTAGCAACAGGTACTCATAATATTGCTATCGTTGGTGCTAAAGATTTAGCTGGTAACTTCTTACCTGACACAGTATTAACAGTAACTGTAGGTTCTGATAATGTTGCTCCAGAAGTAACTTCTGTTGTTGCTGAAGGATCAAATGTTCGTGTAACTTTCAGCGAGTCAGTTGATCAAGCAGTATTAAAAGATGGTGTAACTACTGTTGGTACTGTATTAAAAGCAGCTTCAGTTGATGGAGCTGGAAAAGAATTTGTAATTGATGCAAGTGCACTAATCACAGGTTCTAATACTTTTGTTACAAAAGAATTAACTGTTGCTGCTGGTTCAGCTGATGCTAGTGGTAATACTAGTAAAGAATTAAAGAAAACTTTAACTCTTACTTTAGATAAAGTTGCTCCTAAAGTAACTTCAACAACAATTAAAAGTGATAAAATCATCGTTAAACTTGATGAAGCTATCGTAGCTGGCGATACTCCAATTGCTGCAAGTGTTGATTATGATTTCACGACTGCTGACGGTATTGTAAAACCTACTGCTGCACTAGCTTTAGATGGTGTTGCATATGTTTATGATGCTAATAATGATGGAGACACTACTGATGCTGGTGAAAACCAATATTTAGTACTTGATGCTTCAGCTGCACTTGCTGCTGGTAAATATAAAGTATCAGTTCCTGAAAAAGCAATTAAAGATACAAAAGGAAATAATATTGGAGCAACTACATTAACATTCGAAGTATCTCCTACTTCAAATGTTCTTGAAACGTTAAATGCAACTCCAACTCAAGTTTCACCTGGTGTATTACAGTTTGTTTTCAGTGCAGAAGTAACTGATGCTGCATTAAATCCAAATAACTTTACAATCAATGGAGCTACAGTTCCTGCAGGATCTAAAATTTACTTCTATGGTGATAAAACTACTGTACGTGTTGAATTACCAGAAGGATTTGTTGCTGTTGATGGAAGCAGAACAGTAGCAGTTAAAGATATTAAAGATAAAAATGGAAATCTTTTAACTACAGCTGCTAAAAATGGTTCATTAGTTGTACTTAAAGAAAACATTAAAATCGCTGCAACAAAAGTTACTTTAACAAGCAGCAAAACTCTAGAAGTAAGTTTCTCTGAAGCTATTAAAGCTGGATTAACACTTTCTGGAATTGAAGTTAAGAAAAATGGTGTAGTAATTCCTACAGCTGATGTAGCGATCACTTACACTGGAAGTACTGTTACATTAACAACAACTTCTGCATCATTTGATTTAGCTGATACAATCACTGTTGGATTTGTTTCTTCAAATGTTCAAGATGCTAATGGAAATACAATTAAAGATGTTGTAGTTTCAAAATAATAGCAAAAGGGTCTACTCCACTTGGAGTAGACCCTTTTTTTGTATCTAAATCAATTTATAAGAAATTAATATTGTTACGCGGTATAAAATAGGCTTTTATAAGAGCTTACTTATAAAGATTAAAATAATAAAAAAAATTTTCAACTTCATGCATACATATTTAAATGCTTCTTTGAAATACTAATTTTGTTTTATTTATAAATAAATCTTATTACTAATCTAGTTAAGTTAAAGAATTGTAACTTATTAATTTATAAAAGAGGTGTGATTTTAGAATATGCCAGTTATAGGTATTAGTTATTGTAGAAAGTCTATAACAGTCAAAGAAGCACATTTAGGCCAAAGTGTGAGTTATCAGCAATCAACAATTGAAGAGTATGCAAAAAGAAATAAGATAGAAATAGTTAAAACATATAATGATATTGGTTCTTAAGTAAAACAATTGATAAATCAGATTTACAAGAGATGTAAATGGATTTGAAAAATAAAATGATCGATGTTTTAGTCGTTTGTGATAAGTGTGTTCAAAATTTTAGGCAACACACAGACCATTAGTGAAATTGTGAAAAAATACACTTAAACTAACTGGCAGTATAGTTGAACAAGGAATTATAAATTAATATCATCTCTTCTTTTGTTTTAACTTCATATACATAATTCAAAGGTTGCAAATAATTGTTAAATTATTCCAAAATTATCCGATACCTAATGTGAGGTGATCATAAATGAATATAACCACACAAATTGGGATTCGCTCGAGTATTACTATCGAAAACGAAAACGTAAGTAAACCATTCGGCGAAATAAACGTGCAACCATCCCCAGCGATCGACCAACTAACGATCGAAGAATCTGTTACAAAAAGTGTTCTACACGATATCAAAGGAATGGAAACCTACTTACTAAAATACACCACAACGAATGACTTAACCGTTGACACCACAAACTTGGTCGTAAAACATGCCTATTTACGCGATCAAATACTGCGTCATTTTGAAGGCGACGAACAAACAAAACGACTAGACAAATTAGAACAAATACTCACGAAACGAATTTCGTCCATCTCGGAGTCAAAGGCAGAATATATGGGGAATCTGTTGAATTTACAATCAGATAATCTTTACGAGGATGGCTATGTTTGTGAAGCATTAAACGGGAGTATCGAGGCGTATGTTGAAGAAGAAAAGAAAAAACAATCAGGAGAAATCGTTGTAGACAAAAATGACTTGAAAACAAAAATAGCACAAGGCATACGAGACCAGATTGCTTCTTTCCAAAATGTCATCGAAACAAACCAAAAAGAGTGGCAAAAGGTCTTGGAAACTGGTGGGGCGGGCATGGATCCCTTCTATCAAACTGTATTAGACAATATCAAGTCAAAAAGTACTCCATCGAATTCAATTGAAGACTTAGGATTTAACGAAATTAATACATTAAGCGAAGCGCTCGATACCATGCGAAAAGGCATTTATATTGTTGGCTCAGCTGATCAGGTACTTGCTTATTTGGGCTTTGCGAAAGCAAAACTAAACGTATTCTTGGAACATAAAGAAATGCCTGATTTTTTACGGAACACTATACGTGAAAAAATGAACGAAGCAGCTACTATCAAAAAGAAGAGTGTGCTAGAGGGTGAGTCACTATGGCAAAGTCTACGTAGCTGGTCGATCGAAAATAGTGCGCGAGAGCGAAATGGTATGCCGAAACTTTCCATCGACGACCTTCGCATCAATCAAACGGATACACAAAAAGCGGATACCAAAAAGATGCTAGCTTTTCAGCAGGCATTTGAAGACTTAGGGAACGTCAAAAGTGCGCTATTTAGTCAAACGTTCCTTGCTTTATTGGACTCATTCAACGATTATCTATCAAACAAATACAAACAGGTTGATCCAGGACCAGAACCAATCGAAAGAGCGAAGAGGGCTCGTCAACATGCTAAAGAGTCTATGATCAATGATTGGAATGCATTTGCCGAAAAACTCTTTTCATCTAACGAGCAATTAAAGAAAGACTATACGGTACAAGTCAATCCGGGGGACAAAATCGATCGAACGGTGTGACATTATAGTGATATTAAACAATATCTATCAGATATAGCAAGTTTAATTGCAAACCAGTAAAAAAAAGACTAGTACATAATAAAGTACAACTAACTGGCGCGTTAGTTGAATAATCGGAATTGATTTTGGAAGCATGAATGAAAAACTTAATGGAATCTGCATATAGATTAAGATGGAGGAAGTCATGGGTTATCTAATAGAGGTTTGTATATTTTATTGGCCAATTACACTTTTAGTAATAATAGGCTTAATATTATTCATGAAGTTTAAACCGAAAGATTGGTATTAATACAGGTACATATCTTGCGAAATTAGATCATACAATCTACTCTTCTAAAAAATAGGGATATATAGTTAATTATATAGGTCTTGTTCAACTAAAGTATGCGTTAGTTGGACTACAAGAAGGCTACTTTGGTAGCCTTTTTATTATGGAAAATGGATAAATGATTATGGTTTTAAATTAAAAAAAATTATTAATTTAATCGATATATAGTTAAAAGAATATTTCAAATTTGCTAATGCTGGTACTGACTTGGAGGTATTCCAAGGAACTAGTACAACTGCTTTAGGTGAAGTATCTGAAACAATTTCAGGTAATAAAGAAATAATCGAACTTACTACTCCACTAACTTCATTAAGTGGACTTCAAGTTAAAGCTCATAGCACAATTGATTTAGTAGATCTTAACAACAACGCTATTAACTTCACTGGCGTTGCTGTACAATAATATTTCTGAATACTAGTATTTTCTAAGAAAATACATTGCTATTAAGCCCTGTTGAGAGAAATCTCAACAGGGCTTTTATTATTCAGTGAATAATGTTAATGATTATTTGCTTATATAAGAAAATTTTTAAATGGTTAATTTTTAATATTTATTACTATTCAGGTCCAAAAACCGTTAGTAATTTGTTAATATTTACCATGTATTTTTATGGTAAAATTTTCCTACACTGAGTTAATTTAACCTTAACTCATATAATCAAATTCTAATATCCTAAGAATCTCTGTTTATATCATAAGGTTACTGTGCTCTTACATAGGAGGAAAGAAATGAAAAAACTGTTAATGATTTGTGTTTGTGCATTATTGTTTAGTTTTTCTGTTTTTTCACCACAGGCTTCTGCAGCAGGTATTAAATTAACAATGAAACAAACGAAGTATAGTTTGGAAGTTGGTAAGAGTGTTAAAGTTGGTCTTTTTGTTTCGGGGACAAAGCTTTCTAAAGTCAAATGGAAGTCTAGTTCGAGTGCAATCATAACGGTGAATCAATCTGGTACTGTTAAGGGGATGAAAGAAGGTTCTGCAAAGGTTACTGCATATCTTCCTAATACAAAATATAGTGCAGTGACAAATGTAACTGTATCTAAGAAAGCTATGACTACACAAGCGGTATTCCAAAAGGTAAATCCTTCTATTGTGTATATTGAGCTATATGATGCGAAAGATAAGTTATTAAAAACAGGTAGTGGTGTCATTACAACATCCGATGGTGTTGTTGTAACAAATCACCATGTTATTACTAATATTGTTGAACCAAGTTACGTCGTAATTGTATTAAGTGATGGAAGAAAGTTTAAAACGAACCAAGTGATTGGGTTTGATGCCGATCGAGATTTAGCTGTATTGAAGATTAATGGCGTTTCTAATTTAAAAGCAGTTACATTAGGTGATTCAAGTTCAATTAAGACAGGTGAAAAGAGTTTTGCTTTAGGTAGTCCTTTAGGAATTAGTAATACAATTACTGAGGGAATCATTAGTAATAAATCTGTGAAATTGGATGGCGATTCAACACCATATATTCAAAGTACTGCACCAATTAGTAGTGGAAATAGTGGTGGTGCACTTGTGAATAAGTACGGTGAGGTAATTGGTATTAATGTAGCCACTTTAGTTGAGGGTCAGAATATGAACCTTGCGATACCAATCAATTACTATAAGAAGATAAAATTAACATCTCCGAATACATTGTTGTCTGTGAATCGTTTGTATTATGTTCCATTAAGTGGTGAAGGGACTATAGAAGAGGAAGAACCAAATGATTTACCGAAGGATTCTGATCTACTAGAGTTTAAGAAAAATCACATTAAAGCTACGATTAGTAATAATGATGATTTTGATTATTATGCGTTCCTTTTAACTGAAGAGTCTACAGTAAAAATAGAATCATATGCACTAGATGCTAATTTACAGGGAGAATATTCTTTTGAAATATATGATGTAAATGGTGAAACAGTTGATTGGGGAGAAGAAGAAAGAGACACAACGGGGAAAATCGTTTCAAAATCTGAGACTAAATTGCCTCCTGGGATTTATATCATAGAATTTGCAACGTATTTAGATACTACTCAAGTGTTCTCAAACTCTGCCTATAACACAACGGTTGAAGTGATTACTCAATAATTGTAGGTTTATTATTTAACAAAGCCTGTTCTTAAACATAGAACAGGCTTTGTTTATTTTTAATTAATATGAATAATTATCATAATAGTAATCTTCATCGATTACATCTTCTGAATCTTCATCAGTATATTCATCGTCTTCATATCCATCATATTGCTCAACAATATAATAAAGTGTCTCATTTAAATATTCTTCAGCTTCAGCTACGTTATTAAGTTCACTTACAAGTTTATAGTATAATTTAACTTGTTCATTTCTAATTTTTAAAGCTGAGTCAAATTTTTTCGCTTTCACTTCAGCTACGTATTTTTTTTCATATTCATTTATTTTTGCATTTATTTTATTCGTATTCGAGTTTGTTTTTGCTACGTCATCAATGTAAGTTGAAAGTTCATCAATTTCATAAGATTCTAAGTAATCTTCTAGACCACTATTATCAGCTGTTAAATCTGAAATATGCTTTAGATAAAATGTTACTAATTCATCCTCAGTTAGATCAATTGTTTCTTCCTCAAATAGACTTCCGAACATTTCTGCATTTGCTGAGCGATACTCAGTAATATAAGCATTCCATTCTTTAACATATTGCTTATACTCTTTAATTGTTCTACCTAATTCTGCTACTTTTTTGTTAAATTCTTGTTGTGTAAGTGGTTTTTGTTTTTTAGCTTCTGCAACGTTTGATTGGCCGATTAGCTTTGATATACTTGTTGAAACTGGTGCTAAAGTTAGACCAAGGCTCATCGTAGCAACAATCAGCAAATTTGTTTTTTTCAATTTTCCCACCATCACTTCCAGGTATTTTTGTCATGTCCTTAGTTAAAAAGAATTAGACTCATACTTATATCGGTAATATATAATCAAATTTTAATTGTTTTTTAACTAGTTTAGGATTATGGGTCTAGAAAAACATGATTTAAATGATCCGTTTTAATGCCTTTTTACATGTTTACGAGTTCATTAAAATGATAAGATGGTAGACGATAATGGGTAAAATTAAATCTATTAAATTATCTTAATTTAACTTAAAATAGTACCGAAAGAAAAAATTTCAGAATATCAACAAAGGGAGAGTACAACGTGAAGAAATTATTATCTTATGTAACTGCTTTTGCACTTGCTTTGTCTGCCTTTGGTGGGTTTGCTACAGTCGGATCTGCTGAAACAACAGAAGTAGAACAAAATGGGACAAAGGAAACTGCAACAAATATTAGTTTTTCATCAACTGGAGATGAACTATATCCATATGAGACTTACGGTACTGGAACATTTGAAACAGCTGAGGATGTTGATACTTATAAGTTTACATTAAGCAAAGCTGGTGGAATTAAAGTACAAACATCAGTATTAAGAACTGCTGTTACTTCAATAGAGCTTTACAATGAACAGGATGAAACGCTGCAAAGCTGGTCTTTAGCAGAGGGTGAAGAATCAATTGATGCGTTTTATGAGGGGTTACCTGCTGGAACATACTATATTAAAATGTCAGTTGAAAGTGGAACTGTAGATAATAATTCAAATATGTATAGTATGCGAGTTCTATACTGGACTGATAACTATTTAGAAAAAGAATCAAATAATGATCCAACTACTGCAACACCAATGACGCTAAATAAATATTACACTGGTTTTACTGATATTGAAACGGATGATATTTTTAAAATTACGACTCCGTCAACTGGTAAATTAACAATCCGTGGAAGCTATTCTCCAAACGTAGCTTTAAATTACTTATTAGTAAATTCTAAGTATGAAGTTGTTGAAGATTGGACGATTGAACCGAATGAAACTGATGAAGTTGATGATATCTTTACAGTTGGTGTAGCCGCAGGAACTTATTATGTGGTAGTTACACATGATCCTGAAGATGAAGACGCAAACGAGTATTACATGACACAAGCGAAGTTTGTTGCTGATAATTACACAGAAAAAGAGAATAACGAAACAACAACTACTGCAACACCAGTCGCATTAAAACGTGCTTATAATGGGATTTTATCTTGGAAATCTGATGTTGATACGTACAAGTTAAATATGCCAGCAACAGCAAATGTAACATTAAACATGTCACAAGCTCCAAACACTGCATTTAAAGCAGTTTTAGTAGATAGTAAAAACAAAGTAGTAAAAACATTCTATACAAAAACTGGTAAATCTAATAATGTTTCACTTGGAAATATCAATTTAGCAAAAGGAACTTACTTCTTAAAGGTTTCACACTACAAAGGTGACTATGAGCAAGTGCCTTATAAATTAAATCTTCAACCAAAAGTAATGTGGGGTAAGATTGAATACAAACCAGGTATGACAGGTAAAACTGTTGCTGTGGCAACAACGAAAATCTACAAGCTAAAATCTGGTAAATTAGTTTATTATAAAACAATCGCAAAAGGCACTGAAAATGGTGTTTATGGTACTGACAAATATGGATACAAATTAGGTAATAGTTTGTATATCAAGAAAAGTACGACTGTTAAGTACTATACAGTACCTACTTCAATTAAAACTAGTTATACATTAGTAAATAAATAAGAGAATGACGAAGCCTTTAAAAGAGGTTTCGTCTTTTTTTTGTACTTCAATTATCTTTTCAAATAAGTCATTTAAGTGCGATTGTAAGTAGTAGTAACAACAAAAGTAGTAAATGATAAAAATTATATATTACAAAAGATTTTATTAAAAATTTTAATCATCAGGTTTAAATTATTAGTAAATGTTTCACTTATATTACTATAAACATTACAACCGGTTGATTATGTTTAAATAAATTTAAGGAGAGGATTGCATGCCAGTACCAGGAGAGACGTTTTTTGTTGAAACTATAAGTAATATTGACAAGACATATAAACAATTAAATAACGAATTTATTAGAGTAAATTCTGGAGGGTATAAAGATATCGTTTCTGCACTTAGTTCAGGAGCAACTGGAATAGTTTTGACAATAATAGGTCTATTCTATGCAGGTGCTATTTGCGCAATTTCAGGAATAGTACTAACAGCAGCAACCGTAGCAAGTCAAGTAAAAAAAGAATTGCAAAATGCAAATTATGTCTCAAATATGTCTAAGCTAAAAAGTGGAACATATAAATATTTAAGAATTAAAACTAGTGTTTATAAGACTTTTACAGGTTCTGCATCAGGTAATATGTGGAGCTATACATCAAAACAAACTGCACAATTTATTTAAGGATTAAGAAATGTCATTGAATTAATTCAATGACATTTTTTTGACGAAATTTTAGTAAAATTTAATTATAAAATCATAGTAAAATAATAGTATTAATAAAATATGGGAGGTATTTATGAGAAGTTTTGAGAAAGAATTTACTAGTATTGGGCTTGAAGATTATGATTTTAAATTAGTTGAAAAATTTCACAGTCTAAACTTTGAAGTTATAGGCAACTTTAATGTCTATAATGGTAAGGTAATAGTTATTGAAAAGTTTTTATATTCATTAGGGTGTAAATTGGTATCTACAATAGTAATAACTACACAGAAAAACTTAACAAAAGTTAATGTGGTAACGGCCGGGGGGAAAGTACGTGAGTTTCTTGATCTTGGTGCAAATAAAAACACTCATAATGAAGTAATAATGAACATTGAAGAATTATTTAGAGAAGAGATTTTGTAGTAACATAGTAGGAAGAAAGGAATTTAACTTAACAAAAAAAGTTTGGTCCAATATAAAAAGTTAAGGATCAAACTCGATAAAACCATTATTTTACTTTATAAATGCAATTTGAAGAGATTGTTCAAATTCTATCTTTCCACTTTTATCTTCAGTTTTATACACACATAGATTATATTTTAAGTATCCTCTACTTTTGATAAATTTTAGCTTATTATATAATTCTTTATCTTTTAGCGTATAATAGAAAATTGAGATTATACCATCTAAATTAGATATTTTTAATTCCTGATACATATTAAAATTACATTTTGCTCCAAGTAATTTTGAAAATATCTGGATGATTCTTTCTTCTCCAAAGATATCAATATCTTTAACTAAATCTCTAGTTTCAGGAGAAATTTTTAAAAAAATATGGTATAGCTCTTGTAAATTATTATAATTTAGATAAACTGTTGGGAATTTTTTATAAAGACTTCTAGTTATCTCCATGCAATATCTCCTTATAATTTTTGGATAATTACTTCTTTTATTTGGTCTATTGATTTAGTTAAGAACTCTATTTTTTTTTCAAATCTATATAATAAATAAACGGTTACTGCTATTGGAAACCCAAAATTATTAATTATATTTATAAATTCCGTCATAAACTTTCCTCCATAGAACACTTAGATTTACTCTTCTTCATTAAAAAAGTCAAAAAAGCCTGGTGGCTCAGCAATAATATTGTCTATATCTAAATATTTTTCATAAATTAATATCTTTATTTCTTGTTCTAAATCGTCTTGGTAAACTATTGGTAGTTTTTTCACATTTCTATAAATATAGGGCTCTAGTTCCTTTAATAAGGCATGAAATTCCTTCTGGCTATTATTTTCATTCATGTTATCCCCTTCTAGCTTAATGATGAAATATAATATTTTTTTATTTGGTTTAACGCATTTTTATGAATTTTATTAATATTTTGAGGTGTAGAGCCTATTTTTAAAGCTATTTCAGTTTGTGATAGGTTATGAAAATACATAAGTCTAATGACTAATCGTTGTTTTGAGGTTAAAATTTTTAATGCTTTTTGCAATCCATCATTTTCGATATTTTCCATTGGATCGCCTACTTGAAATGAAACAACATCTTCACTAATTAGAAGTTCTTTTGAAGTTAATGAAGTATCAACAAATTTTAGGGGAGCATCTAAAGTTAGAGGATAACGCTTATTTAATTTATAATAGCGTTTACTAAAGTCTATAGATTTTAAGCGTACTAATTTAGAAAAATAACATTTTTTTCTAAATTTTAATAGAAAGCTTTTAAAGGCTGTATCTAATAATTTTTGTTTTTCAAAATCAGGATAATTAAGATATGATTTCAATAATATTAGATTTTCATCCTCCTCTAAAAATTTATTAATAATAAATCTTTTCTGTACCTGCACATTATTGACGTATTGTTTAACTAAGTCATTTTCGTATTCCATACAAAAATACCATCCTTCTTTAGTAATAAAATCATTTTTGCTCTATTAATATAGTGATATCATTCTTAAGAAATTAAACCTGATATAAGAATTGTTGAAAAGTGTTGGAAATTTTTATGACTGTTTTAAAGAAAAATATCAATAAAAAAGAAGCGTAGAAGGTAAGAACCTGGCAATTACCAATATAGTTAGAGTTTAGGGGATTTAAAATTTGGAGTATAAAATGCTTGAGGGTACGGTAAAAAAAATTTAGAAGAAGAATAATAAATATCCCAGAATCATAGTTTGATTCTGGGATTTAATATATCAACTATTTTTACTAATCTTCTCAACAAATTCCTCAGAATACATCTTACTAATCGCAGTAGTCAAAACACCCATTACCGTAAACAAAAGAAACACAGTAAGTGCAGTCCCAGCAACTTTTCTGCCGATATTCTTTTCTTTAAATAGTGGTAGTTTATTGCGGATGTCTTTTATGTTTGTAATCAGAATAAACGGAAGGATAATCATACATAAAACTACAACGAAATTGTTAATGCCTAAAAGAATGCCATCACGAGCTGAGGCTACGTGATTCATTTGGTAACTCATGTAAACATAAGATAGTACGAAAAGAATGGGGTATCCAATTAAAGCGGCAAGTTGTTTCCAAGGTGTGCTAGTTCGAAATCCAGGCATTTGAGTTGCTAACTTGGATGAAGCTAAGAAAAACTGAATTTGTTTTAACATATGTTCTCCTCCGAATACTTGTATAGATTACTAGATAAGTATAGTATACAACCTTGAGTATGCGCTTACAATCTGGCATGGGAAACATTTCAATTTTAAACGTGATTTCCAATATAAAAGTAGGAAAAAATAAATATTACATTTTGTAATATTTGTATTTATTTTGTAACAATTATGTAATATAATTCATATTGTGGTTTATTTGGAATATTTTAGAAGAAAATTAATCGGTTGAAGGAGGGGGATGGTCAGCAGAATACATCAGAGGTTTCTTTTAAATATATCTATTTCCTAGTTTATTAATGCGACTTATTTTCAAATATTCTCAGGTTTTATAAAACCCTTACTTTAAAATCCTTAAATAATACAAATATATATAACTACTAAATGTTCTTGTACTTTCCACAAAAAATTAACCCAAAATAAAGGAGACCAATACAAAATGAAGAAAATCCTATGTGCTTTTTTAGCAGCAGCACTGACTTTTGCTTTAGTTAAGCCATTACCTATGAGTGCAAAAGAGAAAATGAGTAGTAATACACAAGTAGTAGTGAAACCTGTAACTGTAACGAAAGTAAAAATTAAGAACAAACCAGTTACATATCCACAAATTAGTAAAGTGAAAGATCAAAATGCTCGTAAGAAAATTAATGAGTTTTTAAAAACGAAAGGTTTAAATGCTGCGAAAGCTTATATTAAATTTAAGGCAACAGAAGCAAAGGATAAAGCAGAGTGGGATGACAGCCTTGGTGATTGGTGGGGCTATGAATACGATTATTCTTATAAGGTGAAATACAACGAGAATAATCAATTAAGTATTATTTTTTATACTTACACTTACTTAGGTGGAGCACACGGAATGACAACAGGTCAAAGTTATAATTTTGATGTAAAAACAGGGAAATTATATAAATTATCATCAACTATCAATGGTAAGATGGCATCAGTAAAAGATGCTGCTTTTAATACTTTATCCGAAGAATACGGAGATGGTTTATTTATTTCGAAAGCTAGTGAGATTGTATTGAATGATCGTAGCACACTATGGACTTTTGATAAAAAAGGAATCAGACTTATTTTTAGTCAATATGAAGTTTTACCTTATGCAGCGGGAATGCCAGAAGTGGTTATTCCATCTAGCGTATATTTAAATTAAAGGCTCGGAAATGTTAGAGTATGAAAAGAGAATAGTTGGTTCGAGAGTAATTGGAATGGAAGGTGCGAAGACTCCTATGGAAGATGCGGGAAACTTGAGACCCCGCAGGCTTGCCGAGAAGGCTCAGGGTCACGCCCCATGGAAAGCGAAGTACCTGAAATGGAAATCAACATTCTTTTTTAACAAGCCAAATTAAAAAGAAAAAGTAGAGTCTACATGACTCTACTTTTTTTATGTAGTTACTTCATTCCACGCTAAGTTTTAACTCCGGTCCGTCTACCACATTTTTCAACGTATCACTCATGTAAACTTTAATTGAAATATCCTCGGCTTGCTGAAAATATTTCTTTGTAATAAAGAATTGAATTTTTGTTGGCGTTCGGGAAGATAAACCAACCGTTTGGTTATTGACTTTCACTTTAGTTAAGTTTGAAAAGCCTGTCCCTGTAATTGTAACTAATTGCTTACTTTCTTTAGCTTTGAGTTTTTTAGGTGAAACATCTTTTACCGTGAAATTTGGGTTTCCTAAAAAATAGGATAGATTCTTTAACTTGTTTTCATTTTGATACAAATACTGCTTACCCTTTAGAATATCGTATTGTAAAATCTCATAATTCGTTAAAAACTTCTTTGATTCCTTCGATTTCTTTTGGAACTTTGAAGGGAGTATTTTTGTTTGTCCATTCTGAATAGAATCGGCTAAATATGAGAAATTCGTATTCATTTTGATATTTGCTAAGTCAAAAACGTATGGCGTTAAGAAATTACTACTAATCTCAATAGGTGACTGTTTTTGTAGCGTATTACTCCATATTAGTAATGGAACTGTATGCATTTTGATATAATCAGACTTTGATTCAGCATTCTTAATATAATTAGCATCCAAATATACACTCATCTCATCACCAAGCATAGGCAGGTGATCTCCATAAAATACAACAATCGTAGGTTCATCTAATTTTTTTAGCGATTCAATTAATAATTTCAGCGCATGATCGATGTTTACTAAATTATGGGCATACGTATTTAAAATGTTCTTATTTCCTTCTTCTAATGGTAAATTCGTAGCGTAATCATTAAACTGCTTTTTCGGTTGATCGTAAGGGCCATGATTTTCCATTGTAACTGAATAGATATAGTCAGGCGTTGGTGTGTCTTTTATCGTTTGAATGATACGTTTACTAATTTCAGTATCCGATATGAATTTTGTTGTATCAGAAAGCTGTGCTTTCGTGAATGTTTCTCTTGTCTGAAACGAATTGAAGCCTAGCTTTTGATAAAGTTCATCCCTGTGATAAAACCATGAATGATAAGTGTGAATACTCGTAGCTGTATAACCTTGGTCACGTACGATTCTTGCTGCGGAGTTTACTGGTTTATCAATGTAATTTTGAAATCCTAACGAGACAGAAGGAATAAAGTTTGTTGAAAGTCCTGTTAAAATTTCCAATTCGGTATTAATTGTTCCTCCACCATATACTGGTGTAATCATCTGTCCAGTTGTGTGTTCCTTTTGTAGTGAATGGAAATACGGCAAAGGATCATTCTTAAACACATTCTCACCTAATACGGTCGGGTCAAAAAATGCTTCACTTTGGATAAATAAAATATTTGGTTTCTGCTCGTTAGTCTCATCTGATTTAGAGCTTTTAGTAGATTCCATAATTGAATCAATTGTTTTCTTTGTATAACTTGATGGTTCCTTAATAGATGAATTAATACTATTTAAAACGAATCCAAGCACACTGCCGTTTGTCAGTGAATTTACTTTTTGGCTCCAGCCGATTGATTCTATTTTTAAATGAGAATACAGATTGAATGGAATACCACCAATTAAAAAGCAGGCCAAAAGGATAGATATAATAGAAGAAATAAAATTTACTTTCTTACTTTCTTTATCTTTTTTAAGTAAAAAACTGAAAATGAATCCGATGAAAGTGATGATCAAGAGTATTCCAATTGTGAAGTATAATCCTTCAATTGAAATATACTGCGATATGTTCAGTGCTTCATTACGTAATAAGAAATCACTTGGAACAATAGGTTCACCACGTTTTTGTGTTTTTACTAAGCTAGCAAGCGCGAAAAAACTAAAGATCAAAAACAATATGGATTGCATGAACAGATAAGCTCTTTTTTTCAAAAAATAAAAGCTATTCATACATACAAATAAAATTAAATATTCAAAAGTAAAGTTCAGTGGAAATTCTTTTATCCAAATCCATACTTTTAGTAGTTGTTCTCTATATATACTCTCAATAAATAGTAGCGTCAGTAATGGCACAAAAATTGCTAGAATTATTTTACTATTTAATGTAAATTTTTTTCTCGAACTGTTCATTAAATCCCCCATCAATCCAATCGAAATCCTTTTCATTAATTTATTAATATAATTTACACTTAATTAACATTCCTATTATACCAAATAAAAACGCTTTAATTGACTGCACATTTATTTTTAGGAATTAGGTTACAACACGCTATATGGAATCGAGCATCCAAGAGCGAAAACCTTTGTGTTGCCTTTTTATAAAAAGGTTCCTATTATATTAACGAAATTGCATATTTATATTGCATATCTTTCTAAACTTTAGGAACTTACTAAAAAATTTCAATATAATGAATAATGATTGTATAGCAGATTTAATGCATGATAGAATGGAGATGGTAAAATTTTCTTCTTTTTGGAAAGGTTTTTGATATGAATGTTAGCTTTTCGTAAACTGTTTAAAGGTATTAAAATTGTGGGTATTAGTTGTATGGCACTTACGTCTGTTTTTTACATAGCAGAAAAAGTATCAGGTTCTAGTAGCTTCAGCTTTCTATCTTCGCAAGTACCTCAAAGTCAAATCAAACAAAGAGGCGGAGTCATCCGTTTTGATCCTGATGGGATCTATCTTCACGCAAATGAAACTCATCATAGTGTCGGCATCATTAACGCATACATAAATCATAAGGGTGATTTAGAAATTGTCACTGAATCAGTCGCTCCAATTATTACAGCTAGTGCAAATCCAGATGAAACATTAGCTGCAAGGGGAATTTATGCAGGCTTAAGTGTAGGAAACCAGAAGACGATTGTCTCGTTTTCACAAAATGGAAGAAGATTAAATTTAAATAGCCCAAATGATTATGAGAAGATATCTGGTTCTAGTTCAAATGTTTGGGTTAGTTGGACTAGTAAACAAGGTTCATAGAAAAAAAGGATATGAGAAATCATATCCTTTTTACTTGTTTAATAGTTTTAATATCTCTGTAGCTTCATAATATTTTGCAAAATCTTTGATCGTATCCCCATCGTCGTTCACAATCATTAAATTCGCGCCTTTGTCTTCTAAGTGCTTAAACGTTACTGCATTGTCTTCATAAATTGTTTCGAAAATTGGCGTCTGTCCGTAAGAATCTTTTATATTAATATCAGCTTTGTATTCTAGTAATAAATCGATTGCATCCATATCTGACATAGAGGCAGCCGCATGTAGCACTGTATAACCATCTTCATCTCCAATAGCTGGATCTGCTCCATTTTCAAGTAACAGTTTTAACATATCTAAATCAATATAGTCTGTGCCAAGATAAGTTGTTGCAATGATTGGTGATTCACCCAAGACATTTTTCTCGTTGACGTCTGCACCTTCGTCGATTAATTTTTTAGCTTTTTTAAGGTCATTATCTAAAACAGCAAGTGTTAATGGAGTTTCTTCATCTGGATCTATTTCGGTTTCGATTAAACCTTCCTCTTCAGCAGTTATTTCTTGTGACACTTCTTCAAAAAATGTAACAATTTTATCTACTGAAAGTGTAATGAGTACAACTCCTCCAATTGCTACAGAAACAGCCAGTATGCCAACTGCCATCACTCGTTTAGGCGTTTTAAAAACGACGTTATTTTCAATATTATTAAAATGATATAGTGCCGAAATTCGTTTCGGTAATGTCGGGTGTGACATTAGTCTTTCACTTAACCAAATAAAAAATCCTTTTTCTCTACTGCTTTGGTGCATATATTCCTGAATATCAATTGTATTGTAATACTTTCTACCAACTGCAAGCATTGATAAAGCACGAGTAGATGCCTCAAAATCATTTATATAATGATTTGCCATGCGGTCACATGTATATTCGCATGCGCGAGAATAAGCAGAACCTAAAAAAGGAATCCAATTCCCTGGTAAAATTAAAGAGTTTTTAATGACATGACTTCGTTTAATATGAGTAAGTTCATGTGCGATTACAAAATCAACTACTTTTGGATCTGTTTCTTTCATTTCAAATAGGTCAGCATATAATACAATCATATTTCGTCCAAAAAATCTTGTGGCAAAAGCATTTAGAAAGCCACCAGACTCCATTACATAAATATCAGGAAGTATATAAAAGCCCATTTCTTTTGCAATTTCCTTCGTTCGTTCAAATATCTCAGGAAACTGCTTTTCAGTAATTCTTACACCATTTGTTCGGATATGAGCAGTGTAAATTAAGTGTGCAATAATAGGGATGATTACTAAAAATCCTAAAACAAAAATACCTATAATGCTCACGAATAGCATAATATACATTGGTATACTCGCTAGTAATAATAATATAAAATAGATGGTTTCTTTACGATTAACTAATGACTTCAAGCCACTTCCTCCTTTATTCACCATTCTTTAAGTTTACCAAGCAACAGTCAGCCTGTCATTGAATTATTAAATTTTGATTAGACCAATTACTACCAAAGTCAAAATTACATCAAAAAAGATAAAGATTTCTTTTTACCATGCTTATAAAATCTAGTATGATAGTTAATAGCTTTTTAAAAATATGAACTATTTCTACGGTTCTTAAAATATAACTCAATGAAAAGAAATTTAACTTGCGAATTAAGGGGAAAGTATAATAAATGAATAATCAACTAAGAGAGCAGGAAAAGAATTCGATTTCTCGAACGAGTATTCGGAATCATAAAATTAAAAAATCGTTGCCTCAAAATAAGAAAAAATGGATGATCTCGATTGCAGCATTCATTATCATTTTGATTAGTGGGCATTTGATCGTAAAATCAATGTTTACACCTGAACGAATGGTTAAATCATTCGAAAAAGCCGTTTCTGAACATAATTATAAAGAAGTTTCACATATTTTAGAGGAAGGTGGTACACGTGCCACACTTAATGAAGATTCAGTAAAAGCATTTATGGAGTATATGAATAGTTCTGAATTGATTAACCAAGTAGATGATTTAGTAAAAGATGGTGCAATTCAAAATGCTCAGTTAGTTGATAAACACGGTAATCACGTGCTGACAATTGCTAAAGGAAATAAATTTTTAGGAATCTATCAAACTTATACGATTAGTGCGGAGCCATTTGAGTTAACAGTAACGTCTCCAATTGATGAGTTAGAGCTTCAGTTAAATAATGAAACGACTCGTTTAAATAAAGACGAGTATGAAAAATCATATCAGAAAATTTTGCCTGGTAAATATTCATTATCTGCAATTTACCAAGGTGAATATAGTGAGGTAGAAGAAACAGTAGACTTAGATTTTTCTAAAGCTACTAAAAATAAATTAGAACAAGAGTTAACATTTAATGTTAGTTATGTACAAGTTTATTCGAATGAGCCGAATGCAAAGCTGTTCGTAAACGGGAAAGATACTGGTAAAAAAATAAGTGAAGTTGAGAAGTTTGGTCCGTTTTTATTAAATGGACAAACGATCGTGCATGCAGAAATAGAATTAAATGGTGAAGTAATCAAAACAGATGAAGTGCCGATTAATGGTAAATACATCGATTTATTGTTCAATACACCTACACAAAATGAAGAAAAGACCGAGGAAGATGGTGGATTTTTTGCAGGTATTAAAGACTTTTTTGATCGATACTTACCTGAAACAAAACCATCAACAAATAATTTAGAAGAGAAGCAATTCATTGACGGATTATTTAACCAAAATGGTCAGGCCTTTTTAGAATCAGAAGAATATCAGAAAAAAATTAAAAAGAAAAATACAACACAAAAGCTTGTTAGCTTTGCGATGAAAAACTCAAAGCAAGACGATTCGGGTATGGTGATCGTGACAAATGAAACATATGAGATAACTGATAAAAAAGGAAAAACAAAAACGAAGTCATTTGAAATTACGTATCATTTTTCAAGAGTGGATGATGAATTAAAAATGGATCGTATTGAAGAAGTTAAGGAAATTAAATCATAAAATTATATTTTTGACATAATAGTTTCTCCAGGGAAACCTTTCAAAAATATGCTGAATGGCAACTAATTAGACTGTTAATTAGTTGCCATTTTTTATTAACCATAAAGACATTAGTATGTAGAAAGAATGAAATGTATATATATTTTCAAAGGATAAATATGCAATTTTAATCAATGTTCACTTGTAAAAATAGTGAGATTGGAGCGAGGGTTATTTTGTGGAAGTGAGAAAGGTGAGAGCACGCGGAAATCGTATAGCTGGATTCAAAATGTAAGAATTTCTTTTGAAAAATGGCTCTTTTTTCTGTATAGTGTCAATTATTAATAAATACCAATATACAGATAGTACATTTTACTGATATATTACTAATATGTAATGTAACTTTTTTCTCAATTCGATTTCATTTTTATGTAGTTTTCTAACATAGCTTTTTAATATGAAAATATACGTTATAATGAATAAAAAGACAGTAAATGGAGGTATTGAATTAGGGTTATAATGTTGAAATTTCTTAAGAATCTTTTATTATTAACATTTCTATTAACGGTCGTTGGATCGTTTGCTATATATCGTTATTACTTTCATGATGTTTTGAAATATGAAACACAAATCTATTCAGAGCTGCAGTCTGTTGGCTTGGAGCAGTATACCCCATTACTACTAGGTCTTATGATGCAGGAAACAAAGGGGAAAGGAACTGATCCAATGCAGGCTTCCGAATCACTTGGGCTAGCTAAGGACAGTATTAAAAGCTCCTCAAAAAGTATTCAGCAAGGTGTCATTCATTTTGCAGATGTTTATCAATATGGGAAAAAACAAGGTGTAGATTTAGAGACAATTATACAAAGCTATAATATGGGGATATCTTATATTGATTTTGTAAAAGGGCACGGAGGGAAACATTCGGTACCACTTGCGAAGTCGTACTCGCTTTCAATGGTCGATACAAATCCGGAGCTATACACATGTAATAATGATAAGGAAAATTTCAGATATCCATATTGTTATGGAGATTTTACTTATAGTGACAAAGTATTAAAGAAAATAAAGTACTTTGAACTGTACGAAGCATTAAAGCATAGAGAAGCATAGTTCTAATGGTAAGAAATGAGATCTTACTATTAGAGCTATTTTTTTATGTAAACAGTATGTCAAATTGATTACATTTTGTGATAAGCCAAAACATTTTTCGATTTTTTCCGATATAATTGGTAAATATACATAATTTATCCAATTTTTTTTTGTAAAAGTCAACTTTGTAGATTTAACTGTTATTCTATAAAACTACTAACATGAATCTCAACTTTACTTAATTTTTTAAAGTAAAAAGGCTTTTATTTCTTAATGACGGTTGGAGAAAGGGGAGAGTGATTACATGAAAAATATTAGTAAAGCACTGATTGTGTCAGCGGGTATATTAGTGGGCACTTCTAGCATTCCTTTTCCTACAATGGGAATCGAAAAAACAGAGGCAAGTACTACGATTGAAAAAATGAATGGAAAGTTCCAAAATACTTCCAATCTAGTAATGAGAGAAAAACCAGGTACAAATTATAAAAAACTTCTAACAATACCAAAGGGCGCTATTTTAACAGTTACGTTAAAACAAGATAGATGGTATAAAGTTTCTTATACGTACCAATACAAAGGTAAAAATACAACTAAAACTGGTTGGGTAGATGGTACATATTTAAAGGAATATAATAAGTACACAACTCAGCCAACGAAGTATTATTTTACTAATAAAACAGCCAAGCTTTATTCGACTCCAGACACAAAGAAAAAAGAAGTCTACACGGTCGCTAGTAATAATGGATTTAGTAGCACACAAGTAGTCCTAAATAGTAGCGGACAAACTTGGTACCGTGTTTATTACAAAGGTAAATACTTATACATCAACAATACTGATGTTGTTAATAACGCGTTTACTACATTTAAGAATACAAAATATAAAGCAACGAAAGACACATACGTATATCAATATTACGGTACAATTTTCACGAAACTTGTAAACGTACCAAAAAACACAATTATTTCAACAAGTAAAAAAATCGGACATTTTTATTATGTATCCTATGGTGGCAAAAAAGGGTATATCAATATTGCTGATTTTACAAACAACATCAATGAAGTGAAATATGAAACGACACCTACGACCTACTACTTCACAAAAAATCTTACTAAATACTATACTGCTCCTGGAGATACGCAGGAAGTAGCCTCTATCGAAGGAAATAACGGATTTGCTTCTACACAAAAAGCAACTGATCAATTAGGGAAAGTGTGGTACCGCATTTCTTATAATGGACAAGATTACTATATTAATAGTGTAGATGTAACCGTAAATACTTTCTCGACTTTTACAAATACAAATTATAAAGCTACAAAAGAAACATATGTATACGAATCGTTCGGTAGCCAGTTTAGAAAGCTAGTAACAATTCCAATAGATACTGTAGTGGCATCAAGCAAAAAAATCGGAAATTGGTATAGCGTTACTTACAATGGCCAAACAGGATATATCAATATAGGTGACTTTATTAAAAGTGACGGTGTTACAGTAACAGATATTCCAGATAAGAACTTTACAACAACAGCTGAATTAAATCTAAGAGCTTCATATGATGCATCATCTGCGATCCTGACAGTTATTCCAAAGTCAGCGACAGTTGTTGCGACACATAAAGCTTCAAATAACTGGTACAAAGTTAATTATAATGGTCAAACGGGATTTGTATCTGGTGCGTATTTAAAAGAAGTCACAACTGATCCGGGAATCAATCGTGATACTTACCAGTTTGTTGATTTACGAACTCAGTCATCTGTTACAGCAAAGCAAATTAATGATTATATAGCTGCCTATGTTAACTTAAAAGGTAAGAAAAGTGTGCTAACTGGCCAAGGACAATTATTTATTGACGCTGGAAAGCAATACGGTGTAAATGCACTTTACTTAGCTGCTCACGCCATCCATGAAAGTGGGTACGGTACTTCAGCGATCTCTTTAGGTAAATCAAATTTATTTGGATTTGGATCGTATGATGCCACTGCGTACATTGCTTCATACAAATTTACTTCAGTTAAAGAGAATATAGCTTATATTGCTCGTGAAATGAAAACGACTTATTTGAACCCGAATAACTGGAAGTATAATGGCGCGTATCTTGGATATACGACAAAAGATGCAAATGGGAAAAGAATTGACGCTAAAAGTGAAGGTATGAATTTTTATTATGCTAGTGACTCAAACTGGGGAAAAGCAATTTCACAGCATATGGAAAAAATCCTTCCTTATGATAAGAACTATTATAAATCAGCACAAATTAATACAACGATTCCTTCAGCTCCAGTAAAACCTGAAGGCAGTGATGTATTCCCAGTCGGTATACAAGCAGTAGCAGACAGCAGTCTAAACCTATTCGCCAATAAAGGGGATACAACAAAAGTAACTGCAATCACAACAGGAACAAGCTTCATTCTTTTAGAAAAAACGAACGACTACTGGGTTAAATTGATGATAGATGATACTGTCTATTGGACAAACTCAATTAAATTTGATGTATATAATAGATACGTTTCAGTTAAAAACCTAGGCAGGATTCTAATAGATGGACTAAATGTTCGCTCAGCTCCATCAACCTCAGGAAATAACATTATTGCACAATTTAGTCTAAATGATTATGTAAACATAGTGACATTACCAAATGGAAGTCTAGAAATGGACTACACAAAAAGCTGGTATAAAGTCCAAATCGGAAATGGAATGATGGGCTGGATTTCAACTAGCTATGTGGCGCAAGAATTGAAATAAAGGAATCTTATTAAGATCGATGGTTCGTAGATTTCCACTCCAGGATACTCGCTTTCCGCGGGGTGGGCGCTGAGCCTCCTCGGCACATTCGTACCTGTGGGGTCTCAGCTGTCCCACAGTTCCCGCAGGAGTCTCGCACCTTCCGTTCCAATCAATTTCTTTTACAATTAATGTGAAGAAACAGTAAAAAAGTATAAGTAATCGAGTATAAAACAGCGAAGTTTTTGTACTCGATTTTTATTTGTTTAAAAAAATATTTTCTGTCGAGGTGAATCCTTTGTTATTCAATGTATTGTTAGGAATTGAAGAACTAAATAAACAGAAAGTTAGTATGAAATATAGAGAAGCCGTCAGGGCTGTTATTATTCAGGATCATAAGATTCTTCTCATCCATTCAAATTTGGGGGATTATAAATTCCCAGGAGGAGGATTGGAAAAGAATGAAAGTCATAACGATGGACTTATACGAGAAGTGGCAGAAGAAACTGGGTACATAAACTGTAAATTGAAAGAAAAAATGGGTGTTGTGATCGAAAGGCACATAGATGAGTATGATGAAAATGTTTATTTCGAAATGGCCTCTCACTATTATTTATGTGAATTAACCAACAGTAAAAAAATTGCTCAGCAATTAGATGATTATGAAGCTATTCAAGAATTTATGCCCAAATGGCTGACAATTGATGAGGCCATAAAGCAAAATCAAAACGTATTAAATCGATCCGAGAAGAATAGATGGATCCATCGTGAAAATTTTGTTTTAAAAGAACTGAAGAAATTCATTAAATAAATATAGTTTAAACATAAAACACTCAGAGATTACTCCCCTGAGCTTTTTTTTTTGAAGATATCTTTTTGAAAACAAACCTAACAACGTTGAATTCACTTTTCCCTATTTTTAGTGATGAAATAAAAATTACATGATACTATTAAAATTGGAAACTTAAAGACTAAAAAATATGGTAAAATTTTCTTATTATTTACTATTTTAATAGATTGGAGAAAGTGTCATGAAATCGTTCTTACTAAAAGTAGGTATCTTATCAGCTTTAACCGTTAGTCTATTTAATGGAACAGCCTCAGCTGAAACAGCTTCTGTTGATACAACATGGTCATCAAAGTGTTCTACTCTTGGTCAATTAAAACAAAATGTTAATCCTTCATTTCAACATATCAATTGTTTATTAACGAATGCTGCGATTAATGCGGATATTCCACCAGAAGTAGTAAAGGCAATTGCTTGGAAAGAATCAGGTTGGAAACAGTTTGTAGGTGACAAACCACTTATTTCTGATGACAATGGAATTGGAATCATGCAAGTGACAGATGGTGGCTATGACACAGAAAGATTAAAAAATGATATTGCCTATAATATTCAGATTGGTGTTAACATTTTAAACAGCAAATACAGTTTAAAAACACTGCCGAAAATTAAAGGTGCAAATCGTCATATGATTGAAAACTGGTACTTCTCAGTGATGGCTTATAATGGAATTAAACCGGTGAATAGCCCACTACACCAAGATACTGGGGAGATTAATAATGAAGCTTATCAAGAGGAAGTCTTTAGAATCATCGAAGAGCAAAGCTTTATAAATGAAACGAAATTAGCTCGTTATCCATTCAAAACTACAGACTTTGATTATGTACCAACGAGCGATGAAAATATTAAATTCTTAAATTTAGAATATACTTTAACTAGTGAACTTCATCAATCGGCTTATTTTTATAAATTGGGTGAAAAGGTACTGATAGCTGGAGATAAAGTGAATTTGAGATCTTTACCAACTAAAACTCCTACTAGTCTAAAACAATTCGTAAATCACACACCTGTGATAATGAATGGTGCATTTGAATACGATAAAACAAGTACTTCTAATCAATTTGTATGGATTCCAGTTAAAACAGTTGATAGGAAAGTAGGTTATGTTGCTTCTCCTTATATCTATAAGATGAGTCCCGTCGTTAGTGGTGTCACAGATGGTAAGTCTTATGGTAAAGCTGTAACAGTTCGTTTTAACGAAGGAACTGCAACATTAAACGGTAAAGCTTTTGCAAATGGTGGAGTTGTCAATAAAGCAGATAGCTATACTTTAATTGTAAGAGACGCAGCGGGGAAAACAACGACTGTTAAATTTACAATTGATTTAACACCACCAGCACTTCCAACTGTAAACAAAGTTACAAGTAAAACCATCAAAGTAACTGGAAAAGCTGAAAAATATTCAACTGTTGAAGTTTATAGAGGTAGTTCACTTATTGGTACTGCTACAACTAAATCAACAGGAAGCTTTACAGTAAAAATAACAAAAGCTCAAAAAAAATCAACTATTTTAAAAGTCTACGTAAAAGATAAAGCAGGCAATGTAAGCAAAAAAGCCATTACAGTTTTATAAAAAATAGAAATGCGATGTAAAAGTGAATGTGCACTTTACATCGCATTTTTTTGTCATAAAGTGTAACCAGCGGAGAGAACAAAAAAAGAGAAGGTTGTTAACCTTCTCTTTTTCATATTACTGCTTTTTAATTAATAATTGATACTCGTCGAAGTCAGCAACACCGTTTGCTTCTTCTACTTTGAAGTAATAATTACCTTTTTTAAGAGCGATTTGTCCAACTTCAGCATCGTTAAATGTGTAGCGGTCAAAAGTTGCAAGACGTTTTCCTTTGCTATCATAGATTGATAGTTTTCCATTCATGCCAGGAGCCGGCATGTCTAATGTGAATGAAACAGTACGTGCTTTATCGTTTACAAATCTAAAGAAATCTTTATCTCCATTTGCTACATTCGCATTTAAATAGCCATAACCTGCATATGTGCTAGAGCCAGCATATTTTAACGGAAGCACAATAGATGGTAAACCATTGCGATATTTTGCTTTAGCATCTTCATCAGCTCTTGTCATTGAATAGAAGCGGAATCCATATTCATGAATGTTTGGAATATCAGTGTAAGCATTCGCTACTTCTATAAAGTAACCATGGTTTGGTTTTGCTTGGAATGAACCTTTCGTAAAGTCACCGTAGTTTTGATAGAAATTACCTTTTTCTTGTTCAGTTCCATCTAATTTTTTATTACCATTTGAATCTTCGTAAACAGTGATATTAATTGGTAAATCTTCTGTTAATACTTTTGGTATTGTCCCTGATTCGTCTTCAGAAAGAGCGAATGCCATAAATTCGAAGCCTTTTAACACTGTACTTGTACTAGTATTTTTAAAGTAGTAATAATCAACATCATTTGATGACGAGAAGTTTCCAGTTAGTTCATTATAGCTTTTAATTGAACGGGCAGTTTCAAAGCTGTTGTTTGGTTCAAAATCATCATCAGCAACTTCACCATGTGGTTTAAATGACAGTTTATAAGATAAGTCAGTAACACCATTAAATGATGAAACTCGAACATAATACGTTACACCATTACCAAGTCCAGTAAATATGTCTTGATTATTTTCATTATAAGTACGATCTGTGAAGTAGTTATTTGAAGATGAAATATACTCAAACACTTTCTTTTCTGCGTTATATGCATATAAAGATGCAGTTAATTGCTGTTCTTTTTTTGCATTTAAATTTAATTGTACAAATTGATTTTTTGTAGTCGTGAATTTATACCAATCGGCATCGTTATCTGATTGAATATATGCTGTTTGAGATGCGTTTTGGCTAATCGTACGAGCATTCTCTACTATTTGTCCTACATCGCTTGAGTCCACGAAACCAACATTTTGAGTTAAGAAGTTTGTATCATCAACATTCACACTGTTTGTTAATCCGTCTTCATCATTTGGAAGTGATAAATTAGACATTGTAAAATGAACATTTTCTAATGAACCCGTAAATGGAACAACTGAATCAGGTTGCTCATCATATTTTGGTAAAGTAAATACAGTACTTGATGCACTTGATAATTCAATTACATAAGATGTATCTTTTGAGAATGAATAAGCTGCTTTTTCTCCATCGCTTTTTCCGTTATTATCGATTGAAAATAAAGGTAATGGTTGTACTGTAGCAGACGAAGCAACATAATCATCCCAAGTTGATTTTTCATATACATTAATTGAGCTATTTACACCAGGAATTGCATCAAGACCCATTAAGACCGATTGATCATCAGTTGGTTGGAATGCAAGATATTTAGTGCCTGTTGCGCCTTTATTAAATAGTTGAAGTGATAAGTTATCCGTATTGAATGGTAACTGCGTAACAGGTAAAGGATTCGTTTTTGTTGCAGTATCTTCATTCGTATTAGCTTTTTGTTTAATGCCTAAAGTAAATGTAGATTTACCTTGAAGACTATATCTAGCATTTTTATCACTAACTTCGATAACTAGCGTACCATCCTTAGTTGCTTCATAAACTGTTCCTTCAGTTTTTCCAGCAAGTACTTCATCAATTACGATTGGTTTTGACGATTTTGTACTTGTGCCTTCATAAAAACGAAGTGAAAGCTGATCATCATAATCATTCGCCATTTTTAAAGTTAGTCCAATCGCATCGCCACTCTTAACGTTTACTTTATAGCGATTTGTTTGATGTGGTTTTGTAATTGAACCGTTAAATGTTGCTACATCGCTTCCTGTTAAAGTAACATTTGATGCACTTGATAAAATCCCTGCATCAGATATTTTTTTATAAGAAACTAAATTCTTTATATTATAAGACAATGCTTTTACAGGATCGATTAAACCATACCCGTACTTAATATCATATCCAGTTGTGCCACGGTCAGTAGCAGTTTCTTCTAATATTTGCTCTACATCATAAGATGATAGATTTGGATATTTAGTTTTTAATAGAGATGCAATTCCACTGACAACTGGAGTTGCCATTGAAGTACCACTTAAATAGTAATATGTGCTACCTAGTGTTGGGTCGTAAATTGTACTATAAATAAACTCCCCAGGAGCAACAACATCTACACCAGGGCCAAAAGTAGAAAATGAAGCTAGCTTGCGTTGGTCATTAGTAGCACCGACTGAAATGACACCGTCATAAGAAGCAGGATAGCTATATTCATTAATTCCACTATTACCAGCGGCAGCAACGACTACTACACCTTTGCTAACTGCGTATTGGATTGTATCATCAAGTAATTGGCTGTACATTGATCCACCAAGACTCATATTAATGACTTTAGCGCCCTTAGAAACTGCGTACAGTATTCCCTCTGAAATTGTATAATCCGATACATACTCATTTCCATCAAATACATTCACAGAAAGAATTTTTGCATTTGGGTTCACGCCATATGCACCTAATTTATTGTCCTTAGTTGCGGCAATAATACCAGCGACATGTGTACCATGATATTCTCTAGCTCCAACTGTAGCAGGATTCACTACATTATAAGACCCTTGAATTCTACCTGCTAAGTCAGGATGTTTCGTATCGACACCTTGGTCAATAACAGCTACTGTTATAGGCTTCTTCGCTACTAGCTTTTGAGCAGAAGATATTTTAAGCTGCGATAAATGATAAGCTTCACTTTCTTTTGGATTAGCAGTAGTAGACATAGCTTTATATTGTACACTTGGTGAAACAGACGTAACATTTTCATATTTATTATAGACTGATAGAGCAGTAGCTAGTTTTTTGCCATTTTGAATCTTCACAATATCATAGCCAAGTGATGGGAATGATTTAACAACATTCATCCCTGCACTTCTATGTATAGATGAAGAAACAGCACTTTTATATTTAACGACATATGTTGTTTCACTAGTTTGGTTTTTGTTATTTAAAAAAGGTAGTGGAGCGCTTTTTTTAACGAAGTTTGCTTTAAATGGTTCTTTTTTTGTAGCTGCATAGATTGAGTTAGTTGAAAGTAAACTAGCTGCAAGTGTAAATGCAGTAGTATACTTAAGGATTTTTCTCAAACATACCCCTCATTTCAAATTTTTTCTAATATAAGAATTAGTAGACTTAATTATACTAAATTATTTGATAAAGCCGTTATACTTTTATGAAATAATTTTTTTAATGATTGTAATGATAGAGTTTGAGTTTTATGGCAATAAGGGGATAGAAACAAAGAAAAGATAGCTGTAAACATAATGATGATGGATATGTGGATAAAAATGTGGATAAATAAAGTGGATAAGTAATGATAACAGTGGATAGGTCTAATGTAGTTTATTTAGTGAAAACATCTGAAAATTCGTCAAAATAATCTGAAGTAAACATGACGTTAGAACTATCATTGGATTTACATAACCAGGATTGAACTTTTTGATCAATAAGAGAAAGATCAACTTGTTAACATTTTACAAACTTATAAACAATTTACTTGTGGATAAACTGTACTATTTATCCACATAATGTGTATAACTGTGGAAAAATGTATCAGAATTGTGGAAAACATATTTTAGGCAAATTAAAAAGAGAGCATTTATGCTCTCTTTTTGTCTAATCATGTCAATTTTAAAAATTATACTGTTTTAACTATCTTGCACCTTCGCCAGTTAAAACGACTTTAATTGTTTTAAACATAATTCTAATGTCTAACAAAATTGATTGGTGTTCGATATAGTATAAATCTAAATCTAATTTTTCTTTTGGTGTTAACTCATAACCACCATTCACTTGTGCCCAACCTGTTAGACCTGGTTTAACAGCTAAACGATTAGTGAATCCAGGTACTTCGTGATTGAATTTCACTAAAAAGAAAGCTCGTTCCGGTCTAGGTCCAACAAGACTCATATCCCCAAGGATTACGTTCACAAATTGAGGTAGTTCATCAATGCGTGTCTTTCTAAGAAAGTGACCTAATTTAGTGATTCGAGGATCATCTGTACTTGCCCATTGTGGCCCATTAACTTCTGCATCTAAACGCATCGTTCTTAATTTGTATATTTTAAAGATTTTACCGTTTAATCCAACTCGTTCTTGAATGAAAAGAGCAGGTCCTGGTGAATCAATTTTAATTAATGCAATAAAGAACAAAACGAATGGAGCAGTAATGATAAATGCCATTAATGCAAGGATTAGATCCATTGATCTTTTTATAAATGAATAAACAATACTTTTTCTTTTAATGGATTCAAATACTTGAAATGAATAACCTGTTTCAAGTTTTTGCTGAGTATTCTGTAAGGCCATATAAACACCCCAGTTAATAATTTAGGCCATCTTTTGCAAATGTGTGCAACCTGTCCTAATGTATAACGTCACATATATTTAACATCATACCAATTATATAGGTTAACAGAAAAAAATCAATTGTTTTTCTGTTACAACTTTATTACTATGCCTCAAAAAGCTAACACAAGGGTACCTTACAGCCATAGTGTGTCCATTAACTGTAGTACTCAGCATGTCATTTTATAGAAATTGTTGAATGGCGACTTTTTGGATAGTATTACTATCTTTACATACAATAATGTAAATCATACATCAATGATGAAATTTCTAATAAAGTCGATAGCTTGACACATCACTACCTTTTGACTCAAAAAAGTCTAAAATGCCCATGTAAATGGCTTCAGCTGCAATTTGTCTCCAATATGGAGAGCCTAATTTATTAGCATCATTTTTATTCGTAATGAATCCCAATTCTGTTAATACTGCAGGTAAATTGTTTGATCGAATGACTTGGAAATTACCGTGCTTTGCACCGCGATCTTGTAATTGATAGGATGCAACCATTCGCTTTTGGATAAAATTTGCTAATGATTTACTATCAGTAATATACGGGTTTGTTTTAGAAGCTGCTGGTTCAAGTACCGATGTGATTGAGCTTTCTTTTGAAAAGAAAGTAGGGTAATTCGTCTTTGATGCATTTATATTTGTTTTGTTGATAGCTGATGATTTAATACCGTAATAGTATGTTTCAAGGCCACTTGCAGAAGAGCTACCTGCATTAGCGTGAATGCTCACAAATGCATGTGCTTTTTTTGAAATCGCAAGAGCTGGACGCTGATTCAAAGGGATGAAAATATCCTTTGATCTAGTTAAATAAACATTGTAAGGGGTCAAATCATTAAATAATGTCTCAACTCGCTGACTAACATCTAAAACAACATCCTTTTCCTTTAATCCGCCAATTCCAATCGCACCAGTATCCTTACCTCCATGACCAGGATCAATTACAATCGTTTTTATTTGTGTATCTGGACTCTCAATAGAAGGTTTGAATGACAGAAATAAGTCTTGTGGGCTTTTTCGGTTATAAGTACGAACTGTCAGTTGATGTATATCCTTTGAATTTGAATAGAGCGTATCATTACTTACATTAACTGAGAGCTTTCTTAAAGGTTTCTTGCCATCTTTCCATTCATATGCAATTTGCTTACCATCCAGCCAAACACCAACCCCTTCGCCTGATTTATATTCTAGATGATAAGTTCCTGCTGGCAATCTTTTATATGTAATATACCTAGCACTATAATAATTTTTGGCAACGACACTTGGAATCGTACTACTGCTCTCATTATTAGCCTTTAATAGTATATTTGGACTTTGACTGGTAATGACTTGCTTACTTACAGGTAATCCAATTGAGCTTGTATTGTTAAAATAATAAGCGACCCAATTAGAAAATGGTGTTATTGCTGAGTGAATAGCGGCTTCACCACCGTTAGAGTCAGCATAGTTCGTTTTCACAATATGTTCTCCAACGGATACATTTTCAATAACTGCATTATTAAGCATATTAGTGCTTGTTGGATTTGATTCTAAAATTTTTTGTTCATCGAAAAATATGCTTGCAAGATCTTCTGTATAAAGTGTTGCAAAATAGTCTCCTTGTTTATACATACTTGAATGAATAAAATTCAGATGAAAAAAGTCGAATGCTTGACCAATTGGAGAATAATAGCCCCAATTATATGAAATATCTTTTTCATTTAAATTAACAGTTTGCTGTATAGGTTTAAGTGTGAAGTTTAAAGTAGGAATGCTTTGAAAATTTGAATGAACTAATTGAATTGTATGGATATCACGTGATGTGGGTTTATTTAAAAGCTCTGTAATCAATATTGATTTCTTAATTTTCTTTGAGGTTGATATAGCTTCGTCTTTAAGGAATAATTTATTATCGACATAAATTTCTAATGTTCCTAGGAATTCTCCCGATACATAATATTTACCACTATGGATCTTGGTGGTTGTAGTAGATTGAATTGATTTCAAATTGTTCAATTGTGACTGATCAAATTTAGGATACGAAAATTTGATTGGAGATGCAGCAGTCGTTGTAGTCGAAGATTTTATTGTATTCCCATTGTTTAACAATAAAATATCCCAATTAGCTAAAGGTGCTTCAGTTACCTTATTGCTAGCTATAGGTTCTTCATATTCTAAAGGACTAGCTTTGGATGGAAGTGGATAATTAATGAAACATAAACAGACTAAAAGCGTTAAAAACCCGTAATTTCGAAGCTGTAAAAAAATCATTTTTATATCTACGTATTTCTTCATTTTACTTTTTCAAATGACTCCCTTCGTTTATTTTTTAGAATCTTCTTACTATTATGTTACTGTATCAAACCTTGTCAGTAAATACTAAGATTTGTCGATTATTAGTGTTTTTTAAGGAAGGGAATCAATAATTGTAGTAATATAATGAAGTGTGCCGATGGTTTGCGAATATGTATGCTTTTTTATCAGGTTAATTTGAAAGGTTTGGTGTTTAAATGCTACCGAATTATTTTACAGTCCGTGGCTTTGGTAGTCATGAAATTGAAATCGAAAAATCTAGATTTATTTGTTATATAAATGAAGCAAAGACTGAACAAGATGCTCAACAATTTATTTTAGAAATTAAGAAAAAGCATTCGGATGCAAATCACAATTGTTCTGCCTATTTAATTGGTGAGAAAGATGAAATCCAAAAGGCAAGTGATGATGGTGAACCTAGTGGAACAGCAGGAGTACCAATGCTAGAGGTTTTAAAAAAACGAGGATTAAAAGATACAGTCGTAGTAGTAACGAGATATTTTGGTGGTAAAAAACTAGGTGCTGGTGGACTAATAAGAGCTTATGGTCAATCAGTTAGTGAAGGTTTAAACGAAATTGGAATTGTAGAACGTACTTTAGTAAAGGTTATTAATGTAAGAGTAAGTTATAAATTATTAGGAAAAGTAGAACATGCTCTGCGTAACTCAAACTACCATTTAGAAAAAGTTAATCATCTTGAAGAAGTTGAGTTTGAACTTTGGATAAAGATTAATGAAGTGAATACTTTTACCGATTGGATGGTTGAACTCACAAATGGTAGTTGCCATATATCTGAAAGTATTGTTAAATACATGTAGAAGTTTTCACATTTTGATCAATTATGACAATTTATGACTTTAATCTATATCGTACATTTATATTATCGTTAAAGGAGGTCTATTCGTAAGATGAATCAGTCTCGAAAAATGACCAAAAAAAGAAGGAAACGTAAAAAAAGCTTTATAGGTAGATTATTTTTATTGATTTTGATTGCTGCATTAGCATTTATTGGATATCAAGGCGTTAAAACATATCTTGAATTAAATAAAGCTACAAATGGTGAAGATATTAGTTCAAAATTACGAGATAAGGAAGTAAAAATATCAAAGGATCCAATCTCGATTCTATTTTTAGGTATTGAAAATTATTCTACTGGAGGAAAAGGTGGACGTACTGACTCAATGATTCTTGCTACCTTTAATCCGAAAGAAGAAACGATTAAAACGATGAGTATACCACGTGATACGTATGTGAATATCCCTGGTTATAGTGAAAAAACGAAAATCAATCACGCGTATTCTTATGGTGGATTACAGCTTACAGTTGAAACAGTTGAGGATTTCTTAAATGTTCCAATCGACTACTATGTAACGGTTGATTTTAAAGGATTTAAAAATATTGTTGATGCTGTTGGTGGTATTGATGTTGAAGTACCATTCGATTTCTGGGAATATACAGATACGAATCCACGTCAGAAGCTTTATTTCGAAAAAGGGATGATGCACTTAAATGGACAAGAAGCTTTAGCGTACTCTCGTATGCGTAAGCGTGATCCACGTGGTGATTTTGGACGTGAAGAGCGTCAACAACAAGTGATTAAATCGATTTTAAGTGAAATAAAATCACCTGAAACAATTGTTAAAATGGATGATTATGCAAAAGTGTTTAGTGATAACATTAGCACAAATATGAAAATTTCTGGTGGGATTTCATTAGCGAAACACTTACCAAACATAAATGATAAAGACTTCGAAACGTTAAAAATTGAAGGGTACGATGATACAATAAATGGAATCTATTACTATGTTCCTTATGAAGATAACATCAATGAGGTATCAAGTAAGTTCCGAGTTCATCTCGATTTAGATAAACCTTCGCCAAATAATTCAGTTGATGATAGTAGTTCTTCAGAAAATACAAATCAATAAGTGAGAAAAGGACCAGATTCATTTTTGAATCTGGTCCTTTTTGCACTTGCCTATGTAATACTTTTGTAATCTTTGTGAATCATTTGTTAAAAATGTCATGATGAACCTTGTATTTTTTAAAACTTATTATAAAATAACAATGTTAGGTAGCAGAGAATAAAGTATAATCAAAATATATTTAAATTTTTGTTTAGTTTAAATTTTTGTACAATTATATTAAAGATTGCATTATAATGAATACATATACATAAATTAGCAGGGCTCAATGTTTTGGCTAATGGGGGATTTGTAAATGACAACAAGAAAAATGGACAAGCAAACGCTAGATGAAGTTATGAATAATATGATTACAACTGTTATTGATAGTAAGTCACAGGTGTTTGATATTGTTGAAGACACTCGGTCAGAATATGAGAGATTGAGGATTGAACTTGAGGAAGTAAAAGTACAGGTAGTAGAAAAAATTGAGAACACTGCAAGATTGGATAATCTTGTAAGAGCTGCAAGGCATAAGTTAATGGAAGTAGATGGAGATTTTAAGAGATATACAGAGTCACAAGTAAAAGACGCTTATGAAATGGCTCAAAATATTCAAGAACAACACATTCTTTCGTTAAAAGAAGAAAAAGTGTTAATCCATCGCCGAAATGAATTGGAGCGCAGACTACAAACTTTACTTGAACAGTTAAGAAGAGCGGAGTTATTAGTTGCACGTATTTCAATTATCTTAAACTATTTAAAAACAGACTTCCAACAAGTAAGTCAAATGCTTGAAGATGCAAAACAAAAGCAAGCTTTTGGTTTCCAGCTGATCCAAGCGCAGGAAGAAGAGCGCTTAAAACTTTCTCGTGAGATTCATGATGGTCCTGCTCAAATGTTAGCCAATATATTAATGAGATCAGACTTTTTAATTAAAACTTATCGTCAAAGACCGGAAGAAGATGCGATTAAAGAATTAAGAGATATGAAGGAACAAGTACGTAGTGCTTTAGGTGAAGTACGACGAATTATCTATGATTTACGTCCAATGGCATTAGATGATTTAGGCTTAATTCCAACTTTAAGTAAATATTTGAAATCACTAGAAGACTATAACCATATATCAATACAGTTCGATTATTGTGGCAATAATGAAAGAAGACTTGATACCAAGTTAGAAGTAGCTATTTTCAGATTGATCCAAGAAGCAGTTCAAAATGCTTGTAAACATGCGAGTCCATCAACCGTCATTGTTAAAATAGAATTTTTAAAAAATAAAATTAATGTGCTAGTAAGAGATGATGGAGTTGGCTTTAATATTGAAAGTGGTGAAAAAGAAAATTCTTTTGGTTTAGTCGGAATGAAAGAACGCGTAGAACTGTTAAATGGTGATTTTAAAATTGACTCAAAATTAAATTTCGGTACAACAATTCGAATCACTTTAGAAATCGAAATAGATGCAGAACAAAAGATAGAAGTATAAGAAGAAACGTCTGAAAATTTATAAAAGTGAATTTTCAGATCGAACATTTTGCAGATTTAAGTCGAATAATTTGTAAATATATGTTAAAATATACTATATTTTAGAAATAATTACCAAAATTACCATATAAACAAACTAGAATAATAGCAGAGGAGTAATAAAATGAAAACTAGAATCGCCATAGTGGATGATCATAAACTATTTCGTGAAGGAATTAAAAGAATTCTAGATTTTGAAGAAAGTTTTGATGTTATTGCAGAAGGTTCTGATGGTACTGAGGTTGTCGCAATTATGGACGATCATCAAGTAGATGTATTTATTATCGACATCAACATGCCAAATATGAATGGTGTAACAGCAACAAAAGCTTTATTAGAAAAATACCCTGATGCTAAAGTAATCATTCTTTCAATTCATGATGATGAATCATATGTAACTCATGTTCTTAAAGTAGGAGCTAGAGGTTATTTATTAAAAGAAATGGATTCGGATACGCTTATTGAGGCAATTAAAGTTGTAACAAAAGGTGGATGCTACTTGCATCCGAAAATTACTCATAACTTAGTTGAAGAATTTCGTCGTCTTTCATTAAAAGAGCAATTATTTAAATCACGTGAGGTAGAGGTTCGTCGACCATTACATTTACTTACAAGAAGAGAATGTGAAGTTCTTCAAATGTTAGCTGATGGAAAAAGTAATCGTGCAATTGGTGAAGCGTTATTTATTAGTGAGAAAACTGTAAAAAACCACGTAAGTAATATTTTACAGAAACTAGAAGTAAATGATCGTACACATGCTGTAGTTACGGCGATCCGTAACTCATGGGTTGAAGTGAAATAGTTTGAATAAGAAAATATGTAAAGCAGAGTATCGTTATGGTGCTCTGTTTTTATTTTCATCATTTATCGTGTTAAAGTATAATAAGTACTTCTGATCAAGTGAGTTGTCGAAATGACTCATAGTAAAGAGAATAAATTACAATGATTTTACATACTAAATTGTGTAAAATGAAACTATTAAATACATAGTGCTAGATTACATTCGCAAGAAAGGATATAACAATGAGAACTGCAATCGTTACAGATAGTACGGCGTATATACCTCAAGAGCTGAGGGATTCTTTAGATATTCACATGCTTCCTCTTAACGTTATTTTTGGTGATGCATCTTACCAAGAAGAAGTTGAGATTACAGCAGAACAATTCTTTTTAAAAGTTCGAGAACAAGAAGAGTTACCCAAAACCTCTCAACCAGCATATGGTGAGATTATTAATAAATTTGAACAACTTTCAAAGGAATATGATGCAGTTGTAGCAATCAGCTTATCAAGTGGGATTAGTGGTACATATCAAAGCTTTGTATCAGCTGGTTCAATGTTTGATAACTTAGAAGTAGTAGCTTATGATTCTGAAATTAGCTGCATGGTTCAAGGTTTTTATGTAATTGAAGCTGCACAGATGGCGGCTAAAGGTGCAGGGCCAACTGAAATCATTGAGCGATTGGACGAAATGAAAAAAACAATTAATGCTTATTTCATGGTAAATGATTTAGGTCATCTCCAAAGAGGCGGACGCCTTTCAAGTGCACAAGCATTTGTTGGTAGTCTACTCCAGGTAAAACCTGTCCTTACATTTGAAAATAAACAAATCGTTGCTTTTGAAAAGATACGTACAGAAAAGAAAGCGATGAAACGGATATTTGAATTGTTCGGTGAGGTTGCCTCAAAGGGTGAAAAAATGAAAGCTGTTGTTATTCATTCAAGTCGTGAAGCAGACGCTAAGGAGATTGCCGAACAGCTTCAAGAACAATACCCAAATGTCGAAATTGAAATTTCATATTTTGGACCAGTTATTGGAACGCATCTTGGAGAGGGTTCGTTAGGACTAGGCTGGTACGTAATCTGATTTATTTTACTTAATTTGGAATGCCCCTTAAATAGGGGCATTTTTTTATTGTAAAAATTAAATTTAGTTCTTCATCTTCTTCTGATTACGAATGCGTGTTACAGTTCAACTAATTTCTAAGAAAGAAGGCGAACGAATGAACCAAGAAACTGCTCAAAATCAATACCAATATGTCGGAAGAAAGCTCCCTTATCCTCAAATGATGAATCCACAAGAAATTCCTTCAACAAGTAAGATTATCCAAGCTGTTCAAAAAAATAAGACGACATATCAATGCTTTCGATGTGGAAATCGTGATCAAAACTATTTTTATCGTACTTTTTGTGCAAAATGCTCTTCAATGTGTACATACTGTCGAAAGTGTATCGTGATGGGCAAAATGACAACTTGTACAAGATTGATCGTAAACGAATTAGATATGAAAAAGGAAGATAAAAGAGGTGGCTTAGAATGGGAAGGAAAACTATCCCCGCAGCAAAAAGAAGCATCACTTAAAGTGATGGAAGCAGTAAAGGGACATACAGATTTACTGTTATGGGCAGTATGTGGAGCAGGGAAAACAGAGATGCTATTTGAAGCGATTGATGTTGCCTTAAAAGAAGGGAAATTTGTTTGTATTGCAACTCCTCGTGTAGACGTTTTAATAGAATTAACGAAAAGAATTCAAATGGCATTTCCGAATACTTCTATAGCGACACTTTATGGTGGGAGTGAAGATAAATGGGATGGGCAACGAATCACAATTAGTACAGTTCATCAATTGATGAATTTTAGATATACATTTCATCTCCTCATAATCGATGAGGTTGACGCTTTCCCATATAATATTGAAGAACATCTGCACTGGGTAGCTGATGAAGCAAGAACGAAAATCGGTTCAACTATTCAATTGACAGCAACGCCCTCAACGAAACAACAACACTTGGCGCTTCACCAAAAAATCGAATGCGTTATGGTCCCCGCTAGATATCATCGACAGCCACTACCTGTTCCCGACTTTCAATGGATTGGTAATTGGCGAAAAACAATTCAAAAAAACAATAAATTACCAACTCCATTAATGAAGTGGCTCCAAAGAATATTGAAAGGAAATTCCTCTATTTTTTTATTTATTCCAACGATAGATATAAGTAGTGCTGTTGAAGAAGCTGTGAAAAAGTTAACGGTTAAAACATCATCAGTTCATAGTCAAGATCCACTTAGACATGAAAAAGTCAGTGCGTTTCGAAAGGGAGATGTCAGCGTTTTAATTACAACAACCATTTTAGAGCGTGGCGTAACAATTAAGAACAGCCAGATAGCTGTACTAGGTTCTGATGAAGAAATTTTTACGGAAAGCGCACTAGTCCAAATTTCGGGAAGAGCAGGACGACATATTGATTATCCCTCTGGGGAAATCATGTTTTTTCATAATGGCATTAGTGAAGAAATGGTACGAGCAAAAAAACAAATATTGCAAATGAATCAAATTGGATTTGAAAAAGGATGGTTAGATAAAAAATGATTTGTATCTACTGTGATCGTAAATTTACAGAAACATTTGCTCTACATCAATTATTCTTCAAGCGTAAAGAGACTGCTTGTATTCAATGTTTAGCTAAATTTGAAAAAATAGTTGGAGCTGTTTGTGAAAAGTGTGGTACTGTTACAGACCATGAGAAGATATGTGAGCAATGTCAGGAATTTGTAAAAAGTAAATTTCATCTATCTTTAACATCAAATCGTTCAATTTTTCTATACAATCCTGAAATGAAAATTTGGATGAACCGTTATAAATTTTACGGTGATGTTACATTAGCAACAATGTTTATTACAGATTTGCAAGAATACTATGAAAAGTATTTTAAACGGTTTAAAATAATAGTTCCTATTCCTCTTAGTGAGGAAAGGTTACAAGAAAGAGGCTTTAATCAAGTTGAAGTGCTTGCGGAGCTTGCAGGGTTCACATTAACGAAATGTCTTCAGAGGGTTCATACAGAAAGGCAAAGTAAGCTGAATCGAACTGAGCGATTGAACCGTGAACAAATTTTTTCATTCTGCGGAGGGGAAAAATTTCAAAATGTGCCGATATTACTTTTAGATGATGTCTATACAACTGGGAAAACAGTCGGAGATGCTGCAATCGTTTTGTTACAAAATGGTGCTAGCGAGGTATTTTCACTCACATTAATTCGTGCGTAAAAATTGGTAATTTGTCATGTGAAAAATGACTTAATTTTGGATTCAGTTTGCCGATATAAATAATGATACATCGAAAAACGAGGTGAAATAAATGGGAGATTTACGTAATTGCCCAACTTGTAATAGCATATTTGTAAAAACAAATTTAAGAGATGTATGTGAAAATTGTTATAAGGCTGAATCGAAACAATTTGATACAGTATATAGTTTTATTCGCAAAAGTGAAAATCGAAAAGCAACCATAGATGAAATTGTAACTGCTACAGGAGTAGTGGAAGAATTAATTATGAAATGGATTCGAAACGGTAAACTACGTGTTACTGGTTTCCCAAATTTAGGATATCCATGTGAAAAATGTGGAATACTAATTCAAAAAGGATCTATTTGCACAGACTGTTCGACGGGATTAAAAAAAGATTTATTTAAAGTCGAAGAAGAAAAAAGAAGAATTCAAGAATTACGAAAAAGAGATAAATCAACTTATTTCTTAGATGATAAGAAGAAATAGGATTAAAAGAGGGTATGAAACGATTGACAATGAGGTGAAAAAAATGAAGATTAACTCAAACTCTACAGGTATTGATCGAATTCAATTATATCAAAATCAAATAAACAAGATTGAAAATGACAAACCGAAACAAAAAAGTGCGGACAAACTAGAAATTTCCTCTCAGGCAAAAGATCTTCAATTAGCTGCTCAGTTAAAGTCAGAACGTGAAGAGCGCGTTCAACAAATTCAAAAGCAAATTGAAGAAGGCTCCTACAAAGTACAACCATCACTTGTAGCCGAGAAGATGCTTCAATATTTCAGCAAGAACTAACAACTAGAAGGAAGAAGGATCGGCATGAATACATCTTTTTTACTTACTACACTCCAACAACAATTAGAAGAATACACAGAATTATATCAATTATCAGTTGCAAAAACTGATTTAATTAAGAAAAATGACATATTAAATTTAAATGAAATCATTAATAAAGAAGCGAAATATTTACTATCACTTGATGTTTTAGAGAAGAAAAGAGTTGAAGCAGTTTACGCTGTTTTAAGTGGACATGAATGGAGTGGGGATCTCCCTACTCTTTCGGATTGTCTGAATGTTGTTTCTGATGAGGAAGCTACTAAGCTACTAAATATTCAATCTGAATTAAAAGTAATCATAGAAGAACTTAAAGAAAGAAATTATTTAAATCAAGAGCTTATCTATCAATCTATGCAGTTTGTATCTATGTCGTTGTCTATGATAAAGCCAAAACAACCGGCACCAAATTACGGTCCAACTTCTAAACAACAATCACCAAAGATAGATACATTATTTGACTCACAGATATAGATAAAATTAGGGGGTTCCAAATCTATGCGCCCAACATTTATGGGATTAGAAACTGCGAAAAGGGGTATGTATACCCAACAAAGCGCCTTAAGCGTATTAGGACATAACATAGCAAATGCAAACACTGAAGGTTATACTCGTCAACGTGCGAATATGCAACAAACTTCACCTTTTCCAGGTCCAGGAATGGAAAGACCATATATACCAGGTCAAATTGGAACAGGTTCTGAAGTCACTTCAATACAACGAATTAGAGAATCATTTTTAGATATTCAATATCGTAATGATAATAGTCAATTAGGATATTATGCTAGTCGTAATGATGCTCTACAAAAAATGGAAGATATTATGAATGAACCTTCTGAACAAGGTCTTTCAAAAACATTAGACCGTTTTTGGCAATCTCTTCAGGATTTATCGTTAAACCCATCTAACTCAGGGGCAAGAGCAGTAGTTTTAGAACGAGGTAAAGCCGTTGCTGAAACATTTAACTATTTATCAACTTCTTTAAAAACTGTTCAAAACGATCAAAAAAATCAAATAGAAGTTGAAACAAAAAATATTAATTCGCTTCTAAATCAAATTCAAAACGTAAACCGCCAAATTGCTGACGTGGAACCTCATGGTATGCTACCTAATGATTTATACGATGAGCGTGATCGCTTAATCGATAAATTATCTAATTTAGTAAATATCAAAGTTACGTATTCTTCAAGCGGAGGACATTCATTACCAACAGCTGAAGGAAAAGCAACGATTGATTTAGTTGCTGAGGACGGAACGGTTATTGAATCTGGTCGTGTAATTGATGGAATAGATATAAAAACAGATCCAAAATTCCTAAAGGTAAACTATGATTCAATGACGGGATTAGTGGACACTGTTTCAATTGGGAATAATACAATTGAGGTTGAAAAATTTAATGGGATAGGTAAGCTTAACAGTTTAATTAAATCATTCGGATATTTGGATAGCACGAATGCACAAGTAGGTTTATACCCTGAAATGTTAAAAAATTTAGACGATATTGCAAATACATTTGCTACTACATTTAATACAGTCCATTCAGGTGGAATTACATTAGGTGATGTAAATGGTGGAAACTTCTTTGGTTCAAGCGCTGGTCCAATTAATGCAAGTAATATTAAGGTTCTAATCACAAATATCAATGATATCGCTGCCGGATCATCTACTAGTGATGGCGATGGAAAAAACGCTTCATTATTAGCTGATGTAATGAGAAGAACGGACTTATCAATCGGTACAACGACTAATACTAGTATTACAGCTTATTACCAAGGTATTATTGGTGGAATGGGTGTACAATCTCAAGAAGCAAATAGATTAATGACAAATAGCGGCATCTTAGTTGACTCGGTTGATCAACATCGAAAATCTGTAAGTAGTGTTTCACTTGATGAGGAAATGACTGATATGGTGAAATTCCAACATGCATATAATGCTGCTGCACGAAACATCACTGTAATTGATGAAATGCTTGATAAAATAATTAATGGTATGGGTATAGTTGGGAGGTAATGATTAATGCGCGTTACGCAGACGATGATTAGTAATAATATGCTTCGTAATTTAGGCTCAAGTTACTCAAAGCTTGATAAATATAATGAACAACTTGCATCAGGTAAAAAAATTAGCCGTCCTTCAGATGACCCAGTAATTGCTATGAAGGGTATTTATTATCGTTCAGATGTTACGCAAGTTGAACAATATAAACGTAATTTATCAGAAGGCTATATGTGGATTGAATCGAGTGATGATGCTCTTGATAAAGTAACGCAGTCACTTCAACGAGTAAGGGAGCTAGCCGTTAATGGGGCGAATGAAACAAATAGTGTTGGTTCACGCCAAGCTTTAGCCGCAGAGGTAAAACAATTAATTACACATATAGGTTCACTTGGTAATACGCAAGTTGGAGATAAATATATTTTTAATGGTTTAAATACGACGCAGGAACCTATTGATATGACCGTTAATACAGCGGCAGATGGTCAAATTACAATCACAGGTACATACCCTGATGGAACAACATATAGTCCTTTTAATGTGGAGGTTTCAAGAGGGGTAAGTGTTTCCGTAAATACTGATCCTAATAATATATTCGATCAAGCAACATTGAACAAATTAGTTGCTCTTCATAATGGGTTACAGACCAATAATACAGCAGCTATCAATACTTCTATTCAAGATTTAGATAGTATCCTAAATAGTGTTCTAACTGCTCGAACAAAAATTGGTGCCACTGAAAATCGAGTAGAGATGATTGATGACCGATTAGGAACACAAGAAATAATCGCAAATCGCGTCATGTCAGATAACGAAGATGCTGATATTGAAAAAGTTATTACAGATTTAAAAACACAAGAGAGTGTGCATAATGCAGCATTAGGCGTTGGTGCACGTATTATTCAACCATCTTTATTAGACTTCTTACGTTAAGCTATCAATTATGATAGCTTTTCTTTTAGAAAAATTAAAGAATAAGAATGAGAGGAAGAGGAGTATGCATTTCCCTCAAATACGTTTACAGTCTACTTTTGCAAAAATAGGTTTACAATCTGAAAATCCAATACTGGATTTTCAACAACCAAAAGCAGAAATAAAAATCCACCAGGAAAATGCAGAAATGGATATCCAAAGAGTTGCACCTACATTAGAAATGGACTCCTATGAAGCAAGAGCAGATATCGATATGAAAAGTGTTCGCCGTCGAATTGAAGATGCCTTTAACGATGGTTATCAAGCTTGGCTAGATGGTCTTGCAAGAGTATCGCAACAAGGTGACCAAATGATGAAAGTACAACATAATAAGAATGCAATAGCTGATATCGCAAAATCAAATAGTTCGAACCCAGTTTATGATGTTAATATTAGTTTTTTACCTAGATGGGGTAGTTTTAAGATGTCCTATGATCCAGGTAGTTTAGAGATTAATTGGACAACACATGAAAAGCCTGAAATTGAGGTTAATCCTCAAAAAGCAACTACGAATATTACTCCTGGTAAAGTAAGTGCTTATATGGATACATGGAATGATTTAAAAATAGATTATACTGGCATTACAATAGATCAAAAAGGATAAGGTGGAAGTTATGAATATTCAAACGAAATATCACGGAGAGTTAGTTGTTCAGCAAGAAGATATAGTAACCTTTCCTAATGGAATTCCTGCATTTGAAGATGAAACGAAGTTTATTAATTTACCTCTTCAAAATGGAACGCCTTTTTCAATTCTTCAATCTGTTCAAACGCCAACTTTAGCATTTGTTATTGGTGATGTGTTTACTCTATTCCCAGACTATGAAATTGAATTAACCCAAAATGCGATTGATGTATTAAAAGTAGATGAACCAAAAGATACCATAGTATATTGTATCATTACGGTTAAGGAACCATTTGTAAATTCAACTGCAAATTTACAAGGACCGATTGTAATCAATTCATCAAATAATATTGGTAAGCAAGTCGTATTAAACCAACCAAACTATAAAACGAAACATGAACTAGTTGGATCTCCGGCTTTCGCTCAGGAGGGCTAATTGTATGTTAATACTTACAAGAAAACTCAAAGAAGCGATAAAGATCGGTGATGATATTGAAATTTCAATTGCGTCAATTGAAGGAGATCAAGTTAAACTTGCAATTTCTGCGCCGAAACACATTGAAATTCATCGGAAAGAAATCTATTTATCTATTAAAAAGGAAAATGAGGAAGCTGCAACTGGTTTAGTCGATATAAATAATATTTTTAATCAAAAAGAGTAGAGACAATTAAAAGTTTCTACTCTTTTTCTAATTAAATTTGTTAAATTATTTTTTTAAAAAGTTCTTAATATCCTCTGCAACAAATTCAACTTTCGTACCGATAATTACTTGTAAACTAGATGAACCAAGTCTTAGTACACCAAGTGCACCTGTTTTTTTAATAGCTACTTCATCTATTTTACTTGTGTCTACGAGCTCCAATCGTAATCTTGTCGCACAATTATCAACAGATACTATATTTTCAGTACCACCTAAGGCAATTACATATGATTCAGCATTTCCTGTTCCATTAGAAATAATTTCTTCGATAGCTGAATCTTCGTCTTCTCGTCCAGGTGTTTTTAAATCAAACTTCTTTATAAAGAAAACAAAGACAAAGTAATAGATGACTCCATAGACCAAGCCTTGGAGTAAAAGGAGTAATGGTTTTGTGGCGATGCCATAATTTAATAGATAATCTATAGCTCCAGCTGAAAAAGTGAAACCATCATGAATGTCTAAAAGATTCGCAATATAAAGTGAGCTTCCGGTTAAAATAGCATGGATAAAGTATAAAACAGGTGATAAAAACATGAATGAGAACTCAATCGGTTCAGTGATACCAGTTAAGAATGAAGTGAACGCTAAACTAATCATTGCTCCTAATACAACTTTACTGTTTTCTTTTTTAGCAGTTGTTGCAATTGCAAGTGCTGCTGCAGGTAGTCCGAACATCATAATAGGGAAAAATCCCGCCATATAAATTCCTGCGCTAGGATCATTGGCAAAGAAACGATTCAAGTCGCCAGTTACACCATTAAAGTCACCGAAAACAAACCAGAAAATATTATTTAATACATGATGCAAGCCGAGTGGAATTAATAATCTATTAAAGAATCCAAATAACCCAGCTCCAACCGCACCTAAATCAATCATATTATTTCCAAATGTATTTAACGCATCTTGAATTGGTGGCCAAACATAGCCAAATAATCCAGCTAGTATAAACATTACTGCTGCTGTCACGATTGGAACGAATCTGCGACCACTAAAGAATCCTAAAAAGTCCGGTAGTTTAAATTCTTTATAACGATTATATAAAAGTCCAGCAATCACCCCGGATAAAATACCTCCGAGTACACTCATATTAATATCTTTATTGATAACTTTTGCACCTTCAACTAAAATAAAATATCCAATTGCACCTGATAGACCCGCAGCCCCGTTTTGATCTTTTGCTAATCCTACCGCAACACCAATCGCAAATAAAAGTGCTAAATTAGCGAATACTGCATTTCCTGCAGCCGCCATAAAAGGAATGTCGAGTAAATCTCCTTGCCCAAATCTAAGTAATAAACCAGCTGCAGGAAGTACTGCAATCGGAAGCATCAATGCCTTCCCAATTCGTTGCAGGAACTTTAACAAAGTAATTCCCCCTTTTTAATAACATAGTAGAAACAAAACGATTATTTGCTTCATAACAAGTCTATGAGACAAAAAGGTAGTTAGTACAAAAAAGAGGGAGAATGAGTAAGTGGAAATACCTATTTTTTAGAAGAGGTATATCAAGAAATACCATAAAATGTTGTTAAATGAAGGTTTATTTGGATTGAGGTGTAGGTCAAAAGTACCGATATTCATTTTGTCGAAAAATCTATTAATAAAAATGACTAAAGTTTATAAAAATTTCGTCGATATAATTTGTGTAAGGAACTTAAAATGAAAAGCTCGAGATTTTCTATTAAGTTTCAATAAAAATGGTGTTCACAAGGAAGTGGACCGACACATTCAAGGAGGAAAAATAAAATGAGAATTAATCACAATATCGCTGCTTTAAACTCACACCGTCAATTAACTGCTAACAATGCAAATGCTAGCAAAAACATGGAGAAATTATCATCTGGTTTACGCATCAACCGTGCTGGTGATGACGCTGCAGGTCTTTCAATTTCTGAAAAAATGCGTGGACAAATCCGTGGTTTAGATCAAGCATCTCGTAACTCACAAGATGGTATCTCTATGATTCAAACTGCTGAAGGTTCATTAAATGAAGTACACTCAATCTTACAACGTATGCGTGAACTAGCTGTACAATCTTCAAATGATACAAACGTACAAGCTGACCGCGATGCTCTTGATTTAGAGTTCAAACAATTAGGTTCAGAAGTTAAACGTATTTCAACTGATACAGAATTCAATACTCAAAAATTACTAAATGGTGCTGCTGGTGCTGCTGGTAAAGTTGAAATTCAAGTTGGTGCTAACCAAGGCCAATCATTCCAATTAGACTTTAAACAAGCTGGAATCGATTTAACAGCTACTAACACTGCTCTTGGTGCAATGGACATTAAGTCTCAAACAAATGCAGATAGTGCAATTGGTAACTTAGATACAGAAATCGCTAATGTTTCAACTGGTCGTTCAACACTTGGTTCTTGGCAAAACCGCTTAGAGCATACTGTTGCTAACTTAAATAATGCTTCAGAAAACTTAACAGCTTCTGAATCTCGTATTCGTGACGTTGATATGGCTAAAGAAATGATGGAGTTTACTAAAAACAACATCTTAACTCAAGCATCTCAAGCTATGCTTGCTCAAGCAAACCAACAACCACAAGGCGTACTACAACTTCTTCGTTAATACTTAAAAATGAGCGAGTATCCTAGTTAGGATACTCGCTTTTTTAAATACATTATATAGGTATATTTTCATATTTGAATTTTGTATTTATGACATTTATAAATATTAAGAAACAAGACAAATTACTATGGAGGATTCAAATGAGTAAAATAATAAAGTTTAGTACAATACTATTCTTTTTAATTAGTATATTACTACCAGTAAATACAAAAGCTGCCTCATTTAACTTTATTAATGCTTCGAGAACTATAGCACCTAGTACAATTTTAACAGATGAAGAAACAGAAGTTACCTTAAACGTAACAGGTACTCCACCTGTAAATGTTGTAAAACCAAACGATATTATTCTGGTGCTCGATAAATCTGGAAGTATGCAAACAGATAATCGTTTTAATTCGATGATTAGTGCTGCAAAAAGTTTTGTTGATTTAATCGATTTAACGAAGCATTCAGTTGGTATTGTTGATTTCAGTACAAGTACAAGCACTTTTCCTTTAAGTACTGATGCGAATGCCGTTAAAGGATATATAGACCAAGTTAGGTTAGGCGGAAATACAAATACTGCTCAAGCATTAAATGAAGCTACTAACTTACTAGCTAATCATCGTCCAGATGCTCAACCAGTAATCGTTTTATTAACAGATGGACAAGCAAATGATTCAGAAGCTGCAAAAACAGCTGCAATGGCTGCGAAAGATGCAGGGATTGTATTTTACACAATCGCTTTATTAGGTCCTAATGAAGATCCGACATCAAGTCCTCCTAATCTATTGTTAGAAGATATGGCAACAACAGCACACCACCATCACTTTGTATTAGGCTCAGTTGGACTGCAACAAGTATATGAAGCAATTGTTGAAGAAATAGGTTTAGCTAGTGCGTACGATGTAACTATTACTGAGACAGTTGACCCAAATTTTGAAATTGTACCTGGCTCATATGATAGTAATATACCCCAACCGACTGTAACAGGAAATAAACTTGTATGGAATATTGAGGAATTAAAAGCAAATACCTTGCAATTACATTATAAAATTCGATTGAAGCAAGGAGCTAAAGCGGGTGCATATAATACTGCTACAGGATTTATAACTTATAAAGATTATACAGGTTCATTAAGATCATATAATGTTGGAAATACAGGGATATTTGTAAAAAATCATGCACCAGTTATTGATTCGATAACTGATTCAAAAAGTAATGTAATTGGTGGAGAGACAGTAACAATTAAGGGGAAATACTTCCTTCCAGGTGTAAAGGTATTCTTTAATGATGTTGAAGTTACAACAGCACAATTAGTAGATAGTCAAACGATTACCTTAACAACGCCTGCTGGTAAGCAAGGAGATATAGTGGTAAAAGTTGAAAATAATGATTCTCAATTCGCAACTACTAACTTTAATTACTGGGCTAAACCTGAGTTGGCGCAAATAACGCCTAATTCTGGACCTTTTGAAGGTGGGAATAGAGTTTCAATTAGTGGTAAATTTTTCTTGAATGGTGCGAAAGTTAAGTTCGGTGATAAATATGCAAATGTAAACTTTGTTAATTCAGAAAATTTAAATGTAGTTGTACCACAAGCGACTAAACAAGGGATTGTTGACGTTGTAATAGAAAATCCAGATGGAACTAATACTACGTTAACAAATGCTTATACCTATGCTTCTCCTGTTGTTGTAGATGTACAAGTATCTCCAAGTAATTTAACAATGACTCCAGGAGAGTCAAAACAATTAGCTATTACTGGTGTGCTTAGTGATAGCACAATAAAAGATATTACTAACCAAACTGATGGAACGATTTATAAAAGTAGCTCAATTTCAACAGCGTTAGTAAGCCAAGATGGTTTAGTTACAATTCCAAACGATGCAAAAGATGGCTGGAAAACTACGATTCTAGTTACGAACAATGGAATTCAAAAATTAATAAACGTGACAGTTAAAGATACCAGTGTAATACTAACAGACCTAGTAGTAAACCCAATGAATTTGGATTTATCTCCAGGAAATACAAAACAATTGTCTGTAAGTGCAGTCTATAGTGATGGAAGTACAAAAGATGTTACGTTCGCAACTGAAGGAACAAGTTACACAAGTGGTTCAAGTCAAACAGCAACAGTTGACGCAAACGGTTTGATTACAATTCCAAGTGCGGCTAAATATGGATATAACACTACAGTAAAAGTACAATATAACGGGATTTTAAAGGTTGTAACTGTAAACGTTGTTGATCCAAGACCTAAGGTTACCTCGTTAACAGTCACTCCAGATGCTATCACTGTTGAACCTGGACAAACTATTCAATTGTCTGTAGTTGGAAACTTAGAAGATGGAACTACGAGAGATGTGACTTCATCAACAGAAGGAACTAAATATGAAAGTAAAGCGGTTTCAACAGCGACTGTTAGTCCTGAAGGAAATATTACAGTTTCAACTCATGCTACTACGGGAACAAATGTAGTTATAGCAGTTACAAACAATGGAATCATTAAAAATGTAACTCTGACAGTTGTAGATCCAGCACCTAAACTAACAAAGTTAGATGTTACACCTTTAGCACCAACTATCGATATTGGAAAAACTCAAAAACTAACAATTTTAGGAACATACAGTGACGGAAGTACAAAGGATATTACTCTTGGTAGCGAAGGGACAATTTACAAAAGTAATACACTTTCAATTGCAACTGTTGACGCTGATGGGTTAATTACAATCTCTACAAGCGCTAAGGAAAATGATGTTGCTAGTATCGTAATTAGTAATGGCTCTGTTAGCAAAATAATAACAGTTACTGTTACAGATCCATCACCAAAAGTAACTGGATTAACAGTAAATCCTTCTTCACTTATAATGGCACCAGGAGAACAAAAACAGTTAATCGTTACAGCAACATTGAGTGATGGAAGTACAAAAGATATAAGTTCAGTAAGCCAAGGTACAGTATATTTAACTGGTGGCTCTTCATTTATGAATGTAAATTCTACAGGTTTAGTTTCTGTTTCAAATAGTGCAATTGATGGCTCAAAGGCATATATTACTGTTTCTAATAATGGATTTAATAAAGTAATTGTACTAAATGTTGTAGATCCTACTCCTAAGGTACAGTCAATTTCTAGTAATCCTGCAAGTGTTACTATTGCTCCTGGAGGAACATTCCAACTTTCTTTAACCGGTACTTTCACCGATGGAAGTACAAAAGATATTACTTTAGGAAGTACAGGTACTTTATATAATAGTAATAATAAAAGTGCAGTTACTGTTGATGCTAACGGATTATTATCTGCACCAAGTAATGCTACAGACGGGGCAACAGCGTCTATATTTATATCTAATAATGGTGTCGGTCTTTATGTTATCGTTAATGTAGTAGACCCATCCATAAAAGTTACTAATTTTACAGTTACTCCTTCGACATTCACTATGGTAACTGGAACAACTAAACAATTAAGTGTTCTTGGAACATTCAGTGATGGAAGTACTAAGGATATAACTCATGGTAGTGATAAAACTACGTATTCAAGTAATTCAAGTTATGCAACAGTGAGCGCGGATGGATTAATTACATTATCTAGTAGTGCTAAAGATGCAATCGTAATACAGATTGCAGTTCGAAATAATGGAATTACTAAATATGTATCGATTAATGTGACTACTAATCCTAATAAGTTAATTGCATTAGAATCAGTTCCTACAACTATTTCATTAAAAGCTGGGACATCTGGACAATTAACGATTATGGGCACATTGGTTGATGGTACGCAAAAAGATGTTACTCAATCATCTAATGGAACTACTTACAGTTCAAATAATCTGTCTACGGCGACAGTAACCGCGAATGGACTTGTAACAATCCCATCTTCAGCAAAAGTTGGTTATACAACGAATATAAGGGTAGTATGTGATGGAATTACAATTCTTGTTGCGGTAAGAGTAATAAGTTAATAATAAAAAGTAAAAAGGAGTAACTATTGTTACTCCTTTTTATACTTTATTTATTGATTAAATTTTAAAAATTAGCAATTTAATAAAATGACTACGGATGCTAAATCGTTCATTTGATTGTCCTTAGCATATTCTAAAATACTGTTTACATAAGACTTTCTGTGTAATGATGATCGAACATAGAGGTATACTGCATTTATTATGTCTTCATCTTCTAGTGAGCTAGTTTCACTAATAATACTCATAAAGTGAACTTTTATGATTGTATAATGGAAAATTAAAGATAAATAATGGTCCCACATAGTATTTTTTCCAAATGGGAACCAATCTTTGAAAATTTCGTTTACTAGGAAATTTTCAAGTATATATTCTTTGGAATTAATTAGTTTATCGGATTTATGCTTTATGGTTGTATAACTGGATGTCCAATCACTAATTTGACCGTTAAGCCATTCGAAATTATTTAATAAATTTGATACTAATAGCTTATATTCTTTATAAATATTCTCAATATCGTTTCTAGTTGAGAAATAAGCTTGAATAAAACCTACAAATCGAGATTCATTTCCTTTTGTACCATCTAATAAAGTATCTATAGTACCAGATTTTATATGAGCTGAGTAAGTGGTAATGAAACTAGCCCACTCTTCTTTTAGGTCAGAATCGGATAAAGTTATATTCTCTAATTTTTCTAATCTTTGAATCCAAAATCCTAATAATAATAATCTAGTTTTTAAATCCCATGTACGCTCTTGCATTAGTTCAATTGCAAATGAACGCAACTGAAAGAAATGTGGTGACAAATTACTCAAATGACTAATGTCATTAGTCTTCTTTGAGATTGAATTTAAGATAACACGATCTGATGTTTCAATATCGAATTCCATAGGATTTGGATCTAATAAAGCAATTCTAGCGGCTTCAGGACACGAAAGGTAGAGTGATTGTTCCAACACATCGTTATATATGTTTTTTACACGTGGAAAAACGGAACAAACTGAACTAAGCATTTCTTCACCATATTTTGCATGAATATAACATAGTCCATTCTCTGTTAAAAATGGGCAAGTTCCACATTCTTTCATCTTTATAGTTGCATAAGGCATACCTTTATCATTACCCTTATACCTCTTTAAATTTTTTGCCAAGGCAGGGTCATTAGAATTTTGGTATTTTTTATATGTTTTTTTATCAATAGATACTACCCATCCTTGGCAACAGTGATTCTCACAATCACTTCCAATACATGAGAATTTCTTATAATGACTCGGAACTAGTTGTGTAGAAGTCATGTTTTATCCTCCGGTTAAAAGAAAATTTTTGAATTAAAATAAAAAAAATATTTAGTTAATTACATTAATAGATTCTTAACTTACTATCTTGATTTATTTCGGAGATTACTAAATGAATTTGAATAAATTGTATTAAATTCATTAAATTTAACTTTAATTTAATATTATTAAATATAAAAAGTGATTTAAATAAGTAGCTAATAAAATAATTAAAAGTAAATAGGAACTTCACTTAGTTAATTTCCATCTACACTTTTTATTTTTTTTACCGATATATTAATAGAAGAGGATTAATTATTTAAAGGGAGGAAGTCGAATGATAAACAATATATCTACTTCGACTTTGGCTAAGAATGTCCCAAACATCCCTGTACAACAACAAGGCCAAGAAGTTAAAGATTATGGTGAAAAAGTCTCTGTTAATGAGAATGGAGATTTTAAAGTTTCAAAAAAAGATTTAGAAAAAGTTATTGATGGAATGAACAAGTTATTAGAACCATCACAAACATCCTTAGAATTTAAATTACATGATAAAACTCATAGTTATTATGCGGTTTTAGTAGATAAAGATACAAAAGAAGTTGTTAAAGAAATTCCTTCAAAAAAACTATTAGACTTTTATGCAGCGATGAAAGAATTTATAGGTTTAATGTTTGATAAAAAAATTTAAGGGTGATATTTTATGGTAAACCGTATAACAGGTTTTTCTGGCGCACTTGATATTGATGCTACAGTCAAAAAATTAATGGATGCTGAAAAACTACCGTTAAATAAATTAAAAGCCCAAAAGCAAATAAATGAATGGCAAACACAACAATATCGCGATTTAAATTTGCTGATGGAAAATTTCCGAAAACAAGTTACTGATGGTGTAGGTTTAGTTTCAACTTTTAATGCTAAGTCAGTATCTAGTTCGAATGAAAGTGTAGTAACTGCAACTTCGACTAATACAACTAGTAATGTAGTAAATTCAATCGATGAAATTACTTCATTAGCAACAAGTGTAAGATGGACATCAAATGCAGTTTTAAATAGTGGTGGAGGATCAATTGATCCTACTGCAAAATTAAATACAATTACATTTAATGGTGGCTACCAGCTATCCGGTACACAAAAATTGCAATTTGATGTAACATCACCCGATGGGGTAAGCTCAACAGTATCGATTGATATTGATGGTTCGACGGACTCACTTAATGATGTTATTAAGAAAATTAACAATTCTAGTGTTGGAGTATCAGCATTTTATGATTCTGCAACACAAAAAATGGTTATTACAAATAAAGCAACAGGTTCAGGAGCGGGTATTAAAATCAATGAGTCTGGTACAGGGGCGGGAACTAAGAGCTTTATGCAAGCAATAGGATTTTCTGCTGACGGTTCCAATAACCTAATACCTTCATCAAATGGTTCCGATGCGAGTTTTAAAATCAATGGTCTTACAACAACACGTAAATCAAACACTTTCACAGTTGGCGATGTTACTTATACTTTAAAACAAACTTCAGCAACCCCAGTTACTATTTCAACTACTACTGATGCTAATAAAGTGTTTGAAAGTGTAAAATCGTTCGTTGACTCATACAATGAATTAATTGCTAATATTAGTAATAAAGTAACTCAAAAACGTTATCGCGACTTTCAGCCTTTAACAGACGAACAAAAAGAATCAATGAAAGATGATCAAATTAAACAATGGGAAGATAAGGCCCAAAGTGGATTACTTCGAGGAGATAGCGTTTTACGTGATGTTTTAAATAAAATGCGATCAAATTTAGGGAATCCGGTTTCAGGTTCAGCTACTAAATTGTTAAGCAGTATTGGAATAACTACAAGTGATGACTACCTAAATGGCGGAAAACTAATTATCAACGAAGCAAAGTTAAAACAATCGATTCAAGACGATCCAAATAAAGTTGCAAATTTATTTATACAACCTGGAACTGATCCAAAGGTTACTAGTGATCAAGGGTTAGCTGTTCGATTAAAAAATACATTGAAAAATGCAGTTGATGATATTACAAAAAAAGCAGGAAAGTCATATAATACTTCCAATCAATTTACTTTAGGTAAAAATTTACTAGACTTAAATAAACGTATAGGAAATTTTGAAGATCGATTAATAAAAATAGAAGATCGTTATTATCGTCAATTTAATGCAATGGAAAGTGCAGTGCAAAGAGCAAATGCTCAAAGTGCACAATTAATGCAATCCTTTGGTGGACAATAATCGTTGAGGTGGACAAAAAAATGGCAATGAAAAACCCTTATGAACAATACCAACAAAACTCAGTAAACACAGCATCTCCAGGTGAATTAACGTTGATGTTATATAATGGTTGTCTTAAATTTATTCACTTAGCGAAAGGTGCAATTGCACAAAAGAACTTTGCAGAACGAAATAAGAATATCATAAAAGCACAAGATATCATTCGTGAATTAATGGTCACTTTAGATATGGAACAAGAAGTTTCCCAAAATTTAATGCAGCTTTATGATTATTTGAATCGTCAATTGATTCAAGCGAATATTAAAAATGATGTTTCAATTCTTGAAGAAGTGGAAGGATTCGTGACAGAATTCCGTGATACATGGAAAGAAGTTATTCAAATCAATCGCCAAAAAACGTTTGCTAATGGCGGACAAGCATAATGGATGTGAACCAAACACTTTTTTCGGTTACTACACAGCTTGCAGAACTAACATCAGAAGTTCCGTCTCAGGAAAAACGTGATGAAATCATAGAAAAAATCTTTTCTTTATTAGATGAAAGAGATGGGTTGCTACCGAGTGTGCAGCCACCTAAAGATGAGAATGAACGACAATTGATGAAGAAGATTGTTGATTTAAATGTTCGAATTAATCATTCAATGAATATCATTTTATCTGATATTAAGAAAGATCTTTCAGGATTAAAAGAACAAAAAAAGGTACACACCCAGTATATTAATCCGTATAAATCATTAAATAATCTTTCAGCTTTTTTCGATAAAACGGAATAAAAATCAAAGTATCCCGTGGGAACGGGATACTTTTTTGTTTTGTAGTATTTTATTTAAGAATAGAGGTAACTTAATAGTAATTAATTTACGTAAAGTGTAATAAATATTGGTATTATTTTCATGAATTTAACACAATTTTTGCCATTTTTGTGATAAACTCAAATGGTTTAGTTTCATACTTATTATGTAGAGGTGTACTTATGTTATCGATCTTAAAACGATACTTAATCGGTAAGCCACTTAAGACAACAGAGTTAGGGGAGCAAAAGCTCTCGAACACAAAGGCATTGGCAATTTTATCGTCAGATGCATTATCTTCTGTTGCTTATGGACCAGAGCAAATATTAATTGTGCTAGCAACTGTTGGTGCTGTCGCATATTGGTATTCAATTCCAATCGGTATTGGCGTACTTATTTTATTGTTAGCTTTAATTTTGTCTTATCGCCAGATTATTTATAGCTATCCACATGGTGGTGGAGCTTATGTAGTATCTAAGCAAAATCTCGGTGTTATTCCAGGTTTAGTTGCTGGTGGTTCATTACTTGTCGATTATATTTTGACTGTAGCAGTTAGTGTGTCTGCTGGAACGGATGCGATCACGTCAGCAATCCCAATCTTACATAGTCATACAGTGTTTATATCAGTTTTACTTGTTATTTTTATTACGATTCTAAATTTACGTGGATTGACTGAATCAGCATCTATTTTAGCGTATCCAGTTTATTTATTCGTGGTTGCACTTGTCATTATCATAGTTGTGGGACTCTTTAATGTCATAACTGGTCATGGACCACAAGTAACTCATGCATCAAGTGGACCTATTCCTGGTGGGATTGCATTATTTTTACTATTAAAAGCATTCTCGTCGGGTTGTTCAGCGTTAACAGGGGTAGAAGCGATTTCGAATGCCATTCCAAACTTTAAAGAACCATCTGAACGTAATGCAGCAAAAACATTAACGATGATGGGTCTAATACTAGCGGTTCTATTTTCAGGTATTATGTTCTTAGCTTATTGGTATAGCATCACGCCGAATGCAGAAGAAACAGTTATGTCTCAACTAGGATCAGAAATTTTTGGCCGTAATATTATTTACTACTTCATTCAAGGAACAACAGCTTTAATTCTTGTTTTAGCAGCAAATACAGGTTTCTCAGCATTCCCATTACTTGCTTACAACTTAGCAAGTGATAAGTTTATGCCAAGAATGTATTTACTTCGTGGAGACCGTTTAGGTTATTCAAATGGAATAATCACACTTGGTGTTGCATCAATTCTTTTAATCATTGCTTTCCAAGGGAAAACAGAGCAATTGATTCCATTATATGCAGTCGGTGTATTTATACCATTTACGCTTTCTCAAACAGGTATGGTTATTAAATGGTTAAGAGAAAAACCGGCAAATTGGTTCCCAAAATTAATCACAAATTTAATTGGTGCATTAATTTCTGCATTAGTTTCAATTATTTTCTTAACAACTAAATTCAGTCAAGTTTGGTCAATTCTTATTTTCTTACCAATCATCGTGTATCTATTCTTGAGAATTAGAAGTCATTATGAGGCAGTGGGAGATCAGCTTAGATTAAATAATGATATTCCTGATAAAATTAAAGGGAATATCATGATTGTACCAGTTGCTGGTATTACAAAAGTTGTAGAGCGTACGATGCAGTATGCACAGGGTATTGCAGATGAGGTTTACGCAGTTTATATTTCATTTGATAAAGAAAGTGAACAGCAAATGAGAGATAAATGGGAAGCTTGGAATCCAAATGTAAAGCTAATTGTTGTTCATTCTGAGTATCGAGAAATTACTAGACCGTTATTAAAAGTAATTGATCAAATGGAAACAAAAGCACATGAAAATGGGTTTGAAATCACAGTTTTAATTCCACAATTTATTACAAAGAAAAACTGGCATAATGTTTTGCATAATCAATCTAGTTTATTACTTCGTGCATATTTACTGCACAAACGAAGTGTAATTGTAACGACAGTACCTTATCGATTTAAAGTGTAAAATGCTTGTCAAATAAAGGGTTAAGGGAAATATAAGGTCGGAAATTACTTGTTTCAACCCTCATCCCCTTAACCCTTTTATCTTGAATTTAGAATTTGTCGAATTGTCGGAAAAAAAGGCGACAAGACATTTTTGACTTGCCCCACTTTTTTGATGTATAGTTGAATTGTGGAGAAGATTCACAAGTTTTCGACTGAAGGGAATGGATTTGAATGCAAGGTAAAGTAAAATGGTTTAATGCAGAAAAAGGTTTTGGATTTATCGAGCGCGAAGATGGAGACGATGTATTCGTGCATTTCTCAGCGATCAATGCTGATGGTTACAAATCTTTAGAAGAAGGCCAAGCAGTTAGCTTCGAAATCGTTGAAGGTAACCGTGGACCTCAAGCTGCTAACGTAACTAAAATCTAATATCCGTTAATAAGTAAATATTTGCTTATATAGATTCGGAACACAAAGGCTTACTCAATTGAGTAAGTCTTTGTTTGTTTTTATCTTGTTTCCTGTGCCTAGTCCCTTGAAGTTATTGGACAGTTTGGATAAGTTTCTTCTATATTTACTAATTGGAAAAAAATACAGTGAATCTTTAACGAAATCTTTAAATATAATCTCTTGTAAAGATAAAAAAGTTCTGATATTGGACAAATATTCTTTGAAGGAATATATCAATCTAGTGTAGAATATAAGTATAGACAGCTTTCATTTTTGGAGCTTGATGAAGGAGGAAACCCATATGATGCTAAACATCCGAGGCGAAAATATTGAAATTACTCCAGCAATTCGTGAATACGTAGAAAAGAAATTATCACGTTTTGATCGTCACTTTAATGAGGATCTAACAGCTCGAGTAAACGCAAAGGTATTCCACGACAAGCAAAGAATTGAAGTCACTATTCCAGGTACGTATATGTTATTACGTGCAGAAGAAGAACATGCTGATCTTTATGCAGCTGTTGATCTAGTCATTGATAAGCTAGATCGTCAAATTAGAAAGCATAAAACAAAAGTAAACCGCAAACTTCGTGAAAAAGGATCTTTAAAATATATGTTTGCGACATCTTCTGAAGCTGCAGTTGCAGTTGAGGATCAAGAACATGAAATTGAATTGGTTCGTACGAAACAATTTGATTTAAAACCAATGGATGCAGAGGAAGCAGTATTACAAATGAATATGTTAGGTCATAACTTCTTCGTATTCTTAAATGGTGAAACGAACAAAACGAACATCGTGTATTCAAGAAAAGATGGTCGTTATGGATTGATTGAAGCTAAATAATAGAATAATAGAGTGAAAAGGACTAAGCAGAATTTTCTTGCTTAGTCCTTTTTTGTTTAAAGATTTGATATGTTTATTGGATAAATTTTAATTATTATTTTTATCTAGAAGATTGTTGTTTATAAAGAGGGTTTCTATAAGTAAACTAACGACTTATTAAGAAGTTGATTGGAACGGAAGGTGCTCGACTCCTGTGAGAGTAGCGGGACAGGTGAGACCCCTCAGACGCGAAGGCGTCGAGTAGGCTCAGCGCATGCCCCACGGAAAGCGAGCATCTTGAAGTGGAAATAACCCCCTTTTTTAACAGAGTTTCTCATCATAATTAGGCGAAAATACTAATAAAAACGATTATTTTCGAAAGAATTAAACAATTCTAATGGTACATTGTGTCCATAAGGTTGTCACTTGTCTTCATTTAATGATAAAATTAGAAATAGTATCTAAATCTAATCAATTAAGACATTTGTTTATGACTTTAAAATAGAGGAGCGTTACGAATGCTTGGAATGTTAAAAAAGGTGTTTGACCTTAATCAACGACAATTAAATAAAATGCAAAAGCAGGTTGATCAAGTAGTAGCATTACAGGATCAGTATGCAAAGTTATCAGATGATGAATTAAGAGCAAAAACAGAAGAGTTTAAAGCACGTGTTCAAAAAGGTGAAACGCTTGATGATATTCTGGTTGAAGCTTTTGCGGTAGTTCGTGAAGGTGCAACTCGTGTGCTTGGTATGACACCTTATCCAGTTCAGGTATTAGGTGGAATTTCATTACACGAAGGTAATATCTCAGAAATGAAAACTGGGGAAGGTAAAACATTAACGTCTACTTTACCAGTTTACTTAAATGCATTAAGTGGTTTAGGTGTTCACGTTGTTACAGTAAATGAATACTTAGCGAGCCGTGATGCGCGTGAAATGGGTCAATTATATGAATTTTTAGGTCTATCTGTAGGCTTAAATTTAAATAGTATGGAGTCAGATGAAAAACGTGAAGCATATGCATGTGACATTACGTACAGTACAAACAATGAACTAGGTTTTGACTACTTACGTGATAACATGGTTGTTTACGCTGAGCAACGAGTTCAACGTCCTTTAAACTATGCAATTATTGATGAGGTTGACTCAATCTTAATCGATGAAGCACGTACTCCTTTAATTATTTCTGGACAAGCAAAACAATCAGCTCAAGCTTATATCGCAGCGAATGCTTTTGTTGGGATGCTTCAAAAGGATCAAGATTTTACGTATGATGTAAAAACGAAATCTGTATTATTAACTGAAGAAGGTATTTCTCGTGCTGAGCGTTCGTTTGGCGTTGAAAACCTATTCGATTTAAAAAATGTAAACTTAAACCATCATATTAATCAAGCGCTACGTGCACACGTTACGATGACAAATGATGTTGATTATGTTGTTCAAGACGGTGAAATTGTAATCGTTGACCAATTTACTGGACGATTAATGAAAGGTCGTCGATACAGTGAAGGTCTTCACCAAGCAATTGAAGCAAAAGAAGGTTTAAAAATTCAGAATGAAAGTATGACTCTTGCTACGATTACTTTCCAAAACTATTTCCGTATGTACAAAAAGTTATCTGGTATGACTGGTACTGCGAAAACAGAAGAAGAAGAGTTCCGCAATATTTACAATATGAACGTACTAGTTATTCCGACAAACCGTCCGATTGCTCGTAATGATAAGCCGGATTTAGTTTATAAATCTATGACTGGTAAATTTAATGCTGTAGCTGAAGAGATTGCAGAGCGTCACAAAGCTGGCCAACCAGTTCTTGTTGGTACTGTTGCGATTGAAACTTCTGAATTAATTTCTCAGTTATTAAAGCGTAAAGGGATTAAGCATGAAGTATTAAATGCAAAAAACCATGAGCGTGAAGCAGATATTATCGCATTAGCAGGTCATAAAGGTGCTGTTACAATTGCGACGAACATGGCTGGTCGTGGTACGGATATTAAATTAGGTGAAGGTGTTCGTGAACTTGGTGGATTAGCAGTAATTGGTACTGAACGCCATGAAAGCCGTCGTATTGATAATCAGTTACGTGGACGTTCTGGTCGTCAAGGAGATCCAGGGGTTACAACTTTCTATCTTTCTATGGAAGATGAATTAATGCGCCGATTTGGCTCAGATAATTTATCAATTATGATGGACCGTTTAGGTTTAGATGATTCTCAACCAATTGAAAGTAAAATGGTTTCTCGTGCAGTAGAATCTGCACAAAAACGAGTTGAGGGTAATAACTTTGATGCTCGTAAACAATTATTACAATATGATGATGTATTACGTCAGCAACGTGAAGTAATTTATGCTCAACGTTCTGAAGTAATCGATTCAGATGATTTACAACCAATAGTGAAGAGCATGATCGAAGGAACGATTAATCGTGTCGTTTCAGCCCATACACCAAATGAACAACTTCAAGAAGAGTGGAACTTAGAGGGTATTGTAGACTTCGTAGAAGCTACATTACTAAATGAAGATGAAATTAGTGTTGAACAATTACGTTTAATCGAGCCGGATGAAATGGTTGAACTAATTCAAAAGGCAGTATTTGAACGTTACGATGAAAAACAAGAACTTTTACCAGTTGAACAAATGCGTGAGTTTGAAAAAGTTGTCTTATTACGTACTGTTGATAGCAAGTGGATGGCTCATATTGATGCAATGGATCAACTGCGTGAAGGTATTCATTTACGTGCATATGCACAAATTGATCCTCTTCGCGAATATCAAATGGAAGGCTTCGCAATGTTTGAAGAAATGATTGCTTCTATTGAAGAAGAAGTTTCTCGTATTATTATGAAGGCTGAAATTGAAGCAGATGTTGAACGTGAAGCAGTTCAAGGTGAAGCAATTCATGTAGGAACTGATGAAGGTGAAGTTAAGAAAAAACCAGTTGTAAAAGGCGAAGAAATTGGCCGAAATGACGATTGTCCTTGTGGTTCAGGTAAGAAGTATAAAAACTGCCACGGAAAAGGAATCTAATAGTATAGAAACTGTATGAAAAAGGGGCAAGGGCAAGTAGTTATTAGGGAATCAGTGACTTCCTAATTACTTGTCTTTACCTGCTTTTTATTGTTCATAAAATTTTAATTGAGGTGTAAGTAATGGAATTAGTAGAAGTAAAGCAAGAATTAGAAAAGATGGCGAAACGCCTTCAAGCATTTAGGGGGTCTCTTTGACGTAGAAACAAAGCAAGGTAGATTAGACGAGCTTGAGGCATTTATGTCAGAACCGACATTCTGGGATGACCAAAAAGCAGCTCAAGTCGTAATTAGTGAAGTAAGTGGATTAAAAGAAGTCATTAATGAATTCAATGATTTAAATGACGGCTATGAAAATCTTGAATTAACATATGAGTTAGTGAAAGAAGAAAACGATGACGAACTTTTTGAAGAGTTAGTTTCTGAAGTAAAAGTATTAACGGTTAAACTAAATGATTTTGAACTTCAATTATTATTAAGTGAACCTTATGATAAAAATAATGCAATATTAGAACTTCACCCAGGTGCAGGTGGTACTGAGTCACAAGATTGGGGCTCAATGTTATTACGTATGTATACTAGATGGGCTGAAAAACGTGGCTTCAAAGTGGAAACTTTAGATTACTTACCAGGTGATGAAGCTGGAATTAAAAGTGTTACTTTAGCGATCAAAGGTCACAATGCTTATGGTTATTTAAAAGCGGAAAAAGGTGTTCATCGTTTAGTGCGTATCTCTCCATTTGACTCTTCTGGTCGCCGCCATACTTCATTCGTGTCATGTGAAGTTATGCCTGAATTCAATGAAGAAATTGAAATTGAAGTTCGTACAGAAGACTTGAAAATTGATACGTATCGTGCAAGTGGAGCGGGTGGTCAGCATATTAATACGACTGATTCAGCAGTTCGTATTACTCATACACCAACGAACACTGTTGTTACATGTCAATCTGAGCGTTCACAGATTAAAAACCGTGAAGCAGCGATGAAAATGTTGAAAGCTAAGTTATATCAACGTAAATTAGATGAGCAACAAGCTCAACTAGATGAAATTCGTGGTGAGCAAAAAGAAATTGGTTGGGGTAGCCAAATACGTTCATACGTATTCCACCCATATTCAATGGTTAAAGATCATCGAACAAGTGCTGAAGTAGGTAATGTACAAGCAGTAATGGATGGTGGACTTGATCCATTTATCGATGCTTACTTACGTTCAAAAATTTAATATAAATAGATAAGTCTTGTAGAAATTCTGATATGACTAAAAAAATTGGCTGTTAAGAATACAGGGGAAAGTTTGCGTTCTTAACAGCCATTTTATTGAGGTTTAACTGAAGTCTTCAAAGTAAACATCTTCTTATTGAAGATGTTCTCTTTATGATGTTTTCTCTCTCGGGAGATAGCAACTAGCTATATTGGGGATTATTTAAATATTATTGCAATTATATTTTTTAAACAAAAATTAAAAAGTAAATTTTCATTCATTAAGTTAGATCGCTTTTAGTCTTTTTGATTAATAAAAAATAGAGATATAGACCTTATAAAAGGTTACAAAATTTAAAATTATCAACTAGAGAAAGTTTGGGGGATTACATTGAGGAAAGTAAAGTATGGAACCACTTTATACGTAGGGTGGGGGAAGACGGTTATCGATTATCTTTTAGTTTTATTAGGTTCAGCAATTATTGCCGTAGCATTTAGCGTCTTTTTATTACCAAATAATATCGCTTCAGGTGGAGTAAGTGGTATTTCAACAATTCTAAAAAGTACACTTGGATTTAAACCAGCAATTGTACAATGGGCTTTTAATATTCCATTATTTATTGCAGGTGTTGTATTATTAGGTCGCCAATTTGGCATAAAAACATTAGCAGGTACAATTTTCTTACCACTTGTCGTGCTTTTAACGGAAGATTTAAGCCCTGCTACAGATAATCCATTACTAGCAGCAATTTTTGGAGGTCTTTGTATTGGATTAGGTCTAGGGATTGTATTCCGTGGAAAAGCATCAACGGGTGGTACAGACTTAGCAGCTCAGATTGTTCATAAATATTCAGGATTATCACTTGGTATTTGTGTAGCGTTTATCGATGGATTAATCGTATTAACAGCCGCAATCGTATTTGATTTAGAAAGTGGTATGTACGCATTAATCGCATTGTTTGTAACGAGTAAAACAATCGACTTAGTACAAATCGGTCTTGCTAGATCGAAAATGACATTAATTATTACTTCGGAAGAAGAACTAGTTACAAATGCTATCGTACATGAATTAGATAGAGGTGTAACAAAATTAAGTGGGGTTGGTGGTTACACGAATGAAAACCGCCCTGTATTAATGTGTGTTTTAGACCAATCAGAATTTATAACATTACGAGATATTGTACAATCAATTGATAGAAATGCCTTTATAACTGTAGTCGATGCAACTGAAGTACTTGGCGAAGGTTTCACAAATTTGACATAAAAAGGAAAAGTTGTGACATCCTATCAGTAGTACACTAAAAGTATAAGACTTTATTGGGTTTATTAAAGGGGCGATTTTTGTGAAAAAGCTATTGCTTGCTTTTGTCACTGGTGGAATGCTGTTAACAGTAGCAGCTTGTGGTTCAAATAATAATGCTGGAAATAAGGACTCGGGTGAGCCTGTATCAGCAAGTGCTGGAGAGAAACTTTTCAAACAAAACTGCTCAAGCTGTCACGGTGGACAACTTGAAGGTGGAATTGGACCATCATTAAAGACGGTTGGTGCAAAGTACTCTGAAAAGGAAATTGAAACCATCATTCATGAGGGCAGGGGACAGATGCCTGATGGTATAGTTCAAGGAAATGATGCAAAAAGTGTTGCAAAATGGTTAGCAACTAAGAAATAAATAAAAAACAGACCAATTATCTAATTACTTAGAATTGGTCTGTTTTTTTCATTTATATTACAAATACCACTATTGTTAAAAGAGTGGTTAGAAATAGGTCGAAATAAATATTGACTATTAAACAAAATGTAACATAAATTTATCAGTAGTGACAATTTTTAAGTGGTATAATAGAGGAGCTTAGCAGAAAAATATCGAATTATGTAGATTAGAACAGATTTGAGATTATGGTTCAGTAGGCATGAAAGCTCGTGAAAAGTGAAGTTAAGACATCAATAAAATCGATCTTATCCGATCCAATCTATAAATAATAAGGAACAATTACTATAAGGAGAATGTCATGATTGAATTAAAAGAAGTTTATAAGACGTATCCTAATGGTGTTCTTGCGGTAAATGGTATTAATGTAAAAATTCGCCAAGGTGAATTTGTATATGTCGTTGGACCTAGTGGAGCTGGGAAATCGACTTTCATTAAAATGATGTATCGTGAAGAAAAACCATCAAAAGGAACGATATTAATTAATGGTATTGATTTAGCACAAATGAAGGATAGCAAAGTACCTATATTACGAAGAAATATAGGAGTTGTTTTCCAAGATTATAAATTATTACCGACTTTAACTGTTTATGAAAATATTGCATTCGCACTTGAAGTTATAGAAGAAAATCCGAAAACAATAAAGAAGAGAGTTATGGAAGTACTTGATCTTGTAAAGTTAAAGCATAAAGCTCGATTCTTACCAACAGAACTATCTGGTGGTGAGCAACAACGTGTTTCGATCGCTCGTTCAATCGTTAATAAACCAAAAGTTGTTATTGCCGATGAGCCTACAGGTAACCTTGACCCTGAAACTACTTGGGAGATCATGGATATTTTTAAAGAGATTAATGATCGTGGCACAACTATTGTAATGGCCACACACAATAAGGATATAGTGAACAACTTAAAGAGACGTGTTATTGCAATTGAAGGCGGAAAAATTGTACGCGACCAAGCGAGAGGAGTGTACGGTTATGAAAGCTAGAACTGCGAGAAGACATGTTCGTGAAGGACTACGAAATTTAAGACGTAATGGCTGGATGACATTTGCATCTGTTAGTGCTGTTGCGGTTACTCTAATGCTTGTTGGTGTATTTTTAACTGTAATTTTAAACGTTAACCATATTGGTACAACACTAGAAAAAGATGTTGAAATACGTGTTTTAGTAGATTTAACGGCTACTAAAGAACAACAAAGAGCATTAAAAGATGAAATTAAAAAAATTGATCATGTAACGACAGTTAAATTCTCGTCAAAAGATCAAGAATTAGATAATTTGATTAAGAGTATGGGTCAAGATGGACAAGCGTTTGAGCTTTTCGAACAAGAAAACCCATTAAATGATACGTATATTGTAAAAACAGATTCACCTGATAAAATCGCACCAGTTGCGAAAAAAATTGAAGGTTTCCATTATATCGATGAAGTAATATACGGTAAAAAACAAGTTCAAAAACTGTTTAATGCAGTTTCAGTTGGTCGAAATATTGGTTTAGTACTAATTGTTGGTCTACTGTTCACTGCAATGTTCTTAATTTCAAACACAATCAAAATTACAATTATGGCAAGAAGACGTGAAATTGAGATTATGAGATTAGTAGGTGCAACTAATAACTTTATTCGTTGGCCATTCCTTTTAGAGGGATTATTACTAGGCGTTATGGGAGCGATACTACCAATCGCATTAATCTTAACTGGCTATAATGTTGTTTATAATATGTTAATGCCAAAATTAGCAGGAACAATGTTTACATTACTTCCATTCTCACCATTTGTTTATCAAATTGCTGCCATTCTAATTGGAATCGGCGCAGTTATTGGTATGTGGGGTAGTGTCATGTCAATTCGAAAATTCTTACGTAAATAATATAAATGCATTGAAAAGTTTTATTGTTTTAATAGAGTAATGAAATGATGAGCTTTAGTGTCTATTTTTAACGTCTAGCTGAGTTGATTAAGGTACTAAAGCTTTTCTATATACATAAGGAGGGATCTTAGATGAAAGAGAATAAAAAATCGAAAGTAATGATTATGGTGTTAAGCAGTACTTTCATCATCGGGGCCATCCCATCCGTTTCTTTTGCTGAGAGTAAATACCAAACACAAATTGACAGTATCGAAAAGAAACGTAGTGAGGTTAAAGAAAAGTCAGAAGCAACAAAAGACAAGATTGATGATTTACAACAAGATCAAGCAAATGTTGTTAAAAAACTTGAACAGCTTGACGTAAAAATGAAAGAAACAAAACGTCAAGTTAACCAAACACAGGATGCAGTTGAGAGTGGTAAAAAAGAAATTAGCAAATTGAAGGAAGAAATAAAGTTTATTGAGAAACGCATTGAGTCTCGACAAGAATTATTAAAAGATAGAATGCGATCCCTTCAAAAGTCTGGCGGAATGCTATCTTACATCGATGTTATTTTAGGATCTAATAGTTTCGGAGATTTAATTCAAAGAATGAGTGCTGTACAAGTAATCATGGAAGCAGATGAAGATATTATTAAACAGCAAAACTTAGATTTAAAGATTGTAAACAGTAAAAAAGATGAAATGACAGTCAAACAAGCAAAAATAGAGCGAGATTTAGCGAATTTAGAAAGCTTAAATAAACAGCTATCAAATCAAGTCAATGAACAAAACAATTTAATGGCGTCTCTAAAAGAACAAGAAAAAGAAGCACATGAAGATGTTTTAAATTTAAAAGAGCAGGATGAGTTATTAGCCAGCCAGCAAATTGCGCTGAAAAAAGCAGCAGAAGAAGCAAAACGAAAAGCTGCAGAAGAAGCAAGATTAAAAGTTGAAAGAGAAAAAGAGAAAAATGACAATAAACCATCAAATGGTGGTTCTGGTAATTCAGGAAACTCTGGGAACTCTGGAGGGGGAAGTACGCCACCTATTTCAAGTGGAAACTTTACAAGACCAGCTGCAGGTTATATTTCTTCAGGATTTGGTAACAGATCTTTTGATGGTGGAGGATTCCATGATGGAGTTGATATAGCAGGTAGTGGAACAGTCCCTGTTGTTTCAGCGGGTGATGGCGTTGTAATCAGAGCATATACTTCTTCATCATATGGTAACTGCGTATTTATTACACATAATATTGATGGACAAGTATGGACAACGGTATATGCGCATTTAGATAGCTTTAACGTGTCAACTGGACAATCTGTCTCAAAAGGTACAAAAATTGGTTTTATGGGTAACACTGGTCATTCTTTTGGTCAGCATTTACACTTTGAACTTCATAAAGGTGAGTGGAATGCTAGCAAATCAAATGCCGTTGATCCACAAAAATATATTAATTTCTAATATATATTCTATGAACCTATCTCCAAAACATCGGAGATAGGTTTTTTTGTGTTCATTTAAGTTCTCATTAATTTCTTATGCTAAAAAATAAACCAATGAAATAGATATAAATAGACAGGGTTCCTTGTAGGCAGAAATAAGCATTTAGTAATGTTGATACATAGTAAAGAGGTGGTGGAAACTCCTAAAATTTTCCTAGTTTATAATAATTATAGTTTAATATTGATTTTCATTCTAAATTACATTATCATATAATTAATACTAAATAATAATAATTCTAATTAAGGAGACAAAATATGACAAATAATCGCTTAACAACAAATCAAGGTGTACCAATTGGAGATAACCAAAATTCGTTAACTGCAGGACGAAGAGGTCCAACTCTTTTAGAAGATTATCAACTGATTGAAAAGTTAGCTCATTTCGACCGCGAGAGAGTACCTGAGCGTGTAGTTCATGCACGCGGGGCAGGTGCACATGGTGTGTTTATTACAAAAAATAGTATGAAGAAATATACGAAAGCAAAATTCTTACAGGATGCTGGAACAGAAACACCAGTATTTGCACGTTTCTCAACAGTAGTCCATGGTATGCATTCTCCTGAAACATTACGTGATCCACGTGGATTTGCAGTGAAATTCTATACTGAAGATGGAAATTACGATTTCGTTGGTAATAACTTACCTGTATTCTTTATTCGTGATGCTATGAAATTCCCTGATATGGTTCATGCATTAAAACCAGATCCAAGAACAAACCTTCAAACAGGTAATCGTTACTGGGATTTCTGGTCTTTAACGCCAGAAACAACAAATATGTTAGTACATTTATTCTCTGACGAAGGAATTCCAGCAAACTACCGTCAAATGAGAGGTTCAAGTGTTCATTCATTTAAATGGGTTAATGAATACGGAAACACAGTATATGTAAAACTTCGTTGGGTTCCTAAGCAAGGTGTTAAGAATCTTTCAATGGAAGAAGCAAGTGAAATTCAAGCGAATGATTTTAACCATGCTAGTCGTGATTTATTTGATTCAATCGAAAATGGAGATTACCCAGAATGGGATTTATATGTGCAAGTCCTGAATCCAGCTGATATGGATGATTTTGATTTTGACCCACTAGATCCTACAAAGGATTGGTTTGAAGATGTGATTCCACGTCAATTAGTAGGAACAATGATCTTAAATCGTAACCCTGAAAATGTTTTTGCTGAAACAGAATCTGTTGGTTTCAATCCAGGCGTATTAGTTCCTGGTATGCTACCATCTGAAGATAAATTATTACAAGGAAGATTATTCTCTTATTCTGATACACAAAGATACCGTATTGGAGCAAATTATCAACAGTTACCAATTAACTGCCCATTTGCAAAAGTAGCGAACAATCAACGTGATGGACATATGCCATTTGGCCAACAAACGCATCCAATTAATTTTGAGCCAAACAGCTATTCAGATACTCCTAAAGAAGATCCAGCTTATGTAGAAGTTGATCAACCACTTGTTGGTGTGTCAGCTCGTAAGAAAATCGAAAAAACAAACGACTTTGGGCAAGCAGGAGAAGTTTGGAATAGATATAGTAAAGAAGAGCAAGATTCTGTCATTAAAAACATTAGTGCAGATATTGCGTCTGTTGATGAAAAGATTAAGCTTCGTGCAGTATGCAACTTCTACCGTGCGAATGTACAATTAGGTGAAAGACTTGCAAATGAGTTAGGTTTGGATTTATCTCCATATTTACAACACCTTACGACAAAATAATTAAAACCTTTTAATAAAATTTTATTAATTAGTGTTCTACTTGCAAACATAAGTGATACAGGCTTATCATATAATAGAACAGAAAAGGCATCGCACGTCTGTGTGATGCTTTTTCAATACATACACTAAATAGTAGATTGATACGTTCAAGCATGAACGGATAGGAGGTTCTATATGAATCGTAAAACATCAGCACTACTTGCATCAGCAACATTTGTTGTTGGAATTGGAGTGGGCTCATTAGCATTTAATAATAGTACAAGTTCAATTGTTTCAAACTTAACACAAAGCAAAGAAATAAAAGCGTCTGAGGACGAAAATATTGCGAAAATACAAAAAGCTTACGAGATTATTGCAAATCAATATGTGAAAAAAATTGATCCTGATAAATTAACTGAAGGTGCAATTCAAGGAATGGTGACGACATTAGATGATCCATTCTCGTCTTATATGGATGGGAAAACTGCGCAGCAATTCCATGAATCATTAGGTTCATCGTTTGAAGGAATTGGAGCCGAAGTATCGAAGGATGGAGAAAAACTAATCATCGTATCACCTATTAAAAATTCTCCAGCTGAAAAAGCAGGCATTAAACCAAAAGATGAAATCCTGACAGTTGATGGGAAAAGTATTAAAGGGTTATCACAATATGATGCTGTATTAAAAATTCGTGGTAAAAAAGGAACAAATGTAACACTAGAGATTAAACGACCAGGTGTTGCAGATCCGATCACATTTAACATTAAGCGTGATGATATTCCAATGTACACAGTTTTTGGGTCAGTTAAGAATGTAAATAACGAAAAAATTGGATATATTCATATCACCTCATTTAATGAAAAGACTGCTGATGAATTTAAAAAGGAATTAGATAAACTAGAGTCTCAAAATATCGAAGGCTTAACAATAGATGTGCGTGGTAATCCTGGTGGCTACTTACAAGCTGTCGAAGGTGTACTAGAAGAATTAGTTGTTAAAAATGAACCATATTTACAAGTTGAAAATAGAGAAGGTCAACGTGAGAAGTATTATACAAAATTAAACAAAGCGAAACCTTATCCTATTAATGTATTAATAGATAAAGGAAGTGCATCAGCAGCAGAAATCCTAGCAGCAGCATTAAGTGAAGCTGGAGATTATCAACTAATTGGTGAAAAATCATTTGGTAAAGGTACAGTACAGTCGACACTTGACTTTAAAGATGGTAGTAACATTAAGTTAACGCAGTTTAAATGGTTAACACCAGATGGTACTTGGATTCATAAAAAAGGAATTAAGCCAGATATAAAAATAAAACAACCTGATTATTTCTATGTAACACCAATTGATAAAACGAAGACATTTAAATATGACGACAATAACGAAAATATTAAATCAGCTCAAATTATGCTAAAAGGATTAGGGTATGATCCTGGACGTGAAGATGGATATTTTAGTGAAGACACAGAAGCTGCAATTAAAAAATATCAAAAAGCAGTTGGTATTACTGTAAATGGTAAACTTGATCAACTAACTTCTGAAAAATTAGAAGCATCTTTAATTGAAAAAATACGTGATGAGAAGAACGACACTCAATTAGAGGAAGCTTTAAAATTAGTATCTGAATAAGGATTTTGTGAAAGAGGACGATGAATTTCGTCCTCTTTTGACATAATTCCCGGGAAATAGCTACTATGCTACATACTAGGCAGGAGAATGGAAGATGTTTGTCGAAAAGTACACTTTAGGGGAAAGTGTGCTTTTTTAGTTGTATATTATATATTCCCCTTTGAAAAAAATGATATAAACCGATAACATAAATATATATGAATCTATTAAATCTTATAAAAGGTGGTGAAAGTTATGTGGTCAAATGTAATATCGGAATTACTAATTGGTTTTGCTAAATTATTTTTACATCCATTTGTTTATTTGTTTTTTATCGCTGCATTATTTAGCGGGTATTTACGTGTGAAAAGAGAACGAAAACATTTTTCTACACGTATTTTTAATGTTTCGTTTGAATGGAAGACATCTTTATTGTATGGGTTATCTTTAGGTGCAATATTATCAGTCGTTTCATTACTTGTGGGTATCAGTATTCCATTTGAGATGGTTACCTTAATTAGTACCATAACAATTATATGTACAATAACTTTACAATTTCGTTGGATGTCGCCTGCATATACAATTGGACTAGCACTGATTGCTATTCCATTGCTAAATAAAGGCGTATCATCACTGTCAATATTAGAAAATGTTGTTCCAAAAGATATGAATGGAATGCTATCAGCAGTTACAATTTTATTAAGCTTGTTATTGTTAGCTGAAGGTGTTTTAGTACAAAGGAATGCTGCGAATTATACATCACCCTTATTTGTAGAAAGTAAACGTGGTAAAAGAGTTGGTGCGCATGAAGCGAATAAACTTTGGATCGTACCATTATTTTTACTGATTCCAAATGGAACAATAATGAGTGATTTTGCATGGTGGCCAATCCTATCATTAGGAGATAGTGGTTATTCAATTTTATGTGTACCTTTTGGAATTGGTTTCTACCAACTAATTAAAGGAATGGTTCCAAAAGAATCAATTAAACTGGTTGGCAAACAAATTGTTACACTATCATTATTAATTTGTATTGGTGGAGTTGTAAGCTACTTTGTTGGATTTGTCGCATTCGTCACAGTTGCATTAGCAATTGTTGGACGTGAAGCTATTTCCTATATTCATAAAAATAGAGACTTCAATACACCATCATACTTTACATCAAAAGCTGTTGGTCTAATTGTATTAGGCATTTTACCAAACTCAGTAGCGGATAAAATGGACATACATGTTGGCGAAAGCATAACAAAAGTAAACGGGCAAAGCGTATCCACCGTTGATGAATTCTACAATGCACTCCAAATCAACCGAGCATACTGCAAGGTTGAAGTAATCGACTTCAACGCAGAAATCCGTATTACACAATGTGCAGTATACGAAGGAGAACACCATGAACTAGGCTTCATCTTCCCTGAGGAAGAAACGAAGTATAGTGGTGAGGTTGGATAGAAGCGTGATTTTGCATATTAAACAGAACTTAGAATAAGAAAGAAAAAGTGACTGATTCATTTAATTTTTGAATCAGTCTTTTCCATTCTTCCACGGTATTATATTCTGTTTCAAGAGCGTGCACCTTCCCTACAAGTACTCCTATTAAAATAAATTATTGAAGATGTGTAAAGCAATTATTCCTCTTTCAACTTCCTTTAACCCTTCGTTTACCAAAATTTTTTACTTTATCCAAACGTCTGGAGTTTTGTCAAAAAATTGGGTTAGTATGACCGTAAATATTCCTTTCAGTTGCCGCATCTGCTTTTGTTACATGGACGGTACCAAATGGATGATTAGGTGGCGCATAAATTGAGTAAAGTTTTAATGGTATATTACCGGTATTTATTACATTGTGCCAAGTTCCTGCAGGGACCATTATTGCCGTATCATGAGTAATGTTTCTTTGGAAGTTTAATTTTTCTTTATTTTTTCCCATTTGAACTATACCTTGCCCCTGTTCAATCCGTAAGAATTGGTCAACGTTAGGATGAATTTCTAAACCAATATCTTCACCAACATTAATACTCATTAAAGTAACTTGCAAATGTTTTCCTGTCCATAATGCAGTTCGATACGTATTGTTTTGCGTAGTAGCGTCATGAATATTAATGACAAACGGTTCTGTACCATAATCTCTTATTAAGACTCTGTTTGCATATTCAAACCTACTAGGAGTAGTAAAGTAGACAGGCTGTCTGTAATAGTTATAGGGTGCATTAGAATAGTATAAATAAGGATTTTGATATGGATATAAATTAGCTCTATAATACATTCATTTCAATCCCTTCAAATCTTACTAAAAATATACTATGCACTTTATTAGATGAATGTACTTAGTAACACTTGAATTCATATGAATAATAAGCAATTCATTTAATCGACATTTAAAAGCAAAAAGGAACGTATTTTTCATAATTGCAATATGTTCCTTTCTTTATGATTTCTCATTAAAAGAAATGGCAGTCTTGTGGAATAAGAATAATCATTGGAAGAAAACTATAATGTCGATCACATTAATTTAGAATGCGTATCGAAAGGCTTTGGTTAATAAGGAAAGGATGATTTAACGATGGATATGGACATTCCGAAAGATGATGATATTGAAATGGAAGAAACGGTGGAGCTAAGTGGCAGTATTGATAAAATAACAGAGCATAAAGTTTGGGGCGCACAAGGTTTCATTGATATTCCAGATCAAAGCAAGTCGTACAGGAAAAGATATTTAGGAAATCGATATCAATAAGAAAGTATAGTCTGTGTCATGGATTATCAAGTAATCTATGACACATGCTCAGTAATTAATTGTACTTAGATAATTTGTCACCAGCTGACTTAAAAGTCGCTAAATAAAAAACTTAATTAGATTGTATAAGTTAATACTAATAAATCTGAGGTTCTTTCTATTATTGTTTGTAAGTATCATTCATTTTAAGAATGATTCTACCTGTACCATGACCTGTTTCACTTAATTTGTGTGCCTCTCTGGCTTCATGTAAAGAAAACCTTTTAAATATTGTTGATTTATATTTCTTTTGAGCGATTAAATTAGCTATTTTAGAAAACACCTCTTTCGAAGGTAGTTGTGATGGTTTAATTGCTTGAACACCTAATTGCTCTGCCTTTTTTGCATTTGGAATTTCAACGATCGATACAATTTTCCCACCAGGCTTAACAACGGACCATGATCGTTCTAATGTTTTTCCGCCGACAGTATCAAAAACAAAGTCCACTTCATTTAGTTCATTTTCAAACTGAGTTTTTGTATAATCAATTACTTGATTTGCACCTAAGTTTTTTACAAATTCTATATTTTTTGTAGAGGCAGTTCCAATTACTTCGGCACCGATCTGTTTAGCAATTTGAATAGCGTATTGTCCTACTCCGCCAGCAGCGCCATGGATTAATACTTTCTGACCACTTTTTATATGTCCCTCAGTTATTAATGCATTCCAAGCAGTTGCAGCTCCTCCTGAGATTGTCACAGCATCTTCGAAAGATAGTCCATTCGGTAATGGAATTAATTCTTTCTCAGAAATCGTTAAATATTCCGTGTAAGTACCTTTAGTGCTTCTACCAAAAACAAATTGACCAATTTCATATTCTTTTACTGATTCGCCTACAGCAATGACTTCACCCGAAAATGAAGAACCTGGAGTATATGGGAAACTGACTGGAAAAAAGGATTTAAATAATCCCTTTCTAATCTTCCACTCAATGGGAAGTACTGCAGAAGCATAAACTCGAACTAATACTTCTTTTTCATTAGGAACTGGCACAATCACTTCTTCGTATTTTAAAACATCAATATCACCATATTCATAGACTTGTATAGTCTTCATTAATTTAGGTTTCATGATTTACTCCTTATACTTAAATTTTTTACAAAGTATATATAAATTGTGTAAACTCAGTAAATAAAGAAACTTAATAAAATAATGAGTATGCTCACTAATTATTATTGAGTATACTCAGTAAAAAAACGAATCGTCAAGGAGTTTAATAATGATGCGCAAAAATAAATCAGGTGAAGTATTAGAAACATTGTTTAAAACAACACACCAGTTACATCGTTTGTTTGAGAATAATTTAAGTAAATATGAAACACCAGTTGTATTAACTGGACCTAGACTAAGATTACTAGTTACTGTATTAGAAGCCGGAGAAATAAGAATGAGTGATATAGCGTTAAAATTAGGCATTCAACCAAGGACTGTCACTCAATTTGTAGATGCATTGGAAAAAGAAAAGTATTTAATAAGAATGCCTGACCCAGTGGATCGACGTGCAACCTTATTAAAGGTGGCTGATCATGCCATTAATGATATAAATCAAGCAAGAGCCTCAATGAGTCTTGCAGCTGAGGAAACGTTAAAAAATATATCACAAGAAGATCAGGAGCAAATTTTAAATATACTTAAATTGATAGGGAACATAGAGGATATTAATTAGTTAAAAAAATGTTAGTTTAACACCATATGGCTGCTTATGCAGTCATTTTTTATAATGCGAAAAGGCATGATATACTTTTTACGCTCGCCTTTAGCACTCTCTATGTTTGGTAAAGCTTATTGATGTATATGTTTTGATATTTGTTTCAATTAATGGACTTAAGAAAAATTTAAGATTTACCCTACTCTTTTTTTAAATAGTTTTTCCTATCATATATGAAAATACCGCTTGTTGGGAACATCCGAAGAAGAAATGAGAGTGTATTGATTACAACTAGACGTACATTGAGTTTTAGATATAGCCGAAGTGAAAAAGCATTGTTTCAGGGTGTTGTGGCAAGAATCGGAGGAAAAACTATTGGGAAATAAAAAATTGACATTCGTATTATTCATAATCTATTTATTAGCACTTAATTGGTTAGTCCTATTTAAGTTACATTTTTCTTTTGATCAAATAGACAGAGTGCGAGTAATTAATATGATTCCACTTAATGATTTTGTCTTTTCAGAGGTGTATAACAATATTAGGATTTTTGTGCCATTAGGTATCTATATTTGCATTTTTAAAAGTAAGTGGTCTTTTAGTAAAAAACTTCTTTCAATTTTCGGTATAACTCTGGCATTTGAGACGACACAATTTGTTTTAGCGATTGGAAGAAGTGACATTACTGATATACTGGCCAATACACTTGGAGGTGCAATTGGTATTGGAATTTATGAGCTTTTATTCAAAATTCTAAAACACAGAACAAATACATTTATAAATTTATTTGCTGGAGTGTTAACTTTTTGTGCATTATTTTTTATTATCTTTATTTTTAATAGACTCGTGATACTTAATTTATAGAGATTAGTAAGCGAATATAGTTACAATAAGTAAAAAATAAGCCCCGGCCAAATTTTGGAAGGGGCTTGTTTGATATCGTTTAATTGTAAATTTATATAGTTTAAAGACTTAAGCTAACATAAAGCATAAGTGAGAAAATGAGATATGGAAAGAGGATTAAAAACCATACAAAAGGCTTTTTCCACTTATCGATATTATCATAGATTGCTATAGTGATTAATAAGATAACCCCAAATGGAATTAATAAGAAGCTATACATACCAGTATAGGGGAATTTCTCTAAAATAAAGGATAAAAATAATAGTGCAGTACAGCTAAAAAGCTTAAAGACTGTACTTTTATTGATAATCAGTTTAGTAACAATAGATGTAATCAGCAAGATTGCAATAAAAAATCAAATAGATTGTAAAGTAAAAAGATCCTGATAAATCATTACCAGCCTCAGTACCGTCGGCGTCAGTAGACATCCCAAATAAAAAAAACAACATTGGAAAGATAAACGGACTTGTTACGAGTATTGTAAAACCAATTGATGCAGATACTTTCTTAAATAATTCTTTCAAGATGAACACTCCTAGTTTAATTCTCTAGTTTCATCTTACGAGATGGAATAAAAAAATATATAGGAGAAATGAACTCTACATTCTTCAGCGATCTTATTTTATTACTTTTAAAGTAGAATATAGAAGACTATTTTAGGTGAAGAGATGAATTTTCATTGGATGTAGTGACGTTGGTTAATTTAGGATTAAGTATAATATTTTTATTTATTCCAATTTTCTTTATTGAAAAGGATTTAAAGAGAAATTTTCAGTAACATAAAATTGAACAACATGGTCGACTGCATAGTCGATTTTTTAATTGATGTAACTGTGCATCAATCATAATGATGAAAATTGCTTTAGAAAGTTTCATTTTATGTAGGGAATTTACTTACTTAACTAGAAATAAATAGGTTGGACTAAAATGAGAGGGGTTACAACGATGATTGATACGAACAATATTTTATTAGTTGGGGAACAAGAAGGAGTTAAAGGCGATTTTAATACATTAAAGTCAATGATGATATACGTAAGATATACAACGCTGGAAGCTATCAAAGATATTACTGTAGAGGAGCTAGATTATCTGCATTCTCCAACTGGTAATACAATAGGAATGCTGCTTACCCATATGGCAGGAGTTGAATATTGGTATCAACTTAATACTTTCGAAAATAGAGATTTAAACAAAGAGGAAGAAGTGATATGGTTACCTGGTTTAGATTTAGATGAACAGGCAAGAGAAAAAATTAAAGGTAATGATGCAGATTATTATATTAATCTTTTAGATACGATTCGAGAAGATACATTTGAAAAATTTAATACACTATCAGATGAGTGGTTATATGAGAGGTCAAAGTTTGGAAGGAATTTAGCGACAAATTACTTTAAATGGTTTCATGTATTTGAAGATGAAATTAATCATCGAGGTCAAATAAGAATGATTCGTAAGTTATATGAAAATAGTTTGAAATAGTGTGAGTTCCTACGTGCTCTTGAATAAAAAAGTCATCCAACATTGGATGACTTTTACTCATTTTATACGTTGAAACGTTTTACAGTGTCTTGTAACTCAACTGCCATTTTACTAAGTATATCTGCAGATGCTGACATTTCTTCCATTGATGCATTTTGTTGCTCTGCTGCTGTTGCAACTCCTTCTGCTTGTCCAGATGCTTCAGAAGAAATTTCTGAAGTTGTTCGAACGATTGAAATGATACTATGTGAGTTAGCATTAATTTGTTCGAATATCGCGGATACTTCTTTCGTTTGAGCAGAAACCTCTTCGATCATTTTAACGATATGGTTGAAGTTCTCTCCAGATTCTGAAACTAATTCGATGCCATTTTGAATTTCTTTTGAGCCTTCATCCATTGAGATGATTACATTTTGAACTTCCTTCTGGATGAAATCAATTAGTCCAGAAATTTGATTAGCGGCTGATCTTGATTGGGTTGCTAGCTTTTTCACTTCATCTGCGACCACAGCAAATCCTTTTCCTTGCTCACCAGCTCTTGCTGCTTCAATTGCTGCATTTAATGCTAATAAGTTTGTTTGCTCCGAAATATCAGTGATAATCGTAACAATTTTACCAATTTCATCTGACTTTTCACCAAGTGAATTTACAATATCCGATGTATTATTAACTGTCTCATGAATCATATTCATTTGCTTAACTGTTTTTTCAATTACTTTATTACCATATAAAGCTTTTTCTGTTGTTGAAAGTGAATTCTCGGCAACAGTATGGATAGATGCAGCTGCTTGTTCCATACCATTTGAGATCTCTTTTACAACTGTAAATGCCTCTAAACTACTTTTTTCTTGTTTATTAGCACCTTCAGCAATACTAATAATAGATGATGTAATTTGTTCAGAGGAACGGCTTGTTTCTTCTGCACTTGCTGATAATTCTTCAGAAGTCGAAGCAACTAATTGAGAATTATAAATAACGTTTTCAATTAATTCTTTTAAATTCGTTGTCATCCTGTTAAAGCTGTCTGTTAATTCGCCAATTTCGTCTTTATTTTTAATGAAAAGGGGATCTAATACTAAATTCCCTTCCGCTACTTCTTTTACTTGAGCGGATAATCTTATTAAAGGTGTACGAATATTTTTTATTAAAACATACGCAATGAGGATTGTTAAAACAATACCTAATCCAATACTAATAAATGTTAATAAAGTAACATTTTTAAATTCCTTTTCACCACTTTTTGAGATTGACTCGGCTTCTTTATTATGTAATTTACTTAATGCATCAAGATCCTTATGCATTTTGTCAAAAAGTGCAGCCGAACTAAAAGTTGCCAGTACAGCATTTTTTGTATCCATTTGATTACTTAAAACGATTACTTCAGCATTCTTTTTAACGTAATCTCTCCATTCAGTATACAGATTTTCATAAATTTGTTTCTCTTTTTTAGTAGTTAATAGTTTACTATACTTTTCAAAAGCATAATTTATTTGCAGATACTCTCCAGCCAATTCATTTTCATACTTTTGCTTGTAAGTTGAATCATCTGTAAGCATATGTTTTTGTGTTGTTGAAAGAACATGCTCTGCAATATAATTAATTTCTCCAATCGTTTCAACTTTTGGTAATACTACTTTACTTACTTCATTCGTATTGTTATTTAGTCTATTAGTACTAGTAATAGAAAATGCACTAAGTATTAATATGATTACTAATATTAGAATAAATGACATAGTAAACTTACGACCAATTGTCCATTTCATAGAAATCCTCCTAGGTAAACTGATACATTACTACTATATATTTCCAAGGTTTTTATCGGTATTTTTTCAGAATATTGAAGTAATTTTTGCTTCTATTAAGAAAAAATTTATTTTTTAACGCTTAATTTCATGACTTTTTACCTACAAGGCCTCACGTACTCATTTAATACTGATTTATGTATAGATCCTACGTGTTTAAAAAGGATTCCAACGTGAATAAACTGAATATTATGAGGAGAATAACTATAATCAAGTTTTAGAATGGAAACAATGGAGGGAATTTAAATGGTTTTTTTGATTTCGACTATAGGTGGTGTCATAGGATTTGGTGCTTTGATTTGGTACTATGCAGCTTTAGGAAAAAGAATTCATCAAGAAGAAAAAGATGCTGGAAGAGATTTAAGCTATGAAATTAACCCCTTTACGGGATCAGCAAAAGGTACTTTTAATCAAGATAAAAAATGATTAACTCGTAAGTAAACTAAACTACTCCATTCATTGAAATATATCCTTGACTTGCCAACTAACGTTTATACGACATGATCGACTTTATAGTCGATTTTTTTAATTACGTTAAGCGGTAGATTTTAGTTAATTGAAGAACTTGGACCCAAATCTAATATATAATTTAGGACATCAATCAATTTTTTATTGCTTTACCCATAAAAATTAAAATAATTAATTCGTTAATTAATAATATTAAGGTTAATATTAAATATTTTAAAAATTAAGTGTTTACTTTTTTAATTTATCATCATATAATCTAATCAAATGAAAGAAAGGATTTGATTATGGCTTATCCAGTAATTACAAATTGCCCTGTTTGCAGCAAGACTTTAAAAATTACAAAACTAAATTGCACTCACTGCCACACAACAATTGAAAATGAGTTTGAGCTATCACCTTTTTCCTCTCTGTCGAAGGAACAACTTCATTTTGTTGAAGTATTCCTGGTATGTAGGGGAAACATCAAAGAGGTAGAAAAAGAGCTTGGGATTTCTTATCCAACTGTTAGAGGTAAACTCACTGACATTATCACATCACTTGGCTACGAGACAAAGAAGAAAAGTGAAGTAGATGAGAAAAAAGTTGTTGCAATGCTAGAAAATGGAGAAATTTCTACAGAAGAAGCAATTAGGTTGTTAAAAGAGGAATAGGAGGAATTTATGATGAAAGAAGAAATCGCAAAAGTATTAACGATGGTGAAAGACGGAAAAATTGATGCAGAAAAAGCATCGGAACTAATTGATGTGCTAAAAGAAAAAGAAGCAGGAAGCAATCAAACTGATAAATCATCTAATTATGCAGAAAAAATATTGAAAATTCGTGTTGTATCTGCTGAAAATGATAACGTTAAAATCAATGTTCCAATAAAACTTGTTAAGGCCCTATTAGTTGCGGGAAATAGCATCTTAGCAAGTATTCCTGAATCAGAAAAATATGTAAAGGATATTGACATTAATCTTATAGTTGAAGCAATTGAAAACGAATTGGATGGTCAACTTGTTGATATTCAGACTGGAAATGGCGATATCGTTTCTGTCATCATTGAATAGGGATTGCTTATGCTAAAGCTAAAAGTGAAAACTAAAGAAGTTCGTTTCACGATCCCAGTTCCATATGCCATTTTACATTTAGGTATTTCTATTCTTTCTTCTAAAATTCTTCATAATCAAATGAATAAATGGTTAAATCATCAAGACGGATACACGGATGATAAAAAGTTTACTTTGACCATTCCACAAATAGACAAAAAACTTCTCAAATTAGTGGTTAAAGAATTACGAAAACATAAAGGGCTTGTGCTAGTGGATGTCAAAGCTAATGATGGTACTGAAGTTTTAGTAAAGGTTTAATTGAACTACACTCACAATGTTAGATATAAAATAAATCTAAGCTACTTTCGAGGATTGAACCCTTTATTGCACAGGGCTTAATCCTTTTTAATTTGTCTTTATTTTTGTGATGACAATAGTGAATGTATTTTTCTAGCTCAAAAGTGAAGAAGGTTCATTCAAAATGTTATAAAATCATAACTTTAAGTATATAATCGGTACGCTTCTTTAAAAGAGGGTTTAAATATAATATGAAAATAAATATAAACCATCATTGGGAATACGCTTCATTCCCAATGATGGTTATTTTTGACGTTTAAGGTGAATCAGAATCTAGTTCTAATTACTGATTCATTTTGTGTTTGATTTTTTTGCTAAATTCTGTAGCTCACTTTTAGGCTCAGTTGAAAATTCAACGTCTTTTCCATAACCTTGTGGGTTTACACTTGGAGCTTTTTGTCCTCTTCCACTTGATTTTTTACTCATAGCGTCTTCACCTCCAAAGATAGTATTTCCGATCATAATCGATTTATGAAATTCAATAATAATTGTTAGCGTTTTGTTATCGATGTGCTATTGAGTGAAAAACCGTGTAGGTATACCATGATATGAGTGAAACATTTTCACTTATATTCTACATATGATAAGGGATTTAACCTATGGGTACTGGTTAGTCAATCTATGGTTACTCGAATGAACATCAAAAAAGGCTCATGTAATTAAAGCAGATGAATGATTAAAATCTAAAATGATAAGGGGGTATTTTAATTGATTTTTTTATTAATAATCGTTGGAACATTACTAGTTTATCTACTTTCAAACTTACCAGAATATGCAAGTGCAATGATTCTTTTAGGAGGCGTATTAAGTACTCTAATTGGGATATATATTGAATTAATAATTATAGAGAAAAAGTTAAAAGCGACGCTTTCGTAAGTTCAGTCTAGAACATAAAAATAACATAAAAAGAGTGTAGAATATGAAAATATATCTACACTCTTTTGCTATTTTATATAATTTATTCACCTAATTATTATAAATTAAAGTCGGTACAATTCTCTTGTTGTAATTATTAAAAGCAGATTACATGCGTTCTAGATCTAACATATACCCAAATCGAGGGACAGAAATGATACATTGTCCGTATTTACCTAACTTCTTCCGTAATCTATATACAAGAGTATTAATTTCTTCACGACCTACATCTGGCTGGTCCGATTCATTTGTAAGACGTTCTGGCCATACATCTACTTTAATTTCGTTATAACTAACTGCACTATTGGCTTTTTCGTATAACAATAGAAATAATTCTGTGTCTTTACTTGTAAGGTGAATTTTAACACCATCAATTAATACTTCTCTTCTAACAACATTCACAGTTAGGCCATTCAATTCGTTTAAATGCTTATCTATAAATAATGGCATATCAAGTGTGTCTCCGAAGTTCTTTTCAGAAGGGTTATGAAAGGTGAGTACTGCAGCACCACTTGCAAGACTAATAATATCCCCATCACGAAGGAAAACGGGTTTGTTTTTTTCTATGAAAGTATGATTGAGCTGAGTACCATGTTTACTCATAAGATCAACTATAGTGTAATTTTCATTATCAAACTGAATTAAGGCATGCTTTCTAGAAATATATTGATTTGTAAAAGGAATATCGGGGATGACATTACCCCAAGTGCGTCCTATCAAAGTTTCCTTATAGGAAATAGGTATTCTATCTTTTTTCGTAGCTGTTTCTCCCTGTTTTATAGAAAGGTACACATCTTGAATCATCATGTGGTTACTCCTTTGATCACTAATCTAGTAATTAACCAAGAAGAGTATAACATACGAAACCGATTTGTAAAGAGACACATAAACTGTTGTTTCTATTTTTCTTTCGACTTCAATTTAAAATATTTTACCGATATGAATTGAATATATTTTTATATGATCTCATACATTATTAACTTCATTAGCAGTACGTACACCTGATTCAATTGCCCCTTGAATCCATCCAGGAGTATACGATGTATGAGAACCTCCAAAGTGAATTCTATCCTCAGGTGTCATAATATATGGACCGAGTTCTCTTTGCTGATTTGGTTTATACATAATAAATGCGCCACCTGAAAATGAGAAATGTGTCCAGCTTTGAGAATATCCTACTAAAAATTCTTTATAAACTACATCACCAAAAATAACTGAAAGATTAGCTAACGCTTTATCAATACGAGTATTATTTTTCATATTTTCCCAAATAGCGGCATCGTCTTCCCAAGTATAGCTTGCTATGATTACGCCAGTTTCATATCCAAAATCATGACTTGGAAAATATGAAAATTTAATAGGTAAGTCTGTTGTTAATTTTCCGCCAAACAAGCCTAACTTTTCCCAAAATTTTGTTCTAAATTGTATAGCGATTTTTGTAGAATCAGCATAATGTAACTCTCTAATTACTTTCTAAAGTGATGCACTTACTAATCCAGAGATTCCTCCACCAATTATAATGATTCGCTTGGGTGAATTCGTCTTCGTTAATCCATTTTGAATGAAATAAATCATTTGTTCCATCGAGAGGACTTCCCGAGCCAAAGAATACCACCTCATCTAGTAAAAATAAACTATCTTTAAAATTAGTATTCAATAGTAAGTAGAAGTAGAATTTTAACTTAGTTTTTTCCATAAAGTGTTCAATTGAATTAGCTCCTGAAACAAGTCATCTACAAAAATATAATGATAATATTTTATAAATTGGAAAACAATAACATAGGAAAGGAGGGATTGTATGTCTGTGAGAAAGTGGTTAAATGGAGTGGTGGTTTTATTAGCGATGATTATGGCGGTGACAACTACAGGATCACTTAATGTTTTCGCTGCATCTAGCCTTGCAAAACAGCCTCTTATTGCGAATACGATTGAGGTCCAGTTGAACGATGATTACTTTAATCCAAAAGTCATCACTATTCCGAATGGAAAAATGACAACGTTGCTATTAAAAAATGTGGGTAGCAAAGAGCATACATTCACAGTGGCAAAGCTCAACATTGATACCGAAGTACAACCTGGTCAAACCAAAACAATTACCGTGCAACCGAAAATGTCGGGTACATATGAACTGACTTGTCGATACCATTACAATGAAGGAATGGTAGGAAATGTAATAGTCAAATAAAAGGCAAGGCCAATCGGCCTTGTCTTTTTATTATGTTAATTTACATTGATATTTGAATAAGTTACTTATTAAATGATTACTGTGCTTATCTAATGTTACATGAACAAAAAAGAGGGTATTTTGTTCACTAGGGTGAATTAAAGTGATAAAAGTAAGAAAGAAAGGCTACAAATTAAATAGTAAAAATAATTATTGGAGGAGTAAATTGATGAATAATAGTCCTATTGTAAAAGAATATGCTAGTGAATATCAGGACCAAGTCGTAGATTTAATTCTCAATATACAACAAAAAGAGTACAATATTCCGATTACAAAAAGTGACCAGCCGGATTTGTTTTCTATAGGGGATTTTTATCAAAAAGGTAAAGGTAATTTTTGGGTGGCTCTTATTGGCGATAAAGTAGTCGGCACAATCAGTTTTTTAGACATTGGTAATCAACAAGTTGCGTTGAGAAAGATGTTTGTCGATCAAGATTACCGAGGTGCAAAATATAATACTGCAAGTCTCTTATTAAATAATGCAATCAAGTGGGCACAGGATAATGAAATTAAAGCAATATATCTAGGAACGACCCCACAATTTCTAGCTGCTCATAGATTTTATGAAAAGAACGGATTTACAAAAATTGAAATCACAGAGCTACCTGAGAATTTTCCAGTTTTACAGGTTGATAAAAAATTCTATCAGTATTTGGTAGAGTAGATATTTACATATTTATTAATTGTTGCAATAAAATAATGAGGTTGAAACTCTAGTCAATACTTTGAATTATTTTCGTTTTTACTAATGAAGTGAAGGCAGTTGGATTTGTAGAATGATAAACTAATTACTTTAAAAAATGTTAGTAGGAAAAGACTAAAAACTATTGACAATGAGATTGAAAATCATTATCATTTAAAGTGTAGTAATAATCAATACAAAAACACCCTAGTATTGATTAATGATGTAATGAAACCTAACTGGACTATTTTGTTGAAAATTCCCCATTCCCTTTAATACTTTTACACACAAACAGAGCTTGATTAGTCCCCAAGCTTTTTTTGTGTTTATAGGGTGAATTTTCAGAGAATGTGAAAAGAAATTTTAGTTCTGCCACACTGATTTATAAAGCAATAAAATTTAATTCATAAACTAGAGTAAATGCAGCTCTAGTTTTTTTGTTCTATTCTGCTTGTGGGAATGTATACAATTTAGATAGAGATACGTATCTTATATAGCTGATCTAGAGTAGTTTTTACAGCAATTAGAAATTGCCAAGAAAGCGGTAGAAGCAGGTGGAACTAATGAATGATAAAGGTTTTTTATTTGTAACCTGTGTTAACAATCCGGAAGAATATCAATATTGCAGGGCCCATATTGACTTATTACAAGTTCCAGCAGATTACGAAATCGATTTTTTATGCATTGATGATGCCAAAAGTATGGCAGAGGGATACAATAGGGCTTTACAACATCCATTTAGATATAAAATATATCTCCATCAAGACACCTATCTTATTAATCGAACTATTTTATTTGATATTATTAATTTATTTTCAAACCATCCTAAACTTGGAATGGTCGGTGTAGTAGGTTGTAAACAACTTCCGGATCACGGAAAATGGTGGGAAGGCGATAATTTATATGGGAAGGTTATCGATATACCAGAAACATACCGACTTTTATCCTTTAATCAAGCTGACGAGCATGAGTCATATACGTCAGTAGATGCAATTGACGGATTGTTGATGATTACTCAAACAGATATTCCTTGGAGAGAAGATCTATTTAAAGGTTTTCATTTCTACGATATATCTCATTCGTTTGAAATGAAGCGGAATGGTTTTGAGGTTGGCGTACCTCAAATGGAAGATCTATGGTGTATTCACAATAGTGGTAGATACTTGGACGTAGAGGCTTTTGAAAAAGCTCGCACAACATTTCTTGAGGAATATATGACAGAAAATAAGGAGTTATTGAAGGAGAGTAGGATGGATAAAGACTCTTATGAAGGCTTATACGAAAATAAACACTCAGACTATTTTAAAGGTCTAAACGTTAAGCTATTCCAAAAGATATCCCCAAATAGCACGACTATATTAGAAGTGGGTTGTTCAGAAGGAAAACTGGGAGCCTACATACAACAACAATATAATGCAAAAGTATATGGTATTGAGTTATTTCCAGAAGCTGCAATTCAGGCTAAGCAAAAATTAACTGATGTAATAATCGGTGATATTGAAAAAATTGACCTTCCTTATCCAGAACAATTTTTTGATCATATTATTTTTGGAGATGTATTAGAGCATCTAAAAAGTCCATGGGCTGTACTTGAAAAGTTGAAACCTTATTTAAAGAAAAATGGTACCATCTTAGCATGTATACCTCACATTGGACATATTTCAGCACTAGTAGAATTAATAGGCGGGTAATTGGAATTATACGAAAAATGGACTTCTCGATCAGACTCATCTTCGCTTTTTCACTCGCAGCACAATTTTAGAACTATTTAATAGCACAGGATATCATATAGAAGAAATTGACTCAATTACCAGTACAAATCAATATTGTGAACAATGGATTTCACATTTATTTCCTTTGCGTAAGTTGCTACTGATGGGAGATGAGCCTTTCGCTACTGATATTAGAACGTACCAATTTATTGTTACTGCATCGATCAAAGAATAGTTCATATGAGTCGCTACCTGCGGCTATTTTTTTTGAAGATAAGTGCATGTTCTAGAGTAGTAATAATTCAAATAGAAAAACAAAAAAGTGTACCTGAAGAGGTCCTAAACTTTTATCGGATTCATTAACAAGAGGTGAGGAAATGAAGCGATTCAAAATAAAAATGTTAATCATCCTCTCAGCTGTTGTTATTTTGTCTGGGTGTGGAAAAGTAGATACTACATATAAACCGAAAGAGAGCTCAGAACTGACAAAAGAGCAAAAAGTAGTAGAAGAACGAATGGTAATTCAAATCGCAAAAAACTATGTAAAAAAAACATATGGCGAGTTTACGGATAATCAGCATTTTGATGCAAAAAAAGAAAAGGATGGAACATACACCGTCCATGTCTATCGTGATTTAGGTAACTTTAATGAAGGAATTGCTTGGTTAAATGTGAATCCAAAAACGAAAAAAGTCATTGATGGAGTACATTAATTAAGCTTTTAACTAACTACAAGAGCTATTCGCAAGTCCTTTTTCTAAAGAGGATTGATCGCCAATTAAACTTTACTATTTACTGAATTTTTTATGAGGGGATATGTAAAATCAGTTCATTAGGTGAATATTACAAAGTATAAGCTATCAACTTTTAATAAGTAGTAACACTAGGGACTGAGAACTAAATATTATTATTTAATTCATGCCCCTAGCCTACTTATTGAAAAAATTGACTTGACTATGAAGTCATGGGTTTATGAAAAGCTGATCGGACATAAATCATCGCACATCCAATTGATAGAATGACGATGATTGTTTGGCCCCAATAGATATTACTGTATGCGTGGGCTAATGGTAAGTTCTTTTGCCAGCTTAGAGCGCTTGCCGATATAGCAACTCCGAATGCACCACTGAAAAATTGAAGAAGCTGAAATAGTCCAAGTCCAGAACCAATTTGTGCTGGTAATAGTAATCTTGACATTTCATTCGATATGCTGCTCGATAAGACCGTAAAGCTAATACTCATTAACATGTAAATGAACATGATTGCAAGAAATGATACTCCTTCAAAAAGAGCAAATAAAATGACTGATGTCAAAAGAAGAAACGGGATATATCTAATGATCGAACTGTTTCCTTTTGAATCAATGATTCGTCCTACCTTTTGAGAGACAAGCATCGCTAAAAATGAACCTGGAAAAATCACAAGCCCGGCTTGAATCGCGCTAAGGCTATATTGTTTAACAAGGATTTGTGGCATTAAAAATAGCGTTGAAAAACTACAGATATATGCCGCAATACCAACTGCCCCTAAAATTAGATATTTTCGATTTTGGAATAGTGATGGGAGTACGAAAGGTTCTTTTGCTGATCGTATACGTACGATGAATAGAAAAAGCGCAATTAGACCAGCTCCTAGCAGGATCCAGGAATGATTCGTTAAGAAAAGCAGAAGTCCCGTATTACCAACGCCAATAAATAGTGCACCTAAAACATCGAAAGACCCTTTTTTCGGATTCTCTTTTGGAATTAAAATCGCAAAAAAAGGAACTAACAGTATAGTTATCGAAGTTACGACAAACAAAATATGCCAGCCCAAATATTCTACGATTGCTCCTCCAATGACAGGTCCTAGACCTAGACCGAGCGATACTGAAGACAAAATCATAGCCATCGCTTTTCCACGACGCTCAATTGGAACATAACGGGAAATTAAGATCAGTGACAATGCTGGGATTGAACCAGCTCCAGATGCTTGAAAAATACGGATAATTAGCAACATAATAAAGCTATTACTGAATAATCCAATAATTGCCGCAAGACTAAGAGATAAAATTCCAATTTTGAAAAGTCTTCGGATTGGAATAAAATCTGCTAGTCGACTATACGTAATGGATGAAATCGCAAATACAATTGAATAACTAGTCACGATCCAAGAGGTTGTTGATGCGGTTAACTGATATGCTGCCGCAACGTCTGGCAGAGCCAAATTGAACATCATTGTATTCATGATAACAAGTACAATCGATATACCAAGCAGTAGAGTAACCACTCCTTCGTTCATAACACGCGTTTCTTTACCCTTTATGGAATTAATTGTAGTTTCAGATATCATTTTTCCCCTCGCTTTAAGTTCTATATTTCGATGTTTATCGAACAATAGAAATATATCATGCGTTATGATATGATGCAATCATAAAACTCAATAAAATTGTAAGGAGGTATATTGTGAAGATTTTATTTCACCCCGATCGCGCTGATATTCATTTGTCTAACGTTCTGTCTGCTTTAAGCGATCCTGTTCGTTTATTAATCGTTTCAAATGTTAACAATGCAGGTGAAAGATCTTGTGGAGATATTGGAGTGCCCGTTGCAAAATCCACTTTTTCACATCATACTCGTACCTTAAGGGAAGCGGGTATACTATATGTTCGTGTACAAGGAACCCAGCGTATACTTTCTTTAAGAAAGGATGATTTGGAAAACCGTTTTCCAGGGCTACTTTCATCAATTTTAAACGCATTTGAAACCTCAGAAGAGAAGAAGCAGTTACTAAATCCAGAACAATAATGTCATGTACCCTATACCGTAAGAAATAGCCACTAAGTCTTGATATAAAAAGGATTGGTGGCTATTTGATGTAGACTAATGATTCATTAGATTTTAAAGGAATTGTTCGTTCTATTTTTTAAAAAATATAATGAAGATTCACGTTAAATTTATAAATAACCAACATAAACAATACATATGTTAGAATAGGGAAAAAAAGGTTTATAGGAGTGGGAAAATGTCACCAGGCGGGGATTTTATGTTTACGTTCGGTCCTATTTTTATTGGAATCGTATTTGTAATCGTTATATCCATATTTGTATTTGCAATTATAAAAGGTGTTACTCAGTGGAGTCAAAATAACAATTCACCAAAATTAAATGTAAACGCGAGAGTTGTTTCTAAAAGAACAGCAGTACATGGCGGTGGAGAAAGCTCGTCATATAGCAGCTATTTTGTAACATTCGAAGTGGAAAGCGGAGACAGGCTAGAATTTATGGTAAAGGATACTGAATACGGCATGCTCGTTGAAGGAGACAAAGGCGAGCTTGCATTTCAGGGAACAAGATATCTAGGTTTTAATAGATCTCGATAGAATCGAAAGTGATGTATTTACTATATTTAAAAAATGAAGACACTCTCAGAGTGTCTTCATTTTTTAAAGGTACTTTTTTATAAGATTATATGCTCTTTAGTTTGAAAAACTACAGGCAGAAGTTGTAATCAACTAAAGCATTCTTCTCTTATTCGCACCCTCATTTCTATCAAATATTCTTCTTTTTGATTAAGAGAGTAATGATTGTATATTAATGATTCATATATATCGCTAATAACTTGTAATTGGTGGTGTTCCACATAGTGAATTAGTTTTTGTAAGTTTAAAAAATAATCATCTATTGAAACAGATTTAAATGTGATACATACGTATTTTCCTTTTGGAATGATGGCAACATCTGTATCACTAGTAAGCAATGATATCTGTTTATTCGTTAGAACAGGTGTAAATAAATATTGATAACTTACCTCATCAATATGTTTGTATGGTCGGTAGGAAAAAATCACTCCGTAACCATTATTTCTAAATCCTTCTGTTGATGCAGCAAATTTCTTTAATTTACTATATGACGCATTTAAGATATTTTTCGGATCAATTCCGTAAGCTTTGGTTTGTAAAATTTTTAATTCATCCTCATATAAAATAAACGCCTCACCAAGTGAAGGATATTCCATTTGCCTTTGCAATCCCTTTTTTGCATTAGCAATAATTTTTTCGATTTCTACTAGTGATTCAATTTTCTTTCTTACAATTTGTTCTTGTTCGCTTAAAAAAGCGAAAAAATCATCTCTTTGTAAACCTTGTACTTCCTTCATTTCTTCTAGTGGCGTACCAATATATTTTAATGATTTGATTAAATCTAGAAGGTGAAGTTGTGAGTCTTTATAGTACCGATAATTAGTGTCCGGGTCGACATATGCAGGTTTAAATAAGTTGATTTTATCGTAATAACGAAGGGCCTTAATTGAAATGTTCACCAGTTTTGAGACTTCTCCAATGGTGTAAAGCTTTTCCTTCATTGCTTTCACCTCCTTAGTAAAAGAAACGTCTTCTAGTTTTCATTATAATGAATACTCTTTTTGATTGCTTAAGCTTTTTCGATCTGCAGGTTCCTTCCATGCAAGGGTTAACCCAATACCAATCGCTAATAAAACTGTTGCAAAATAATACGGATAGTTTAAATCGATGTCGAATAAAATTCCACCAATAATTGGACCGATTATATTACCGATACTAGTAAACATCGAGTTCATGCCACCAACAAATCCTTGTTCATTCCCTGCTATTTTCGATAAATAAGTTGTCAATGCCGGTCGCATTAAATCAAATCCTAAAAATACAGTAACCGTAACAAATAAAATCATAACGTATGAGTTAACAAGAGTCATTAGAAACACAAGAATCGTTGAGAGAATCAGACTATACCGTATCAAACGAATTTCGCCGATCCATTTTGTAAGACGATCGAATAATAAAACTTGGAAAATCGCTCCAAAAATACCTCCGCCTGCGATCATGATGGCAATATCCTTTGGTGTGAAACCGAATTTATGATCAGCAAATAATGAGAATAAAGATTCAAATGCTGCTAATCCAAACTGTGAAATGAAGATAACCATAAAAGAGATAAAAAATATTGGGTCAAAAATTCGTTTTAGTCCTTCTTTTTTCCCCATTACTTCTATATTTTCAAGATTTCTTTCTGGCTCTTGAACGAATAAAATGGATAAAATGGCTGCTAATACAGCAAAGGCTGAAGCAAAGAAGAACGGTAAGCGTGAGCTAATCTCTGCTAAAAACCCACCAACCCCAGGTCCAATAATAAATCCTGTTGAAATAGCTGCCGACATATAGCCAAGTGCTTTTGCACGTGTCTCAACCGTTGTGATATCTGCAATAAATGCCGTTACTGCTGGCATAATGAATGCTGCACTTACACCACCAAGCATACGCGAAATAAATAAAACCTCAACAGTTTTTCCAATCCCAAATAATAGTTCTGAAAAACTAAAAATAATTAATCCTATAATAATCATTCTTTTTCGTCCAAAAAGGTCTACCCAGCGACCTGAAATCGGCGAGATGATTAGCTGAGTGATAGCAAATGCAGCTACCATATAGCCCACAACCGAACCAGATATATTCAACTCATTCATAATAGAAGGAGTAACCGGGATGACAAGGCCAATTCCTAAAAAGACAATAAATAAATTTGTTAGTACAATCGCTAACATCATGTTTTGTTTTTTCATGTTGTTTTACTCCCTTCAAAAGCTTACAAAACATAATGTAAAGCCTCCCATTAGGGGAGAGTCAACAGTTTTATTATGTATATCTTAATAAAAATTAATAATGCTATCAGAATTTACCTATTCTCTTAACCATATGGAAATTTAAATAAGGTAAAAAATAGACATGGAAAACTCAAATTAAGCAATAAGCTTAAGTACCTATAACAGAAGGCCTGTGCATTGTAACCTCAAATAAAAAAACCTTGAATATTCAAGGTTTTTTTATTTTGTTCCAACAGCTAAAATCCTCATGAAAAAGGGGAGATAAAGCGTGATTTAGCCTTTATTCTGCCTTTTCATGTAATTTAAATTTTACTTTATGTAAACTTTTCTTTACATCATGCATACAATTCTATACACGATGTAAAATTGCGTTTACAGGGGGTGTAAATAAATGACTTATCAAGAAAAGAAAAGTATCGTCTTGTTAATTAGCACCATCATCATTTTTGTATCATATTGCCTGTACATGTACCCTGGGTACCCTAAAGGTGCTTTGGATTTAAACGAAAGCTTTCGCTACTGGGGTTCCTTTGTACTAATCTTGACTATAGTTTCAATCGTTGCGCACATCATTATTAGTATTATTTTTAATATTATCTATAGAATTACAACTAGAGAAAGGGAACCATCATTTGCAGATGAACTAGATCAATTAATAGAACTGAAAGCACACCGTAATTCATTTTTTGTATTTATCATTGGCTTTCTTCTTGCAATGGGATCGCTGATTCTTTTTCAGCCCTCACAAGTGATGTTTATAATTTTAATTTTTTCAGGATTTCTTTCCGATGTGACAGGTTCTGTTACGAAACTCTACCATTATAGGAGAGGAGTTTAAAATGGGAAAAAATCTTGTTGGCAATCACATTCGTAAATTACGTTTCAACCATGATGAAATGACCCAACAGCAATTAGCTGACAAGGTTGGCGTAACAAGACAAACCATTGTGGCACTCGAAAAGGGAAATTATTCCCCATCTCTAGAACTTGCTTTTCGCATTGCTGATGCATTTAACTTACCGTTGGAAGAAGTATTTTTCTATGGGGAAAACACCAAGTAGCAAGAATGGTGATGAAATGCTTTACCGTTTTTAAACTTAATAAAAGGTGGAGATGAAAATGAATTCATATAGAAAATCTGCAAAAATAGTGGGAGTACTGTTTCTACTTGCAGCCGTTACGGCGATAATTGGTCTAAAACTGTATGATCCAATCCTCAAAGACCCCGATTACTTGATTAAAGGCTCGGAACACGCCAACCAAGTGGTACTGGGAGCACTAATGGAGTTACTTCTGGTCGTTTCAGCTGTTGGAACTGCAACAACAATGTTTCCAATTTTACGAAAGTATAATGAAACAATCGCTCTTTGGCATGTCTGCTTCAGGTTTCTTGAGGCGATTATCATTACAGTAGGTGTAATCAGTGTCCTTTCATTGTTAACATTAAGCAGGGAATTTGTAGCAGCAGGTGCACCAGAAATAGCAGCATATCAAACTTCAGGCATTCTATTAATAGCGGTACATGATTGGACATTTATGCTTGGTCCATTATTCATGTTGGGTATAAATACGTTGATGTACAGTTATATATTTTATCAATCAAATCTCGTACCTAGATTTATATCATGCCTAGGTATTACAGGGGCAATTGTAGTTTTTATCTATGCATTGTTAGTAATGTTCGGCTTCATTCAACAAATTTCTGTTTTGGGTGCTATTATGGCACTGCCAGTTGCAGCGAATGAAATCATTTTAGCTATATGGTTGATTGTTAAAGGATTCAATGAATCTGCTCTTGCTGATATCTCGATAAAAAAGTAGGTAACGAGATCATTCTACACACTCAATAATGCGTAGGGCACTATATAACTTTAAATAAAAAACTCCAAGATTTAGAAAATATAAAACCTCTAATGCTAACATTAGAGGTTTATGCTACGAATTCTAAAAAACTAAGTACTAGGTTAATTGTAATAGTACTTATACTACTGTGAATCAGTTTAAATCAATTATTCCTTTGACTCTCTTCCGTATATGGCGTAATCAGTTAATAATCCAAATATCTGGAGAACTACACCAATAAGAGCTACTTGTATATTTTTATCTATGAAAGCCATCATTAAACAAAATACTGATATGGGTAATAAAATCAACTTTATGTAATGCTTAAACTTATTTTGCTCCATAAAATCACCTTACATGTCCGTTTTTATTTCTATGTTCATTATATTTTGCTATTTTGAATTGACTTATTCATAGACTGATAAAAATGTTAATAAGATTAATTTCAAAACAGTAACTTTTTTGGTGCAAAACGGATTTTTTACAATTAAATTGTTTTTTTTATCTTTTAAAAAGGTAAAAAAAAACGTGGTAATATAGTCGGAACTATTTTATATTTTACTTGTGATGAGACTCATAACTAGCTAGTTTGGAATGACAGTTTTTTACCATTTTGACAATAGTATTCAATCATTATGAATTAGTAACTGTCAGGAGTGAACAATGAGACTCATTTTTTTAAGATAATTTGTGAAGGAAAGCACAAATGGATAACAAATGAATTAGAAGAACGAGTACTTGACATATTGAATGTTAAAAAATATGAAGTAAAAGAAGTATAAATTATAAGGAGTGATATCAGCGATACAACTAAACTTGTGATTTATTTCACAAAAAAACAGAAAATCATTTTATCGCGATTTATATTTATCCAATAATATAGTGAATAGAAAATTTGAATGAATCACAAAAGGAGTGACAGTTATGCTAGCAACTAAGTCAGACTTCATTAATCGAAAAAATAATACTGTTATATTTGTGGAGAGTTTACTGTTTCTTTCAGGAATTTGTAGAATATTAGAATATTATCAAATAGTGGTTGAAAGATTACCGACTTTTGATGATTTGTTTCAAACAGATTGTCTAAATTCTATATTTATTTGTGAAGTAGCCAGTAAAGACATGGAAATAAAAGCTAAATCGATCTTAAAAAATGATAGTTCAACTAAAGTAATCATCATAAAAGATGAACTCAAGGTGAATGAAATCGAAGCATTTGTTGATTTAGGAGTAAAGGGATGTTTGCAATCTGATTTAGATGAAGTTTATTTAGTGATGACAGTAAAACAAGTTCATTTAGGGAATTTATTTATTGATTACCGTTTTACGAATGAAATTTTCAGAGAATACAAGTCGTATAAAAAAATACATAAACAAAGATATACAGTTGATCTTGAATCAATTAATACCTTATTAACAAGAAGAGAATATGAAATATTAACGCTTTTAGCTGAAGGTTGTACAAACAACCAAATCTCCGAAAGATTATATATTTCTGAGAAAACAGTAAAAAATTATGTATCTAATATTCTAGCAAAGATGCAGGTTCAAGATCGCTTAAATGCTGTTATTAAAGGGTTAAGACATAATTGGATAAAAATTGATGCTTGTTAGGTAATAATGTTTTCAGAACTTGTAGGGCTATTATATTGAAATGCATAGAAAATTAATGGAAGGAGTGATTTCTTCTATAAATCCGCACTAGTTGAGATTTGAATAAAAGAAACTTTTAAATTTTCGATAAAGGGGGAAGCAAGTGATAACCAAAGTAATAACTAATCATATTTCTAAACATAATACTGTAATACTAGTCGAGAATTCATTAATTGTGCTTGGAGTCTGTAGAATTTTAGATTGCTATAACTTAAAAGTAGAGATGATAGAATTTGAAAATTTAATGGAGAAACAGTATCAAAACACAATATTTATCACAAAGGTTTCAAAAGAATCAATGCTGCATAAGGTAAAACTGCTTTTATCTACGGATGGCTCAACTAGAATTATGACGATTAAAAATAAGATAGAAATAAATGAAATTAAGAAACTAGTAGAATTAGGTGTGAAGGGAATATTATCGAATAAGCTGGAAGAGGATGAACTTGTTCAAGCAATTAAACAAGTTGTATTAGGATATATATTCATCGAAAATCGGTATTTAAAATTATTAATACAAGATTATAGTAGATTAAAAATAAATTCACTTCAAAATAAACCTGTAAAAGCATTAAATATAAAGAAATTATTAACAAATAAAGAATACGAGGTCATAAATTTAGTTGCAGAAGGTTTATCATGTAAACAAATAGCTGATAAGCTTGCTATTTCAGAAAGATCAACTAGATTACATATTTCTAAAATCATAAAGAAAATGGAAGTAAACGATAAATTAAATGCTGTTATAAAATTTTTAAAGATTAAGTGGGGAAAAATGTAAAGCGCTAATAATAAATATTAAAGCAAAACAACTTCGATAAGCTAAATTGCTATGTTAGGAGTTTTCATATGAACGAATTACTATTAAATATACATTTATTTTATACAATTATTATATTCATATTGTGTTTTATTATTGTTAATAAACAAAGTTCGTAAGTTTTAATTTCGGCACTATTTTTTGATAAATCATATTTACCAAAGTTTGAGCAATATTTAGTATTCTAAAATGAGAATATAACCAATAAAAAAACGAGTAGCTATTTTTGCGACTCGTTTTTTATTTATGTCTTTTGCATTAAAACATATTCTAATCAGTAATCTTCAGTCCCATCAAGCTCGCAAACTGAATCGCTTGATATGAAGATACTTTACATCCATTTAAACTTTCTATAGAAACAGTTAATACATTAAATGTTGAAGAACTAATATCAATACCCTTTAACGATGTTTGTTCAAAATTAGCTTCATCAAGATTACATCTATTAAAATCAACTTTTTTAAAATTACAATCATAAAAATCTGTACTTTTTAACGAAGCATCTTGAAAAACTACTTTCTCTAGCTTGGAATCTCCAAGTGATGCCAAATTTAAGACTGATTGATCAAATAGAACATTTCCAAAGCTAGAATCCGTAAAATTTACACCTAATAATTTACAATTCTTAAATATGACTCTGTGAATGGAAGACTTGCTCATATTGCAATTTGAAAAATCACAGTCTTCAAAATGTACATCAATTATATCAATTTTACTAAAATCTGTATTGTTGAACCTACAATTTCTAATCACCATTTTTGATAATCTTGCTCTTTCAACAACTTCATTTTCAAAAACAGAGTCGTTTATTTCGCACATTTCAAGTTCAGGATCCTCTTCATAGTAAATATCATTAAAGTTTCTCAGTTGTAATTCTCTTGGGATATTGGGTGAATCAATTTTCATATTAATTCCTCTCTTATATATAAATTGGGACGGTACTTAAAAAAACGCTAGATTATTAACTTAACTATAAAGAAATTTAGGTTAAAAAAAAGGCTTATAATTTTTAAGAATTTGTGTACAAAACAACTAATTAATGAACAATTCCATAAAAATAAGCCGCAATTGCGGCTTTTCGATTTTCCCAATGAGAATCACTTTTTTTCATTTTCCTTTTCATGAATAAGAGTTCTCCAATTTAAATCTCCACGCTCTAAACCATGTATTAATATTTCTGCAGTTCCCATATTCGTCGCCAAAGGTATTGAATAAACATCGCATAAGCGAAGTAACGCTAAAATATCAGGCTCATGTGGTTGCGGTGTCAGCGGATCTCTAAAGAAAATAACGATATCCATTAAATTTTTTGCGATTAATGCTCCTATTTCTTGATCTCCACCAAGTGGACCTGATTTAAAACGATGTAACTGTAATTTTGTCTGTTCCATAATTCTTGTACCAGTTGTACCAGTAGAATATAGCTCATGCTTAGACAAAATCGATTCATATGCTTTTGCGAAATTTACTAAGTCAGCTTTCTTACCATCATGTGCAATAAATGCGATCTTCAATAAAAACAGTCCCTTCAAAAGTTATGATTAACACAACTACTGTAATTTGATAAAACGGATCTTAACTAATTATAATATTATGTTCAAAAAAAGACTCTTCCAAATATAGAAAATTTAAATTTATTCATATTTAACCCACTAGATGTTAGAGAAGCTAAAATACGGGCATTTGAATGAACAAGGAATGTTAAGGATCGCTATAGAATAGTAATCAATTATTAAGATTACTTTTTTAAAACACCATAAATGAAGATACGTAAAAAATAAAATATTATGCTCTTTTCTAAAACAGCTAAACATTGTGAGGGGTATATTATTAAGGCAAAGGATGTTTGAGAATGTTTCCTATACTAGAAACTGAACGGTTAATATTGAGAGAACTAAATGAAAATGATGCTACTGGAATATTAAATTGTTTTTCAAATAATGAAGTATTGCGTTATTATGGGCAAAAAGCATTAACAAGCACAGACCAAGTAAAACAAATCATTCGTAATTTTTCAATGAATTTCAATGAAAAACGTGGGATAAAATGGGGTATTGAATTGAAAGGGAAGGAAGGTATTATCGGAACAATTGGATTTCAGGAGTGGTCACAAGAGCACAAGAGAGCAGATCTAAGCTATGCACTTTTCCCAGAGAATTGGGGTAATGGTTACGCATCTGAGGCTGTAAGCAAAGTGGTTTCTTATGGCTTTGGAGAGCTAGATTTAAAGCGAATTGGCGCAGTCGTTTTTTCTGAAAATAAAGCTTCAATAAAGTTATTGACTAAACTGGGCTTTCAAAAAGAAGGGGTATTGAGAAATTATCTATACCAAAATGGTGTGCCGTTTGATACAAATATATATTCTTTATTAAAGTAATATCTGTGAATATCAAAAAAGTCCCTGTATGCCAGGGACTTAAATAATAGTTAGAAATGTTTATAGTTTTTCGCCGTTTGAAGCAATGACATCTTTATACCAGAAGAAGGACTTTTTCTTTTTGCGTTCTAATGTACCACTTCTATCGTCTTGTTTATCAACGTAAATAAATCCATAACGTTTAGAGAATTCACCAGATGATGCACTTACTAAATCAATACAACCCCAGCTAGTATAACCCATTAAATTTACGCCATCTTCAATAGATTCAGCCATTGCTTTAATGTGTTCGCGAAGATAATCAATTCGATAATGATCGTTGATTGATCCATCTTCCTCTACTTTGTCGTAAGCTCCTAATCCGTTTTCTACAACAAATAATGGAACTTGGTAACGGTCATATAATTGATTTAAGCTAATACGTAAACCTTCTGGGTCGATTTCCCAACCCCAATCACTTGCTTTTAGGAATGGATTTTTTACACCGCCAATTAGATTTCCTTGTGAATTTTCTAAATCTGATTTATCTTTGATCTCTGTTCTAGACATGTAATAACTGAATCCAATATAATCGACAGTTCCTTCTTTAATTAATTCAAGATCACCGTCCTGCATTTCAATCTCGATATTATGTTCTTTGAAGAAACGATTAATAAAAGCAGGATATTCACCTCTAAGCTGGACATCTGCACAGAAGTAGTTAAAGAAACGTTCTTCTTGCAGGGCATACATCACGTTTTTAGGATTAGAATCATAAGAATAGACTGGTGCATATAAAATCATACAACCAATTTGAGCATCTGGAATCATTTCGTGACAAGCTTTAACTGCGATGCTACTTGCAACAAATTGATGATGAAATGCTTGGAATGTAGGTTGGTATTTATCTTCTTCTTTTTGGATTGAGAAACCAAGACCCATAATTGGCATGATTAAACCACTATTGATCTCATTGAATGTCATCCAATATTTCACTTTATTTTTGTACCGATTAAAGATTGCATTCACGTATCTTTCAAAGAATGTAACAACTTCGCGGTTTCTCCAACCACCGAATTCTTTTACAAGATTTACAGGCATTTCATAGTGGGAAATTGTTACTACAGGTTCAATCCCATATTTGTGTAACTCGTCAAACACACGGTCATAAAAAGCTAATCCTTCTTCATTTGCAGTTAATTCATTTCCATTTGGAAAGATTCTCGTCCATGCAATTGACATACGGAACACTTTAAAACCCATTTCTGCAAATAGAGCAATGTCTTCCTTGTATCGATGATAAAAGTCGATTCCTTCATGGTTAGGGTAACTATATTTGTCTCGATCAATTTCGAAATTAAAGCCAGGGGATTGTAAAATGCTAAGTCTTTCTTTTCCTCCGGGAAGAACGTCGGCAATATTTAGGCCTTTATTTCCTTCATAAAAGCCGCCTTCCATTTGATTGGCAGCAGTTGCACCACCCCATAAAAAACCTTCAGGAAATTTAAACTGTTTCATTTCATTACCTCCCAATATTTGTTCATATCATCTAGTGTTTTTGATTTATTATTGTTTGAGTAGTCTACAATGGAATCATAACGACATTAAGCTAGATAGTAAACAAGTCAACAGAATCTAGTTTTTAATAACAATAGAAAATAATTGTGACGAAAATGTAACACCATGTTTCATAAGGGTGATTTATGTTAAATTAGTGGTATAAGCAATTTAAAATAATGCCTATTACATAGAGGGAGAAACATACGAAATGTTTTCAAATGATAGTATTGCTTCTTTTAATGAGTTAGAAACATCATTATATAATTATATTTCGCAAAACATGGATAAGGTTGCTTACATGCGAATTCGTGAGTTGGCAGATGAAACTCATGTATCAACAGCAACGATATTACGCTTTTGTAGAAAACTAAATTGCGAGGGATTTTCTGAATTTAAAGTAAAGCTTAAAATGTATTTAGAAGAAGATAAACGAACTTATATAAAAAGTGCCCATCATTCAATTGTTGAGTTTTTCGAGCGGACAATTAAAGGTGATCTAGATGAAAAAATTAGTGAGGCCGCAATTTTAATACAAAATGCAGAAAATGTAATCTTTATTGGAATAGGAAGCTCTGGAATTCTTGCTGAATATGGAGCAAGGTATTTCTCAAGTTTAGGAAAATTTTCACTATATATAAAGGATCCGCATTTTCCAATCCATTCTAAATTTCGGAATAATAGCGTAACGATAGCATTATCAGTCTCTGGAGAAAATCCTTTCACTGTTAATCATCTGAATTTGCTTAAACAAGAAGGAAGTAACATTATTAGTATTACGAATAACAAACTGTCAACGATTGCAAAAATCTCTAATATTAACATTCCATACTACGTAACAGAGGAGTATTTTGAAGAGGCTAATATTACTACACAAGTACCGGTAGTTTATATTATTGAATCGATTGCGCGCCAAATTTACAGACTTAACCAATAGGTTGGTTACAATGTAAATTCTTATTCTTTTAGTTAATGACTACATGTTAACTTATTTATTTATGGAAATAATAGGTAAATGTCAGTTTACTGTAGAAATAAGTAATATGAAAAAAACACCATAAAGGAGAAAAAGAATGAGTAAATTTGGATTGTTCGGTAAGTTTTCAGTAAAAGAGGGAGAACGTGAATCTTTAGTCAATATTTTATTGGAAGCGGCGGAATCAATGGAGAATTTGGATGAATGTGAAATGTATCATGTAAGCATTTGCGAGGATGAGCCAAATTCAGTATTTGTATATGAAGTATGGTGTAGCGAGCAAGCTCATCAAGAGTCGCTAACTCTTGAATCGACACAAATATTAATTAAACGTGCAAAACCAATCATGACAGGAATGGAAAGAATTGCAACTCTCAAGCCAGAGGGTGGGAAGGGCATTTCAGCTTAAATGAAATGTCTACTTTTACTAAAAACTTCATATTTAAAAAACCTACCTACAATTCGTTCTGAGGTAGGTTTTTTCATATTATAGAATATTACATTTATTAACTTAACCACCACAATTCAACAGGGTTTAACTCATATAAACTATTTTCACGATACATATATTGACACATAATGAGTTCGCGTCGAAGTGTAGCATAGTCCTCATGGTATTGTTTCAAATATTCATTAATCTCTTTTTCTTGATAAACTCTTCCAAACTCTAATCCTTTTATCATATGGGCAAGGACTACTAGTTTTTTCTTCCTTTGTGCAGGGTAAATCTTTAATTTTCCATCTTTTGTGAAGAAATTATTGATAATGGCCGAACGTTCTTCTTCCGTTACTGACATTTCCATATTTGTATCCCCTCCTGTACCGACGGTCATTATTGATTTTGCACTCATTTCTAATATTTTTAGATTAATAGAAAAATAGATAGTGTTCTTATCTCTGCGTTCTTTAATTAAGCCAACTTCTCTAAGCTTCGAAATATGATGTGTGATTGTCGGTGGTTTAAGCCCTAACTTTCCGGCAATCTCTTGCCCACTCAATTGACCTTGCTGAAGCAAAGCGATTATACGAACGCGGTTAAGATCACCTAGTGCTTTATGAAACTCGACAATCTTATTTAACTGCATTATTGATCACCTACTTTTATAAGTATCTAATTAGATAATAGTCTAATTAGAATTAATTTGCAAGATTTAAAAGGAAAAATGTGGTATTTATTGAATACTTATCATGAAAAGTAAATTGTATTTTGAAGTGCTTGATGTGAAAGGTTTAACAAATAAAGAGAGATTCACTAAAAATAATAGATCAAATTAATAGTAATAACGTGTTAGGTTATTTTCAGAAATTTTAGAAATATGTTATTCTAGATTGAGAGGAAGTTAACATATAGAAAATATGGAAGATAGACAATACATATTGGGTTCCTCAACAGTCTCTTCCGTTCTTTCTTAGTATCTACGTTGGTATTCTATAGGTGAGGAGGCCAATCTTAATGGAATCATTAGAAAATATGTCTTTTCTAGACGAGAAAAGACTAATTAAACACGTAGACATGCAAGATGTACTAATGAATATGGTCAAAGGGTGTTATTACCTAAACTCAAAAATGGAATTTGTATTTATTAACAAAGCTGCGGAAGCGATGATTGAGAAGCCTAAAGCAGAGTTATTAGGCGCATGTATGTGGGATGTTCTACCTAACTATATCGGAACTGATGTTTATAAATATTATAATAAAGCGTATGATGAACAGGAAATACAGACATTTGAAATTGTTACAGAATACTCTAAAAGAGATGTAGAAATTAGAGTTATCCCTGATAAAAATGGGATTTTATCCATATTTACGGATATAACAGAGAAGAAAAAGTATGAAGAAGAACAGATGTATATAGAGAAAATTAGAATTATTGGTGAGATGGCAGCGGGCGTCGCTCATGAAGTAAGGAATCCACTTACAATTGTAAAAGGCTTTTTGCAAGTAATCTCAGAAAATGATGATTTGAGTGACTATAAGGATATTTTTGCGTTAATGATTGACGAGATGAACCGCGTAAATAACATCATTTCGGAATTTCTTGATATAGCTAAAGTTAAGCCAAATAAAATTGAGTTTAATGATTTAAATGGCATCATAAAAACATTAAATCCATTGCTTGAAACGAGAGCATTAAAAGAAAATAAGTTCATTCATTTAGAATTGTCTAGTATTCCAACTATAAAAATTGATCAAAATGAGATTCGCCAGCTTCTTTTGAATATGGTTAGTAATTCTTTAGATGCGATGAAACCACATGATTCGGTTGTTATAAAAACGTATATAAAAGAAGGTACGGTTGTATTATCAATTATAGATAGTGGAAAAGGGATTCCTCCTGAAATAAATGATCGAATATCTACTCCGTTTGTCACTTCAAAGGAGAATGGTACAGGTCTAGGATTGGCAATCTGTTATGCAATCGCAAAAAGAAATAATGCCACGATTGATTTTGTATCAAGTCCTGATGGAACGACGTTTAATATTAGGTTTACTCATTAAAATAATTACATAAGAATAGTAAAACGAAAGATCTGTTGAAACAGATCTTTTTTATTTGTCTGAATGCTGTGTAAAACATGTTTGACACATGTCTTGTACTTTATTAAAATTTAGGTGTAAAACATATTTTACATATATTTGTGAAGGTGAAGTCATTATGATAAATAGAATCAAAGAATATCGAGAAAAATTAGAGATTTCTCAAGGGAAATTAGCAGACTTATGTTATGTAAGTAGACAGACAATCAATGCAATCGAGAATAATAAATATGATCCAAGTTTACAACTCGCATTTCATATTGCTAAAAACTTAGGCATTAAAGTAGATGATTTATTTTGTTTTGAGGGGATGAGTGAATCATGAGGACTCGAGGTATAACAGCATTATTATCTGGTATAGCTTCATTAATTGTAGTGGGATTTACTATTTATAAAATTTGGATTGGAAAAGATGTTGGGTTTAATGAAGTCAGTTCAATAGGTGGTTTATTAATATTGTTTTTAACAACGATTACTTGGGGATCGAAAGAAGAGAAAGATGGTATTTTACAAGAGGAAGAATTAGGACAAAGAATCATAGAAAAAAGCTCTAAAATTAGTTATTTTCTATTAATGGTGTTCGTGTTTCTAGCGGCAGTTATTGATAAATTAATTTCAGGTTCTATTAATATAATGCTGCTATTATTATTAATATTATCAATGATTACATTACCTTTTGTAGAGTTTCTTGTTGCCAAGAAATATCAATAAAACCAGTTGGAAAATGGTTATCTGACTAATATATTTTCGTAATTTATCGACAAAAAACGTTTATCGCGCTCGAATAATATTTTAATAATTTTATTTTCTAGTCATTGACTTTTTTTTTATCACATATTAGTATTAGGACAATTAAATTTTAACTTAGCGTTGACGAAGAGTAGTAACAATTACGGAAACTAAAGAGAGCTGATGGTTGGTGAGAATCAGTGTGAAAGTAATTGCGAATGGACTTCCGAGCTTCCAAACCGAACCGTTCGTTTAGTAGTAGGCTTTGGCGAGTAGCCTCCTCGTTACAAGAGGCGAGTATTCATCAAAATTTGGATACTGACAAAGCGAGCTGTTAATCAGCTAATGAAGGTGGCACCACGGGTCTCTCGTCCTTTTTAAGACGGGGGGCCCTTTTTGTATTTATTTTTAAAATCATATTGTTAAATCGCTAAGTAAGAAGAGTAAATATTGGTGAATGTCACAGAGAGTTAGACAATGGTGAAAGTCTAATACAGGAACCTATATCGAATGGGCTTACGAGAGGCATCTTGAAATTTATAGTAGGGATGCCCGGACTTCCACCGTTAAAAGGATAGGATATCGGATTGTTACAAACAACATTTCCCGTATCTGAAAAGTGGGATTAGACCTTTTCTAATCCAATCGAGGTGGTACCGCGGTATAAAATAATCGTCCTCTATATGTACAGTTTTCTGTGCGTATAGGGGACTTTTTTTATTCACTTGGTTCAATTAGAACCATCTATAAACAAGTAAATTTTTAGGAGGTTAATGACATGTCATCATTGAAAAACAAAGTTGAAATCATATTTGAAGCATTGCAAGGAGATACATTTACACCAATATCCCTTTTTAACAAATTATCTGGAACAAAAAAGTTTTTATTCGAAAGCTCATTTAAACATCAGGACGCTGGAAGATATTCATTTATTGGCCGCAGTCCAGTATTTGAGTTAATTGGGACGAATCAACAAGGAGAAGTTTTATATAGAAATGGTCACAAAGAAGAGTTCAACGGTAATCCAATTTTAAAGTTAAATGAGCTAATACCTACCCAAAAAGCAATTGAAGAATACAAAATACCCTTCATAGGCGGAGGAATTGGATATGTTGGTTATGATATCGTTCGACAGTTTGAAGAAATTGGAGAAGTTTTAGAAGATACAATCGGATTGCCGGATATTCATCTCATGTTTTTTGAGGTTGTTATTGTTTTCGATCATTTAGAGCAACAAATATCAATTGTCGGGATCAAGCTTTCGAAAGAAACAACTACTGAAATGCTTGAAAGGGAAATTCAAGATCTTAAAAAAGAAATTTTGAATGAAAAGATACAGATGAAGCAAATGCCTTTCAGATTTTCACCCTTCGAATCTGAAGTAACGAAGGAGCAATATATGACGAAAGTCGAGAAGGCAAAGGGGTATATTCAATCAGGAGATATATTTCAAGTCGTATTATCACAGAGAATGAAAGCAAGTTTTGAAGGGAATCCGTTTGATTATTACCGAAAGTTACGAATCCAAAACCCTTCACCATATATGTACTATATAGATTTTGGAAGTAGCGTGGTGGCTGGTACATCACCAGAAAGCTTAATAAAAGTGAGAGATAGTCAAGTGATAACAAACCCAATTGCTGGCACAAAGGGCAGAGGGCAGACTGTCGAACAAGATGAGATGATTGAGAAACAATTGATTCAAGATGAAAAGGAATTAGCAGAACATAAAATGCTCGTCGATTTAGGGAGAAATGATCTTGGGAAAGTTTGTGAGTTTGGTTCGGTAAGATTAGAAAAATTTATGGACGTTGAAAAATACAAATATGTCATGCATTTAGTATCTGAGGTTAGTGGGACTTTAAAGAAACCATTTACAGCACTTGATGCATTTATATCATGCTTGCCAGCGGGGACTGTTTCAGGTGCACCGAAAATTAGGGCAATGGAAATCATTAATGAATTAGAGGAGTCAAAAAGAGGTGTATACTCCGGGGCAGTTGGTTATATTTCAGCAAATGGTCATCTGGACTTTGCTTTAGCGATTCGAACAATCGTTTTTAAAAACAATGAAGCCTTTATTCAAGCAGGTGCGGGGATTGTTTATGACAGTTCACCTGAACTAGAGTATGAGGAAACCATTCATAAAATGAAAGCTTTTCTGGAGGGAAATCATGATATTACTAATTGATCATTATGACTCATTTACCTACAATCTTTATCAATTTTTAGGAGAACTTGGAGAAGAAGTATACGTAGCTCGTTATGACAAAATCAGCATAAATGAAATAGAACAGTTAAAGCCAAAAGCAATTGTACTTTCACCGGGACCAGGTAAACCAGAGGAAAAACATGAAACGCTTCATTTGATCCGAAGGTTTTATGAATCAATTCCAATGCTTGGTATTTGTTTAGGTCATCAAGCAATTGGTTATGTATTCGGTGCCACTATTCAAAAAGCAAGGATGATTAAGCATGGAAAAACCTCAAATATTACTCACCAGGGAAGTAATTTATTTGAATACTTACATCAACCTTTGGAGGTAATGAGGTACCATTCCTTGGTGATTAAAAAAGACAGTTTACCACATTATTTTGAAACATTAGCAACATCAATGGATGATCAAGAAATTATGGCAATTAAGCATAGAAGATATCCAATCTATGGAATGCAGTTTCACCCAGAGTCGATCGGTACAAAGCAAGGTAAGCAGTTATTACTAAATTTTTTAAATGAAATTAAGGAGGAGTTTAGCAATGAAAGAATATCTTCAAAGATTAGCAAATAAAGAATCCTTTTCGTCTGAAGAAATGCAATTAGCAGTTGGACAAATGCTTTTGGATGAAGAGATATCTGATAGTGAGATTGCTGCATTTTTAATAGCTTTAAAAACGAAGGGTGAAACAGTTGATGAAATTGCAGGGCTTGTAAATGCAATAAGGAACAATACGATTGGGTTTTCACGAAAGTTTCAGAACGTCATTGATAATTGCGGAACTGGAGGAGATCGATCACTTAGCTTTAACGTGAGTACCACTTCAGCATTCGTTATTGCCGGTTCTGGAATTCCAGTGGCAAAGCATGGGAACAGAAGTATGTCTAGTAAAACCGGAAGTGCGGATGTTTTAGAAGAGCTTGGTGTTCACTTATCAATTCCATCTCATTATGCAGAAGAATTATTAGAAAAGATTGGGATCGCTTTTTTATTCGCTCCTCATGTTCATCCGAAGTTGAAAAAAGTGATGAAAGTAAGACGTGAATTGAAAATTCCTACCATTTTTAATTTAATCGGACCTTTGACAAATCCAATTGAGTTAGAAACGCAATTATTAGGTATTTATCGACGGGACTATTTAGAAATGTTTGCTGAGGTCTTAAAAAAACTTGGACGAAAAAGAGCAATTGTAATCAATGGCGCAGGACATCTAGATGAAGCTTCTCTTGAAGGACAAAATCACTTAGTCCTATTGGAAAATGGCAACCTGAAAAAAATGACTCTACATCCGGAAGAAGTTGGCCTAACCTGCTACCCTAATACATCAATTATTGGGGGAGATTCGAAAGTGAATGCAGACATACTTTTAGGCGTTTTGAAAGGAGAAAGAGGAGCATTTCGTGAGACAGTCTTATTAAATGCAGGTCTTGCAATCTATACATCGGGTGCTGTACAAAACATTTCAGATGGAATCAAAAAAGCGCAAGAGAGTATAGACTCTGGAGCAGCCTATGAAAAATTATGTCTGTTAGTTGAACAAACGACTAAATTCAAAAAAGAGGTGATTTAAATGGAAACGATTTTGGAGCGAATTCTCTTGGAAAAAAGGAAAGAAATAAAAGGCTTAAAAGAGTTAAAAAGAAAAGAGAAGCAGAAAGAAACAACATATTCCCTCATCCAACAGCTTGAACAGGCTAACACAGTATCAGTGATCGCAGAGTTTAAACGGGCTTCGCCCTCTAAAGGAGATATAAATATTCACTTAAACCCAGCAGAACAAGCCAAACATTATTCGGAAAATGGTGCAGCAGCAATATCGGTTTTAACAGATGCTACCTTTTTTAAAGGATCGTTTCATGATTTGAGACTTGTTAGAGAATCTGTTGATATTCCGATTTTATGTAAGGATTTCATTATTGATCAAGTCCAAATAGATTTAGCAAAAGAAAATGGTGCAAATATTATTCTATTAATCGCAGCTGCCCTGACTCTCTCTGAACTCAGTGAGTTATATGAATATGCTATACAACAAAATTTGGAAGTGTTATTGGAAGTTCATGATGAAGCTGATTTAGAAAAAGCATTTAAAGTTGGTCCTAAGATAATTGGAATTAATAATCGAAACTTAAGAACATTTGAAGTGGATTTAGCAATAACTGAAAGATTGGCACCATCTATTAGGTCATTTGGAAGTTATGTCATAAGTGAAAGTGGGATCTTTACGAATACGGATGCGAAAAGAGTCAGTGATGCAGGTGCGAGCGGTGTACTTGTAGGAGAAGCATTAATGAGAAGCGGAGACTTGGCTACTAGTATGAATGAATTAAAGGTTCCTAATTTGAAGGGGGCAAAACAGTGAATGTAAAAATCTGTGGGATAACGGATTGTAAAACAGCTCAATTCGCTATTGAAGCAGGTGCTGATGCAATCGGCTTTGTTTTTGCTGAAAGTAAACGTCAAATTAGTGTATCTAAAGCTAAGGAAATCATTCAAACACTCCCAAAACATATTCTCAAAATAGGTGTGTTTGTAAATGAAACAAAGGAGAATTTAGAATCGATTTTTGAAGAGGTTGGATTGACCCACTTACAACTTCATGGAGACGAATCTCCATCGTTTTGCCAATCATTGCGATATCCAGTCATAAAGGCTATTCGAATTGACTCTGAGTCAGATATTAATCAAATCGCTGCGTATTCATGTGATTATATTTTAGTAGATAGTCCGCTTGGACCGTATAGAGGCGGAAATGGAACAACATTTGATTGGAATCTCCTTATTAATAAAAACATTGAAAGAAAGTTGATTTTAGCAGGTGGGCTGACGATTGATAATGTTTTATTAGCAAGTGAAATTGTAAGTCCAGTGATGGTTGATGTAAGTAGTGGAGTAGAAACAGATGGCAAGAAGGATGAAAAGAAAATAGAAGCTTTTATTAAAACAGTAAAAAGAGGAGGAATTTGAGATGAAAAGTTATGTCATGCCTGATTTGAAGGGGCACTTCGGAATATATGGTGGAAAATATATACCAGAAACACTTGTTCAAGCCGTTACAGAATTAGAGGAAGCATATGCAAACGTAAAGAATGACCCAAGTTTTTTTGCTGAAGTGGAAAAACTATTAAAAGATTATGTTGGTCGTGAAACACCCCTTTATTATGCTGAGAATTTATCAAAGTACGCAAATGGCGCACAAATTTATTTGAAACGGGAAGATTTAAATCATACTGGAGCTCACAAAATCAATAATACAATTGGTCAAGCACTACTTGCAGTCAAAATGGGTAAACGAAAAATAGTAGCAGAAACTGGGGCGGGGCAGCATGGAGTAGCGACTGCGACAGTCTGTGCCTTGCTAAATCTTGATTGTGTCATATTCATGGGCGCTGAAGATGTTAGAAGACAAGAGCTAAATGTTTTCCGTATGGAACTACTAGGTGCAAAGGTAATCAGTGTTGAATCAGGAAGTGCAACCCTAAAGGATGCTGTCAATGAAGCATTACGTTATTGGGTTGCAAATGTGGATGATACGCACTATTTACTAGGTTCTGTAATGGGACCACATCCATTTCCTATGATGGTTCGAGATTTTCAGAGTGTGATTGGAAAAGAGACAAAGAAGCAGTTTTTAGCTAGAAACAATAGACTACCAGATGCAGTTGTCGCTTGCATTGGTGGAGGTAGTAATGCGATTGGCATGTTCCATCCATTTATTGAAGATCATACTGTGCAACTTTTTGGTGTTGAAGCAGCAGGTCATGGTGTGAATACAGATAAACAAGCAGCTTCATTAACAAAAGGAGTTCCTGGCGTGTTACATGGAGCGCTAATGTATCTTCTACAGGATGAACACGGCCAAATACAAGAAGCACATTCAATTTCGGCTGGACTTGATTATCCAGGTGTTGGTCCGGAGCATTGTTACTTAAAGGATATTGGTAGAGTTCAGTACGAATCAATCACTGATCAAGAAGCATTAGACGCGTTTCAACTGCTTGCGAAATTAGAAGGAATCATTCCCGCATTAGAAAGTGCTCATGCAGTTGCATTTGCGATAAAACAAGCAGCAAGTATGAAGGAGGATGAAAGTCTAGTCATTTGTTTGTCCGGTAGAGGTGATAAAGATGTTCATACTGTTCGAGAAATTTTAAAGGGGGAAGCTTAAAGTGAACCGAATTGAACAGCAATTTTCAAAGCGACTTTCAAACGGAGAAAAGCTTTTTATTCCATATATAATGGCAGGTGATGGTGGATTAGATGTGCTTGGAGAGCGACTTGCTTTACTTGAAGAGTTTGGGGCATCTGCAATTGAAATTGGTATCCCGTTTTCAGATCCCGTTGCTGATGGTCCAACAATACAAAAAGCAGGTATTCGTGCTTTACAAGTAGGAACTACATTACGAGATGTACTAGATGAATTGAAAGAAGTTCGCTCAATGATTTCAATACCACTCATCATGATGACATATATGAATCCAATTATGGCTTATGGTATAGAGAAGTTTGTCTCAAATTGTAAGTTAGCAGGAATAGATGGATGTATTATACCTGACTTACCGATTGAGGAAGAAGGGATGCTTGTCAATCAACTTGAGGGTGCTGGAATTGAATTAATTCGATTAGTGACTATGACGACTCCAAAAGAAAGAATACAGAAAATCGCTCAAAGAGGCAGAGGTTTTCTCTATACTGTTACAGTAAAAGGAATAACTGGAGTCCGAAATGAATTTAATGGAGATCTGTCTGCATTTTTAAAAAGTGTAAAGGAACTAAGTAGTATACCAGTACTCGCTGGATTTGGTGTTTCTACTCCTGAACAAGTAAAAAAATTAAGTCGAGATTGTGATGGTGTAGTTGTTGGTAGTAAAATTGTCGAATTGTTGGATGAAGAGAAAGTTTCTGAGATTAAACAATTGATTCAATCAATAAAAGAAATAGAAATAATGAAGTAATATTGACGGAGGATCTTCTATATTGAAGATCCTTTTATTATGTACTTTTAGGACATATGTCCTTTCCAAGATATATGTAGATATCTTTTAATAAATAGAGAAAATAAAATTAGGGAGAGAACGGAAATGAAAGGGAGTTTATTTGCTTTTTTTGGTGGCGCATTTATAACGCTACAAGGTGTAGCTAACGCTCATATTAGTCAGGATATAGGTACTTGGCAAACAGCAACGATTACGCAATTTGCTGGGTTTGTATTAGCACTTATTATTTTATTATTTGTGAAAGACGGAAAATGGCAAATGCTAACAAAAGTAAAGCCATTATATTTGACTAGCGGCGCGTTGGGTGCAATCATTATTTTCAGTAATGTTACATCTATTCATAAGATTGGTGTAACAATTTCGATTTCTGCTTTATTAATTGCACAGCTATGTATGACATATTTAGTGGATTTGACGGGATGGTTCGATGTCGTAAAGCAGAAAAAAAGACCATTACAATTTATAGGTATCTCAATGATGATTGCTGGAGTTGTAATCCTAGGCTATTAAGATAAATGAACTGTGAAAGTGTGGAGGTGAACAAAATTATGAAGGAATTGAAGGATCAAGAGCTGTTAAGCTACTATTTAAAAAATCATCAAATCGAATCCATTTTTAATGATCAGTTAATGCCACACTTAATTTTGTATAGCTTTGATCAAGGAGAGCTTATTTGTTCTCAAGGAGATTCTCCACAGTATTTATACTTCCTCGTCAAAGGAAAACTGAAGATTTATACGACTTCTGTAGATGGAAGAACATTAATTCTTTCATTTAAGAAGCCAGTAGAGGTAATTGGTGATATTGAGTACGTTCGGGGTACAGATTTTCTCAATACAGCTGAGGCAGTTTCTTCAGTTCACATGATTGGCGTTCATCATCAATGGCTAAAAAAATACGGTAAAGATTTTTCACCATTGCTACAGTTTTTACTAGAAATCATTACAGAAAAATTTTATATAAAATCAAATTCTTTAAGCTTCAATTTAATGCATCCTGTAGAAGTCCGTTTAGCTAGTTATCTATTATCGGTATCGTTCGATGAATCAGATTCGCTACTGGAAGATCAAATAAGTTCAGCTTCTTTAAAAGATGTAGCAAATTTTATCGGAACGAGTTACCGACATTTGAATCGTGTCATCCAACAGTTTTGTAAGGATGATTTAGTCGAGCGTAAGGATGGTTTTATCCTTATAAAGGATAGAGAAGGATTAGTGTCTCTTTCAGGTCATAGCATTTATGAATAGTTATGAAGACAAACGAAATTAGGGGTGTTATCACAATGGTTATCGGGTTATTTTTGGCAATCCTTGCAGGTTCGTTAGTCGGCCTTCAAAATATATTTAACAGTAAAGTAAACGAAAAATCTGGGTCTCAGACCACTACAACACTTGTTTTAGGAATGGGATTTTTAGCATCTTTAGTCATAGGTCTAATCATTGAAGGAACGAGTTTGTTTGATTTTCAGAATATGAAACCATGGTACTGGTTTAGTGGTTTTATTGGTGTCGGTGTCGTTACTTGTTTAGTGCAAGGGGTCAAACATCTAGGGCCTACGTATGCAATATCAATTGCATTAGCCTCTCAATTGCTCTTTGCAGTCTTATTTGACTCTTTCGGGATTTTTGGACTTGAGAAAGTACCATTTACCATGAAAGAATGTATTGGCGTAATAGTTATTATGTTTGGTATGATTTTATTTAAATTGAGCGGAGAGAGTGAAAAACAGAAATCACAGGCTGCTTAATATTTATGGAATGAATCTATGATCATATCATTTTTGATACGATTAAACGGGGAGATAAACATGAATAAGTATAAAACTTTATTATTTGATGTAGATGATACACTGCTAGATTTTGGTGCAGCTGAGAAAGTTGCTTTACGTTTACTTTTTGAAGAGCATCAATTGAATTTAACACCAGAAATTGAGTCACATTATAGAGTCATCAATCAGGGTCTTTGGAAGCAATTTGAAGATGGGACTATTGAACGCTCTGAAGTATTAAATACTCGCTTTTCAACTTTATTAAAAGCGTATGGACATATTGTTGACGGAACATTACTAGAAAATAGTTATCGCCGTTATTTAGAAGATGGTAAACAACTTGTTGATGGTGCTTTTGAATTAGTAAAAAATCTACAAAATCATTTCGATCTGTATATCGTGACGAATGGGGATTCACTGACGCAATATAAGCGATTAAGTGCGTCGGGTTTACAGCCGATCTTTAAAGACATTTTTGTTTCTGAGGACACTGGTTTCCAGAAACCTATGAAGGAATATTTTGATTATGTTTTTGAGAGAATCCCAAATTTTAATGTGAACACAGGGTTAATAATAGGGGATTCCTTAAACGCTGATATTAAAGGCGGTCAACAAGCGGGATTAGATACTTGCTGGTTTAATCCTCACAAGAAGCAAAATGATACTGATCTAATTCCAACCTTTGAAATACAAAATCTTGATGAACTTTATCATATCTTAGATGTTAATAAAAAAGTACTGGTTTGATGAAAGCGAAATAGTAAAAAGTAAGTGGAAAGCCCTGGGTTTTTCGCTTTTTTTTATAGTCATTTAGAAAAATTTTATTTAGCTATGCAAGGGCATAAGGTGGGTCTATTTCTCATCATGAGTTTCTCAGTCCTCCTCATCCAGATAGATTATATCTCGATCAAATAAAGAAGAAAATGGACTGCATATTATTAAAGAAATACGGAATAGCTCTCAGCAAATTCATATATGCTAAATAAATTTTATAATTAAAGTTGAATCCTCAGCTTTTTTATTTATTTTAATTTCCTTGATTATGGAATTAGTTTTAAAATAATATTTTAATATATTTTATTAAGTGAATATTAGTTCATATTCATCACATTTTTTTTAGTACACATTAATTTAAACCTTATCAAGTGATTAAAATGTTAAATTTTAACAGTGGTTTATAAATATTAATCTTTATGAGTATTTATAGTTAGTCTAGATAAAAAATATCTTTGACTATCTAACTAATTAAGTATATAGTCTATTTGAAAATGATTATCATTCGTGTTTAAGGGGAATGAAAATGAAGAAAAATTTAACGAAATTAATTTTACCATTACTACTTTGTTTATTACTTGTTCCATCTAAAATCTTTGCAGCAAGTCCTGAAGAAGATTTAACTAATGCAAATGCATTTATTGAAAGTGCTATTCAAGCATCTCAGAAAGGAGACTTTGCTTCTGCTGAGAAGGACTATAAAAAATTCAATGATGAATGGTTAGCCAAAGAAGATGGGATTAAAAATAAGTCAATTGAAGCATATGGCAAAATTGAGGAAGCGATGGGAATGGTTCAATTCTCATTAGCTCAAAAGACAATCAATCAAGATACACTTGTTACTTCTTTAAAAGAATTGGAAGCAGTAAATGAAAAGTTCATTACACATCAGTTCGCTGAATCCAAAATTAATATAAAGAATACGGGTAGTGTTGAAGATTTAATACAAATATTAAACAATGCATTATCAAACTTAAAAGAAAATGATGTATCTGGAGCAAAATCAGAGATAGATCAATTTAGAAAATCTTGGATTAGTATTGAAGGGGTAGTATTGACACAATCCCAAAAAGTTTATACAGATGCAGAAAGAGATATGGTTACTTCATACGCAATGCTGTCTGCTAAAACACCTGACATTAAAGCAGCAACTAAAACGATAAAAGATATGCGAGATTATCTTTCACCTTTAGCAGCTAAAACTAGTTATACAATGTTAGATGCAATCACAATTTTATTAAGAGAAGGATTAGAGGCCTTACTTGTTGTGGTAGCTTTATTAGGATTTATAAGAAAGTCTGGTCATGAGAAAAAAACTAAGTGGATCTGGTTTGGAGTCGGAGCTGGATTAGGTGTAAGTATAATATTAGGCGTTATCGTGAACTTACTATTTTCAGCAGGTGCTTTTGGAAGTAATAATTTCTTAATTGCAGGATGGACCGGAGTATTTGCTGCAGTCATGTTGCTTTATATGAGTTATTGGCTTCACAGTAAATCGAATTTAAAACAATGGCAATCTTATATTCAAACCCAGAGTACGAAAGCTTTAAACACTGGCAGTTTATTATCACTTTCAATTCTTTCATTTTTAGCAGTATTTCGTGAAGGAACTGAAACAGTCTTGTTCTTTATTGGTATGGCTTCATCTATAAAATTAACAAGTTTATTAACGGGCATTGTATTGGGGGTTCTCATATTAGCGATTCTAAGTTACTTAATTTTAAAAGTTGGTTTAAAAGTTCCGATGAGACCATTTTTCCTTATATCTAGTCTTCTTATGTTCTATTTATGTTTCAAATTTACGGGTATGGGCGTTCACGGTTTACAATTATCTGGATTATTACCAGCGACGCAGGCACCAATACCAACAGTGGATTTCTTTGCCATATATTCTACTTGGGAGAGTTTCATACCACAAATTATACTATTACTTATTGCATGTATCGTTGCAATTTTTAATAGATTTTCTAATAAAAAAAATGAAAAAAAACAAAATTCGGGGGAAATTGAACATGTTATCTAACAAAAAATTAGTTTTATCAATGACTTTAGCACTATCATTAACTTTATCTGCATGTGGCACAAAAGAAGATAAATCGATTAAAAGTGGATCAGATGATATGATTCAAACACTTACAGATTTAAAATCGCAAGTTGCTGATAATGATGAATCAAAAGCAAAAGAAAGTGGAGAGGCACTTGAAGAGTCTTGGGAAAAATTTGAAGACTCAGTAAAAGATAAAGATGCAGATCTTTATGAAAAGGTTGAAACTCCTCTACACATTATTGAAGCCGGTGTAAAAGTTTCTCCACTTGACGCAGATACTCTTAACGAAGCTGCAGATGATTTAAATGATGTTCTTAATGAAGTTAAGGACTTAAAATAATACTAAAGCACCCCAAAGGGTAGATTCTTTATCGATGGTCTACTCAATGGGGAGTAAGCCTGTAACTATCCTTTCAAAAGTTTTTATTTAGAATGGAATAAATAAGTCTAACTACTTGAATTTAGTAATAGTATTAATTAATATGATATAGAATTACAATTTGATATTTTGAATAGTACTAGGGGTGCCGTAAATGGTCGGCTGAGATTAAGACACAATTGTCTTTGACCCTTTAACCTGATCTGGATAATGCCAGCGTAGGAAAGTGAGCGAGTAAATGCATATTTTTATGTATTTATAACATTGATTTGTTCGAGCACAAGTCCCTATGGGGATTTGTGCTTTTTTGTTTTCTAAATCAATCCACAACTTCTATCTGTTAGATCAAAAAAGTCTATTCATTAAATAGGAGGAAAGAAATTGAAAAAAGTACTGACAATTGCGGGGTCCGACTCGAGTGGTGGAGCTGGAATTCAAGCAGATTTAAAAACGTTTTCAGCTCATGGTGTGTTTGGTATGAGCGTAATTACCGCAGTGACAGCTCAAAATACACAAGGGGTATTTGCAGTTCAAGACATTACACCAGAAATGATTGCAAATCAGCTAGACGCAATCTTTACTGATATTGAAGTTGATGCAGTAAAGATTGGGATGGTATCACAAATTGATACAATTAAAGTCATTGCTGAGAAACTAAGACAATATAAGCCGAAGCACATTGTTGTTGATCCAGTTATGGTTTCTAAAAGCGGCTATGATTTATTAAGTCCAGATGCGAAAGAAGCTTTAATTCAAGAACTGATTCCATTGGCAACTGTCATAACACCTAATCTTCCGGAGGCAGAAGTTATAACAGGTAGAAACATTTCAACGATTAAAGAGATGGAAGAGGCTGCTATTTTAATTCACTCATTAGGTGCTAGCGCTGTTCTTGTAAAAGGTGGTCACTTAGAGAACGATGCAACAGATATTAGCTATGATGGATACGAATTTACTTATTATAAGGGTACTAGAATAGTAACTAACAATACTCATGGTACTGGGTGTACTTTGTCATCAAGCATAGCTTCTAATCTAGCGAATGAATGTCCATTAAACGAAGCGATTAGTAAAGCAAAAGAGTACATACAACTAGCAATTCAACATTCATTCTCTATCGGAAAAGGTGTAGGTCCAGTACATCATTTTTATTCGATGTATCAAAAGGCGGGGATACAGCATGTATAAACTAACTGGAAAGTTAACAAAATGGAACTTCGCAACACTTTGGTTCGGAGCAGCAGTTTCAATCGCTGAAATTATGACAGGTGCGCTTATTGCACCTTTAGGTTTTTCAAAAGGATTGACTGCTATATTAATCGGTCATCTACTAGGTACGCTACTTCTTGTATTAGGTGGTGTCATTGGTTCAAGAGAGCGTTTAACAGCAATGGAGTCTACTAAAATATCATTTGGACGTTATGGTAGTTATTTATTTTCTATATTAAATGTATTACAGCTGCTAGGCTGGACAGCAATTATGATTGTGACAGGAGCCAGGTCTATTAATGTAGTAACTACATCTGATTTTCATTTTAACCAACCTTGGGTTTGGTGTCTTGTAGTTGGACTATTAATTTGTACATGGTTATATTTTGGTCAAAATGCTTGGAAGAAGTTAAATAGTGTAGCAGTAACACTATTATTTTTACTAACGATTGTATTGTGCTTTGTCATTTTTAAGCATAGTGAATTACTTTTTGAACCAGGTACTTCAGAGATGTCTTTTGGTGCCGCAGTTGAATTATCCGTTATCATGCCATTATCATGGCTACCGTTAATAAGTGACTATACTCGCTTTGCTAAGTCAACTCGTGAAGGTGCAATTGGAAGTTTTGTTGGTTATATGGTTGGTAGTTCATGGATGTATGCAATTGGACTTGGAGCTGCGCTAGCATTTAATGAATTTGATCCAGTAGCAGTCTTAATGAGTGCAAATCTTGGTTTGTTTGCAGTTGGGATCGTTGTGTTAGCAACAGTTACGACCACTTTTATGGATGCATATTCTGGTGGTATTTCATTGACAACTGTATTTCCTAAATTAAATGGAAAGCATGTCGCAATCGTACTAACAATCATAGGAACAATACTGGCCACCGTATTTCCGATTGAAAAGTATGAAGGATTTCTATATTTGATTGGTTCTTTCTTTGCACCCTTGTATGCAATTTTGTTAACTGACTATTTTATTTTAAAGCGTACAAAGATTAGAAAAACCCTAAGGGTAGACGGGGTTGCAATGCTTATATGGGTAATTGGGATATGTATCTATCGTAAGTTTGTACAATTTGATAGTTTTCTAGGTGCAACTGTTCCTAGTATGGTTGTCATTGGTGTGATTTATATTGTCGTTCAATTTGTTATAAATAAATTTGCTAATCAGCAAGTAGGGGGAAATAAACATGTCAGTTCTTAATGAAATCAGTCAGTTAATTGAACAAGTAAAGGATAAAAAACCATTAGTACATCATATTACAAACTATGTAACGGTTAATGATTGTGCAAATATGGTTCTTGCGATTGGTGGTTCACCCGTAATGGCAGATGATTTAGCAGAAGTAGAGGAAATGTTGGCCTTTGCATCAGCACTTGTCATCAATATTGGTACGTTAAACGAAAGAACAATTCAATCAATGATCACGGCAGGTAAAAAAGCAAATCAACTAGGAGTCCCAGTTATTTTGGATCCAGTTGGTGTAGGAGCTACTACTCTTCGAACAGAGACAGCCGCAATTTTATTAAAAGAAGTTCGTTTCGCGGTCATACGTGGAAATATGTCTGAAATAAAAATGATTGCAGGATTAAACGTGCAGATTAAAGGCGTTGATTCAATTGCGAGTGAAGAAAATGGTATTGAAATTGCAAAAGCTTTGGCAGTGAAATTAGGATCAGTAGTAGCGATTACTGGTGCTGTTGACATTGTTGCATCATTAGATCATGTTTGCAAAATTTCAAATGGTGATAAAATGCTTGCGGATGTAACAGGAACAGGCTGCATGAGTACATCGCTGATTGGAACATTCGCTGGTGTAACAAAAGACTATTTCCTTGCTGCTATTGCAGGTATTACAATCATGGGGTTAAGTGGTGAGTTGGCAAAAGAACGATTAACAAAGGACAAAGGAATTGGAACATTTAAAGTAAATTTATTTGATGAAATCTCTAAAATGTCAGCAGAAACATTGCTAAATGGAGGTAAAGTTAAATGAGTCTATTGAGAAATAAAGTTGATTATAAGCTCTACCTGGTTACAGATCGTGATGTATTAGGAAAAAGAGATTTAATCCAGTCAGTTGAAGCTGCAATTAAAGGTGGCACGACGATTGTTCAGCTAAGAGAGAAAAACTGCAGTAGCTTAGATTTTTATGAACTAGCTCTTAAGGTGAAAGAAGTAACATTAAAATATAATGTACCACTTATTATCAATGATCGATTAGATATTGCACTCGCAATTAAAGCTGATGGTCTACATATTGGTCAAGAGGATTTACCAATCACGGTAGCAAGGGAAATCGTCGGAAAAGATATGATCATCGGAGTGTCCGCTACGACTTTAGAAGAAGCACTTCTTGCACAAAAACAAGGTGCTGATTATGTTGGCATAGGGTCTGTATATCCTACAAATACAAAACTAGATACAAAGCCTGTTTCATTAGAAGAACTACATGTAATCCGTGAAGCAATTTCGATTCCAATTGTTGGGATTGGCGGAATTAATGAAGGCAATGTAACAGATCTGATGGAAACGAAAATAGATGGTGTTGCAATTGTATCTGCCATTTTAGGAAAAGAAGATATTAAAGCAGCTGCAGAAAATTTCATCATTAAAATGAATGATTAATCGTAAAAACTATCTTATCTTTATGGTAAGGTAGTTTTTTTATTAGTAAATATTAATCGAAATGAGGTAGTCATGAATAAGTTTTTCTTATCATACCTCATAATAAAACGCTATTTTTAAACCAATCTTTCAAATTGTAAAATGAAGGCAAAGGTTATAGAAGAGGTGATTAGCGTGAAGGCAGTTGTTGTAACTGAGTTCGGGAAACCAGAAGTACTAAAGTATGTTGATTTAGAAATCCCTACATTCAACTCAAAGCAAGTGTTAATTAAGGTAGAAAAAGCCAGTGTTAATTTTGCAGATATAAAATCAAGATACGGAAAAAAAGGGCAAGGCAAACTTCCATTTATTCCAGGATTAGATGCTGCTGGTGTTATTATTGCTGTTGGAAACGAAGTAACACAATTTAAAATCGGAGAGAAAGTAGCGGCATTTCCAGTTGGTGGCTCATATGCCGAATACGTAGTAGCAAATGAAAATTTAACATTTCATATACCAGAAACAGTCGGATTTGATATAGCTGCAGCGTGTCCAACTGTTTCTTTACTTTCATATAAATTATTAGCAGATTTAGCCAGAATTGAAAAAGGTGAGACGGTCCTTATCCATTCTGCAGCTGGAGGAGTAGGAACTACAGCTATACAGATTGCTAAGATTTTAGGTGCAGGTAAAATCATAGGAACGGTTGGAAACGAAAAGAAAGCTACAGTTGCACAAGCTGCTGGTGCTGATCAAGTTATTTGTTATGAAAATGAAGACTTTGCTAAAAAAGTAAATGAACTAACAGACGGCAAGGGCGCAAATATTATACTAGATTCAATAGCCGGTAGAATATCTGAGCAAAGCTTACATTGTTTAGCTCCATATGGCCGACTCATTCATTTTGGAAATTCAAGTGGGGAAGTAGGACATTTTAATACACAACAGTTGCATTCAAGTTGTCGATCGATTTTAGGGTTTAGTTTAGGCACAACTAGAAAAGAACGCCCTGAATTATTGAATGATACGGCTAAACAAGTTATCAACTTCATTGAAAAAGGCCAATTAACGATTAAAATTGGTCATCAATTTTCTTTAGAAGACGCCGAGAGTGCTCATAGATTACTAGAAAGTCGTCAAAGTATTGGTAAGATTTTATTGAATGTGAGGAATAAATGAATAAAGATTTATTGTAGCGGAAGTTGTAAATAGGGGAACGGATGAGACCTGTATATATTGTTATGATCAGGCTATCCAGGGGGGGGCCAACAATTTTTATGCAGGGACAAAATAAATGGAATATCCATATTACTAGCTTCATATATATATCAAGTAAACACTACTCTAGGGTAGTGTTTTTGTTTTGTAGAAAAAGATTATTGATATTTAATACCTTGTACTAAGTACTTGTATTAATTTGTCGAAATTATAAGAATTTTGTATAAAGGAAATTGATAAAAAATATCGAATATTATCAATTGTAAGACTATATTATTTTTTAATATAGATATAAACTGACTCCACTGAGAATACCGACAGTTGGAGGCATTCTTACGTTTTTTTAAACGTACCTTACTATTAAAAGGAGAGTGACTAGCACATGGATTTTTTATTATCTAAAGAACAGCAATTGATTCAAGAAATGGTACGAAGCTTTGCAGAGAAGGAAATTGAGCCTTTTGCAGAAGAAAATGACCGCGATAGTAGATTCCCAATTGAAACATTCCAAAAAATGGGCGAATTAGGTTTGTTAGGTATTCCTTTTCCTGAAGAATACGGTGGAAGCGGAAGCGATACAATTAGTTATGCAATAGCTGTAGAAGAAATAGGACGTGCATGTGGTGGAACTGGATTAAGTTTTGCAGCCACAATTTCACTTGGAGCTTCTCCTATTTATTATTTTGGTACGGAAGAACAAAAGCAAAAGTACTTAGTTCCAATGGCACAAGGAAAAACACTTGGAGCGTTTGGTTTAACAGAACCTAATGCTGGCTCAGATGCTGGGGGAACTCAAACAAGAGCAGTATTAGATGGTGATGAGTACGTAATTACAGGAGAGAAATGCTGGATTACGAATGCTCAGTATTCAAACACAATTATTGTTACTGCTTATACTTCAATTGATGAAAGAGGAAAGAAAAATATTTGTGCATTTATTGTACCGACGGATTCTGAAGGTTTAACGATTACAGATCCTTACGACAAGATGGGTGTACGAGCATCAAATACGACTCAAATCGTTTTAAATGAAGTACGAGTACCAAAAGAAAATATTCTAGGCAATCCAGATAAAGGATTTGGCCAGTTCTTATATACATTAGATGGTGGAAGAATTTCAATTGCAGCTCTTGCTGTAGGTATTGCACAAAAGGCTTTTGATAAAGCATTAGCTTATTCAAAAGAACGTAAACAATTTAACCAGCCTCTTTCTAGCTTCCAAGCAATCCAATTTAAGCTAGCAGATATGGCAATGGGAATTGAATTAGCTCGAAATATGGTACACAAAGCTGCATGGTTAAAAGATAATGGAAAACCTTTTACAAAAGAAGCGGCGTTCGCTAAGTTATACGCTTCTGAAATCGCTTCCAAAATTGCGAATGAGTCATTACAAATTCATGGCGGATACGGATACATGAAGGAATATGGTATTGAACGTTTAGTACGTGATGCTAAGTTACTTGAAATTGGTGAAGGAACTTCTGAAATTCAACGTATCGTTATTGCAAGACAATTAGGATGCCGATAAGGAGCGAGAATATGATCAAAATACTGATTGCAAACCGCGGAGAAATCGCATGCAGAATTATCCAAACATGTAAAAAAATGCGTTATCAAACTGTTGCTATCTATTCAGAGGCTGATAAGGAAAGTTTGCATGTTAAGTTAAGTGATGAGGCTTTCCCTCTTAAAGGAAATCATACGAAAGATACGTATTTAAATGGTGAATATATCATTCAATTGGCTAAAGAAAACAACGTAACTGCAATTCATCCAGGTTACGGTTTCTTATCAGAAAATAGTGATTTTGCTAAAAAATGTGCAGAAGCTGGGATCTTATTCGTTGGCCCAAAGCCTGAACATTTAGAAATGATGGGTGAAAAAATTAGAGCTAGACAACTGATGGAGCAATTAAATATTCCTGTTATCAAAGGGAACTCTCATCCAATTCAATCGGTAGAAGAAGCAAAAGAAATTGCATTCGATATTGGTTATCCAGTCATGTTAAAAGCCTCCAGTGGTGGCGGTGGAATTGGTATGAAATTAATTGAGAATCAAGAACAACTTGAAAAGGAATTTGTTGCAACTCAAACTAGAGCGCTTCAATTCTTCGCAAATGATGATGTATTTATTGAAAAAGCAATCTTAAAACCAAGACATATAGAAGCACAAATTGCAGCAGATACACTTGGCAATATCGTATTCTTGTTCGAAAGAGACTGCTCAATTCAAAGAAGAAACCAAAAGGTTGTTGAAGAGGCACCATCACCGTTTCTTTCTTCACATGGTCGTAAGAAGCTTGAAGAATATGCACTAACAATTGCAAAGAAAATGAAATATATAAATGTAGGTACGATTGAATTTTTAGTAGATGAAAATGAAAATATTTATTTCTTAGAAATGAATACTAGATTACAAGTAGAACACGGAGTTACTGAGGGAATTACAGGAATTGACTTAGTTGAATGGCAATTCCGCATTACATTTGGTGAAATTCTTCCAATTCGTCCACATCATGTTGAGATGAATGGACACTCGATTGAAGTAAGGGTTTATGCGGAGGATCCTAAAACATTTTTCCCATCACCTGGAACTGTTCAACATTGTAGTTTTCCAGAAGTTGAAGGTGTGAGAGTTGATACACATCTTTACGATGGCTGGGTTGTATCTCCATTTTATGATCCACTTTTAGCAAAAGTAATTGTTACTTCAAAAACTAGAAAAGACGCAGTTCAACAACTACAGTCGTATTTATCAAGTGTACGTATTGAAGGAATTAAAACGAATGTACCATTTTTAATTGATATTCTTTCTACGAAAGGCTTCCAAGAGGGCGATTATGCGACTAATTTTATCAGTGAATATCAAAAAGTAAAGTGAGGTTTATATAATGGAAATTTTAACGGCAATGATGGCAGGTAGTGTATGGAAATTACTAGTAGCAGTTGGTGACGAAATTAGTAGTGACGGAGAATATATTATCTTGGAATCTATGAAAATGGAAATTCCACATGCAGCACCGTATAAATGTAAGGTTGTAAATGTATTTGTGCAAGAAGGCGATTTTGTAAATGAAGGCGACTCATTAATCCAAGTTGAAAAACTAGGTTAGGAGTAAATAGATGAAGCTACCTCAATCAGTTATTTTAAGGGAAGTTGGACCACGTGATGGGTTACAAAATGAGAAACAATTTGTTCCAACAGAAAAGAAGCTTGAATGGATCGATTTATTGGTAGAAAGTGGTTTATCTTATATTGAAGTTTCTTCATTTGTTAGGCCAGACTGGATTCCTCAACTTAGTGACTCTGTTGATCTATTCGCAAAACTTAACAAAAAAGAAGGGGTTACTTATGCAGCACTTGTCCCAAATAAAAGAGGACTAATTAGTGCGTTTGAAGCTAATGCAGATGAGATTAACTTTTTCGTTTCTGCAAGTGAAACACATAATTTGAAAAATAAAAATGCCAATATTGAGCATTCAATGAATGAAATACGTTCGATGATCACTGAATGTAAACAACATAAAAAAACAACAAGAGCATATATATCAACAGTATTTGGTTGTCCTTATGAAGGTAATATCAATACTGTTCAGGTTATTAAGATGGCCAATCAATTAGTTGAGTGCGGTGTAGATGAAATTTCTTTTGGAGACACAATTGGAATTGCTACACCATATCAAGTAAATGAATTTCTGGAAGACTTATTAAAAGAAATATCTGTTGACCAGATTGCAATGCATTTTCATGATACATACGGTCGTGCAATGGCAAATCTTTATACTTCGTTGTTATTTGGAATTGAAAGATTCGATTCGTCAACTGGAGGATTAGGTGGCTGCCCATATGCACCTGGTGCAAGCGGAAATGTAGCAACTGAAGATATTGTTTCATTACTTCATCGATTAGGTATTTCAACTGGCGTTGATGATAAGAAACTTCACCATGCGACTAATTATATTTCTGAGGCGATGAACTTGACGCCAGTTAGTAAATTATTTTCCGTATGGAATGGTTCAAAGGAGAGTATTTAAATGGAATCCTGTTTACTTGTAAATGATATTGGTCATGTAAGAGTATTTACGCTTAACCGAACGAAACAAGCAAATTCCTTATCTCGCGAGTTACTAGAAGCTCTTCATGATGAAGTGGATAAATTATCAAAAGCATCAGAGATTCGTGCAGTTTTATTTACAGGCAGTGGTTCTTCTTATTTTTGCAGTGGAGCTGATTTAAAGGAAAGAAGAGGCATGACTGAAAACGAAGCTAGGGAAACAGTTGCTATGATTGGATCCCTATTCTTTAAAATTGAAAAGCTTCCAATGCCAGCTATTGCAGCTATTAATGGCGTTGCATTAGGCGGAGGCTTGGAACTTGCTTTAGCTTGCGATATTCGACTTGCTCATAAAGACGCAATTGTTGGCTTACCAGAAACATCTTTAGCGATTATTCCTGGAGCAGGTGGAACGCAAAGACTACCACGCTTAGTTGGACTTGGAAAAGCTAAAGAATTGATCTATACAGGGAAACGATTAAATGCACAAGAAGCTGAGCAAATTGGAATTTTGGAGCATGTTGTTGAATTAGATGAATTACAAAATAAAGCATTAGAAATTTGTGAAGCAATTGCAAGCAAAGGACCTCTTGCAATACGTGCAGCAAAAAAAGCGATTCAATCTGGTTTCGATCTACCATTAGATTTAGGTTTAAGATTAGAAACTTACGAGTATGAAAGATTACTACATACTGAAGACCGTATGGAAGGTTTAAATGCGTTTCAAGAAAAACGTCAACCACAATACAAAGGAGAGTAACTCACATGTCAAACGAAGCAACATATCAAGCTCGAAAAGACCAAATACTTTCTGGTGGGAAAGAAAAGTATCATGAGAGCAATGCTAAAATTGGGAAGCTTTTTGCTAGGGAGAGAATTAATCAGCTAGTAGATAAAGATAGTTTTGTGGAAGATGGTTTATTTGCCAATTGTGTAAATGATGAGTTTCCAGCAGACGGAATTATAACAGGAATCGGTAAGATTAATGGTCGCACAGTTTGTGTAATGGCAAATGATTCTACTGTAAAAGCAGGATCTTGGGGTGAAAAGACGGTAGAAAAAATTATTCGTATCCAAGAAACTTGCCAAAAAATGCTGTGCCCACTAATTTACCTTGTAGATTCAGCTGGTGCGCGTATTACTGACCAAGTATTCATGTTCCCGGGAAGACGTGGAGCAGGGCGAATATTCCATAATCAAATAAAGCTATCTGGCCAAGTACCTCAAGTCTGCTTATTATTTGGCCCATCGGCTGCCGGTGGCGCGTATATACCAGCATTTTGTGATGCAGTATTCATGGTTGAAGGCAACTCTTCTATGTATTTGGGATCACCTCGTATGGCTGAGATGGTAATCGGCGAAAAAGTATCGCTTGAAGAAATGGGCGGAGCGAGAATGCACTGTTCAGTTTCAGGGTGTGGGGATGTTTTATGTGAATCTGAAGAAGATGCAATTCGACAAGTAAAAGAGTATTTATCATTTTTACCAGCAAACTTTAAACAAGGGTCTCCTGTTGTAGAAGCAAAGAACCCAGTTGTTAAAGAAAAATCATTAGCTGAAATTATCCCAGGTAATCAAAACGTACCATTTTCAATTTATGAATTTATCGATCGAGTAGTAGATGAAAATTCATTCTTTGAAATTAAAAAATTATTCGCGCCTGAGTTAGTAACTGGTTTTGCTAGAATTGATGGACGAAGTGTTGGTATTGTAGCGAATCAGCCTAAAGTTAAAGGTGGCGTATTATTCCCAGATTCAGCGGATAAAGCAGCTAAATTTATCAATTTATGCGATGCTTATCATATTCCTTTATTATTCTTAATGGATGTACCAGGATTTATGATTGGTACAAAAGTAGAACGAGCAGGAATCATCCGACACGGTGCGAAAATGCTATACAGCATGAGTAACGCGACAGTGCCAAAAATTTCAGTTATCGTTCGTAAAGCATATGGTGCAGGTTTATACGCAATGGCTGGTCCTGCATTTGAAACGGACTGTGTAATTGCTTTCCCATCAGCTCAAATTGCGGTAATGGGTCCAGAAGCTGCCGTAAACGCAGTATATGCAAACAAAATTGCAAGCTTACCGAAAGAAGAACAAGCTGCATTCATCCAAGAAAAACGTAAGGAGTATTCTGAGGATATTGATATTTATCGATTAGCTTCAGAATTAGTTGTTGATGTTGTCATTCAACCAGAAGAGCTACGTTCTGAACTAATTAAACGATTTGAATACTACTCGGAATCATACGAAACGCCAAGCACCAAAAAGCATGGAGTATACCCGGTATAATAATGAGAGCAGTCCTCCAAAGAGGGCTGTTTTTTTATGAGTAGTAACTTACAATTGGTTTAAGTTGAGGATAGTTTTTGCTTGTCTTTAATGTGTATCAGTTATCATTAGCGGGGGAACATAAAACAAAATATTGTTTGAAAGTGACAATATCGTCACGTTAGTTCATGTTAAATCGATGGTTATGAAAAACAAATCAGATTATATTTAACATGAATAGGAGGTCATCAATATGAAAACAGTAATCCGAACAAAGAATTTATCTAAAAACTATGGAAAAACAAACGTTTTAAAAAATATTGATTTGGTGGTTAGTTTAGGAGAGTTTACAGCAATAATGGGTCCATCTGGATCAGGTAAGTCTACACTAATGAATGTATTATCTACAATCGACCAATTCACTGGCGGAGAAGTATGGTTAGAAGAGCAATCCTTATTAGATTTAAATAAAAAGGCGTTAAGAAAATTTAGGCAAGAACATATGGGATTTATTTTTCAGGATTATAACTTACTAGATACACTAAATGTAAAAGAAAATATATTATTACCTCTTTCTCTACGTAATGTTTCATCAAAAGAAATGGAAGAGCGTTTAAGTCCGATCATTCAGGCTTTAAATATTGAAGATATCCTTCTTAAATATCCTAATGAAATCTCAGGGGGACAAAAGCAACGAGCTGCTTCTGCTCGCGCTATTATAACAAATCCTGCAATTGTTTTTGCAGATGAGCCAACGGGAGCACTTGATTCACGTTCCGCAACTCAATTATTGGAACAACTTGTGAACTTAAATGAGACTTTTCAAACTACTATCTTAATGGTCTCCCATGACCCATATGCAGCAAGTTATTGTAAACGAGTTATTTTTTTAAGAGACGGAAAGATTGTGAATGAGCTTTATAAAGGAGATCAAGATCAAAAGACTTTTTATGATCGCATTTTAGATACTCAAAGCTTGATGGGAGGTAATTAACAATGAGCCTTCTTGAGCTAACTTGGCGGAATATTAAGCAGAATTTTCGATTATATACAATTTACCTAGTTTCAATGATTATCGGTGTTATTATTCAATTTACATTCTCGGCTTTAATGTATAACGAAGATATTATTAATGCACTTAAGAATAAGGAAAATTTCCAAATGGGTGTGACGATCGCGACCGTTGTCATATTCTTGTTTATCATTTTCTTTATTTTATATGCTAATTCATTCTTTATGAAACAAAGAAAAAAAGAGTTTGGAATGTATCTACTATTTGGAATGAGTGAAGCTCAAATCACCTTAATGATATTCTATGAAAATCTAATGATCGGTGGCTTTTCTTTAGTAAGTGGTATGATAATAGGGGGATTACTTTCAAAATTCTTTGGCATGTTACTAATGAATTTGATGGAATATACGAACGTAATTTCTTTAAACTTTCCAATTGAAGCGATTTGTTCTACTGTTTTACTATTCTTTTTACTAACAGTAATTATCAGTATTCAAAGTTTCTTTATGATTCGAAGAGTTCAATTAATTGAACTTTTTCATGCTCATTCAAAAATGGAAAAAGCGTTTAAATCATCACCATTTTTAGCGTTATTATCAATCTTGTTATTAGGTATATCAATTTATTGTATTAGTCGTGGTTTAGAGTCTGTTTTATGGCAGGAGCATGCAAAAATAGTATTAGTGACTGTAACAGTCGGTATGATAGGCGGAACATATTTATTCTTCCGTCAGTTTACTGGATGGTTACTTGAATTTATTAGTAGTAGAAAAAATTATCGCGAAGGCAACACAGTACTTTGGGCGTCTTCGTTAAAGTTTCAAATAAGAAGTAATACGTTAAACCTAACGTTTATTACTTTATTTAGTGCCATTTTAATCTTATTAATCGGTTTTGTAACGATTAATTACAAAGTACAATTTGAAGCAGTTGATATGAACCTACCGAACGATATTTCTTACCAATCAATTAATAGTGAAACTAATGATAAAATTGAACGTCTAATAAAAAAATCAAAACATAAAATTGAAGATCACAAAACAATTGAAGGGATAGTATCTAAAGCTAATTCAGACCGTAAAATAGCATTTGAGAACCCTTCATATTTCTCGAAAGAAATTTTTCTATTTTCGGAAACTACTTACAATCAAATCGTCTCAAATCGAGGCGATGATCAAAAAGTCAAACTGAAGGGAACAGAGGCAGTCTCGCTTTCTCAAGGAACCGACTTTGGAGCAGTTTATGAGCAAAATAAACGACCGAATTTTAGTATTATGACTAATCAAGAAAAGTCCTTCAGTCTGGTAGAAAAGAAGGACTATGCCTTACTTGGTTGGGCAACGAATCCATATGGGTCAATGGACAAAAAGCCAGCAGTTCTTGTCATTTCAGATGAAGCCTACTTAGAGTTAAAGGACAATGCAGTCAAACAGCAGTATGAAATTTATACAATCAAAAATGCCCAAAATGCTGAATCACTTTCAAAAGAAATCCATTCAGTAGTTACGAAAACACCAAAACCCTATTATTCATCCTTTGCTGACGTATATTCAAAGCAAATTGAAAGCTCTTCACTATTACTGTTTTCAGCATGCTTCCTTGCAATCATAGCTTTGTTCGCACTAGCTAGTGTCATTTACTTTAAACAATTACGCGAGGCAACTGAGGAGCAAAAACAATACGCTATCCTACGTAAGATTGGTGTAAATAATAAGGTCATGAAGAGTGTCATTCGTAAACAATTACTATTCGTTTTCATGCCACCACTTGTACTAGGTATCATTCATAGCTGGTTAATCCTAAAATACTATATCCTAGACTCAGTTCAAGACTTTCCAGAACTATCTAATGTGATTATAGGAGTTCTTCTAGTCTACACGTTGATTTACTGTTTATTTTATTTATCCTCTACAAGCATTTACTATAAAATAGTGAACCAAAGACGCTAAGTGACATAAAAACACAATGACAATACATTTAATAGAATCAGCTTAAGAATATAAAATTACAATTAGATAATTAATAAGAGGACTAAATCACATAGGATTTGGTCCTCTTATTTTTATAGTAAATTATTTAATAGTTGCTTACTACAATCATTTATTTTCGTTTCAGAAATAGATTGAGAAATCGTCGGATTCGTTTTTCATTTTATAATCAAGATGGGGAAGAAGAAGAAACATTCTCTTAGAGTCCCCTCATTAACTCACAATGATTGGAACGGAAGGTGCTCGACTCCTATGGGAGCTGCGGGACAGCTGAGACCCCGGAGGTTCGCCGAGGAGGCTCAGCGCCCGCCCCATGGAAAGCGAGCATCCTGAAGTGGAAATCAACGAACTAATTTAATAAACAAAAGGGCGTTTTGAAATTTTATTACTATATTCCTAAGGTATTTCCTTTATCGTCTCTAAATAAGGATCACTATTTTTAGGAAAGTGAATCACAAATTTCGTAAAAACATTTTCTTCAGAAGTACAAGTTATATAATGCCCGAGTTTATTTGAAAGCTCCTGTGCTAAATAAAGACCCATGCCAGTTGATTTTGTAAAAATACGTCCATTTTTACCTGTAAAACCACGATTAAAAATCCGAGGAAGATCCTGCTGATCAATACCAATACCTGTATCTTGTATGATTAAACGTTTTTCTTTCACCGTATCCTCAGTAGAAATGATGATTTCTCCATGATTACTAGTGTATTTTAAACTATTGCTAATCAACTGATTTACTATAAATTGTAGCCATTTTGAATCACTTTGAACAACCGTAGAATGTAACGATAAGTGTAAGCGGATTTTTTTAGCAATAAACGCCTTAGAGTTGTTCTTAACAACTTCTTTTACGATACGTCCCACATTACAATTTACGATTTCATAATCCTGATGAAAGTTTTCTAACTTTGCATAGTAAAGAGCTTGGTCTACATAATGCTCGATTTTAGCTATTTCTTCACCTAAGCTTTTCTCATCAAACTCAGTTTGCTGCATTAAACTTAAAACTGAAATAGGCGTTTTGATTTCATGAAACCACGATATGATAAAATCATGATACTCTTTCTGCTTAAATTGTATTTCATTTATTGTTCGAATTTGATTTTTTTTTAAGTCCTCTAAATGCTGCTGATAATAGTAACCTTCAAATGATAAATTCTCGTGATCTTCTTCATCTATTTGACGAACTATTTGAATGTTTTTCTGAAAACGATAAAGTAAAAAACCTGCTAAAATAAGTAAATTTAATGTTGTCGCATATATGAATGTTTGCCATTTCAAAGAAATTGTTGGATCTGTATAAAACAACGCACCTAATACAATGTTGCTAATAATGAACATATAAAGATAAGATTTCTCGAACTTTAAAAATATCCAAAACTTCTTCATATAAGATAGCCTAAGCCTTTACGTGTAATGATAAATTCATCAAGACCAAGTCCAGCTATTTTTCTTCTTAAACGATTTACATTTACAGTTAAAGTATTATCATCCACAAATTGTTCATCATTCCACAAAGCTTGCATTAAATCCTCACGTGATACGATTTTACCTATGTTTCGCATTAAAATCTGCATAATAATAAACTCATTTCGTGATAATTCTACTGAGTTGTTTTGATATTCAATTGATGAGTTATTTAAATGAAACTTTAAGTCTCGGTGAATTAATTGCATATTACTTTCATCTTGATATGTATAATTTCTTCTTAATAATGCACTTACTTTCGCTACTAAAACACCTAAATCAAATGGTTTTTGTACAAAATCATCGCCACCCATGTTAATTGCCATTATGACGTCCATATTTTGATTTCTTGAAGAAAGAAATATAATTGGAACCTTAGATACCGTCCGAATTTGTTGACACCAATAAAAGCCATCCAAAGATGGTAGATTAATATCTAATAATACTAAATGAGGTTGAGCCTTCTCGAACTCAGTAAGTACTTGATCAAACTGATTGATTTCAATTACTTCAAACTGCCATTTCTGTAAGGTTTCAGAGACTATTTTTCTAATTTTCTCATCATCTTCTACAATCATGATCTTGAACATTTTTACCTCCATATTGAAAAGAATATTCAGTATTTCCTCGTCATGAAAAGACTATCATACGAAAGGAGAATCTACAATAAATGCAGAAATTATAAAATAGTTCACTTTAACAGGAACGTTAGTTCGCATTTTGAGTTAAATAATGGTATAATTTACTAATAATAAATAGGAGGGATTTTAATGAATCAAATCGATTTAATTGTACTAAATTTTGAAGAAATAAGACGTAGAAGTATTAAGGTTTGGCAGTCAATTCCTAAGAATATGTTAAATTGGAAGCCTGATGAAAAAGCTTTAACTTGTGCGGAAATGGTTCGACATGTACTAGAAAGTGAATATATATATCTTCAAATTTTACAAAATAGAAAAAGTATTTCACACCCTGAAAATCCATACGACCTTGTTGAATTTACGAATGTACAAGATGATTTAGATAGAGCAATACCTCTTCGACATGAATTTATTAACTACATTAAATCTATAGAAGTGTCTGATCTTGAGAATGTAAAAATAGATCGTTCAGACGTGGGATATATCCGTACCTTAGGAGATATGTTACTAAGAGTGGCTTATCATGAATCTGTACATACTGGCCAATTATTGGACTATATGCGAACGATGAATATTGAACGACCGAATATTTGGGATTAATAGATTAAAAGATATAGAGAATAGTGAAAAATAGAGAAAGACATGTATGTGAAGCATTCCAGAAATGGGGGGCTTTTCTTTTTTATCTAAATAGTTAAACAAACGTTTGATTCATTCTCCTAATCATCTAAAACTATGAACTATTTATACTAGAAACAGTATTTGGTGCTTATAATGATAGTGAGCATTTAAAGTTTCATAAAACGTCGATATATTTTGATGTGAAAGTAGCCTATTTATTTTGCACTACAAACAGGGGGTAAACAATGAATAAAATTGATGAAAAACTAAAAGAGTGGCGGTCTCATGAGTTAATAGATGACGAGACTGTGAGCAGAATTTTAACTTATGAAAATCATAGGAATAGAAGTGAGAAGCAATCATTTTTAACGAATATCGTACCCTTTCTTATTGCTTTACTAGTTGCATTTTCAATACTAGCGCTCGTCGGAAGCAACTGGAATAATTATGATCAAACAGTAAGATTAGTCATTATTTTTGTTACATTAATAATTTTTCATTCAGCGGCATTTATTAGTTATCAAAAGGGAAAAGAGCTTTTCGGAAATTGTTTAAATTTCATAAATGTAATTGGATATGCGTGTGCTTTCGTTTTAATTGTACAAATGTATCAATTTTCTAGCGATAGCCCAATATTTCTTATTACTTGGACATTATTAGCCTTTCTTTATTATTACTTTTTAAGGCATGATCTGTTTTATTATTTATTCTTAGGAATTGGATTATTTAGTTTAAACTATAGCGCTAGTAATGGAACATCTTATGTATATCTTTTACAGCTACCATTATTACTTTGTTCAATTTATTTTCTATTGAAAATGAAAACTCGTTGGAATGCGAGCTTCAACTATACATTTTTAGGATATATACTCATCGTGTTTTTTGAGACGATTTCTGATGGTCAGAATATTACTCCGATCATCGCGGTAATATTTGCTCTGTGGCTACTTAATGAGTGGGGATTGATTGATTATGTACTACTTCCTTTCATTACTCCATTTATTTGGATTGCTACCTTTATTACGACGACAATGGGCGTAACTTATGATGTAATTCATGAAATTCAAAAAGAATTATCGTTTCCAGTTTTCAATATTCTAATGTTATTGTTCATTTTATTAGCTGTTTATACTGTTTATAGAAAATGGAGAAGTAATGAGCAAATCAAAAATTATCTTTGGATTTACCTATTCATTTTCTTATTACCAATCTTGGGTATGCAAGACGAATTAGCTAATATGATTGTTGGTGTCTTCATTTTATTTGCTTATTCTTGTATTCGTTTATTCTTTGGTGTTTCTCATCAAGAAAAAAGAAGCATGATCATCGGCTTTATTACCTTTATTATTCTTGTAATTGGTATTTACACAGGATTATCTGTTACTTTCATAGGTAAATCAATCGTATTCATCATACTTGCAGCTATACTCTTTATCGTCTTTATTCAATCGAAAAAAGCAAGAGGTGATGAATATGCAAAATAAAATGAAACTAATATTATTGTCATTCATACAGTTAATTTTGCTGCTTTCATTACTTGGAAGCATAATGTACTTTAAACAAACTGCTGACACTTTTAAGATTGAGGCAGAAAGCTTAGATCCAATTGAGCCATTATTCGGTCACTATGCAGCACTATCATATAAATTCGATGAAATTACCGATAAGGATTGGAAGGGTGAAGCGAAGCCGAAAGAAGGGCAGAAGATTTTCATAGTTTTCAAGAAGAGTGAAAAGGGACTCTACATTTTTGATTTTGTAACTGATCAACGCCCTGACAAATTTAAATATATTAGCGCTGAAATATCATATGTATATGATACATATGATAATGGCGAAAAAGTAATCAATATCAACCATAATCTAGATCGATTTTATATTCCAGAGCATCAAATGAATGAGTATAATCAACCGGGTCAAGATTATATTGTAACCATAAAACACAAAAAGGACCGTGCAGTTGTTCAAACTGTTGATGTCTCAAATTAACTAAACCACTCTAGAGTGGTTTTTCTTTTGATAACGACTTATTTATCAAGAAATAAATAGGGGAGAGGAGTATAGGGAAATAACCAAACAAACGTTTAATTAAAAAGATGAAAATAAAAAAAGAACCCTATTAAAGGGTTCTTTTTATTATTAAGCTGAAATATTGCTTTCTACTTTTAATAAATTAGCTTTCTCAAGACGCTTTCTTACAATTACGCCAATTGTAGAAGCTAAGTATGCTTTAACAAGACCTAAAATGATAAACGGGTAAAATCCTCCTGTTAGTGCTGCTTTCCAACCTAAATCCAGAGAGATTTTTAACCAAATTGTTCCGAATAGTAATGTAACTAGCATTCCAATCGTATTTGCTACGAATACTTGTAAGACTGTGAAACTAGATTTTTCTATATAGTAAGCAATGATCAATACAGTAGGTAAAAATCCAATTAAATAGCCACCTGTTGGCCCAATAAGTGCACTAAATCCAGCTGAAAACTCCGCATATACAGGTACTCCGATCGCACCAATTGCTAAATAGATTAGTACTGAAATTGTTCCATATTTTCTACCTAAAATTGTTGCAGCAAGTCCGATTGCTAGTGTTTGACCTGTAATTGGTACCGGAGAAAATGGTAAAGGAATAGATATTTGTGCAAGTATACCAATAATCGATGCAAATAAAGCTGCAGTAATAAGCATTTTCAATCTTTCTGGATGCATTTAAAATCCCCCATTCTTAATGTTAACTTATTTATATTTTTAGTTAACATATGATAAGTTAATTATATTTTATAAGGAAAAATATTGTCAATAACTAAATACGATATAAAAAAAGAGAAAACCATCAGTTTGGTTTTCTCTTTTATCTGCTCAAAAGGGTTACAAGTTACAATTTTATATCCAAATAAATTGCGATAAGTAAAAAAATAATATACATAAATAATTTTAAATAGTTTACCAATCAAGTATCCTCCATCAAAATCGCATAGTTAGGCATGTGAATATCGATCATCAGTTGATACTATTTCATTTAGGAGCATTACGTATTGAATTGTGTTAAATCGTATGGCAAATTGTTTAAAAATATGTTTCAAGAACGAGCTGTGTCTAATTTTATGTTAAGCTCCAATAATCTCTATTTGTACTTCTTTATGGTATAGACTTAATGTGAGGCCTTTTTTTTGTCTATGAACTTATAAAAATTAGCTCACTGTTCCATTTGTATATTATATTACGCTTGTTTCATTTTTGATTGTACAATCTGATTTTTTATCTAGATTAAGTGCCTAAAATATACAATAGAGTTCACATATCATTATAAAAAAAGGAAAAATTTAACATTTTTAAAGGATTTCTAATAATTTAATAGAATAAGATGTATGGTGGATTTATTTTATTTTGAAATACTGTTAAACAGCTTAAAAGGAGGACAACATGGGAAAATCGATTGTACAAATGAAAGGTTTAACGAAAGTAATCAAAAATAAGAAAATAGTTTCTGATTTAAGTTTTGATATTTATGAAGGAGAAGTTTTTGGCTTTTTAGGTCCAAATGGTGCTGGTAAGACAACGACTATTAGAATGATGGTTGGACTAATGAGTATTACTGAAGGTGATGTAATAATCAACGGAAATAGCATAAAAACGGACTTTGAAAAAGCTGTTGCGAATATTGGTGCGATCGTTGAAAATCCAGAGTTATATAAATTCCTAAGCGGATACGATAATTTAATGCAATATGCAAGAATGGTAAAAGGAATCACAAAAGAGAAAATTGATGAGGTCGTAGAGCTTGTAGGTTTAACGAGTGCGATTCGCAATAAAGTCAAAACATATTCACTTGGTATGAGGCAGCGTTTGGGACTAGCTCAATGCTTATTGCATGATCCAAAAGTTCTTATTTTAGATGAGCCAACAAATGGACTTGACCCAGCTGGTATTCGTGAGATGAGGGATTATTTACAGAAATTAACACGAGAAAAAGGGATGGCTGTCATTGTATCTAGTCATCTTTTATCTGAGATGGAAATGATGTGTGATCGAATTGGTATTATTCAAAAAGGTCAGCTCGTTGGTGTTCAAACGGTAAATGAGCTGATTAACGAAGAATTTCAAACATATATTGTTGAAGTTAGTGATGTAAGTGCTGCTCAAAAAGTACTGTCTAAATATAGTGTTGAGATTAATGAAAATGATATTTATGTTCAAGCATCTAGAGAAGACGTTCCAGAAATTATTGAAAAATTAGTTCATGCAGGCATAAAAATATATGGAATTAAGGTGAATTCAAAAACATTGGAAGACCGTTTCCTTGAAATAACGAATGTTTAATTCAACGATGTAAGATAGTGAAATTAACTGTAAATACATACTTTGAGTATTTCTAAGAGAAGGGAATATGACCATGATAAAATTGATACAAAATGAATGGATAAAAATTATAAAAAGACCAGGAACGCTTGTCATGATTGCTCTTGTTATTATTTTAGTAGGAGTGGTTGGTGCTTTTACAAAATATTCAGAAGGTAAATCTCAACTAGTAACCGATGATAAATGGAAACAAGTACTACAACAAGAAACGGATTCACTGAAAAAGGATTTAAAAGAAGCCCGTAAAAACGATCCAAATAAAAAATTTATTGAAAAAAACATAGCTGTCAATGAATATAGAATAAAACATAATATAGCTCCGAATGAGGAGAGAAATGTTTGGACATTTATTGATAGCACATCAGATGTGATTGTACTAGTTGGTTTATTCACAATTATTATAGCCGCAAATATTGTAGCAAGTGAATTTAACTGGGGAACGATTAAATTATTATTAATTAGACCATATTCTAGAAGTAAAATTATTTTATCAAAATATTTAACTAGTATTCTGTTTGGTCTTGTATTTTTAGCAGTTTTATTTTGTGCGTCTCTAATAATAGGATTAATACTTTTTGGACCGGCTGATGGGAATCCATCTTACTTAGCGTATGTTGATGGACATGTTGAAGAGCAAAGTCGTTTACTATATTCTGCAAAGCTATATTTATTAAGTTTCATTGAGACATTTATGCTTGCTACGATGGCTTTTATGGTCTCAACAATCTTTAGAAACAATACGATCGCAATTGGTTTATCTATATTTTTATTATTTATGGGTAATGTGATTACTACGATCGTTGCAACGAAATATGAATGGGCAAAATACATACTTTTTGCAAACACGAATCTCATGCAATATATGGATGGAGCACCTCTTGTTGAAGGGATGACGATGGTTTTCTCATGCATCGTACTCGTATGTTATTTAGTTGTTTTCCTATTCCTAGCTTTTTATGTATTTTCAAAACGAGATGTAACTGCATAAATAATTTTATGAGCACAATCTATCAAGATTGTGCTTTTTCTATTGATTTTGTGTAGTTTGGTTAAAGATAAAGTTAGAATTATTTTTGCAAGAATAAAACGAAAAACTATAACAATATAATATTTAGGGAAGCTGGATTGAGCTGTTACTTAAGGTTGTGTGGAGTAGAAATTTTGTGAGACAACTTAGTAAAGTAATTACTGAGAAAGATTGTTGTTCGGTACATGTGTAAACTGACCGTGTTTGTATGAAATGAAAACAATTATATATCTTGCTTAAGTATAAATTCAGCCAGTCCTGTTAGCTGCTCAATTGATAAAATTTATTTTTTTGTACTTTAATTTGAGTGGAATAAATAAATTTAAGTATATTGATATAATTTTATGCTTGATTAAAAAAATGTTGACATTTGTTTCGTTTAGGAATAAAGTTGTTATTAATCAAATGACGAAAAGCAATGATAGGAACTCGAGTAGTGGTGTTTTCCCTGTAACAGAGAGCTGATGGTGGTGCAAATCAGTACAAAAAACAACATGAATTACAATCCTTGAGCATCTTCCTCGAAGCAAATAGTGAGGGGAAGACGGTGAATAGCCGTTATGAAATGAAGATATTAGTATACTAATTTACATACTAATAATTTAGGGTGGTACCGCGAATTTAACCATTTCGTCCCTACTGTGTAGACAGTAGGGACTTTTTTTATTTTTAGAAGAAAATCAATTGAATAGTGTAAAGCAATGAAAGGCACAAAGTAGTGATGTTTTCCCTGTAACAGAGAGCTGATGGTTGGTGCAAATCAGTACAAAAAACAACATGAATTACAGTCCTGGAGCATCTTCTTCGAAACGAATCTGTGAGGGGAAGACGGCGAAGAGCCGTTATGAAATGAAGATATTAGTACAGTATATTTTTGTACTAATAACTAGGGTGGTACCGCGACTTGAATGTTCGTCCCTACTGTGAAAACAGTAGGGATTTTTTTATTTTTGGCCTTAGTGATATAGACAGTTTTTAAAAGTCGGTCCTGACCAAGGCGGTTCCACTTTTCGTGATGTCTAGTTCCACCGCCTAGTCCCTCGAGGTCATAAGCCAAAGCCCAGCAAAGGTTAAAGAGCAACCTTCACTGGACTTTGTCTTATGCTTGTCGGTCCTGAGCGAGGCGGTTCCACTTTTCGTGATGTCTAGTTCCACCGCCTAGTCCCTCGAGGTCATAAGCCAAAGCCCAGCAAAGGTTAAAGAGCAACCTTCACTGAACTTTGTCTTATGCTTGTCGGTCCTGAGCGAGGCGGTTCCACTTTTCGTGATGTTTAGTTCCACCGCCTAGTCCCTCGAGGTCATAAGCCAAAGCCCAGCAAAGGTTAAAGAGCAACCTTCACTGAACTTTGTCTTATGCTTGTCGGTCCTGAGCGAGGCGGTTCCACTTTTCGTGATGTCTAGTTCCACCGCCTAGTCCCTCGAGGTCATAAGCCAAAGCCCAGCAAAGGTTAAAGAGCAACCTTCACTGAACTTTGTCTTATGCTTGTCGGTCCTGAGCGAGGCGGTTCCACTTTTCTATTTTGAAAGGAGTGATGTTTTTGATTGATGAGTATGACTATTTATACAGAATAAAAAAAGATTATAGGGAAAGAAGGAGTAATTTGGAATAAGTAGAAATGGTTTAATGATGAACACTTGCTTAGAAATGCTCGAAAAAAGCTTTAGCAAGAATAGATGGAACGGGTATTTTTAAGAAAGTAAGGTAATAGATTATTATGTGAAAAACAAAAAAAGGGGAACTGAGAAATGAAAGAAGCTGCTTTTGAAACAAAAATAATACCACCTCATTTAAAACAATATTTGTCGGAACAAAATTATGATCTGTACACACCGATTGATCATGCTGTGTGGCGTTATGTTATGCGACAAAATCATCATGCTTTAAAAGATAAGGCGCACGCTGCATTTGTTGATGGATTAAAACAATCCGGAATTGAAACGGAAAAAATTCCAAATGTAGCTGAAATGAACGAGTGCCTTTCTAAAATTGGATGGGGTGCTGGAATTGTAAATGGATTAATTCCTGGGGCTGCATTTTTTGAATTATTGGCAAATGGAATTTTACCAATCGCTACTGAGATCCGAAAGATTACAAACATCGAATACACACCTGCACCAGATATTATTCATGAGGCAGCTGGGCATGCTCCAATCTTATTTGACCCAGTTTTTAGAGAGTATGTACAAAAAATTGGTTCAATTGGTGCAAAAGCATTTGCTACAAAAGAAAAGCAGGAATTATTTGAAGCAGTTAGAAACTTAACAATTGTGATGGAAGATCCGAAATCAACTGCTGAAGAAAAAGCAGCAGCTCAAAGATTGGTTGAGGAAAAACAAAACGCAATTGTAGGAATTTCAGAAGCTGAAAAAATTTCACGCGTATTTTGGAGAACAGTTGAATATGGTTTAATAGGCGATGTTGATCAACCAAAAATTTACGGAGCAGGTTTATTATCTTCGGTTGGTGAAAGTACACATTGCTTTACAGATGCTGTAGAGAGATTACCTTTCACTGTAGAAGCTGCTACGTTGCAACCAAAAAATGTAACGGAAATGCAATCACAGCTATTTGTATGTAAAAGCTTTGAAGAGCTAATGGAGGGTGCTGAAGAACTAGCAAATACAATGGCATTCCGCGTTGGTGGTACTGAAAGCTTAGATAAGGCTTTAAAATCGAAAAGTGTTGCAACATTTGAATTAAATTCAGGCTTAAGTGTAACAGGAATTGTTCACGCAATTTTAAAAGATGAAAATGGTGAAGCGATTTATGTTAATACAACTGGAGAGACTGCATTATCAGTTAATCATCAACAATTAGAGGGACACGGTAAGGATTACCATGCAAAAGGTTTTGGTACACCAATCGGACTTCTTAAAGGAAATATAGAATTAGAAGAATGTGACGATGACATGCTTAAAAATTTAGGTATTGTTGTAGGAAACTATGTTGATTTAGAATTCTTGAGCAATGTAAGCGCTTCCGGCAGAATTGTGAATATCATCAAAAATAATAATAAAGTCGCTTTAATTTCTTTTGAGGACTGCACAGTTACTTATGAAGGTAAGGAATTGTTTAAGAAGGAATGGGGCACTTTTGATATGGCTGTTGGTTCTAAAGTTACATCAGCTTACCCAGGTGCAGCTGATCCAGCTACTTACTTTAATGATTCACTAAAAGAGGTAGAAGTTGTTGAGGAAACGCCAGCACCTTTAACTGAATTAGAAAAACTATACAAACAAGTTAGAGTCATTAGAGAGAAGAATACATTCTGTGATGATTGCATTAAAAAGCTAATTGATACGTATGATGAACTAAATCGTTCGCATAAAGAAGATTGGTTATTACGTTTGGAATTACTTGAATTATCAATTGTAAATCCAAAATTAAACCATTTAGTATTACCTCTTAAAAAGGATTTAGAAGAATTAAGTAAAGTTAATTCACTGAAAAATCTGATTACAAATGGTTTGAAATTAATTTAATCGTTCATTATGGGAAGCATTACTTCAATAAGGAGTAATGCTTTTCGTTGTGATATCCTAAAGATGTAAAATAATTTAATGTGGTAAAACGATGAATGAAGAGGTGGATTAAATGGGTTTTGAAATAAATGGGATTGATCATATTCAAATTACTTCACCCAAGGGTGGGGAAGATAGAGCAAGGGAATTTTACCGCGACACTCTTGGAATGAAGGAAATACCGAAACCAGAAAACTTAAAAGGTAGAGGTGGCTGTTGGTTTAGTTGTGGTCATCAAGAAATTCATATTAGTATCCAAGAAGATCATATTCCTCCTAAAAAAGCTCATCCTGGTTTAATCGTTACAAATATTGAAAAGTTAAGAGAAAGATTGATTTCACTTAAAATGGAGATAAAAGAAGAACCACCAATAGAAGGTCGAACAAGATTTTTTGTGAATGATCCATTCGGAAATCGAATTGAGTTCTTAGAATATCATTAAGAAATGTCATGTTAGAAGGTAAAACCACTGAGTACATATTCAGTGGTTTTTTATGTGTATCAAATATGAATTTTTTGAAATGGTTGGACTAGCTTTATACCTTCAATGCATATGTTATTTACCTTACTATCATCATAGTGCATAGCATAGACTTTTTCCTTGTCCTCATTCTGTAACTTTTCAAAATCTCGAACACTAGCATGTACTGGAATTGGAAATGGATAGAAATGAATATCATAAAAGACTTTCTTCACTTTTGGAAGTAAGCTTTGTAATAACGGGTGATTATATACGCTATCTGCTGAATAGAAAAATTCGTCTTCAACAAAGAGACCGAAAACAGGCATGTTTGGAACATGTTGACTTTGAATTAAGTTAAATAGTACGCCGTCGATTTGAAAGGTGTCAGTTACGGTATATATATTAAAGTAGTCCTCTAATTTTTTTTCACCGTCATTTGTGAATTTTAATCCATTTTTTACACTTTCCCATAAACCGTCTATCAATGTTTCATGTATGTATAGATTAATCTTTTTCACAGTTTTATCTTTTTGCTCTAATGGAGAGATAAATTTTCTAAAGTATGCTAATTTCTCAAGACCATTAATATGATCTCCATGCAAGTGAGTGATATATAGGTTATCAATATCACTATAAGATAAGCCCATTTTATCTATTCGATAGTAGTTCGAATCTGGAATATCAATTAATAAATTTGTCTGATTAATAGTAAGCAAGGCACTATTATGCCCTAATACTTTGCTAAATGCATCGCCACTACCAATAAATGTAATATCCATATTTAACACTCTTTTCAATTGGTTTTTGAGTATTATAACATAGTGAGTAAAACTGTTAAAAATTAGCTGGTTTTTTTATCTAAAGAAATGTGTTTGATAGAGATTAGTAGAATATATTTTATAAGGCAATTGTCAATTTTGCGATGATTGATATGATTAAGTTAACAATGGAAAAGGTAGGTGTATCATGGTGAAAAGTTTAGAAATACCGAAAGAATTGTTAAACTTCAAGGATCTAATAGAGTCGACAGTGAAGGACTCAGTAGTCATTCATCCTGATGTTCGAAAGACGAGTTTAACAGAAAGTAAGTTTTGTGGTGATCCGTACTTTCCTAAACAAATGGAATATCCAAAGGATGAAAATGGGGAACCAATGAAGCTCCTTGCACAAATAAATTTTTCAGAGATACCACAATTGAACGAGTTTCCAAACTCGGGTTTGCTACAATTTTACATATCAGCTGATGATGACGTTTATGGTATTGATTTCGATGAACCAGCTAAACAGAATAACTTTAAACTGGTTTACCATGAGCAATTAAATGGAACAGATTTAATTGAAGATTTCTCATTTGTGACGGATGATAGAGAAATAGAGTTTCCTATTGGAAAAGAGGCAGGTATGACATTTGATTTGGTAGTTCAACCTGTGTCAGCTTTTTCAGTTGATTTTGATATAATAGAAGAAAATATTCCACTCGATCAAAAAATAGAGCATGAAAATTGTAATGATTTACATGAATTATTTATTGAAAAGTTTGTAGGAGACGGTCATCGAATCGGTGGCTATCCATACTTTACACAAGCCGATCCTAGAGATAAAGACGAGTACCCTATATTACTTTTACAAATTGATTCGGATGATCTAATTGACTGTATGTTTGGTGATGTTGGAGTTGCAAACTTCTTTATTTCTAGAGAAGATTTGTTAAATAAAAATTTTACGAATGTCCTATACAACTGGGATTGTTGCTAGTTATGTCAGTATAAAAAAGAGCATTACTTCTTTTGCAGGAAGTAGTGCTCTTTTTATTGAAGTTAATAGAGTCGAAAGAAATACACTCTTTTTTTTGTTTTGGAGGTTTATGATGAAAATTGTAGAGTTTAAACATTCTTATATAGATGATGCAGCAAGTTTACTTGCGGTAAGGCATCAAAATGAGAGAAAAGTAAATAAAGAATTGCCAGTTAAGTTTGAAGAAATAGCGTATGCAAAGAAAGCAATTGAATCATTGGTTGAGAAGAATTGGATTGGCGTAGCAGCAATAAAAGACGATCTGTTAGTTGGTTATATAATTGGTACAATTCAAACTGATAAAAACCGTGAACGCCATACATGGATTCAGTATGCAGGAGTAGCAATTGCTCAAGGGGAAAATGAAGAATTATACCGAGAGTTGTACGCTGTATTCGCAAGCGAAATGGTCAATAATGGTTCATTCCATCATTACGTGATGGTACCAAGCGGTGATGCAAATATGTTGAATGCTTGGTTTCGTTTAGGATTTGCATATGAACAAGTCCACGGAATTCGTGACATTTCAGAGGGGATAGAGCCATATCGTATTCATCCAGAACTTCAAATCCGTTTAGCAACCAAAGCTGATGAAAAAGATATTCGATCATTGGCTACGGTTATCATGGAACATCAAGCTAAATCTCCAGTATTCGCACCTGGTTTTATAGAAGAAAGAGTTGATTATCAAGATGGTTACGCTGAATTAATAGAAGATGAAACAGTTACATTTTGGTTAGCCATTCACCAAGGTGAAGTCGTTGGTTTTCAAGTTTATATGCCAGCAGAAGCATCAGATGAAAATATGCTAATACCAGATTCATGTGTAAGTTTGGTGGTTGGTGCCACAGTAGAGTCTGCTAGAGGAATGGGTGTAGGCTCAGCTTTATTACAAAATGGTCTTACTCATGCAAAGGAATCAGGTTATATTAGTTGCGAGACTGACTGGAGAATGACAAATCTAGAATCTTCAAGATTTTGGTCAAAAAATGAATTTAAACCGACGGTACATCGTTTAGTTCGTCATATTGATTCAAGGGTTTTATGGGCTAAGGGTAAATAGACAAGCTTTTTACTTTTGAAAGGCAATTTATAAGGTATTATAATAATAGATAGAAAATTTACATAATAATATAGTTGGTTTGTTTGAGGGGGATATAATCGTGAAATTAGTAGGGAATAATGTTTATTTAAGAATGCTAGATGTTAATGATGCAGAAGAGCTTTTAAATTTTGAAGTGAAAAATAGAGTATTCTTTAAGCCCTTTACGTATATAAAAGACGAGAGTTTTTATACAGTAGAGTTTCAACGAGAACGCATTAAATCAAATAAAGAGAAAAGTGATAATGATCAGTACTATTTTTTCGGTATCTACTTGAAAGAAACTGATGAATTGATTGGAAATACGATGCTAGCTGAAGTTTTAAGAGGGGATTTACAAAGTTGTTTTGTTGGCTATTCTTTAGATGAGCAACAAAATGGTAAAGGTTATACGACTGAAGCAGTTAAGCTTGTAGTTGATTATGCTTTTACTGAATTAAAGCTTCACCGTATTGAGGCTGGCGTAATGCCACATAATATTGGCTCTATTAGAGTATTAGAAAAATCAGGTTTCCATAAAGAAGGAATTGCCAAGAAAAACGTTAGAATTAATGGGAACTGGGAAGATCATCAAGTGCTTGCTATTATTAATGAAAATGAATAATGAAAGCCTATAAATATCTGGAGGTATTAAGATGGAAATCATTAGTTACCCTAATCTTTCGAATAGACCGTATAGCTTGCAGGTTGAACGGGAAATGGAAGTGTCAATAGACGTTTTATATCATGCTTGGACTGAAGGTTTTGGTATTTGGTTTGCAGCACCGGATTCCGTCATTATGGAAGCAAAAGTGAATTCTGTCTTTTTCTTTGAAACCGAATTTAATGAGATGCGTCATCCACATTATGGGCGGTTCTTAAAACTAGAGAAAAATCGACAAGTTGAAATTACATGGATTACAGCTGGAACGAAAGCTGAAACAGTTGTTACAGTAGAATTCATTTCAAAAAATAATGGCGTTTTGATTAAATTAACACATGCCGGTTTCACTGATGAATTATCGAGAGATCAGCATGAAGAAGCGTGGCCTTATGTACTAGAACAGCTTGATAAACGTATGAAGGAAACAATAAAGTAATGAGAAAAAAATCTTTTCTTTTAGAATTACAAGTATTAAAAGAGATTGCAGAAATATTAAACGAGGGTACTGACTTACACAGTACCCTTGATTGTGCATTAGCAAAGTTAATTCAAATTACAGGCTTAGAAACTGGTTGGATTTTCTTAATAGATAAAAATGGTAGCTATGAATTAGTCGCCTCACATGAGCTACCACCAGCGTTAACAAATGAGGAAGTTAAGCCGATGTGTTGTGGAGATTGCTGGTGCGTGAGCAAATACGTACAAGGAAGACTCAATAAAGCATCAAATATTATGGAATGTAAAAGATTAGAAGAATCTGTGATTCATAATTGGGGTGATACAAATGGTGTAACTCACCATGCGACAGTACCACTTCAAGCTGGAGAGGAATCATTTGGATTATTAAATGTAGCAGCATCAAATAAATTACAATTTGATCAAGAAGAGTTAGACCTCTTAGGAGCGGTAGCATTACAAATTGGAACAGCAATTAAAAGAATTCAACTAACAGAAAAAGTGAAGGAAATTCAAGTTATTGAAGAAAGAAATCGTTTAGCTAAAGACTTACACGATTCAGTCAGCCAGTTGCTCTTTTCTATTAACGTAACAGCTAAAGCTGGGGGCAATGTATCAGATAACAAAAATGTAAAAGATACATTTAACCATATTCAACAAATTGCTCAAGAAGCGCAGGCAGAAATGAAAGCATTAATTTGGCAACTTCGTCCGCAAGGAATAGAAAAGGGAATCGTTAGCGCTTTAATTAACTATGGTGAAATGCTAGGTTTAAAAGTACATAGCCAAGTCAAGGGGGTCAATGTTCTCCCTTCTAAAATAGAAGAGACACTATGGCGAATAGGCCAAGAAGCATTTAATAACTGTAGAAAACATTCTGGGCAAACGGAGATTTATCTGCAACTATCAAGTAATGGTAAAAATATTAAAATGGTGGTTGAAGATAGAGGCGCGGGTTTTGTGTATCTAGAAAATGTAAGCATACCTACATTAGGGTTAAAAAGTATGAGAGAACGAATAGAAGTATTAGAAGGATCGTTTATCGTGGAAAGTGAAATAAATAAAGGAACAAAAATAATAATAAATATTCCTTTTTAAAGAGGAGAAATAGTAATGACTATAAAATTAGTAATTGCTGACGACCATCATGTTGTCAGAAGAGGACTAATCTTTTTTTTAAATACTCAACAAGATATCGAGGTTATTGGTGAAGCATCAAATGGGGAAGAGGCAATACAGTTAATAAAAGAACTGCATCCCGATATAGTGATTATGGATTTATCAATGCCAAAGTTAAATGGAATTGAAGCAACAGAGCAAATTAAAAATGAGGGATTGCCTGTTAAAGTAATGATATTAACAAGTTTTTATGATCAAGATCATATTTTACCGGCAATTGAGGCAGGAGCGGCTGGCTATTATGTAAAAGATAGTGATCCAGATGAACTTGTCACAGCAATACGGAAAATCCATGACGGAGAAAAACAATTTCATTCAAAGGTTACTACACAGTTGGTCTCTGCATTAACGAGTAAAAGTGAATCGAAATCTGAACAGACTATTCACGACAAACTAACGAAACGTGAAATGGATGTATTAAAGGAAATTACACGAGGTAAGAGTAATAAAGAAATTGCTTCTTCTTTATTTATTACTGAGAAAACAGCGAAAACTCATGTATCAAATATATTAGCAAAGTTACAACTTCAGGATCGTACGCAGCTTGCTCTTTATGCGATTCGAAATGGAATATCAGATTAATAAGTTGATAAAAGGTTTATTTCAGGAGCGGTCGATATTTTTTCGTGAGGTTGTTGATAACGTAAACAATATACTGATAGAAAGGAAGATTTGATGCGAATTCTTGTTTTAGGTGCTGGAGGAGTAGGCGGATACTTTGGCGGCCGTTTAGTAGAAAAAGGGGAAGATGTTACTTTTTTAGTACGACCAAATCGAAAAAAACAGTTAGAGGAAAAAGGATTAGTGATCAGTAGTGTGCACGGTGATATGATAGTACAACCTAAAATGATCACAGCGAGTGAGAATGCCGGTACGTTCGATTTAGTGCTTTTTTCAACTAAATCCTATCATTTGCATGATGCCATTAAAGATGTAAAGCCATTTGTAGGTGAACATACAGTCATTTTACCACTACTAAATGGTATCTCACATGTAACAACTTTAAAAGAAGCGTTTGGAGAAAGAAACTTAATTGGCGGTTTATGTTTTATTGAAACGACTTTTAAATCATGACGGAGAAGTTGTTCAGACAAGTAAGGCAGCAAGACTTGTATATGGTGAATTTATGAATAAAGACACTGATCGCATCCATAAAATTAAGAAAGCATTTAGTGGTACGAAAGCTGATTTTGTATTAAGTGAGCAGATTGAGCGAGATATGTGGCATAAATTTATGTTCATTACGGTCATGTCGGGTGTAACCTCCCTTATGCGAGCACCAATTGGACCAATCAGAGAAAGTGAAGGCGGCAGGTCGATCATCCGTCAATTATTTGAAGAATGTGCTAACATAATGCATGCCCACGATGCTCCGATCCACGAGAATATTGTTGATGAACATATGAAATCAATTGATGCTCTTGGATATGATATGAAATCTTCAATGCAGAGAGATATGGAAAAAGGTTCTTCTATTGAAAGCGATCATTTGCAAGGATACTTGCTCAAACTTGCGAAAGCGAAACATCTTTCAGTTCAATTGCTTGAGGTAATTTATCAAAACCTCAAAGTATACGAAAAAATGCATGTGGAAAATCATTTTTGACCTTAATTTTGGTAGGAGGAGTTGCTTTTGACGGTAATGAGCACCCAAAACAAGCGAAACAACGAAGAAAGCAAGCGTTCGGTAACAGTCTTTAACCTACAACTTTAGTTGTAGGTTTTTTATTTTGTTGATACACCAAAACGTGTAGTAAAGTTCTACCAAACGACTGACGATTACACTCTATTTATTGACTATACTAAAAGTACTTATAAAAGAGGAGTGGGACTTATGAATATTGTCATTGTTAATGGTAGTCCAAGAAAAGAAGGACGTACTGGTAAACTGTCAGCTATTATTTCTAAAAAATATAATATCAAGACGATCGATTTAAGTGAATTAACTTTACCAATTTATAACGGACAAGAAGATCAAAATGAATTAGCTAATATTAAAATGTTAAGGGCTGAATTAGAAAATGCAGATGCAATGATTGTCGCGACACCAGAATATCACGGTGGAATGAGTGGGGCATTAAAAAATGCATTGGATTTCTTAGGTAGTAAGCATTTTAAAGATAAACCTGTAGCTTTAATGGCTGTTTCTGGTGGTGGTAAGGGAGGGATTAATGCACTGAATAATATGCGAATTGTACTTAGAGCACTATATGCAAATGTATTATCTAAACAACTAGTCATTGATCCAACTGATTTTATCCAAGGTGGCGTTGCTTTGGCTGAAGAATCATCTTACTTAGTAAATGGTTTAATTCAAGAATTGAAAATCTATACTCAATTAACAAAAAAGTTAAACGAAGAGTGGAGTGCTTCAAACTATTAAGATAGGAGTCCAAAGTAAAATGAAAAATTGGGTGCAATTCAGAATCGCAAGACCAACAGATCAGTTAGATGAAATTAAGAAGTTTTATGGCGAAGGACTAGGATTAAAGCGTGTAGCTGGATTTGAAAATCATGATGGGTATGATGGAGTCATGTATGGCTTACCCGATGTAGAGTATCACCTAGAATTTACTCAATATATTGGTGGAAGTCCATGTCCTGCACCAACAAAAGATAATCTCCTTGTATTCTATATACCGAATAAAAATGAGATACATGAGATAAAAAACAGATTACAATTAATGGGATATGAAGAAGTTGAACCAGAAAATCCTTACTGGCTTGGTAAAAGTGTTACAGTAGAGGACCCTGATGGTTGGAGAATCGTATTAATGAATACTGAAGGATTGAAGAAATAAAACGTGTTAATGTTATTGTCAAACTGAACTAATAAATATTTGCTATTTAAACTCGAACTACTTCATCAATGAAGTAGTTTTTTAATTAAAATAATATTGAATCACCTTCATAAAATAAGTTAATATATAATAAAACTTATAAAAAGAAGGTATTTAATGATGGATACTTATGATTTGAAGATTATAAATCAGTTGTTGGATAATTCAAGAATAAAATGGGCTGATCTAGCTGCTGAAATCGGTTTGTCTGCACCAGCTACTGCAGAAAGGGTAAACCGACTGGTAGAGCAAGGCGTAATAAAAAATTATGGTGTATTAATTGATGCAGAAAAGGTTGGGAGTGAGCTTACTGCTTTTGTTGCAGTATCACTTGAACGCCCCGAAAACAGAGCACCATTTTTAGAACTTATTAATCAATTAGAAGAGGTACAGGAATGTCATCACATTGCAGGTGAAGACGATTACTTATTAAAAATAAGAAGTAAAAATACGAAAGATTTAGATCGAGTCATTAGTCATGAAATAAAAGGCCTTAAAGGAGTCATTAGAACAAAAACAACAATTGTGATGGATACAACGAAAGAAACGTTTAGAATTCCATTACAAAATCATAAATTTTCAATTGAGTAGGGAGGGTTAGTATGGAATTGGCGATTTTTTTAAAAGGCTTGATAATCGGTTTATCAATTGCTGCTCCTGTTGGTCCAATTGGTGTGTTATGTATCCGTAGAACACTAGCGCATGGCAGAGTCGTAGGTTTAGTTTCCGGTCTAGGGGCCGCAACAGCGGATGGGATTTATGGTTTAATTGCTGGGTTTGGGTTGACGGTTATTACAAATTTTTTAATTGGACAACATTTTTGGATTCAATTAATTGGTGGCATTTTTCTCTGTTATCTAGGTGTAAAAACACTGATGTCAAAAGCAAGCTTTACTCAAACTGAAACTCAAAAGAAAAATATGTGGAATGCTTTTTTATCAGTTTTGTTTCTAACACTAACAAATCCAATGACAATTTTATCATTTATCGCAATTTTTGCAGGTCTGGGGATTTCTAATTCAAACAGTAATTTGTTATCCGCGATAGTTTTAGTTATAGGTGTATTCTGTGGATCAACTTTATGGTGGGTCATTTTAAGTAGTGGAGTAGGGTTATTTAGAAAAAAGATCACAAATAAATCGTTAACAGTTATCAACCGTTTATCTGGATTTATCATTCTTATATTTGGCGGTATTGCTTTATATGAGTTAATTAAATAAAGCTTCTTCTGGAAGATTAGAGTGTCTAATAAAAGGAATCAACATAAAAAGCTAGACTGTGAGGAACGTCTCAATGCTATTATTAAAGAGTTTTATTTTGGGTTTTTCAGTCTCGGCTCCTGTTGGCCCAATTGGTTTATTGTGTATACAAAGAATCCTGACTAGAGGAAGAGCGGCAGGTTTCGTGACAGGTTTTGGTGCAGCAACTGCCAATTTAATTTATGCAAGCATCGCCGCGTTTGGATTTTCAGTTGTTTCTTCATTTTTAGTTGAACAGCAATTGATATTCAGAGTGATTGGTGGCGTATTTTTATTCTACTTAGGGCTAAAAACATTTATGAAAAAACCTTCTAATACTGCAGCAAATTTAGAAGGTGAGAGTATATTTGCAATGTTTCTTTCAACGTTTGTCTTAATGATCACGAATCCAGTGACCATTTTAAACTTTGTCGCGATGTTTGCAGGTTTAGGTTTTGAACAAAGCTCCTCCTCTAGTTTAGTCGCAGTAACTTTAATTGTTGGGGTATTTTTAGGAGCTATTTCTTGGTGGATCATTTTAAGCAATGTTGTAAGCTTATTTAGGAATAAAATTCGACCTCATTTAAGTAGGGTCAACAAAATAGCTGGACTACTTATAATAATTTTAGGTATCTTAGCCTTTATAGAAACATAAAAAAGGAGCCTAGCGCTCCTTTATACAATTTATATAATATGGAATTGATTTGATGTAACTATAATGATTACATCAGGAGGTTGAATCCTATGAAGATCAGTAGTCGTTTTACCGTCGCTGTCCATATTTTATCCTTAGTTACGATTGAGAATAGTGCACTTTGCACTTCTGAGTGGATTGCAGAAAGTGTCAATACGAATCCAGTTGTAATCAGAAGAGTGATGGGAAAACTTAAAAATGCTGGCTTAATTCAAGTTCGTCGAGGAACAGGAGGGGCTTCACTTCTAAGGCCTTTAAAAGATATTTCTCTTCTAGATGTATACCATGCAGTAGATGTAGTGGAAGAGGGAGAACTTTTTCAATTTCATGAAAATCCGAATCCAAATTGTCCTGTTGGGGCAAATATTCAAGCAGTGCTTGAATTGATTTTAAACCGAGCTCAAGAAGCGATGGAACGTATTTTGGATGAGGTCACGATGGAAGAATTAGTGACAGTATTAACTAAAAAAATTGGATAAACAGTTCAATTTTTTTTGATAAAGTTGTAACTTAGTTAGTTACACCTATTGATCTTGTTTCAGAAGCTGAATAATGAAAAAAGAGGTTCTTCTTTTGAAGAACCTCTTTTTATTTCAATTAGATACTTTTCTTTTTGTAGACATAAAAATACATACTTAATGGCCACCATATCACTGCGAAGATTGGGTAAACAGCCCATACTGTATCAGGAGAGGATACGATATTAACGCTAATAAAGAATACGCTGATTAATAAACTTGAAGTGAATGAAAAGAACACAAAGCTTCTTCGTTTTGCATGGTATATTGCTAATGGCCACCAAATGACGGCAAAGGAAGGATAGATTGCCCAAGGATAATCTGGGGAACCGAAAAAATTAAAACTAGAATAGTAGAGTATAGTTGTTAAGCTTCCGATGATTGCAACACGTAATGAACCTTTTTTTACTCCAAGGTGCATTAATATAGGCCACCAAATAATTGGATAAGCTGCATAGAAAAACCATAAATAATCTGGTGAATGAATTAAGTTTTCAGTAATAAGGAATGCAATTAGTACTATGCTACAAAATAATGAAAGCTGTTTTGCAGATTTTTTAAATACAAAATATAAACTAATAGGCCATAATAACAGGAAAAAACAAGGATATATAAACCAAAGTGTATTAGGTGAGGTAATATAATTTACGATCATAAAAAATATCATACTCATAATACAACCAGCAGTGGCGAATCCAACATAATTTTTCATCATTTACACCTCACTTATTTCGTTGCCAATAAAAGTACATAGAAAGTGGCCACCAAAGTAGACCAAATGTGGGATAAACAAACCAAATCGTATTTGGTGTATAGTAAAAATTAATAAATAGGAAAAGTGCAATTAAAAGTCCACTACCGCAAAGTGAATAAGCTAAGTTTAGTCTTGCTAATTTACTCTTTTTTTGATCGGGGTTTTTAACGCCTAGCTCTTTTTTTAGTTCATCTATATCTCCGAATTCAACAATTGCTTTATTTATTGCATCTTCTTCTTCCTTACCATTTTCCATTAAATAGATTACTTTTTCTTCTAAGTTTTGAATAATTTCTTGTTTTACTAGTTCCGATTCTTGTGTTCTTGGAATTTCTTTAAATAATTCTTCAATATGATTTTTGATTTTTTTCATCACAAGTCCTCCATAAATAAATCAATAATTTCTTTTACTTCCTGCCATTCTTTTGCTAATTCATTTAAATATGCTTTACCTAATGATGTAATTTTGTAATACTTTCGTTTTCCACCGTGAGTAATGTCACCGAAATAAGCCTCGACTAGTTCTTTTTTCTCTAAGCGTTGAAAAACGGCATATAGAGTAGCTTCTTTAATTTGGAATCGATTATTTGTCCGTAAGCCGATTTCTTGAGAAATTTCGTAACCATATCGATCCTTCTCAAAAATAAGCCTCAATATAATTGAGTCTAAATGACCACGTATGATATCACTTCTAACCATAATTCACCTTCTAAAACATATTATTCTATCTGATAGAGTAATACTAACAATAATTACTCTATCTGTCAAAGTAATTCCAAATAAAAATTTCGTCATTCTTTTTATTTCTGTTTTGTCACAAATTCCTCGTGCTATTCGTCTTAAGTAATGAGATAAGAGGAAAGGGTGAAGAAATATGTATTCAACAGAAGATATTACTGGCGTAAAATGGGATGTTGTCATATTAGGTGGAGGAATAGCTGGATTAACAGCATCTATTTTGTTAGCGCAAAAGGGGAAAAAGGTATTGGTACTAGAAAAAGGAGGGAATTTAGGGGGAAGGGGCATCTCGAGTAATTTAGGAAAAGCTCATGTGAATTTAGGCCCACATGCACTTTTTTCAGATACACTTGAGGTATTTAATGAGGTTGGAGTCAATATTACAGGTAAATCGCCAAAATTAAGCGGTGCATTTGTGTTTGGAAAAGATAATGAAAAAATGAACGTAGTAGATATAGTGAATTTATTTCTTGGTAGCCATTTGAAGTGGAAAGAGAAAATGGAATTTATCCGTTTTTATCGTCATATACGTAAAATGGAGTTAGACCCTTTAAATGGAATAAGTTTAAAGCAGTATCTATCTACTGCGCTATCAAGTAACAAGGTGAAAGACTTAATTTATACATTTGTTCGGTTATCCACATATTCAAATAATCCTGAACTAATCAGTGCTCGGGTAGCTATTGGTCAATTAAGAGGAACAAGTGTATTGTATTTGAATGAAGGTTGGCAAACAATTGTTAATAAACTGATCAGTAGGGCGAAAGAAGTAGGGGTCACAATCCAAAAGAATGCAGTGGCTAGTAAAATTTCAGGTGAATATCCCGAATTAACAATTTCGTTAAAAGATGGGCAAATGATGAAATCACGTAGTATAGTTTCAACGATTAATCCACATGACCTAATGAGACTTGTAGGTGAGAAGGCCTCGGAATCTTTTCATAAAAAAGTAGATCAAATGATACCGGTTCGTGCAGCATGTTTAGATCTTGTCATGTCTGGTCTTCCAAATCCTAAAACGAATTTTGCATTAGGTGTGGAAAATCCTTGGTATTTTTCAAATCATTCAACAGTAGCAAAGCTTTCAGATGAGCCTGGTCAAATTGTAGTACATGTTATGAAATATTTAGATTCTATGACTGAAACTGAAGCACAAAATGATGAATATGAACTAGAATGTTTTCTAGATGCAATCCAACCTGGGTGGAGAAATTATATTGTGACGCGTCGTTTTCTTCCTAAGATAGTCGTTTCCAATGCAATAAAAAAACCAAGTGAAAATATAGTAGAAGCAGATGAAATAGGAATAAAGGGCTTGTATATTGCAGGAGATTGGGTAGGAGATAAAGAAATTCTTTTGAGTGCATCACTAAGTAGTGTTAAAAATGCTACGAAACTACTAGAAATGAAATTAGCATTTCAACATTTATAGAACAGAAGGGAAGAGACTTCGTGGATATAGATATACTATATTCTGAATATAAACCACTTTTATTTTCAATTGGTTATCATATGCTGGGATCAGTCGAGGATTCTGAGGATTTAGTACAGGATACTTTTGTTGCCATTCACCAACTGAGTAAAACTTCAAACGAAGAACCGAATAATATAAAAGCTTTTTTATGTAAAGTTATGACAAACAGATGCTTGGACTTATTAAAATCTTCAAGAAAGAAAAGGGAAGTATATGTTGGACCATGGTTACCTGAACCAATTCTTCAATTAAAATTAGAAGGCACACATGAAGATCCAGCGGAAAAAGTCATTTTAGATGAAACGATTTCATATGCACTATTAGTACTACTTGAACAACTAACTCCTGTTGAAAGAGCAGTTTTTCTTCTTCGAGAGGTTTTTGAATTTGATTATAAAAATATTGCAGACATTTTAAGTAAGACAGAAATGAATTGCCGCAAAATCTTTAGTAGAATGAAAGAAAAAATTCAAGCTAATCATCAAAATACGAAACCAAATATTAGAGAAGATTTCTTATTAGCAAAACGTTTTATCGAAGCTGTTGGGACTGGAAATTTAGAGGTTTTAATCTCACTTTTAACAGACGATATTGTTCTTATTTCTGATGGTGGTGGCAAAGTTAAAGCAGCCTTGCGTCCTTTATCCAACAAGAATCATGTTATTGCATTCTTAATAGGTGTAGCGAAGAAAGAAGCCGACTCTGCGGAAGTCAAACTAGTCATGGTAAATGGACAAATTGGAATATTAGTAGATGGCAAAGATCCTACAATCATTTGCTTTGAAAGAGCAGGAGATTGCTATAAGAGAATTTACCTAGTTAGAAACCCAGATAAAATAAGGATAAAGTAAGTGATTCTAATAAAAAGGTTCCTTATATAATGATTTTCTTACTATTTAATGAAGGTGTACATTAGTCTTTCAAAACCATAAGCCGCTATAGCGGCTTTTTTTGTTGGAGAAAAGTATGGACAAAACTATGACGAATGTATTGGACACAATATGAATATAGTTTAATTAGTTCTCAAAATTTACAAGAATGGAGTTTCTAATTTTAATAGTTTTTTTGTTAGGAGGTCAGGGATGATTGTATTTAATCAAGTGAATAAGTTTTACGGGGATTTTCAAGTCCTAAAAGATATCAACCTAACAATTAATAAAGGTGAGGTGGTTGTCATAATTGGTCCGTCCGGATCAGGGAAGAGTACTTTGTTACGCTGTATAAATCATTTGGAATCAATTTCAGAAGGAACTCTCACCGTAAATGGAATTTCAGTAGGGGATAAAAAAGCAGATGTTAATAAGCTTAGACGTAATATTGGAATGGTTTTTCAGCACTTTTATTTATATCCCCATAAAACTGTGCTTGAAAATATTACGCTTGCTCCAATGAAAGTTTTGGGCCAATCCGAAAAAGAAGCTAAGGAAACTGCAAGTCGTTACCTTAATAAGGTAGGTATATTAGATAAAGCTGAATCTTATCCTTCCCAACTTTCTGGAGGTCAACAACAGCGTGTAGCAATTGCCCGCGGACTTGCCATGAAACCAGATATCATGCTGTTTGATGAACCAACTTCCGCACTTGATCCCGAAATGATTGGAGAGGTTCTTGATGTGATGAAAGCCCTGGCAAGAGAAGGTATGACAATGGTCGTAGTAACCCATGAAATGGGATTTGCAAGAGAGGTTGCCGACCGTATTGTGTTTATTGATGAAGGACGAATATTGGAAGAAGCAGTTCCGGCTGAATTTTATGAGAATCCACGTGAAGAACGAGCTCGATTATTTCTCAGCCGTATATTAAATCATTAATTGGAGGGAAATGGATATGTTTAAAGCAAAAAATTTCATGAAATTAGCGCTAGTATCAATTACGGCGGCCAGTTTGCTTGCTGGTTGCGGCGGGGACAAGGACTCTAAAGGAAACAGCAAGGATGTATTTGCTCAAATCAAAGAAGATAAAAAAATTGTGTTTGGCGTAAAACATGACACTCGTTTATTTGGATTGAAAAATCCATCAACGGGTGATGTAGAAGGGTTTGACATCGATCTTTCAAAAGCATTAACAGAAGAAATGTTTGGCGACGATGTTAAGCCAGAGTACATAGAGGTTACTTCTAAAACAAGAGTAGGCCTTTTGAATAATGGAAAGGTTGATGCTGTTGTTGCAACAATGACAATTAATGAAGAACGTAAGAAGGAAGTAGATTTTACTGATGTCTATTTTGATGCTGGTCAATCGTTGCTTGTGAAAAAAGGAAGTAAAGTGAAAAGCATTGAAGATTTAAAAAAAGGAACGAAGGTGCTTGCTGTAAAAGGCTCGACATCTGCAATCAATATTCGTGAGAAGGCTCCTGAAACAACAGTCCTTGAATTCGAAAATTATGCTGAAGCCTTTACAGCCTTAAAGTCTGGGAAGGGTGATGCACTCACGACAGATGATGCAATTCTATATGGTATGGCAGAAGAAGATCCTTCTTTTGAATTAGTAGGGGGAACATTCACTGAAGAGCCTTATGGAATTGCTGTAAAGAAAGGCAATAAAGAGCTTGTCGATGAGTTAAATAAAGCATTAAAAAGTCTAAAGGATTCAGGAAAGTACGATGAAATAAAGGATAAGTGGATTAAAAACTAATTTATAACTATCGGGATTCTCGTCAGGATGTGCAGTGGTCCATGCAAGCTTCGGACCTGCTCATCCTGATTAATTAGGAGGAGATCGTTTGCTAGATTTCTCGATACTAACGAATTATATGGATTTATTTTTGGAAGGTTTAAAAGTAACGATTATTACTAGTTTAATTGCTTTAATAGCTAGCTTTATTTTTGGAACACTAATTGCTGTCATGAGAATTGCTCCAATTAAGCTACTTAACTGGGTTGGCACGGCATATGTAGAATTTATTCGTAATATACCTGTACTGGTTATCGTGTTTTTCACTTTCTTAGTTGGGAACTTTGGAGGAATGACTGCAGGAACAATAGGATTGACCATCTACACAGCGGCATTTATTGCTGAGGCCATTCGTGCCGGGATTTTGTCGGTTCCAAAAGGGCAAATGGAAGCTGCCCGATCGACAGGTTTGACATACGGACAGGCAATGAGAATGGTTATACTACCGCAGGCGATTAAAATCGTCATCCCGCCTCTTGGCAATCAATTTATCAATTTAGTTAAGAATTCTTCATTATTAGCAGTCGTAGCAGGAGGAGATTTAATGTATCAAGGAGATCTCATATCTGCAATGACTTATGCAACCTTTGATACCTATATTTTTGTTGGGTTATTTTATTTAATTATAACGATTCCTTTAAGTTTAGGCGTTGCCTTTTTAGAAAAACGCTTGGCTAGAAGTAATTAAGGAGGTGCATAGATGGATTTTCTAACGCCGTTCATAGAAGTATATACAACTGACCATTTAAGATTTCTGCTAGAAGGATTTTGGGTTACTCTAAAGGTTGCTGCGATTTCAATTGTACTAAGTTTCATAATTGGCGGTATTGTAGGTACACTTCGATATGCAAAAATTCCGGTTGTTTCTCATTTGCTAGCCGTGGTCGTTGAGACGATTCGTAACCTTCCTTTATTACTACTTATTTTCTTTACTTATTTTGCACTTCCTGAAATCGGAATCGAAATGGAAATTACAGCAGCCGCAATCGCAGCATTGACGGTTTTTGAATCAGCTATGATTTCAGAAATCATTCGTAGTGGCTTAAACTCAATTGAAAAAGGACAGATTGAAGCAGGACGTGCTTCGGGACTAAATTATATTCAGACATTACGCTATATCATCATGCCCCAAGCGTTAAGAAGAATGGTACCGCCTCTTGTAAGTCAATTTATCTCTTTGCTAAAAGATACATCACTAGCTGTCGTAATCGCGCTGCCTGATGTATTGCATAATGGACAAATTATATATGCACAAAAAGGCTCATATGTAGTACCCGTACTGGTCATTGTATCGTTCATGTATTTCATCGTTAACTATGCTTTGTCAATGATCGCGAGAAGATTAGAATTAAAACAGATATAAAAATCCAACTGATAGAACCCTATAGAGTAGACACTTATAAAGTCTATTTTATAGGGCTTTTTTGTGGATATTAAAGCAAAGTACGATTCTTTCCAACATATAAAGTAGTTATGCTATTAATAAACAGTACATTTGATTAAAGAAACCAAATATTTTACATTTACTGAGAAAGCATATGATCTAAGTAAGCCTTTATAGCTTCAATATTTCTAGATATATTTTCTTCTCTTAATTCGTCTTTTCTCAATTTATCTAATGATTTCTCCAATATATTTTGTGCTTCGGATTGAGGTATTACCACTACACCATCAGCATCACCAACTATGATATCCCCAGGACTAACCGAGGTGCCACCGCAAGAAATTGGAATATTGATTTCACCAACTCCAGTTTTTCCGCTAGCCGCTACGGCTGTTCCTCTAGAGAATACTGGAAAGTTTAATTTTTTAATTCCAATGATATCACGAATAACTCCATCTACAACGATAGCGCTAACGCCAAGTGTCTGAGCCATGCCAACTACAAAGTCACCTGCGATAGCTCGGTATTGATCACCTTTAGCATCGATCACAATTACATCACCAGTCTTGGCTTCTCTAATAGCTCTTAATACAGCTAGATTATCACCTACTGGAATCTGAACAGTTAAAGCTCTTCCAACAAACTTATGCTCCTCCTTTAAAGGTTTAATTGCTGGATGCATATTATTTAATCCATTCATTACATCTGATATACAAGTTGTTGGTATGTTATTAAATAGATGAATAATAGATGTCATATGATTCTCCTTTATATAGTTCTCTTGATAAAATTATATAAATTTATGTTTTAGATGAGTAATACATAAAAGTTATTGGATGTCATAAACAAATATTATTGGGTTATAGAGCAACCTCTTTATTTATATGACTTGTTCGTATAATAGCAACAACATATTTATATAGAGCACGTATGAAAGTTTGGGAATGTAATAATGTTTAATTAAAAAATTGGTCACTCATTTCGAAAAAGAGTGACCAATTTTTATATTATGCTTATATAGGTGTTATTCAAATTGCTTGGAATATAGTTGTTTATATACCCCGCCATTTGTTAACAATTCATCGTGTGTACCTTGTTCAGTAATACCTTCATCTGTTAAAACGAGAATCCGTCCGGCATTACGAATAGTGGAAAGTCGATGGGCAATAACAATCGTTGTACGTCCTTTCGCGAGCGACTCTAGTGACTCCTTAATGAAGGTCTCACTCTCGTTATCAAGTGCACTTGTTGCCTCATCTAAAATGAGAATTGGTGGATTTTTTAAGAATACGCGAGCGATACTTAGTCGTTGTTTTTGACCTCCTGAAAGTTTAACGCCTCGTTGTCCAATCTCAGTGTGATAACCATTTGGTAAACTCATAATAAAATCATGTGCAAAGGCATGTTTTGCAGCAGTTATGATTTCTTTTTCACTAGCAGTTGGATTTCCATAACGGATATTTTCTATCACTGTGCCTGCAAATAAATAAACATCTTGTTGAACAATACCGATTACATTTCTTAATGAATGTAGGTCGATATCACGAATATTGATACCATCTAAAAGTAATTCACCATCAGTCACATCGTAAAAACGAGGAATGAGAGAGCATAATGTTGTTTTTCCTGCTCCAGACGCCCCAACTAAAGCAACGTATTCACCAGGCTGAACTTGGAGTGAAATATTGACTAAGACATGGTCCAGATTATCATCATACTGGAAATAAACATCCTTAAACTCAATTTTCCCTTGCACTTCATCAAAGATAATCGCATTTGGACTGTTTTCAATCACAGGCCTTAGATTCATGATTTCCATAAATCGTTGGAAACCAGTAATACCTTCTTGAAATTGAGTGCTCATATGCGTAAGTCGCTGAATTGGTTCAATCATGAAGTTGATATACATTAAAAAAGTAATCAAATCTGCTAAATCGATCTCGTTACCTGCGATTTTGGTACTACCGAAAATTATCACCGTAATGGTAATTAGTTGGAGCAATGTTTCAACGCCATTGTAAAAGTAGGCTTCTGCCTTGTATGTTTCTTTTCGACTATCTAGGAAACGATTATTCTCTCTATTAAACTTTTCAATCTCTACATTTTCATTTGCAAATGATTTAACAACTCGGATTCCAGATAGACTATCTTCTACCTGTGCGTTTATATCTCCAATTCGTTCTTTGTTTCTTTTTAATGCCAGATTCAAAACCTTATTAAAATACAATGTAAAAGCACCTAATAAAGGTAAAAAGCAGAATACTGCGATTGTTAATGGTGCGTTAATAGAAAACAAAATAGCAAACGCCCCAATAAAGCGGACGAGATATTTGATGTAGTCTTCTGGACCATGATGGTACAACTCAGAAAGAAGTAACAAATCATTCGTTATTCGAGACATGAGCTGGCCGGTTTTTTCCTGATCGTAAAAACTAAAGGAAAGCTTTTGCATATGTGAAAATAGCTCACTACGCATATCACGTTCCATACGTGCGCCGACTACATGACCTTTGTAGTCCACAAAAAAATTGCCTAGATTCTGAATTGTCACTAGGACTAACATCAATCCTCCAATCCAGTAAACATCAGTTAATGCACTGGACATGTTGCCTTCCAAAACATCTTTTGTAATATATCGAACGAACAGTGGAAATATCAAAGTTATTGTGGATACGAAAAAGGCACAGACTAATATGGAAAGATACAACTTTAAGTACGGTTTGTAATATGAGAAAAACTTTTTAACTGGAAAATGCATAAATTACCCCTTTATTGTGTTATTTACATTAACACATATATGGGGGCACACCGTTTACATGTTAAGAAAGTGTTCCACCCTTATATGTTTGTACGGTTTGTTTCACGAAGTTTCTCATGTTTTTTCCTCCTTTTTCATGATTACTTTTATTTTATACACAATAACATAAAGAGAGAACTGTAAATCAGTCGGTGAAAGGACTGTATTTTACATGAAGAGGGTAAAATTTCTGCGCCATACGAAAAATGATGTAGAACCTTAAAAAAGGGAACGTAATTATATGTTTTTTAAAGATAACATGAATTTCCTTTTGAAAAATTGAAGAAGAAAATAAACCCTGTATCTTTTCCGAATTCAGGGTTTGTTTTTTACATACTAAAGTAGCTTTACTATGGAATGAACGTATAGTTAACTTAAATAAAGTAGAGGTAAAGTACATTGAACCTCGAACTATATACGAATATGAAATTTATCAAAAAAGGTAATGAATATGAAAATTTTAAGATTTTAGGGAGAATGAAATGCTTGAAAAAATGAAGAAATGGGCTAAGAAAATAAAGCGACAAATATTTGTTCTTTACTTTGCATGTAAAGATGAAAGAGTACCAATATATGCCAAAGTATTTTCGGCTTGTGTAGTTGCGTATGCATTCAGTCCAATCGACTTAATTCCGGATTTTATCCCCATTCTTGGTTACTTAGACGATGTCATTCTGATTCCACTAGGGATCATACTGGCATTAAAGATGATACCAAAGAATGTTCTACTAGAATGTGAAGAGAAGGCAGAGAAGATGATGAAGAAAGGTAAGCCAAAGAATTGGTTTGTCGGTGTAGTCATCGTTATCATATGGATTTTGGTTTTTATTTTTGGTGTTTTTAAAATTTATCATTTAGTTTACTAACACCTTTCTTTTTAAGCTAGTCAGGTGATAAATCGTTAAATTAGAGGAAATAAAAGTCAAATAGAAAGGTATATATTTGAGAAAATATATAGGAGGGTAAGTTTGTGATACCTATTTTAAATCAGGTTGGAGCCATTTTTATTCCTGTCAACAATATTGAGGAAGCGAGTGATTGGTATTGTGAAATATTAGGGTTACCAAGAGATGGAGAGATATTGTATGGTCATTTATATATCCTACCAATGAATGGTACGGGAATTGTATTAGACAGCAAGATTTTTTCAGAAGATAACATCATAAAGACCCCACTTTTTCATTTTAATACGGACAACATTGAAAGTGCATATGAATATATGAAAAGTATGAATGTCCACTTAACAACAGAAATAGAACATAACCATTATTTTAATTTCAGAGATCCTGATGGAAATCATTTAATGGTTTGTAAATGTTAAGCTTTTGATAAAATGTGCGATGAATATGCCGCTTTTAAATTGTCATAAAATAAAAAACGCTTGAACGTAGACATGTATCCAAGCGTTTTCGTTTATATAATCATTGTTATTCATTTGTTTCATTTGTTTTTTTCCTTAGATAAAAACCAACCGCCTAAAGCAATCAGAAGCATTACTGACCAAAAAATTGTATTCCATATTGGTCCTTCGACGAAGTCATGAGAAAGAATGTGTACTGCAGGGTGCGCTAGAGTATGCATGACTAATTTAACTCCCACCCAACCAACCAATAACATTGCGGCTGTTTCAAGTTTAGGTCGTTTCGTTAAGATCTTAACGAAGAAACCGGCAGCAAATCGAATAACAATTAAACCTGCAATTGCACCAATGATAATAACGATAAATTTTGCACCATCCATACCACCAATTTCACCCATTTTTGTATCAGGCAGATCAATTACAAGTGCAACTGCAGCTAAAATAGAATCGATTGCGAATGCGATATCTGCTAATGATATCTGAGCAATGGTCATTCTATAGCTTTTTCCTTTTTGGTCTTTTCCATCATCATGTTTTTTTAGTAAATGTTTTAAAGCAATAAAGATTAAATATGCAGCGCCGATCGCTTGAACCTGCCAAACATGAAAAAGAAACGAAATAATAAATATAGCACCGATTCTAAAGATAAACGCTAAAAGCAACCCAATATTAATAGCCTTTTTTTGTTGATCCTCTGGTAGATGCTTAGCCATTACTGCTAAAACTAATGCATTATCTGCAGATAACAATCCTTCTAACAGAATCAAAATTAGTAAAACCCATCCATACTCTAATAATAAAGACAGTTCCATATATTCCTCCTAACTAATCAATCTTTTTATATAAATGTAAAATTATTTTAAACTCCTTCCCCAATATAATTCCTTAATAAATCTTTACTTATCCAACTTTAGATTTTGAAGGTAAACAATTTTTATTTATTGAAATTCGAGGGCTCTGAAATCAAGATTCCACTCGGGGGTGTTATTTGTTTTTTGAGGATTTGTGGTGTGCGTTTAATTAAAAAAACTCCTATTATAAATTATATTCAATTTGAATTAATTATTATTCTATAATTGAAGTTGAATAAGTCTTTTTCAAAAATTCTCTTCTAAAAGATTGTTGTTTTTTGATTTTAATCAACTAACGCATTCTTTTATAGCAACAATGTGTACAAAAACAGCCTTTTCAAAAAAATAAAATAACCTCTGGTTCATTTACTTTGTATTGAACAAAGCTTTATAGTGATACTATATTAGTCGGAATGATAGGAGATTTTATGGAAAATAAAGAGTATTTATTAGCACAACTAAAAGAAATTGAAAAGTGGGAAAAAGATCAAAAGAACTTATTTTTTTGGGAAAAAATAGGCAGAATTCCATTTATGATATTAGATAAGATCACACCAAAATTTATTCACGATAAAATCGGTAGTATTTTAGATGAACTTTCAAAATATGTAAATGCTGGTGGGCAATATTTAGTTAGTGTTCCGTCTACACTTGCTAAAATGAGTAAAGAACTTTCCGTCGAAGAGTTAACGGAATTAGAAAAAGTGAATCATTTATCAATTGAACAAATGGAAAAAGCTGCAAGTGCATTTGTTATGAGTCGGAAACAATTTGCAAAAGTACAAGGAGCTACAACTGGTTTTGGTGGAATCTTCACACTTGCAATCGATGTCCCTATATTGTTAGGGCTTACATTAAAAACACTTCAAGAAATTGCAATTTCTTATGGATATGATCCGAATGATCAGGAAGAGAGAATTTTCATCATTAAGTGTCTTCAATTTACTTCTTCTGATATTGTTGGTAAGAAAGCAATATTAGAAGAATTAACATTTGTCGAAGGGAAAAAGGCCTTTTCTCAAATTGAAGGATGGAGAGAAGTGTTTTTTACTTATCGAGATAATATGGGATGGAAGAAGTTATTTCAAATGGTTCCAATTGCGGGATTAGTATTCGGAGCATATGTAAATAAACAGGCAATAGAAGATGTTGGTGAAGTAGGAAGAATGTTATATAAAAAGAGAAGAATAATGGAGAGAATGAAAAGTCTATAAAGACAACAAAAGATGAATCCGAAAAAAGGGGTTCATCTTTTGTTTGCTCAGTCTTTAATCAAACGTTTGTTTAGTTTTTGAACTTCTTCGGAAATTGCTTGATAATGCCTTCAGATAGTACATCAGACAATTTGTAAATGTGATTCAAGCCATGGTCGAAGGCTCTTACATTTCCTTCCCAATCCATTTTCAGTCTTGTAATTAAATCTTCAGTAACCATTTTTAAATGGGTATGCAACAGATCTTTTAATTCTTTATTGTTCCAATGTGGATTTGCTTTGCTTAAAAAATTAGCAATATCGTCTGCATTTTTAAACCATTCAGCATTTAAGCTATTTAAGGTATTCATATCATTTTTCTTTCCAGCTTCAACTATTTTACCAGCTATAAGAATATGGTCAGTTAATAACTTTGCAAGTTGATCGCCAGCTGCAACTCCGTAGTAAGGTTTAATTGCATTGCCGATATCTTTTTGGTTTTGTAATAATCTTGCTAAAACTGTTGCTTGATCGGGTGCTCCGGCAACAGCACTAGTGATGTAGTTACTAGTCCAAATAACATGATCCGTCCAAAGTTTTCGCATATCGCCTTTCAGTTGAACGGCTGACATACTCATACATTTTGATTGAACTCGAGACTCAGTTTCTGCGTATGATTTTAAAGGTGCTAATATTAAACTAAAACATAGAAACATTGCTGCCATTTTAAGGAATTGTTTTTTCACTTTGTTATCTCCTTTTTAATAAATATCTATAAAGCTCAAATATTATTTTGGATTTTTTTAGTAATTTCATTCATAATTAAAATTATATAAATTTTCTAAATAATCTAATGTAACTTATTGGGAGTAACATGCATGAAAAATATGCCGAAAAGAATTCATATAATTGGCTCAGTAGGTAGTGGAAAGACAACTTTAGCAAAAAATATATCAAATATTTTATCTATTTCTTATTACGAATTGGATAACATAGTTTGGAAAAGAACTAGTAATGGAGATATAAGAAATAGTATGGACGATCGAGATGCTATTTTTCAGAATATCATTGGTCAAGATTATTGGATTGTTGAAGGGGTCCATTATGAATGGGTTAAAAAGAGCTTCGAACTTGCAGACATGATTTTGCTTTTAGATGTTTCAAAGAAGAAAAGGAAGTATAGAATTCTCAAAAGATTTATCTTACAAAGATTAAATATAGAGAAAGCGAACTATAAGCCGACATTGAAAATGTTAAGGAAAATGTATAAGTGGAATCATAATTTTGAACTGCTATATAAACCAGATATATTAAATATGCTTAAGCAGTACAACCATAAGGTGTACCTACTAAAGGACAATAAGGATATAGATAAATTATTACATTAATAAATGAAGCGTAATAAACAAAAAAAGCAAAAAGACATAATCTTTTTGCTTTTTTTGTTTATTTATTAAATCTGTTAAAAAAGAATGGTGGTTTCCATTACATGTACTTCGTTTTCCATGGGGCGTAACGACTTGAGCCTCGGGTCCACACCATGCATGCGGCGTTACGACAGGACGTCGTGGTTTTAGCATGCCAACCTTGCTTGGCCTCCGGGGTCTCCTTTTATAACACTATTAATAGTTTTAATTAACTTTCTGAGAGAATTCCTTTTTATAGTGAATTTTATCAAATAAAAAAGCAAAAAGAGTTATCTTTTTGCTTTCTGTCTGTAAACAAAGTAAGAGATAATGATTTATATTGTAGCATCTTGTCTCTAAAAACCGTGGTTTGCGATATCTTCAATACTTTGTGTATTTGTTCCAGTGAGCTCTGCTTCAAACAAGTCTATAATTTGTAAAAATCTCTCAGCTTCCCTAAACACATGGTCTGCTAAAAGTGGATGTATAATACTTTTAATTTTACATGCTTCAATTAGATCACGAGCGGATTTCTTAAAGTCTCTAAGAGACTTTACTGAAACTCGATTTTCATCAAGTAATTTATCGATTAGTGGAACAGTCTCAGATTGCGGTTGCATCGCTTCTAAATCAACTGCTTGAAATAGTAATTGATCAAAATCATGACTAAAATCTCGTGCTTGTTCTACTAGTTTTCTTTCTGAAGGATCTAAAAGATGTCCAATAAACTTTGCATGATCTGCCATAATTCTTAGGAAGAATACATTCTCTCTAATAATGGCTGCAGGCTGTGGTTTTAGTTTCCCTTCATTTAATTCTTTTAAACGAGTTGCGAAGTATGCAGCTTCTCTACTTGTGTGGTCAACTAGCAGGGGGAAATTATTACCTGATATTTTACAAGTTATAATGAGCCCCAGTATTTTTCGCTTAAAGGCCCATATCATGGAAGCGGCATTATGAACTTCTATATTAAATTGTTGTATTTGTTGAGGATCTGATTGCATGGTGAAATTTTGAGCTTTAGTTTCAATTGCTTCAAATAATTTATAAAAGTGATCTGCTTCATTTATGAGTTCGGTATCATCACAATTAAATCCAAGCTTGAGAAATAATGAATGCTCTTTCATAATTCTTGACCAAAAAAGAATTTCATCTAATGAACGTGAAACAAAAAGGTTGGACATGACATCACCTCTACTAAGTATTTACCACTTCCATTTATATGTATTTTAATGTGTACCCGAACATTACAAGTCATAATAATAAAAGGAAACAAACATAATAAATTCATAAAACATTTTACTTGATTTTTTATCAGTTTAATATTAAACTGATAACAAGATCGATCTTAGAGGTGGTTACTATGCAAGATAATCATGAATTTTCTTCAAATAAATCAAAAAATTTAGCTATATTATTATGGTTCCGCTTAGCGCGTTTCTATCTTAAAAATGTTAGAGAGTCTAATCAACACCTAAAGAAGTGGGACTTAACGACTGCTCAATTTGATGTAATCGTACATGTTGGCAGAAATAAGAGAATTACACAGCAAGAATTAGCAGATAAATTAGTCGTAACAAAGGGAAACGTAACTCATTTGTTGAAAAAGATGGAAGAGATGAACTGGATTCAGAGGGAGGTTGAATGGAAGAATAAATATCTTTCATTAACTGAACTTGGTGAAAAAATGTATGAAGAAATTGTTCCAACGCAAGAACAATTTCAGCAAAACCAATTTAGCAAACTTACCGAAGATGAACAAAAACAATTGCTTAACTTATTAAGAAAACTAAATAAATGATCACAATGTAGAAAGGGAGAGAAAAAATGGAAAAAATGAAAGGGATACACCATATAACTGCCATTGTTGGCGATCCACAGGAAAACATGGATTTCTATGCTGGTATTTTAGGATTACGTTTTGTAAAGAAAACGATTAACTTTGATGATCCGGGAACATACCATTTTTACTTTGGTAATGAAGATGCAGATCCAGGAACGATTATGACGTTTTTTCCCTGGGCAAACGCATATAAAGGGAAAGTAGGAAGCGGCCAGGTAGGGATTACCACATTTTTAATTCCAACAAACTCATTAGATTTTTGGGAAAACCGATTAAAATCCTTTCATATTGATACGAAAAAAGTAACAAGATTTGGTGAAACTTTTCTACAGTTCGAAGATGTACACGGCTTACATTTAGAGCTAGTTGAAAGAGAAACAGATGCATCAAACACATGGGAGTTTAACGGTGTAACGAAAGAGGTTGCAATAAAAGGTTTTGGAGGAGCGGTTTTATATTCTGGTGCTCCACATAAAACTGCCGAGTTATTAGAAGATGTAATGGAATTAGAGAGCTTAGGCCAAGAAGGAAATTACTTGCGTTTTAAAGCAAGTGGCGAAATTGGTAATATCATAGATATCGAGCTTGCACCAGTTGGAAGGGGTGTGATGGGTGTTGGAACAGTACATCATATCGCTTGGCGTGCAAGTAATGATGAAGAACATGTAAATTGGCAGCATAAGATTCATGATCATCAATATGGCGTAACTGAAATAAAAGATAGAAATTATTTTCATGCAATTTATTTCCGTGAGCATGGAGGACTATTATTTGAAATTGCAACTGATCCTCCAGGCTTTATGATTGATGAACCGAAAGATAGCTTAGGAGAAAAGCTAATGCTTCCTAAATGGCAGGAAGTAAACCGTGAACTAATCGAAAATCATTTGCAACCAATTAATATAAGAGAAGTGAAGGGAGAAATTTAAATGAAACACTTATTCATTAAAGGGTCGAATCCGAGTAAGCCAACTTTTTTATTACTACATGGTACAGGAGGAAATGAACATGACCTGCTTCCAATTGCTGGTATGATTGATGATGAGGCTTCAATTCTATCAGTTAGAGGAAATGTAAGTGAAAATGGTATGCCAAGATTTTTTAAGCGATTAGCTGAAGGTGTATTTGATGAAGAGGATTTAGTATTCCGTACAAAAGAGCTAAAAGAATTTATCGATCAAGCTTCAACTGACTATGATTTTAATCCGAATCATGTCATTGCGATCGGTTACTCTAATGGAGCCAACATAGCTGGTAGCTTACTATTCCATTATGAGGATGTATTGAAGGGTGCTATGTTGTTACATCCGATGGTACCGATTAGAAACTTAGATTTACCACAAATGAAGAGTCTTTCAGTCTTTATTGGTGCAGGTAAAAATGATCCAATTTGTCTACCTCAAGAAACAGAAGAGTTAGCTTCTTTATTACAAGGAGCAGGTGCTACAGTAGAAACGCATTGGGAAAATAATGGTCATAGCTTAACAAGGACTGAAATCGAAAAAGCAACAGAATGGTACGAAAAAAACTTTTAAGAGGTGAATTCATGAAATCTTTTTCTCCAACAGATTTGAGTGAACGTGATAATTACAAGTTTTTAATTGGTGGTATTATTCCGAGACCGATTGCTTTTGTCACAACAGAATCAAGTGAAGGGATCTTAAATGGTGCACCATTCAGTTATTTCAACATCATAACGGCAAATCCACCTATGATATCTATTTCAGTACAAAGGCAAGCGGGTAAACAAAAGGATACTGCAAGAAATGCTATAGAGAAAAACGAATTCGTAGTTCACATTGTTGATGAATTAAATGTGGAAGCAATCAACAAAACAGCTGCAGCATTACCTGCTAACGAAAGTGAAATACAATTAGCGGGCTTAACGCCAGTAGATAGTGTAAAAATATCAGTGCCAGGTGTCAAAGAAGCGAAAATTCGTTTAGAATGCAAACTAGAACAAGCAATTCCTTTAGGAATGAATAATGAAGCCTGCGATTTATTAATTGGTAAAATTGTACATTATCATATCGATGAAGCTATTTATGAAAATGGACGAATTGACTCAAATGGTTTAAAGGCAGTCAGCCGTTTAGCTGGGGATCATTATGCTAAAATTGGTGAAATTTTTACAATTGAACGACCAAAATAATCTTATAATAAAAATGAAACCTTATCTAACAATAGATAGGGTTTTATTTTTTGTTGCAAAAACACTACTTGTTCTAGATTTTTCGCTGGCCAGTTGAGACCTCTAGAGCCTAATCTCAAGTTAAAAAGAACAATGTTAACGAATCTCAAAAAAAATTTAAAAAGAAAAATGAACGATTTGTAGAAGATAAACGTATAACCTATGTAATCAAATTAAACATGAATCATCTATTGCTTGGTGGAAGGAGGAAGGAATGGATTCTTTCGAAGAATTAGAAGTCGTCAAACTCGCCCAAGAGGGCAATCAGGAAGCATTTGCAGAGTTATTTCAAACATACTATTCCTTTTTATATAAATATATCTTAAAAATGACACTCGATCCACAAACAGCTGAAGACCTCGTTCAGGATACCATGTTAAAGGGTTTCGATCATATTCAAAAATATAACGCTCAGTCTAAGTTCTCTACATGGTTAATTACAATTGCCACGAGACTTTATTTAGATCAGCAAAGAAGAAAAAAGCGCGAGTGGTTTTGGCAAAAAACTGAAATAGAGAAATTGTCCCGTTCATTAAAATGGCAGCTTTCCTATAAAGGTTTTGAATGGGGTGATGTAATGGAAGGATTTAATAAATTAAAATCTGAAGTTCGAACTGCAATTTTATTAAAGCACTACTACGGATACACAAATGAAGAAATCGCCAAAATGATGAACATACGTGAAGGTACGGTTAAATCAAGAATTCATAATGGTATGAAGGAATTAAGAAAGGAGCTAATGCAGGATGAGTAAAGAAACAGATGAACTGTTATCAGCAATGAAGCAAATCGATGAAATAACTGAAGTTGAGATTCCATCGTTAAATACCATCACTCAAAAGATTTCTTTGCATCAGCAACAAAAAAGGTCGTCTTACGTGAAGGAATTAATTTTGTTTATTTGTGTAGCTTGTAGTCTTTTTGTCGGAGCAATCCTTCTTTCACTTCAAACACCAATGAATCTAATTATCATACAAGTGCTGGGTTTTATAGCAATACCATTAATTTTTATGAGAGACAAAAAGAAAATCGAAAGCGAGTGGTAGTTCAATGGAATGGACAGTTGAAAATAGTATTATATTGGTTTTAGTTTTCATCATTTTAATATCACAAAGTATCCTATTGTTTACGAATGCTAAAAAGAGAAATCGTTCTTCTTGGCTTTGGGGACTAGTTGGAATGATTCAGTTTCCTTTCCCTAGTATTTTCTTCTACTTTTTAGTCGTCAGGAAGGATCGGAATGCAAATAGAATATAAATAGTGAACGAAAGAGAGGGACTAAACATGGAGAGTAGACCAAGGTTAAATATACAAAGAACGCCTCTGCAAAATTGGATTAATATTATTTCAGTTTTTATAATTGGGGGAACGGCAATATATTTACTAATTAATTATGTGAAATTACCAGATCAAATACCGATGCATTTTAACTATATAGGAGAAGTTGATTATTGGGGACCAAAAGAAAGTATCTTCATACTTTTGGCAGTCAGCATCTTAATTTATATACTAAATACAAGAACTCAGCACATACCACATAAATTTAATTATATTGTAGAAATTACTGAAGAAAATGCAGAGAAACAATATCAAATGGCTGTCAGAATGATGTCTATTATGAACTTAGAGATTATGCTCATCACCTCGTATATAAGCTGGGTAATTGTTGAAAATATACAATTGAATTCATATGTCATGATCTTATTTTTAATCATATTGTTCAGTACCTTAATAATGTATTTAGTGAATTCAAGGAAATATAGATAACTTAGGATTGATAGAATACCAACCTTTTTAGAAGCATTTCTAAATAAGGTTGGTATTTTTTTGAATTTTTGTTTGACAAGTTTAGTGTATTAACTGTATAGTACACGTATAAGGTGTATGAACCAAGTAGTACACACACTAAAAATTGGAATGATGATTATAGGAGGTGGGCTGATGGAGTTTATTGTGAACAATAGAGAGCCAGTATATTTACAGGTAGTTAGGCATTTTAAACAACAAATTGCTAAGAGACTACTAGAAGCTGGACAAGAAATACCATCACGAAGAGAACTCGCTGTTCAATTTAATATAAATCCAAATACTGTACAAAAAGCGTACAAGGAAATGGAGGAACAAGGATTGATAACGACTGAAAAAAATTACCCAAGTAAAATAACGACAGATGTTGAAATACTTAAGGGAATACGAAATGAGTTAATTATGGAAGCAGTTAATGAGTTTGTTGATTCGATTAAAGTCATCAATGTCCCAGTTGAGGAATTACTAGAAATGGTTAAGAAAAATTATGAATTGAAGCAGACTAACCATGAGGAAGGAGGGTCTAAATGATAAAAGTAAGTAATGTTTCTAAAAAGTTCGGACGAAAACATGTACTAAGAAATATTAATTTTACTGCTAATAAAGGTGAGATTACATGTTTAATTGGAATAAATGGAGTAGGTAAGTCTACAACGATGAAAGCAATTATGGGTTTAACCCCAATTGATCAAGGTGAAATCTTAATAGATGAAAAGAAGATTCATCATTCAATGTATGAAAATATTACATTTATTCCTGATACTTTAACGATGCTTCCAAGTTTTACAGTTGGCGAAGCAATCCAATTCATGCAGGACTTTTATGTAAATTGGAATCAGGAACGTGCAAAAGAATTACTTGGATTTTTCAGATTAAATTTAGATGAAAAATTAGGTGAATTATCAAAAGGGAATGCAGCAAAAGCAAATTTATTATTTGGACTTGGGTTAGACGTAGATTATGTTCTAATGGATGAGCCATTCTCAGGTATTGATATGTTTAGTAGAGAGCAAATTGCCAAAGTGTTCACGAGTCATTTAATAGAAGATCGTGGTGTTATTATTACAACTCATGAAATTAATGATATTGAACACTTATTAGATAAAGTCATCTTATTGGACAATGGTGAAATCTTAAAAGAATTTTATACAGAAGAATTACGATCGGAAGAAGGAAAGTCAGTGATTGACGTAATGAGAGAGGTGTATCAATCATGAATCGATTTATCAAATTAGTAAATTTTGAAATGAACCGTTTTATCAAATTATATATTGGATTACTAGTTTTGACTGCAATTTCACAGTTTGTGAGTATTTTCATCGCAAAATCTGATTACTTAAATCGAGCAGAACAAGCAAAATATGCTAGTTCAAGCAAAGCGTTAGAAGAATTTATTTCGGTAAATGGCACTATTAGTTTTCATCATGTGACAAATAATATTTTCTTCGTAGCACCTATAGCAATTTGTGTGGCGTTAATGCTCCTTTATATTTTTATGATTTGGTATAGAGATTATTTTGGTAAAAACACGTTTATTTATCGACTATTTATGGTCCCAACATCAAGAATGACAATCTATTATGCAAAGGCAATCACAATTTTAATCATGATATTAAGCTTAATCGCTTACCAATTTATTTTACTTCCAATTGAAATAACAATATTTGAAAATAGTGTTCCTAGTGAATTACTAAGTAAGGTTAGTACATTAGATTTAATCTTAAATAATATGTTGTTTACAACAGTATTACCTAGTAACTTTATTCAGTTTCTATTATCGTATGGTGTCGGTTTAGTATCAATATTTGCGATTTTTACCGTTATTTTATTGGAGCGTAGCTTTAGGTGGAAAGGAATTGTGTTGGGGATTCTATATGCAGCCTTTATTGTGATTGTTCTTATATCACCTATTCTAATTAATGAGCTAGTTTTAATGCCTAATAATGGCTTTTCACTTTATCCAAAAGAAGTATTTTATATTGAGTTAGGTTTAATCGGTTTGATCACAGCTATTTCAATCATGTTAAGTAAGTACTTGCTACAGAATAAAGTTTCGGTGTAAGGGGGAGTAAAAATGAAACGATATCGAAATCTGGCTGTTATTGCAGCCGTAACAACAATCAGCCTTGGCGTGTTTTATACAAAGGTTGCCACATCAGAAAGTAATCTTCCCGTATTCTATATTAGTACAGAGCAAGGGGAAACGAGCGCTGCTAATAATTTAGAGGTTCAGGGGAATCTATATGAAAATAATATTAATAGATCTGTAACCATTACGACAAAAGGTAATGAGTACAAAAATGATAATTCAATATTTGATGAAATTAATCGCAAAACATTTGGTCTAGAAAAACTAAATACTTTGCAAAATGAAGAGAAAAATTTTATGCGTGGGAAAAATAATGAGACTAACTTTTATTTAGATAAAGATTATGTTTGGTATGCAGATGTAAGAGGAAAGAATTTAAATTTTCAAGCGAGAAATAATGATTACAAATTATATATAGACGGTTTAGATTTACAAAGTAAAGATCGCTTTAAATTTCAAGTAGATATTCCTAATGAAGAAGAGTACTCATATATAGGAATTGAAGATGTTCAGCTAGTCGGCAAAGAATTAGTTGTTACTACATTTCAAAACAAGAATTATGGAGAAAATGAACGTTACATTTATCGAATTAGTATAAATAAAAAACAAATGAATGATCGTAAACAGATTACGATAGACAAAGAAGAATCTACTATTCATACAGAATATACTAACCCATCTGAAATAGATTTAACAAAATCAAAAAAGTATTATGTTTATAAACAAGTAAAAATGAAAGACACCCATGAAGAAAACGGAGAAGTATTAAGCGAAGAACTTCATAGTGCAATGCACATATGGAATTTAGAAACAGGTAAGGAAGACAAACTAAATTTAACAAAAGAACAATTGCAAATAAGCAAGCAAAGCGAATTATTTCAGAGTGATAATATGCTTTACTTGATCAATCATAATGATCAAAACGTAACGGTATTAAAATATAGTTTAGAACGTAAAAAAATTGAAGGCGAGCCAACTGTTATTTCGAAAGAAAGTGGAGTCTCTTTTTCTGGCAATAAAATAATCGATGGCAAGTTGTATACGATTGCGAATAGAGAAAATGGAGAAAATCGTTCAATATATATTTTTGATTTAGTTACTGGAAAAACAATCTATGAAGGTGCAATTAAAGTTAAAAATACGCAAGAAAATAAAAAACAGCTTCTGAAAAAGTTAGAGTTATATGAATTTAATCTGCGCTAGTAGACTAACCTAGATCCGTAATGGACTAGGTTAGTTTTTTTATTTGCTTTCACAATCAAAGTAGCTTATAAATAAAATGAATGAAGGAATGTACGTTCTAGTTTAAAAGGTTTGTATTTTACATTTTGAGGACAATCATGAATATTAATTGAAAATATAAAGTACATTTGTTCTGTTTTTGATTGATTTTTGAAAAAATGTGGTAAAATAGAAGGATAGGTTTGTTTTGGAAATGGAGGCGGGGACGATGGAGCAGCAAAATTTTGAAGTAGTTTCTAATTATACACCTCAAGGCGATCAGCCAAATGCAATTAAAGAGCTTGTAGAAGGGGTTAGAAATGGTAAAAAGCATCAAGTGTTACTAGGTGCAACAGGTACGGGAAAAACATTTACGATTTCAAATGTTATTAAAGAAATTGGAAAACCAACATTAGTGTTTGCTCATAATAAAACACTTGCGGGTCAATTATATAGTGAGTTAAAGGAATTTTTTCCGAATAATGCTGTTGAATATTTTGTTAGTTACTATGATTACTTTCAACCGGAAGCGTATGTACCTCAAACAGATACTTACATTGAAAAAGATTCAAGTATTAATGATGAAATTGATAAACTACGTCACTCAGCCACATCTTCATTATTTGAACGGAATGATGTCATTATCGTAGCAAGTGTTTCTTGTATTTACGGTTTAGGTTCTCCAGAGGAATATCGAGAGTTAGTTTGTTCTCTTCGTACTGGCATGGAAATCAGTAGAGATGAGTTATTGCATAAATTAGTAGATATTCAATATGCGAGAAATGATATTGACTTCTCTCGTGGTACATTTCGAGTTCGTGGTGACGTTGTGGAAATATTCCCTGCGTCAAGGGATGAACATTGTATTCGAGTGGAGTTTTTTGGTGATGAAATTGAGAGAATTAGAGAAGTGGATGCACTGACTGGTGAAATTTTAGGTGATCGAGATCATGTAGCAATTTTCCCTGCATCTCACTTCGTAACGCGTGAAGAAAAAATGAAGATTGCTATTAAAAATATTGAAGCTGAATTAGAAGAGCGCTTAAAAGTAATGAGGGAGAACGGTAAATTACTTGAAGCGCAAAGATTAGAGCAAAGAACAAGATACGATTTAGAAATGATGAATGAAATGGGCTTCTGTTCAGGAATAGAAAACTATTCACGTCATTTAACATTAAGGCCACCAGGTTCAACACCGTATACTTTATTAGATTACTTCCCAGAAGATTTCTTAATGGTAATAGATGAGTCACATGTAACTGTGCCTCAAATCAGAGGTATGTTTAATGGAGACCAGGCGCGTAAGCAAGTTTTAGTTGACCATGGATTCCGTCTTCCATCTGCACTTGATAATCGTCCTTTACGATTCCAAGAGTTTGAAGATAAGGTTCAGCAAACAATTTATGTTACGGCAACACCTGGACCATATGAACTTGATTTATGCCCAGAAAAAGTAGAACAAATTATTCGCCCTACTGGACTATTAGATCCGACAATTGATGTTCGTCCAATAGAAGGTCAAATTGACGATTTAATTGAAGAAGTAAACCAACGAATCGCAAAAAATGAGAGAGTACTTATTACAACTCTTACGAAAAAAATGAGTGAAGATTTAACTGATTATCTGAAAGAAATCGGGATCAAAGTAAATTATTTACATTCAGAAATCAAAACATTGGAGCGAATTGAGATTATTCGTGACCTTCGATTAGGTAAATACGATGTATTAATCGGGATCAACTTATTGCGAGAAGGTATTGATATTCCAGAGGTTTCTTTAGTTGTGATTTTAGATGCAGATAAAGAAGGGTTCCTTCGTTCTGAACGTTCATTGATTCAGACAATTGGTCGTGCTGCGAGGAACTCAAATGGTCATGTTATTATGTACGCGGATAAGATGACAAATTCAATGAATATTGCCATTACAGAAACAAAACGTAGACGTGAAATTCAAGAAGATTACAATAAAAAACATGGCATTACGCCAAAAACAATTATTAAAAAAGTACGTGATGTCATTCGAGCAACTTCTGTCGCAGAGGATGAAGAAGTATATGAAAATGGTATTCAAGCTAAGTACTCGAAAATGAACAAAAAAGAACGTCATCTATTCATTCAATCTATAGAAATGGAAATGAAAGATGCTGCAAAGGCGCTTGATTTCGAAAGAGCAACTGAGCTACGTGACTTAATACTAGAGTTAAAGGCTGAGAGGTGAGGAACTTGAAGAATATGAATGAAATTATTATTAAAGGGGCTCGGGCACACAATCTTAAAAACATTGATGTGACGATTCCGCGTAATCAACTTGTTGTCGTAACTGGATTATCTGGATCGGGAAAATCCTCACTAGCTTTTGACACAATATACGCAGAAGGACAACGAAGATATGTAGAGTCATTATCTGCATATGCTCGTCAATTTTTAGGCCAAATGGATAAACCGGATGTAGACTCGATTGAGGGTCTATCTCCGGCCATTTCGATTGATCAAAAGACGACAAGTAGAAATCCCCGTTCAACAGTTGGTACTGTAACGGAGATTTATGATTATTTACGTCTACTATATGCTCGAATTGGTACACCAATCTGTCCAACTCATGGAATTGAAATTACATCTCAAACAGTAGAACAAATGGTTGATCGTGTGATGGAATATCCTGATCGTACAAAAATACAAGTGCTTTCTCCAGTTATTTCTGGACGTAAAGGTACACATGTAAAAGTATTTGAAGAGATTAAAAAAGAAGGCTTTGTTCGTGTACGTGTAGATGGGGAACTTTATGACGTATCGGATGAAATAGAATTAGAAAAAAATAAGAAGCATTCAATAGAAGTTGTAATTGATCGAATTGTGATTAAAGATGGAGTAGCATCTCGACTAGCTGATTCACTTGAAACTGCATTAAAGCTAGGAGAAGGCCGAGTTATTATTGATGTGATTGGAGAAGAAGAGCTTCTTTTCAGTGAACATCATGCATGTCCACATTGTGGTTTTTCAATTGGAGAGCTTGAGCCAAGAATGTTCTCATTCAATAGCCCATTTGGAGCGTGTCATTCATGTGATGGCTTAGGTACAAAATTGGAAGTTGATTTAAGTTTAGTCATTCCTAATGAAGAACTTACATTAAAAGAAAATGCAATTGCACCGTGGGAATCAATCAGTTCTATGTATTATCCACAACTTCTTGAAAGTGTATGTAATCACTATGGAATCAATATGGATATCCCATATAAAGATATACCGAAACACCAAAGAGACAAAATATTATATGGAAGCGATGGAGAACAAATCTATTTCAGATATGATAATGAACAAGGTCATGTTCGTGAAGCAATGATTGAATTTGAAGGTGTTATTTCAAATGTTGAAAGACGTTACAAAGAAACAACTTCTGATTATATTCGTGAGCAAATGGAAAAATACATGGGTGTGCAAAGCTGCCCAACATGTAAAGGACATCGATTAAGAAAAGAAGCACTTGCTGTATTTATTGGTGAGTTACATGTAGGTGAAGTAACAAAGATGTCTGTTAAAGAGGCGTTTGATTTCTTTGATACGCTAAACTTAACTCCGAAACAAGAACAAATTGCTACCTTAATCCTTAGAGAAATTAAGGAGAGATTAGGATTTCTTGTTAATGTAGGATTAGACTACTTAACTTTAAATCGAGCAGCTGGAACATTATCCGGTGGTGAAGCACAACGTATTCGTTTGGCAACGCAAATCGGTTCAAGATTAACAGGTGTTCTTTATATTTTAGACGAGCCTTCAATTGGATTACATCAACGAGATAATGATCGCTTAATTTCTACACTATTAAATATGCGCGATATTGGAAATACACTGATTGTAGTTGAACATGATGAAGATACAATGTTAGCGGCAGATTATTTAATTGATGTTGGACCAGGTGCTGGTGTTCATGGTGGACAAATCATTTCTCAAGGTACACCAAGAGAAGTAATGGAAGATAAAAACTCATTAACTGGTAAATATTTATCAGGTGAAAAGTTTATTCCCGTACCACTTGAACGAAGAAAAGGTGACGGCCGTGAAATTAAAATCGTGGGTGCAAAAGAAAATAATTTAAAAAACGTTTCAACTTCATTCCCATTAGGCACATTTGTTGCTGTAACAGGAGTGTCTGGTTCTGGAAAGAGTACTTTAATTAATGAAATATTATATAAATCATTAGCTCAAAAATTAAATGGTTCAAAGGTTCGTCCTGGAGAACATAAAGAAATTAAAGGGATTGAGCAATTAGAAAAAGTAATTGATATTGATCAGTCACCGATTGGTCGTACTCCTCGTTCGAATCCAGCAACATATACTGGCGTATTTGATGATATTCGCGATGTATATGCGTCTACGAATGAATCAAAAGTTAGAGGATATAAAAAAGGTCGATTCAGCTTCAACGTAAAAGGTGGAAGATGTGAAGCTTGTCGCGGAGATGGAATCATTAAAATTGAGATGCATTTCCTACCGGATGTCTATGTACCATGTGAAGTATGTCATGGGAAACGATACAACCGAGAAACATTAGAAGTGAAATATAAAGATAAATCTGTATCTGAAGTATTAGATATGACTGTTGAAGATGCAGTTGTATTTTTCGAGAATATCCCAAAAATTAAACGAAAACTTCAGACATTGAATGATGTAGGTTTAGGTTATATTACACTTGGACAACCGGCGACAACGTTATCAGGAGGGGAAGCACAACGTGTAAAACTTGCTTCCGAGCTTCATAAGCGTACCAATGGTCGAACATTATATATTTTGGATGAACCGACAACAGGATTACATGTAGATGATATTTCACGACTACTAGTCGTACTACAAAGATTAGTAGAAAATGGAGATACGGTTCTTGTAATTGAACATAACTTAGATGTCATTAAAGCAGCCGATCATCTGATTGACTTGGGCCCAGAAGGTGGAGACAAAGGTGGAACGATTGTTGCAACTGGTACACCAGAGGAACTTTGGCAAGGTAGAAGCTTCTCATACAGGGAAGTATTTAAAAGCAGTTCTTGATCGAGACAAAAGCCGAATGGAACAAAGAATGGCGTTAATGGAATCATAAAAATATGTTGAAAAACAAAGAGGGGAAACTACATTCTCCTCTTTGTTTTTGTATGTGTAAGTGAGCATTTTTCTGATAAAAAGAACCCAAAATGGATTTGATATGCTAGTTTTCGTTTTTTTGGACATTCTTTTTGTTTGTTTTGGCATAGAATAAATTATAAAGTATTTATTATAATAATTTTTATATAAATAGAGGCTGGATAGTTAGAGAGGAGATTACTGTGAGAAAATTATATCGATCTTCTAAAGACTCAATGCTTGCAGGAGTATGCGGTGGTTTGGGTCAATATTTTAATTTTGATAGTACATTGATACGATTACTCTTTGTTTTATTATTTTTTATCGGATTTGGTGCTATATTTTTAGTTTACTTAGTTTGGATTTTTATTGTTCCAAAAGAAGGCGAAGTGTAAATTTTATGAGATGGTTATTTTCATTAGCAATTAATAGTTTAGTTTTTATTGTAGTAGCTGGTTTTCTTCAACCAGATTTTTATGTAGCTAATATTCCAACAGCAGTCGTTGCTGCACTAGTTTTATCTATATTAAATACAATCATTAGACCCATATTAATTTTTATCACATTACCTGTGACGATTTTTACACTTGGTTTATTCCTGTTTATTATCAATGCGATTACATTAGAAATGACGGATTATATCCTTGGAGATGCAATCAGGGTTAATGGATTTGGTACGGCTATTTTAGCTTCAATTTTGATTAGTACATTTAGTATGTTAATACAGTATTTTGTTTTTGATCCAAAAAACAAAAAAACAACTGAACGCAAATAAAAGCTCCCTTTTGGGAGCTTTTTACTTTGTCACTCATTGCTGCTTGTTTTAGAGTACGGCTTGGGCTAGTGCTCCTTTATAGCAACAATTTTTCAATAAAGAGTTTTTTTCAAATTTAATGGAAATCATTATTTACCATGTTTACCTTTATGATGATTGTCGTCGTCATGCTTCTTATCATCGTCATCATGCTTCTTTTTTTTCTCAACGACAACAGTAATATTCGCTGAAAAATTTTGATAGCTAGCTTTTATGCTTGTAGCCCCTTTACCTTTTGCGACAATTTTGCCGTCTGAGAAGGTAACAATTTTTGTATTTCCAATTTTATATTTTACATCTTTAGTAATATCTTTTTTAGTTCCATCTGTATAAACTGCAAAAATTGTAATAGACTGCTTATCACCTTGCTGTAATTTCAATTTTGAAGGGTTAGCAATAATGTTCTTGATTTTAACTGGTGATTGTACAAAAACTTTACCTTCTGATTTTGCACTAAACTCCGCATATGAAACAGTAATGATTACATTGCTTTTTCCTTCCTTCAATGCTGTTACAATTCCATCTTTAACAGTAGCAACTGAAGTATTAGAGCTTTGCCAAGTCAAATTATCTTTTATAACTTCCTTGGAACCGTCCGAATAATATCCATAAACTTTTAATGGAAGAGTTTTCCCTACTGCTAGCTTAAACTCTTGTAGATCAATTTTGATCTTTTCTAATTCGACTGTGTCTTCAACGTTTATCGTTAATAAAACAATAAAATCTTTATAAGAAAATTGTAATTCTGTTGTGCCAAAATCTTCCCCAGCAGTAATAAGACCGTTTTCGAATTTTACAAGTTCATCATTATTTTCAACTTTCAATTCAGGACTCTTTGTCACGTCTTCTTTTTCGCCAAGATCATTTATATAAGTAAGGGTAATTTCTTTGGATTCACCAGGTGTGATTGCTATTTCGTTTTCAGATAGTGTTAATCGATCTTCAACGAGATTTACTTCTTCTGCATGAGCTACTACGTTAGTAAAAAACGGCATAAAAAAAGTAATTGCAAGTAGGAAAGAACATACTGCATTAGTCCATTTCTTAAACATAATTCCACCTCTATCATTTTATTCTGTTAACAATATTAATATCGGCATCGTTTTATTGTTTTTGTATATGAACAAAGGCAATTAGCGTACTTATTTTTTTCAATTAGGCTATTGTTAAAAAAATAAACATTAACAGCTCCTTCATTTAAAAAGTAGAAAATTCCTACACAACTTTGCTTTATAAAAATATAACTACTATTTCTCGACATTTTCCCACCAACTTTAAAAATGGTACAATATGAAAAGATAAATTTATAAAATGAAATGAAAAAAGAAAATTATAATCTAGGAGGCTCATGAATGGGTAAGTTACGTACGAAAGATATAGTTGAGCATTTTAAATTAGATGTAATAAGTGGTAGCGCAGGATTAAAAAGGTCCATTAATACGACTGATTTATCTCGACCTGGAATTGAAGTTGCAGGTTTTTTTACATACTACCCGTCTGATCGTGTACAGTTATTGGGGATGACTGAGCTAACGTTTTATGAAAGTTTAACGGATGAGCAAAAAGAAGACAGATTAAAAAAACTTTGTGCAGAGGACACACCTTGTATTATCGTGTCCCGTGGGCTTGAGATTCCTACAGAATTAATTGAAGCAGGTGAAGAAACAGGGGTTCCAATCTTACGTTCTGGTAGTAAGACGACTAAGTTATATAGCAGACTGACTAGTTATTTAGAAGCTAAATTAGCACCAACAACAGCTTTACACGGTGTATTAGTTGATATTTATGGTGTTGGTGTATTAATTACTGGTAAAAGTGGTGTTGGTAAAAGTGAAACCGCACTAGAATTAGTAAAACGAGGTCATCGCTTAGTTGCTGATGATTCAGTTGAAATCCGTCAAACTGATGAAGATACTTTAATCGGTTCTTCTCCGGAATTAATTGAGCACTTATTAGAGATTCGTGGATTAGGTATTATTAATGTGATGACACTATTTGGAGCAGGTTCAGTCCGTACTTATAAACGAATAACGTTAAATATTGATTTAGAAATATGGGATTCACAAAAAGTATATGATAGAGTCGGTTTAGATGATGAAAAGCTAAGAATATTAGATACAGACATTTCAAAAATTACATTACCAGTTCGTCCTGGTCGAAACTTAGCTGTTATTATTGAGGTTGCAGCAATGAATTTCAGATTGAAAAATATGGGTGTTAATGCAGCTCAACAATTTGCTGATCGCTTAGAAAAGGTAATAAAGGGCGGTAATAATACAAATTTAGATGATCTAAACGATTTAATATAAAAAATGAAGTGGGGAAAAATAGATGGAATCAAATATACAGCCATTAGATAAGGTGTTTTTTGAGCTAGGACCTCTTTCTATTAAGTGGTATGGGGTATTAATAGGTATAGGTGTCTTATTAGGTTTATGGTTAGCCATTCGTGAAGGGAAACGCCGCGGGGTTCATGAAGAAACTTTTATGGATATCGTACTAATTGCAGTTCCATCCGCAATTTTAGGGGCAAGAATTTACTACGTATTATTTGAATTCGATTATTATTCTAAGCATTTAAATGAAATTCCACAAATATGGAATGGTGGATTAGCTATACATGGTGGCTTAATTGGTGCATTTATTGCTAGTTATATTTTCTCAAAGAAAAAAGGTATATCATTCTGGAAATTAGCTGATATTGCAGCTCCAAGCATTCTTGTTGGACAAATGCTTGGACGCTGGGGAAATTTTATGAATCAAGAGGCTCATGGTGGAGAAGTTACTCGTTCATTCTTAGAGGGTTTACATTTACCAACTTGGATTATTAATCAAATGTATATTGATGGTGCATACTACCACCCAACTTTCTTATATGAATCAATGTGGAGCTTGCTAGGAATTATCTTATTATTGTCTTTAAGAAAGGTAAATCTTAGACGTGGAGAAATGTTCTTAACTTATTTAATTTGGTATTCAGTTGGTCGATACTTTATTGAAGGGCTTCGTACAGATAGTTTAATGTTAACAGATACTATTAGAATGGCTCAGTTTATTTCTGTATTAATTATTGTGTTTGCGATTATTGTTCTTGTTTATCGCAGGGTTAAAGGATTATCTAATGATCGTTATTTAGATGCATAATCAATAGAATTAACGGGTGAGGGGGGATTCGTTTTGGAAACATTGAAAAATGGGTTAAAAGTAGGTTTGTTGACATCTTGGAAGATGGGAAAAATTATCTTTCCAATTTCATTCATTTTAACGATCGTGAAAGAGACGAGTCTCATGGACTGGTTTGTTAACCTTCTTGAACCATTAATGAGTTTTATCGGTTTAAAAGGTGATGCAGCAATCGTTTTAGTTTTAGGTAATGTACTAAATTTATATGCCGCGATTGGCGCGATGCTTCCAATGGATTTAACGATGAAGGAAGCCTTAATTTTGGCAGTTATGCTAAGTTTCTCTCATAATTTATTCATAGAAACAAGTGTAGCAACCGCGGTAGGGATTCGAGCTTCCTTTGTAGTTTTTGTGAGGGTAGGTTTCGCAATCATATCTGCATTATGTTTGCATTTCTTTTGGCCAGGTGGAACTGAAATTGTTCATAAGGGTATAGCCGTTGCAGAGGCAACGAACATTAGTGGCTTGGAGTTAATAAAAACAGCCATTATTGCATCTGCTCTTGGCATTTATAAGTTAGTTATTATCGTTATTCCTTTGATGGTAGTGATCCAATTTGCAAAAGATTTAGGCTGGATGAACTACATTACAAAATTTTTATCACCTTTTACAAAATTACTAGGTGTAGAATCTAAGGCTGGTGTTACATTAGCAGCAGGTTTATTTTTCGGGTTAGCTTTTGGTGCGGGTGTTATGATTCAAGCGGTAAAAGAAGATGGCGTTTCAAAGAAGGATTTATATTTAGTATTCTTGTTTTTAGTGGCTTGTCATGCGGTAATTGAAGATACACTGATCTTTATCCCCTTAGGCATTCCAGTTTGGTATTTATTTGCCATTAGATTCTTTGTTGCATTAATTGTTACATGCTTTGTAGCAAGAATAATAGGTAAGGTTAGTAAGAAATCCGAAACTAGCTTAAACGCAGAAATGAAATAGTAGCAGTTAGAGAGGGAAATCTAATGAAAATTACAACATTATTATTTGACTTAGATGGTACATTGATTAACACAAACGAACTAATTATTGCGTCATTCATGCATACATTAGAGAAGTTTTATCCTGGTAAATATAAACGTGAGCATGTTATACCATTTATGGGTCCAACATTAACGGAATCTTTTTCAACAGTTGATGCAAATCGTGTAGATGAGCTAATTACAGAATATCGTCGCTTTAATGTTGAGATGCACGATGAATTTGTAGAAGAATATGAGACTGTTTATGAAACGATTGAAACATTACACGAACAAGGTTATAAGATTGGTATTGTCACGACGAAGGCAAGAAATGTAGTAGAAATGGGTTTAAGCTATAGTCGTTTGAAACAATTTTTTGATGTTGTTATTACAATCGACGATGTTCAAAATGCGAAGCCACATCCAGAGCCGATACAATTAGCTTTGAAAAAGCTAAATGCTACGCCTGAGGAAACTATTATGATAGGCGACAACTACCATGATATAGAGGGTGGCAAAAATGCTGGAACGAAAACGGCAGGCGTTGTATGGTCACTTAAAGGAAAAGAATTTTTAGAATCGTATCATCCAGACTATATGTTAGAAAAAATGAGCGATATCTTAACAATAATAGGAAGCGAAGAAAAGTGAGAAATACTAAAAGATACAATATTGAGGGGAAAAACTCACTTTGGCAGCTTTACAAGACAGTATCATTTTGGAAAACTTTTCGAAATGTAATCGTAATTGAAGCTGCACGATATATTCCATTTTTTAGTGTGAAAAACTGGATGTATAGACGATTAATTGGTATGAAAGTTGGTAATTACACTGCATTTGCTTTTAAAGTTACTCCAGACTTAATGTTTCCAGAGCTAATCTCAGTAGGGAATAATTCAATCATTGGTTATAATACTACGATTTTAGCACATGAATATTTAATAGATGAATATCGTTTAGGAGAAGTAGTAATTGGGGATAATGTGTTAGTTGGAGCAAATACTACAATATTACCTGGTGTAGTAATTGGTGATGGAGCGAAAATTTCTGCAGCAACTTTAGTCAATAAAGATGTACCAGCAGGAGCATTTGTTGGCGGTAATCCAATGACAATCATTTCGTTACCTGATGCTAAAAGTAGTATTAGTAAGTAAGGTAATATTTGTAAAATAAAAAAAGTGGTTCCATTATTCATTGATTTATGTAAAATAATGAATTGGACTACTTTTGAATTTTTTAAAGGTGGAAATTGTTCGTCGTATACAAATTCTTATAATTTGGACGACGACTATTTCCTCTTTTTGTATGATATACTGTGATAAGCTGGAAAAACTGGAGGATCGAATGTCTGAAAATTTGGGGAATCAAACAAATCAATTTCATAATGTCGTTTCGTTCTCGTTACCGAAAGATTATTTCTACGAAAAAGGTATGAAAGCTTATAATAGTAACGATACTGACCAAGCGATTTATTATTTAAAGAAAGCTGCTGAAAACGAAGAAAATCAAACTGTACTAGTTGATATCTCTCGTAAGCTTTTATCAATGCATCAATACCAAACGTCTATTACAATTTTAGAATATATATTAGATAAATTTCCTGCAAATGAAGATGTGTATTATTTATTAGCATTTGCATTTTTTGAGTTGGGATTATTTCAAAAAGCTAATCTTTACGCCCAAAAGTACTTAGAAGTAGGTACTGATGAAGACCAGTTAGATGAACTGGAAGATTACTTAGATATTATCCATAGTGAAGAAGATGATGATCTAAGCATAAATGATGATTTGCTTGTTCTTCAAGAAAGAGTAACAAGTTATTTAGCTAACCATGATTGGAAATCTGCCAAAACGACTTTACTGAATATAGTGGATAAATACCAAGAATTTTGGCCAGCTTACAATAACTTGGCTTTAGTTGAACTACATTTAGGGAATCATGAAGAATCCGAAAGAGTACTTCATTATGTATTAGAACAAAATCCTGGAAACCTTTCAGCACTTATTCATTTAACAATGCTAAAAAGAATTCTAAATGAACAAGAGGCTGCTCAAGAATACTTGATGAGTTTGTCTAATATTGTTCCGATATCTGAGGAACATCGCCATAAACTTGGTGTATTGTTTTATCAATTTGAACAATTTGAACAGGCATTTAAGCTATTTCACTTACTTTATATGGATAGACCGAATCGAGAGGTCCAATTTTATTATATGTATAGTGATGCAGCATACAGATCTGGTCGAATTGAACTTGCAGAGCGCATCTGGAATTTAGAAATGTCAGAAGCTTTTGATGACCATGAGGAACTGGCTCCTTGGGTCGAGAAAAAACACTCAACGAATGAAATTGAAAAACTAATGTCAGAAACTGAGTATCAAGCAAAATACTCTAATTCGAATAGTGAGCGTTGGGGTTTAATCTATTTTATGAAGGAATATTATTACGATCAAAAATTTAGTTCAATCCTTCAAGATTTAGAACCGTTAGATCATATCGGTATCGATGAACAAATAGAGCAAGTATTGTTAAATAATATGTGCTATATGGAACCACATCCATCATTAAAAATTGTCATAGATGGTGCGAAAAAAATTCAAACTCATTGGGAAGATGACTATGTACTTCTACGAAATCAGCTTCAATTATGGTTTTTTTCAATTTGTGAATTAACGTTGAAGTATAAAGAATTACCAGTAAATGAAAATGTTTTATTAGCAGCTACACATTATCTTGTAGAAAATGAAGAAAAACGTGTATCACAAAAGAATATTGCAGCAAACTATAATATATCTACTTATTTGTTAAATAAAGGCATTAGCGCCATTCGAAGCTTGTTTTAATACCAAATGGTGTTAGGCAAGCTTTCTTTATTTTACATGAGCATATGATTTGTCGTTTTCTGTGGTTTAGTTATAGGATAGTGTTAGTTAATAATCTAGGTAAAAGCGTTATTCAAGTACAAGGAGTGGAAAAGTAATGGAAGAAAAAATTTATGACGTTATTATCATTGGTGCAGGACCAGCGGGGATGACTGCAGCGGTTTACACATCTCGTGCAAATCTGTCTACTTTAATGATGGAACGTGGAGTGCCAGGTGGCCAAATGGCTAATACAGAAGAAATTGAAAACTATCCTGGTTTCGATAGTATTTTAGGACCGGATTTATCAAACAAGATGTTTGATCATGCAAAAAAATTTGGTGCTGAATATGCTTATGGTGATATAAAAGAAATCGTTGATGGTAAAGAATATAAAACTGTTATTGCAGGTAAAAAAGAGTATAAAGCGCGCGCAATTATTATTACAACAGGTGCAGAATATAAGAAAATCGGTGTTCCTGGTGAGCAAGAACTAGGCGGTCGCGGAGTATCTTACTGTGCTGTTTGTGATGGCGCGTTCTTTAGAGACAAAGAATTAGTAGTAGTAGGTGGAGGAGATTCAGCTGTTGAAGAAGGCGTGTATTTAACTCGTTTTGCTTCAAAAGTGACAATTGTGCACCGTCGTGATGAACTACGTGCACAAAAAATCCTTCAAGATCGTGCATTTGCAAATGAAAAAATTTCATTTATTTGGAATACGACATTAAAGCAAATTAATGGTACAGATGGGAAAGTAAGTGGTGTTACATTAGTAAATACACAAAGCGGTGAAGAATCTGAGTTTAAAACAGATGGTGTATTTATCTATATTGGAATGCTTCCACTTACAAAACCATTTGTTAACTTAGGTATTACAAATGAAAATGGATATATTGAAACAAATGATGTAATGGAAACAAAAGTTCCTGGAATTTTTGCAGCTGGCGATGTACGTGAAAAAACATTACGTCAAGTTGTTACAGCTACTGGTGATGGAAGTATTGCAGCTCAAGCAGTTCAACACTATGTTGAAGAACTAAAAGAAGAGTTAACGAAAACAAATTAATTTCCAACAAACAGTTTAATTTTTTTTCCGAATGGTAGGAACGTTAAAATGTAAATGGAATTGTAATATTCTGAAATTTATATGTAATTAGGGTGTAACTTTCTTGCAATATAAATACTGTATTATAGATAACAACCAGAGAGCCCCCTAATATATATGGAACATGGATATGCGCTTGTCCATGTTCCCTTTTTTTGTTTATCGAAAATATTGCCTAATTTAAATCCTAGATTGGAACATAACATTATGTTTTAACTAGGATTTTCGTATGTCCATTTTCCTTTCAGTATTTCAGTGATCATTCATGGTTACAAGTTGTTGTTGTAGGTGTTTAAAGGTATAATATAGATTGGGCAGTTACAACTAACTGTAAGAAGATTGTAAGTGAGGTATAGAAAATGCAAAGAGTTACACATTGTGTTTTGTTAAAAGAAAATAACATCCTCCTGTTACAAAAGCCTAGAAGAAACTGGTGGGTTGCTCCTGGCGGAAAGATGGAGCCAGGTGAAAATATTCGAGAAGCAGTTGTTCGCGAATATCGAGAGGAAACCGGTGTCTATTTAAAAAATCCGAAATTAAAAGGTGTTTTTACAATTATTATAGAAGAAAATGCAAAAGTAGTTAATGAGTGGATGATGTTTTCATTTTTAGCTACTGAATTTGACGGTGAAAACCAAGATGAATGTGAAGAAGGGATTCTTCGTTGGCATTCAATTGATGATGTAAAAAACCTTCAAATGGCTGAAGGGGATTTTCATATTATAGACTATCTACTAAAAGGTACTGAAATTCTACACGGTACATTTGTATATACACCAGATTTTGAACTATTACGATATCGATTAAATCCAAGTTAATGATTAAATCTTAGAAAGGGTGGAATTAGATTGGCTACAAGATCGCATGTAAACATGGTCATTATTACCGGAATGTCAGGTGCAGGTAAAACAGTAGTTGTGCAAGCATTAGAAGATATAGGATATTTCTGTGTTGATAATCTTCCGCCAGCATTACTTCCTAAGTTTGTAGAATTATTGAAAGATCCAGATCATCATACAACAGATAAAGTTGCGCTTGTAATGGATCTTCGTGGACGAGAATTTTTTGATCAATTAGGAAGTTCATTAGATCAGTTAATGACAACTCCTTCAATCATCCCACAAATATTATTTTTGGATGCTACAGATTCTGCATTAGTTACAAGATATAAAGAAACTCGTCGTTCGCATCCACTATCTCCAACTGGATCTCCTTTAAAAGGAATTGAGATGGAACGAGCATTATTAGCTCAAGTGAAGGGGCGCGCGCAGTTAATATATGATACGTCAGATTTAAAGCCTAAAGCTTTAAGAGAAAAGATTATTAAGCAATTCCGTCAGAATGAACAAGAAGGTTTTTCAGTAAATATTGAGTCATTTGGATTTAAATATGGCATTCCAATTGATGCTGATTTAGTATTCGATGTTCGTTTCTTACCAAATCCTTTTTACATTGAATCGATGAGACCTTTGACTGGCCTTGATAAAGAGGTTTCCTCATACGTATTGAAATTTAACGAGACAACTGAATTTATGTTGAAATTAATTGATTTAGTTAGTTTCATGTTACCTCAATATAAAAGAGAAGGTAAAAGACAATTAATCATAGCGATTGGTTGTACAGGTGGTCAACACCGATCAGTTACACTAGCAGAATACTTAGCCAACTACTTTAAAGACCAATATGATACAAACGTTAGTCATCGTGATGTTGAGAAAAGGAGTCATAAATAATGCCGAGCGAACAATCAAAAATCGTCATTATTGGAGGCGGTACGGGCCTATCTGTTTTAGTACGTGGTTTAAAAAAACATCCGGTTGATATAACTGCAATTGTAACAGTAGCTGATGATGGTGGAAGTTCAGGACGTTTAAGAGATGAACTGAAAATTCCACCTCCTGGAGATGTTCGTAATGTACTGGCAGCGTTGTCAGACGTGGAACCAATGCTAGAAGAATTATTCCAACATCGTTTTACAACAACAGGAGATTTATCTGGTCACTCACTTGGGAATTTAATGTTAAGTGCGATGACAGATATTACTGGGGACTTTTATCGCGCAATTATAGAGATGAGAAAAGTATTAAATGTAAGAGGTAAGGTCATCCCGGCTGCGAATCAGAGCGTTGTTTTAAAAGCAGAGCTTGAAGATGGAACGATTGTTTCTGGTGAGTCGAAGATACCTTATTCTGGTAAGAAGATTGAAAAAGTCTTCCTATCTCCTAGTAATGTAGAACCGATAAATGAGGCTATTGTTGAAATAGAGAAGGCTGATTTAATTGTGATCGGTCCAGGTAGTTTATATACAAGTATTCTACCTAATTTATTAGTAACTGACATTGGTAAGGCTGTAATGTCTGCTAAAGCGAAAAAGGTATATGTATGTAATGTAATGACGCAGGCTGGCGAAACATTACATTATAGTGCAAGTGATCATGTAAAAGCTTTAAATGATCACATGGATTCAAGCTTTATTGACACCATTATCGTTAATGAAGGGAAAATCCCAAATAAAATTTTAAAACGATATAACGAAGAATTATCACAACAAGTATTGTTTGATTTAGATCAACTAAAGGAACTAAATCTCGAAGTCGTTACGAAACCAATCATTAAATATGATGATAATGTCATTAGACATGACACTGTAAAATTGGCGGAAATACTATGTGACTTAATTCCAACTAAAATTAAAGTTAAAAAAGGTAAAATGAAATAAATTTTTAAAATGTGTTAAAAGGAGGGGGTGATTCAAATGTCCTTTGCATCCGAGACAAAGAAAGAATTAACAACTATTGAAATTAAGGATTGTTGTTCTAAATCTGAACTATCTTCATTAATTCGAATGAATGGTTCTTTATCATTTGCAAATCGCCAATTTATTGTAGATGTTGTAACTGAAAACGCTGCGATTGCCAGAAGAATATATGTATTAATTAAACGTGTTTACGATGTGGACGTTGAATTACTCGTTCGTAAAAAGATGCGTTTAAAAAAGAATAATGTGTACATTGTTCGCATTAAAGAAGAAGCTAAACACATTTTAAATGACCTGTATATTACAGGTGAAGGGTTTACATTTACGAATGAAATTGCGAAAGAATTAATTGAAAAGAAATGTTGTAAACGCTCATATTTAAGAGGGGCATTTTTAGCTGGAGGATCGGTAAATAATCCAGAGACATCTTCTTACCACTTAGAAATTTTTTCATTATACAAAGAACACACAGAAGCAATTTGTCGTTTAATGAATGAATTTGGTTTAAATGCAAAGACTTTAGAACGTCGAAAAGGATATATTACTTATTTAAAAGAAGCAGAAAAAATTACAGAGTTTTTAAATATTGTTGGTGCTCACTCGGCTTTATTACGATTTGAAGATATCCGAATTGTGAGAGATATGAGAAACAGTGTTAACCGTCTAGTTAATTGTGAAACTGCGAACTTAAATAAAACAATTAGTGCTGCATTCCGCCAAATTGAAAATATTAGATATATTCAAAGCTCAGTTGGTTTAGATATTTTACCTCCTAAATTACGTGAAATTGCAGAACTACGTGTAGAGTACGAGGATGTAACCTTAAAAGAATTAGGTGAAATGGTATCAAGCGGATCAATTAGTAAATCAGGTATAAATCATCGACTAAGAAAAATAGATGAAATTGCTGATAAACTACGAGCTGGTGAGCCGATAAAAATAAAATAAAGAAGATAGGGAGGGACGTATTTTGTTAGAAAAAAGAGGGAAAGTATTACTGGAAACTGGTATTCAAGCTCGTCCAGCAGCACAATTTGTACAAATAGCAACAAGATTTCGTTCAGAAGTATTGTTAGCCTATAAAGGTAAGCAAGTTAACGTAAAAAGCATTATGGGCGTAATGAGTTTAGCTGTACCATTTGGTGAAGAAGTAGTCATTACTGTAACTGGCGACGATGAGATCGAAGCAATGCAAGAAGTGATTAAGTTTATTGGGGAAGAAGTATAAACTGGAAGGACATTCATTTAATGGAATGTCCTTTTTTAGCGTCTAATGTTTAATGTATAAACCTCTTTGTTTAATAGTAATTATGATAAAAACAGGCATGTAATTGGATTGAAACAGAATGATAAATTTTTTTGTAGAAGAATTTTAGTAGCGAATTAAATACAATTCAACAATTTACAAAAACCCAAAAAAAGGAGAGCTTCTCACTATGTATGAACCAAAAACGAAAGAAACGAATAATAGTGTCATTGAGTTTATTGAAGACGTTGAAAATCCTAAAAAACGTGAAGATGCATATAAATTATTAGATCTTTTTTCTGAAGTAACAGGTTATGAAGCGAAGATGTGGGGACAAAGTATTATTGGATTTGGTGCATATCATTATAAATATAAAACTGGCCACGAAGGTGATGCTCCATTAGTTGCCTTTTCTCCACGTAAGGCAAAAGTTAGTTTATATTTTGCACCTGATGATCCGCATCGAGAGTCATTATTAATGAATTTAGGTAAGCATACAACTGGGAAATCATGTGTGTACATAAACAAATTAGCAGATGTTGATGTTAATGTCTTGAGGTCTTTAATTGAGAATACAGTAAAGTTTATGAAGGAATGCTATCCGGACCATAATTAGTTCTTCTTACTTATTTAATACATAACTTTTCTTATATACGATGAAAAGATTGTGAAGAAGGAGGTGTTGAAATGAGTGATGTAAAAGTAATCGAAGCCTTCAAAAACGCCCTTCAAAACTATACTTTAGAGGAACTAAGATATATTTCAGCAGATGGGGTATGGTCCATTTGTCAAATGTACGACCATTTAATTCTTGTTGCACTCGAATACCTTGAAAAAGTAGAAGCATGTGCACTATCAAAGGAAGAGCAAAAGCTCGGGAAATCAGAGTTTGGTGAGAACTTGTTTAAGAACGGAGGATTTCCTCTAATTAAAATTAAGTTACCCGACGAGTTAAATGCACCACCAAATAATTTAGATAGTAACGAAGTCCTTTTAACTCGGCTAGAACAAGTTGAGAAAAAAATGCAAAATTGGGAGTCTACTATAGATCGAATAAATCCAAATTACAAGGTTAAACATGGTGGTTTCGGCTGGCTCAATGGGAGGGAATGGTATGATTTGATCGGCATGCATTTCCGTCATCATCTACGTCAGAAATCAGAATTAGAAAATAGAATTGCATTTCTGAGAAACTGACAAAAATCCCCCAAACTGTTCATTGGAGGATTCTTGTTTATAAATTGTTATTTTGTTGTTTAATTTCCTCGCCAGCTAAAATGATATTTGCCGTTTCAATGGTTCGATGTTCATTAACGGACTCTCCTGGTTCAAGATTGTTTAAATCCGCAGTGATTTTTTGTTGCTCCTCAAGATGAAGGGGCTTCTTTTTTTTTGCCATGCTGTTTAGACCTCCAAATTAAATTGAAATGTAAGAGACGATTCTCTAACGTTAGTCTTAACGAATTTTCGAGCTTCATTCAAGTTTTAACAAATTGGAAAGTGACATGATGAAACAACATAAAAAGAATATAAAAAAACTAGCCGAAAAAAATCGACTAGTTTCTATTCTTATTACTTAATTGTTGCAGTGCTAGATATTACTTTATCAATTAAACCGTACTCTAACGCACGTTCAGATGTCATGAAGTTATCACGTTCTGTGTCACGCTCGATCGTTTCTAAAGGTTGACCAGTACGCTCTGCAAGAATACCGTTTAACTTATCACGTAAGAATAAGATACGTTTTGCAGCAATTTCAATTTCTGTTGCTTGACCTTGAGCTCCACCTAATGGTTGGTGAATCATTACTTCCGCATTTGGAAGAGCAAATCTTTTGCCTTTTTCACCAGCAGCCAATAAGAATGCACCCATTGAAGCAGCCATACCAATACAGATAGTAGATACTTGTGGCTTAATAAAATTCATTGTGTCATAAATAGCCATACCAGCAGTAATACTTCCACCAGGACTATTTATGTAAAGGGAAATATCTTTGTCTGGATCTTCAGCAGCTAAGAATAAAAGCTGAGAGACAATCGAGTTAGCTACGTTATCATCTATTGCACTACCTAACATGATGATACGGTCTTTTAACAGACGAGAGTAAATATCATACGCACGCTCACCACGACTTGTTTGTTCAATAACTGTAGGAATTAAATTCATTTTTTCTCCTCCTTCTTAGAAACAAAAGATTGATTAATTCAATAATACCTTTAAGGTCAGAAAAGGTCAAATAAAAGAGATGCTACATTCAGTGTATTCTTTCGACTAAAAAATATTAACGACTTTAAAAAATATTCATTAAGTAATACTTCAACATCATTAACGACTTTTCCTATTTTTAAACGAAAGATTATGTAGTTTTTCTTATGATTAATTTATATTCTAAAGATTCGCTAATTTGAGTTGTGTTTTCTAGTTTTTCATAGATACTTTTAAATGCATTTTCTGCTTGCTGCTTGATTGGATTATGTATTGTAGTAATGTCTAAAACTCTGGACATTAAGTGATTATCAAAACCAACGACAGCCAAATCAAAGGGGATATTCATACCTTTTCGTTTCGCCTCTGAAACAATACCAGCTGCTACGAAGTCATTGGCACAAATGATGGCATCAGGTCTATCTTTTAATTTACATAAATGATTTACGACTTCTTCACCATCAGCGGTAGAATACACTTCAGTAAAGGTATACTCTTTCCTAATTGGCATTTTATTGAGTTTTAATAGATCGTTATAGGCTTGAATTCTTCTAATTGTATTTAATCCATTCATTCTTCCAAAGGCATTTCCAATTTTTCGATAACCTTTTTGAATTAAATATTCCAATGCCATGTAATAACCGATATATTGGTCTAAATAAACAGAAGGGACAAAGTCTGAATCGACTCTTTCTAACGCAACAATCGGTCCATATTTACAATATCTTTCAATATCACGCCATTCCGAAGCCCTAACAGTAATAACTAGAGCATCTATCTCTTTTCTTCGTAAAGCCTCTAACGCTTCTATTTCACCTGTTTTTTCATAACTTGTATTATACGTAATTGTTTTAAAACCATGTTCGTTTGCAATGGAAATAAAACTATTGATGTATGGTAAGCTGATCTCATTAATTTCAGGGGTAATGATACCGATTAAAAAGTTTCTTCCTCTTTTTAATTTTACGGCATTTAAATTTGGGACGTAATCAAATTGTTCAATAATGTTTAGGACTCTTCTTTTTGTCTCTTCGTTCACGTGAGGATGGTTGTTTAATACACGAGAAACTGTGCTTGGTGATACGTTTGATATTTTAGCAATCTCTTTTATATTTAACATTAACTCAAACTCCTAACATGAAAAACTGAATTACTCCTATTATTACTACATTATCATAAATGGAGTTACGACTCTTGTTTGAAAATTTTAAAATTATCTTTGGAAAGGGATTGACCTGAAATGCATTTCAGAAATTTATGATATCGGTGTAAGCAGAATATAAAAATAAGAATCTAGTAGGAGGACATTAAGTATGCGTACTAATCAAACGAGATTTCCAGAGAACTTTCTTTGGGGTGGTGCAATAGCTGCTAATCAAGCTGAAGGTGCATATTTAGAAGGTGGAAAAGGATTAACTACAGTCGATTTACTTCCAATTGGAAAGGATCGCTTTTCACTGATGTTAGGAAATGTCGACTCATTGGAGTTAAAAAATGGGGTTTATTATCCCTCACATGAAGCAATTGATTTCTACCATCGATTTAAAGAGGATATTGCTTTATTTGCAGAAATGGGATTTAAATGTTTACGACTTTCGATTGCATGGGCAAGGATTTTTCCAAACGGAGACGATTCAACTCCAAATGAAGAGGGACTACAATTTTATGATCATGTCTTTGATGAACTATTAAAATATAATATTGAACCAGTCGTTACCACTTGTCATTTTGATGTACCAATCAATCTTGTTGAGAAGTACGGAAGCTGGAAAAATAGAAAAATGATTGAGTTTTATGAGAAATACACAAGAACAATATTTGAAAGATATAAAGATAAGGTTAAGTACTGGATGACGTTTAATGAAATTAATATGTTATTACACGCCCCTTTTATCGGAGCTGGTATTGTATTGAAAGATGATGAGGATAAAAAGCAAGTTCTTTACCAAGCCGCTCATCACCAGTTGGTAGCAAGTGCATTAGCAGTTAAGGCATGCCATGAGATAATTCCAAATGGACAGATTGGATGTATGTTAGCTGCTGGGGCAACGTATCCTTATACTTGCCATCCAAATGACATATGGGAAGCAATCGATAAAGACCGCGAATCATATTTCTTCATTGATGTACAATCAAGGGGTGAATATCCAGGCTATGCAAAGAGGTACTTTAAAGAAAACAATTTACAAATTAGAATGGAAAAAGAAGATGAAGAAATCCTAAAAAATCACACAGTTGATTATATCGGATTTAGTTATTATGCTAGTCGATGTGCTAGTACTGACCCTGAAGTGCTAAGTCAATTAGCTGAAGGTAATATATTTGCATCAATAAAAAATCCATATTTAAATGCATCAGAGTGGGGATGGCAAATTGATCCAAAGGGATTGCGTGTCACTTGTAATCAACTACATGACCGATACCAAAAACCATTATTTATAGTAGAAAACGGATTAGGAGCAAATGACGTTTTAAGTGATGAAGGTTCAATAAACGATGACTATCGCATTGAATACTTAAAATCACACTTTATCGAAATGGCAGAAGCCATAGAAGACGGAGTAGACATTCTTGGCTACACAAGCTGGGGACCAATCGACCTAGTTAGTGCAGGAACTGGAGAAATGAAAAAAAGATACGGATATATTTACGTAGATAAAGACAATGAAGGTAACGGAACACTAAAAAGAATTAAGAAAAAAAGCTTCTACTGGTATCAAGATATCATTCGATCGAACGGTAAAAATTTATAATTTATAAAATTAAAAGTAGGTGCTTATAATCTTTTATCAATGCACCTACTTTTTTGTTGATTATACAAAAGTTTCCAAGCTAAAAAGCTTAAACCGTTGCGGTAAGAAACTTCAAACGATATAATTATTCTTAAGGCATAGCTCAGTCGAACAACTGCTATATGCGTAATCCTACTGAGACTGGGGTGACGGTTTTAAATTTGAGTAATTCCTATAACAATATGCGTTCGTAGCTCAGGGGATAGAGCACGGATGAATTAACTTCATCGAATCATCTTCGAGCGCACCAGTCGAGCCACTACTTGCGTAAACTTACTGAGACTGGGGTGACGGTTTTAAATTTGAGTAATTCCTATAACAATATGCGTTCGTAGCTCAGGGGATAGAGCAACGGTTTCCGGTACCGTGTGTCGCAGGTTCGATTCCTGTCGAGCGCGCTAATTTTATGAAAGCCACGTGAAATAGATATCTTGGTTGAATATTTGACTCAGATGACTAACACGTGGTTTTTTATTACGGCAAATTTTCTGTTAGCTAGCCTTTCCAAAAACGTGACCACCTATAGTGTAAAAGACACTGCATCAAATAAAATACAATACTGATCTGAAAAACTGTTATAATGAATCTTTCGCAATATGTGTAATCGAATGTTTGAACGTTCGTATATCAAAACGAAATGAAATAGTCTAGTTTGGTTAAAATTAAGTTATGAGAAATGATTAAATAGAATTATGAGGTGTATAAATGAGTAAAGCTAAAGGTAAGGGCGGAACAGGAAGAGGTACTGATAAAAAAGGTTGGAATCGTTGGCAAGCAAAGGCTAAGAAAAAAGCGAATGCGAAACCTTATGTAAGTAAAGGTACTAAGAATAAAGGAACATCGAATTCAACTAGTGATTCATAATATGTAGTTTAAAAACGATACTGCGTAATTTTAAGGTCTTTATGTCATTGATTTATACAGTATGGATAATTTACCAGTTATGATTTTATTGCTTTCTGCATTTTATCATGTTATAGTTTTATTTGCGATGAGCTAATTTGAGTAAGTCGAGAGATATGCGTAAGCTAAACGCGCGAATGTGGTCGCCCGGTCTCTTGCCTCAAACGCATCAAGACGTCTGCTGCGGCAGGCGTCTTTCTTTTTGTTTCTTTTTTTGTATATAATAGTAAATATTACAATTGAAGGGAATGTTTGTGTGTTAACTATTAAAGAATACACTGTAGAAGAAATCAAAGATCCATTTGGAATTATCGAAGGTGACAGATATGAGTTTATCCTATTCATTGATGTGCCTGAGGATGATGAATTATACAATGAAAAAGGTATATACATAAAAGCGTTATTTGGTGTTAATGGCGAAGAATCTAAAGTAATTAAGTATGATTTATTTGAAGTTGAAACAAATCAATATTTAGACTTTGATTTAGAGGAAGATGAAGAAGTAGAATTAAAAGAATTTTGTAAAACACATTTAACTGTCGAAGATTAATTCATTTATGATTATTGTGTCATTAGAAACACACATAGTAGTCGAAATATGAAAAATGAGACGAAATCACAACACACTAAGTAAATTGTATTAACACAGTGTTTGGTGTATTACACACTGATAATACACTAGCCGAATCCATAAATATATTTCATAATTAAAACCTTGATTTTTCAAGGTTTTTTTATTTGTTTAAAAATAATAATAAGATTTTTTAGAAAATTGGCACAGTAATTGCAATATTAAAATTGATGAATCACTTGTTTTTGTAACGAGTCAATTCTTTTGTCTTTATATGTAAAAATGTAAGCGTTACAAAAATAAGTAAATTTAAGTTTGGAGGTGGAGAATGAATATCTTATTGGTATGTTCCGCAGGGATGTCTACTAGCTTGCTTGTTACGAAAATGGAACAAGCAGCACAGGCGAAAGGAATTCAAGCTAAGATTTGGGCTGTTGCAGGTGATGCAGCAAAGGAAAATTTAGAAAAAGCAGATGTATTACTACTAGGACCTCAGGTTCGTTATCTTGCCTCAGAAATGAAGAAGCTAGCTGAACCTAAGGGAATACCAGTGGATGTTATTAACCCAGTTCATTATGGTCTTATGAACGGTGAAGCGGTATTGGAAATGGCATTAAATTTGAAGAAATAACGGGGCGTTTAAAAATTAAATAGAAAAGAAGGTGTATTCAAGATGATGCGTTTTGCTGAAAAGTATATTATGCCGGCAGCGGCGAAGTTCGGAAACCAACGTCATTTATTAGCAATTCGTGATGCGTTAATTGGTATGATCGCAATCACGATGATTGGAGCATTTGCAACTCTAATCAATAACTTAGGTGGAGCTATTAAAGGCTACGACAATATGATGGAAGCAATTTTTGGTGCAAATTGGAAAACACTAGGTGGCGACATTTGGTGGGGAACATTTGCATTCATGACAGTATTTGCTGTTGTTGGTATAGCCCATAAGCTAGCACGTTCTTATGGTGATGAAGGTTTTGAAGCGATGTTAGTTGCTTTGGCATCTTACTTCGTATTAGTTCCTCAATCTTTAGCGGCTGTGTCGGTTACGCTTGAAGGTGGAGATACAGCAACTGGTGGTGCTTGGGGATTCATTAGCTGGAATTCATTAAATACTACTGCACTATTTACGGGTATCATTGTAGCGATTGTTGCGACCGAGATATTTGTTAGATTAGCAAAAGTAAAACAACTAGTAATTAAATTACCGGATGGTGTTCCGCCAGCGGTTTCAAAAGCATTTGCAAAATTACTACCAGGTATGTTAACAATTTTCATCGTAGCTTTAGTTGGATTATTATTTAGATTATATATTTCTGACGGCGTATTCTTTAACGACTGGTTAAATTCAGTACTTGTAAAACCATTAACAAATGCTGCAGATTCATTAGGCTTTGCAGTAGCAATCGCATTCTTTGTTCACTTCTTCTGGGCATTAGGTTTACACGGTCCAAATATTTTAGGTGGAATTACAACACCATTATTAACAGCATTAGGTAACCAAAATATCGATTTATACGCAAAAAATGTAACAGACTTAGATAAATATGCAGTACTAGCTGGCCCATTCTTAGATGCATTCGTTTATATGGGTGGATCTGGTACGACAATTGGATTACTGATCGCGATGTTTATTGTTAACCGTAGACGTAATAAACAAATGATCGCATTAGGTACTCCACCATCATTGTTCAATATTAATGAACCAATCATTTTCGGATTACCAATCGTATTAAACCCAGTTTGGTTAATTCCATTTATTTTAACACCAATTTTATTAACAATTATTTCTTATTTAGCAGTTGCTTCACATTTAGTATACCCAGTTGTTTCAACAATTCCTTGGGTAACTCCTCCGATAATTGGTGGTTATTTAGCAACAGGTGGTCATGTATCAGGTGCTGTTTTAGCAGCAGTGAACGTAGTTATTTCGATCATCGTTTATTTACCATTCGTTGTTGTAGCTGAGCGTATGGAAGTTAGAAAAGCAACAGAAACTTCTAATAATAACTCATTAAATCTTTAATAGATGTGAAGGGAAGAGTGCAAATGACTACTGACACGAATATAGAACAAATTGCATTCCAACTAATATTACATGCTGGAAACGCTAAAAGTTTATTAATGGAAGCAATGTACATTGCAAGAGAAGGAAAATTTAGTGAAGCGCGAGAAAAGGTAACTGAAGCAAATGCCGAACTAAGAAAAGCTCATCATTCTCAAACAACTTTAATTCAAAGTGAGGCGAATGGGGAGAAATTTCCAATTAATATTTTGCTTGTACATGCACAGGATCATTTGATGAACTGTTTAACAACTAGGGATTTAGTTGAAGAAATTATTTTTCTACATGAAAAAACTTCACATCTATAACATAAGAAAGGTGGTATAGCATTGGGCTATACCACCTTTCTTATGTTAAAGTGTATAATTTAGTAAATTTACCTTTTAATTTCAGTTAAACAATAAAACACTATTATAAGTAGTGTGTTTTAAAAACGACACACTACTTATAGATATAACACACTAAAGATATATTTGTGAAATATCACAGTAGCATCACAACACACTAATAACCGTCGCTAAAATGACTTGCATGATCAATGAAATATTTTAAATGATGAACTACTGCTGTAATAGGCTTCTTTTAATATTTTCAAATAATAATTAGTTTTTTTAAAAGACTTGGCATGGTAATTGCAATATAAAAGAGTGTAAACACAAATTAAATAGTTTGTAGTCAGTTTATTATATTAGATGAGTATTTTAATCTACTTTGTAAGCGCTACAAATAATATCAAACTTAGGAGGAATCGTAATGAATATTTTATTAGCTTGTTCTGCGGGAATGTCTACTAGTTTACTAGTAACAAAAATGGAAAATGCGGCAAAAGAAAAAGGTATTGAAGCAAAAATTTGGGCTGTTTCAGGAGATGCTGCAAAGGAAAATTTAGAAAAAGCAGATGTTCTTTTATTGGGTCCTCAAGTACGTTACTTAGCAGCAGAAATGAAAAAGATTGCGGAACCAAAAGGAATTCCTGTAGATGTTATTAATCCAGTACATTATGGATTAATGAACGGAGAAGCTGTATTGGAATTAGCTCTAAGTCTAAAAAAATAATATTTGAATTATTAATTGAAATAAAGGAGCTCTATGAAAATGATGAATTTTATAGAAAAGTATATTATGCCAACTGCTGGAAAAATTGGTAGCCAACGTCATTTATTAGCGATCCGTGATGCGTTAATCGGAATGATTGCAATAACAATGGTCGGTTCGTTTGCAGTATTAATAAACAATTTAGGTGGTGCTATTAAAGGCTACGATAAAATGATGGAAGCGGTTTTCGGAGTAAACTGGAAAACCTTAGGTGGAGACATTTGGTGGGGTACTTTTGCATTCATGACTGTATTTGCAGTAGTGGGGATCGCAAATAAACTTGCACGTTCATACGGAGATGAAGGTTTCGAAGCAATGCTAGTTGCACTGGCTTCATACTTTGTATTAGTACCACAATCTTTAAGCGCAGTAACTGTAACGCTTGAAAATGGTGAAAAAGCAACTGGTGGTGTATGGGGTCTAGTAAACTCTACTTATACTAACTCAACTGCATTATTTACAGGTATTATCGTAGCGATTATAGCAACTGAAATATTTGTTCGTCTATCCAAAGTAAAACAATTAGTTATTAAATTACCTGATGGTGTTCCACCAGCAGTATCTAAGGCGTTCGCAAAATTGATTCCAGGTATGTTAACAATTTTCGTAATCGCATTAGTAGGATTAGTATTCAGATTATACTTATCAGATGGAGTATATTTCAATGATTGGTTAAACTCTGTACTTGTTAAACCATTAACGAATGCAGCGGATTCATTACCATTCGCAATTGGAATCGCATTCTTCATTCACTTCTTCTGGGTGTTGGGATTACATGGTCCAAACATTTTAGGTGGAATTACAACACCATTATTTACAGCACTAGGAAATGAAAATATTGATTTAGCTGCAAAAGGTGTACAAGATTGGGATAAGTACAATGTTATGGCAGGACCATTCTTTGATGCATTCGTATTTTTAGGTGGATCTGGTGCAACACTGGGATTAATTATCTCAATGATATTAGTAAATAGAAAACGTAATAAACAAATGATAGCACTTGGTGGTGCGCCTGGTATTTTCCAAATTAACGAACCAGTACTTTTCGGTATGCCAATCGTATTAAATCCAATGTGGTTTATTCCATTTATCGGAACGCCAATTGTATTAACAATCACTTCATATTTATCGATTTCTTGGGGATTAGTTCATCCTGTTACAACAAATATTCCTTGGGTTACACCGGCAATTGTTGGTGGTTGGTTATCAACAGGTGGTCACATTTCTGGTGCCATCTTAGCAGCCGCTAACTTAGTAATCTCAATATTAATTTATATTCCTTTTGTTGTAATGCAAGAGAGAATTGACATCAGAAAAATTAAAGAGGCATCGAATAATCAAAGTGCTTCAATGTAATAGATTGAGGGGGATACGAAATGAGTACTATAGTGAATGTTGAGCAAACAGCGTTTCAATTAATCTTACATGCTGGAAATGCTAAAAGTTCATTAATGGAAGCAATGCAAGCTGCTCGTGCAGGAAATTTAGATGAAGCACATAGTAAGATTGAAGAAGCAAAAGTAGAATTAAATCATGCACATCATGCTCAAACTTCGCTGATTCAGGGTGAAGCTCGTGGAGAGAAAGTAGAATTAAATATTCTATTGATTCACGCACAAGATCACTTGATGAATGCTTTGACAATGAGAGAGTTAGTAACTGAGATTATTCATCTACATGAAAAAATAAATAAATAATAGAATAATAATGAAATAGAAAAGTAGTGAATCAAATTGAACTAGCTACTTTTCTTTTATAAAAGTTGTATAGAAAACTAGGTATGAATGCGATACAAAACAGAGTGTAAGGAGTGGGGACAATGAGTAATGGTATTAAAATTGTAACTATTGGTGGCGGTTCTAGTTATACTCCTGAGTTAGTTGAGGGGTTTATTAAGCGATATGATGAGCTTCCTGTAAGAGAATTATGGTTAGTTGATATTGAAGCTGGAAAAGAAAAGCTTGAGATTGTGGGTAATCTAGCGAAACGCATGGTTGCAAAAGCAGGAGTACCAATGGAAATTCACTTAACTCTTGATCGCCGTGAAGCTTTAAAAGACGCTGATTTTGTTACTACTCAATTCCGTGTTGGTTTACTTGAGGCACGTATGAAAGACGAAAGAATTCCTTTAAAACATGGAGTAATCGGTCAAGAAACAAACGGTCCAGGTGGTTTATTTAAAGCCCTTCGTACAATCCCAGTTATTTTAGATGTCGTAAAAGATATGGAAGAACTTTGTCCAAATGCTTGGTTAGTAAACTTTACAAATCCAACTGGTATCTTAACAGAAGCTATTTTACGTTATACGAATTTCCGTAAAGTAGTTGGTTTATGTAATGTTCCAATTCATATTCATATGAATATTGCAAAAGGATTAGGTGTAGAGCCTGAACGTGTTCATATTGATTTCATGGGCTTAAATCACATGGTTTATGGAACAAAAGTATTATTAGACGGTGAAGATGTTACAAGTAGAGTAATTAGTGAATTCGCTCGTCCGACCGAAAGTATGACGATGCAAAATATAAAAGCAATGGATTGGAATCCTGACTTTATTGAAGCGTTAGGTGCAATCCCTTGTCCTTACCACCGTTACTATTATCAATCAAAAGTAATGTTGGAAGAAGAATTGGAAGCAGCGAAAAAAGACGGAACGCGTGCAGAAGTCGTTAAAAAATTAGAAGATGATTTATTCGAACTTTATAAAGATCCAAACTTAAATATAAAACCACCTCAATTAGAAAAACGTGGTGGAGCTTATTATAGTGATGCAGCATGTCGTTTAATTTCCTCTTTATATAACAATAAATGTGATATACAGCCGGTTAATACAATGAATAATGGTGCGATTGCTTCTATTCCTGATGATTGCGCGGTTGAAGTAAGTGCTGTTATAACGAAAGACGGACCAAAACCATTAACAATGGGTGATTTACCAGTCGCAGCTCGCGGATTAGTTCAACAGATTAAATCGTTTGAACGAGTTGCAGCAGAAGCGGGCGTAACAGGGGACTACAAAACAGCATTACTTGCAATGTGCATTAATCCACTCGTTGGTTCTGATAACTTAGCAAAACAAATTTTAGATGAGATGTTAGAAGCACATAAAGAATACTTACCACAGTTCTTTAAAAATGAAACAGTAACTGCTAATTAATAGGTAACACGATGTTTGCAAAAAAGGATGTAACTCATCTATTAGAGTATCATCCTTTTTTTATCCTAAGTACAGTAAAGGAGCAATCTTATGACGAAAATAATTGTTAATGCAGATGATTTTGGTTATTCAAAGGGAGTTAACTTAGGCATAATTGAGGCTCATTTAAATGGAATTGTGAATTCAGCAACTATGATGATGAATATGTATGCGGTAGAGCATGGCGTTGAATTAGCAAAAAGATATCCAACATTAGGACTTGGTGTTCATTTAGTACTAACTGCCGGAAAGCCTTTACTTGAGGATTTAGAAGGTATAGTAGATGAAAATGGGGTGTTCCTAAAACAAACATACTGGTATGGAAATCCAACAGAGGCAAGCGTTGATGAAGTTGAACAAGAATGGGACGCTCAAATTCAAAGATTCCTGTCTTTTGGGCTAACACCAACGCATATTGATAGTCATCACCATGTACACATGATTCCTGTTCTTCAACCAGTTATTGCTAAATTGTCTCAAAAGTATGATTTGCCTGTTCGTATTTCAGAACAGCATGCAATTGATGGAATCAAACCTTTTACGGATCAATTATTAACTGACTTTTACGGAAGTGACATTCCACTAGATTACTTTGAAACTATTACTGAAAGAATTAAAAGTGGAGTGGAATCAGTCGAGGTTATGGTGCATCCAGCTTTAGTAGACAATCACTTGAAAAATGGTACATCCTATTGTTTTGAAAGATTAACTGAATTAGATATTTTAACAACTGCAAAACTTCCAAGTGAGATTGAATTAGTAAAGTTTTAAGATAAAGGCTCTATTAATGTTTAGTGTTGAAATATTAACAAAATCTTTTTTTCTATATAATTGTTGTTTTTATACGGATGGTTTATTAAGAAAATCAACAATCTTCTTTAACAGAGCCAAATAAAAAGCCACTGTTCTCTATATTAATATAGAAGAAAGTGGCTTTTTTCTAGTTGGTTATTGGGACTTCATTGCGGGAATAAAATTCTAGTAAATAACATATTTCATCATCTGGAATGATGATATCGCATGCTTCTTCAATTTGTTGAAGTATTTTCTTCATTTTTAAATAAAGCATGTAGTGACTATTGATTTTATCTTCTTTGTTTTTAAATGGGGTTAGTGGTTCTTCGTTTTGAACGCGATTGATCATACAACTCATATGAAGAACGATTCCCATTAAATCTTCATTTTTAAAGAATCTACCTGTTTGTACCTGGATATCATTTAATGAACGGCGGATGACACTAATAACGTTCTTAGCATTTTTTAAAGAAATTGTATCTTGCAAGGTTTCAGCCATTTTTAAATATGTTTCCTCATAAGTGATTAACTCTTGTATCCGTTTAGTTGCTTTCATATTTAGGACATCCTGTAAGTGGAATGTATTATAAGGAACGTGAATGTCAAAATTGGAAACAATACAAACAATATTCCGTTCTTTTGATATATCATTTAACATTTTCTGTAATTCTTCCTTATTTAAAAGGCTAATTGGCACAATTTCTATCATCTCTTTATCATAGAACAAGTTATTACTTAGTATATTTTTAATGGCGATAGCACTTCCTTGACCAGTCAAGCATGCAGTTAGAATAACAGAGCGGTAAAACTCAGTTGGTTTCTTCTTACTTGAATGTGCATTAATAAAGAAAGTAGTAAGATTACGAACATCTTGATAAAGTTCATCTAAACTATAACCTAAAGTAGCTTTTCTAGATGCTTCGATTACATGTGCAGTACTAACCATTTGAATAACACGAACTGGAATGGAACACTCTGCTTCTATAATGTCTCCGATATATGCCAATGAACCCATATCAATGCATAATAAAATGCCATTTAATTTACCTAATGATTTTATATACTCTTTAACTCTGATTAGAAAATCTTGAGGTGGTTCACTTAATGGCATATCGATTCCAATGACTTCATCATTTTCTAATAACTCATTTGTAACAGATGCCATTTCTCTGGCGATTCCATTACCATGAGCTAGAACGATTACCTTTACGTTTGAATTTTGTTCCTTGAAATCTTCATTTCCATATACGAAAAACATCGTAATAAAAGCAACTTCATCAAATGGGATAGAGACATTTGTATAATCTTCAATCATTTTCACACATTCAATTGAAATCGAAAATTCATTTTTATACTGATCACGAATTTGCGTTATATTTGGATGGTAAATCTTCTTGTTTGACTGAATACGTTGTAAGAGAGTCTGTATATGCAAACTGAATGCGACAAGAATTTTCTCGCTAAATTTTTTATTTAATTTATCTTCAGCCAATTTTAAAACTTTTTCAGTTAAAGTTACTATTTCTGGTTGCATGATTTTTTGAATGTTTTCTTTACTTGAGAGTTTACGATTAATTGAAGTTAAGTAGTGTGTAAAATAACTTTCAATATCGTTTTCCATTAGTAAAGATAGTTCATCTTGTGCGACTCCTCGCTGTTTCAATTCTTCATATTTCGTATCTATACGGTCATAAATTGTATCAGTATCATCCATTTGCGGATTACTAATCATGCCTTTTGTTGGTGAAAATTCAAAATGCTCGTTTAAAAGAGTAATTGAATGCTTCACTTTTTTCTCAATAAACAACCCTTCCTTCACATACCAATTTAAATCTGTACTGTAAATTCGGATTTTATCGTTTTGATTTGTAATAAAGTCTGCATACGCTTTCGCACACGCTAATTGAATATCAGCTTTTAATTGTCCAATATTGTTTTGGCATGGATAGAAAAGAAAAGAACGGATCGTATTTGCACTGACAACAATTTCTTTACCAAGACGAAGACTTTCCTCTGAGAAAAATCTTTTAATAAGCGTAAATCTTTCCTCATAAGTTCTGTCTCGTAAAGCTGGTAATTTAATGACCATCGGAATTCGACGAGTAAATGTAGATAATAAAGTTGAGCTTGGATCTTCGGTTGTAGCAGAAATGATGAGTACGTTTGATGTACGTTCGTTCTCAGTCTCTCCTAGTCGTCTATACAACTTATAGTCGATGAAAGTAAATAACATTTCTTGCCCTTCAGGTGTAAGACGATGAATCTCATCTAAAAATAAAATACCGTTATTTGCCTTTTCAAGTAACCCTTTTTGTTCTGTTGCTCCCGTGTATGCGCCTTTTCTTACCCCAAAAAGTTGACCTAATAAAAGCTGAGGATTATTTGCATAATCGGCACAGTTAAATATAATGAAAGGGGAATCCTTACTTAAAATATTGGATCGTATTGCAAACTCATGCATTTTAGCTGCGAAAGCAGATTTACCGACTCCTGTTTCACCTAAAATTAAAGTATGCATTCCATTAGGAGGATATAGTATGGCTGACCTTGCTTTTTCAATTGCAGGTCTTAAACTAATATTCTCATCATAAAAATATTCGTGCTTATATTCAGAGGAAGGTTTCTCTCCTGATACAGCAACCTGATGTTTTATTTTTGAGTTCGTATTAGATTGGAGTTTAAATAAAACGGGTCTAGAATTTGTTTTGTCTAATAGACCTTCTTTTACTAATTTATTTAAATCACTGCTAACGTTTGCACGATCTAAATTTAACATTGTAGCAATTTCATTTGCAGTATAGCCTTGTGAATTACTTTGTTGGACAAAAACTTCATAAATTTGGTTTTTTCTATTCATATTAGCCCACCCGTAATTTGAAGTTGTATACTTTTACTATACAGGAAATAGTAAACGTTTTCACTATATTTTAATATTGAAACAATTCGTCAAGTACTATGAAAAAGTTTAATTTCGAGTAAAATAGTCTTAAGGGAGTGAAGTAGTATGGAAATGAATTTAATGCAAAAACAAACATTAAAACTAGCTATGACCCAAGAACTGCGACAAGCCATTACAATGCTTCAGTATAATGCCCAAGAGCTAACTGATTTTTTATTTGAGCAATCTTTAGAAAATCCATTAATTGAAGTTGAAACTCCTTATAGCAATTATTTATCTACAAAAGTCAGTAAGCAAACTACTACTCACGATCATGGTATGGAACTGTATACACGTAAGACAGAAAGTTTGCAGGAAGAACTAATTAGTCAACTGAATGAGTTAAAATTGGATCATGATGAATATCGGATTATAAAATATTTAATATATAACATAGATAAGAACGGATTTTTAATGGAAACAGATGAAGAGCTTATTCATGAACTAGGGATTCCATATTCACAATTACAGATTTGTATCGAAATTCTACAAAAGTTTGAACCAGCCGGTGTTGGTGCTAGATCTGTAAAAGAGTGTTTATCCATTCAATTAAACGGACTTGATCGTGAAACTTCAATTGCAAAACAAATTATAAATGAATACTTTGATATGTTTGTAAATAAAAATTGGAAAGAAATTGCGAAGAAGTTAAAGATGAGTTTAGGAGAATTACAAAAAGAAATTGATCTAATTTTAACATTACAACCTAGACCTGGATTGAATTACTATCAAGATCAAGTAAATTATGTTGCGCCTGATTTATCTGTTGAAAAAATTGGTGAAGAATTTGTTGTACTGCTCAATGATAAAATTATGCCAAGGTTAAAAGTATTAAATGAATATTCATCCATTTTAAACGGTCAACATGAAAAGGAAGTATCTGCCTATTTAAAGGATAAAAATACACAAGTTAACTGGTTAATGAAAAGTCTTGAGGAACGAAAATCAACAATGCTATCAGTAATGAATTGTATCCTTCATAAACAGTTAGCATTCTTTGACAAAGGACCAGCATTTTTAAAAACATTAACTTTGAAAGAAATTGCTGAAGAGCTTTCACTACATGAATCTACAATAAGTCGTACTTGCAAAAATAAGTATGTACAAACACCTTTTGGATTGTTTGAAATGAAACAATTTTTTCATCAAGGCGTAAGTGCCGATGGGGAAGAACTTGCTTCTACGAGTGTGCAGGTGTTTATTAAACAACTAGTTGATGAAGAAAATAAAGAAAAGCCTTTATCAGATCAAAAGTTAGTAGAACTACTATCACAAAAGCATGGCGTTGAGATTTCTAGACGAACAGTTGCTAAATATAGAGATATATTGAGGATACCTGGATCTTCAAAACGAAAGCGCTTTAGTTAAAAGGAGAAAAATTGCATGTCAATCAAGTTAACATTTTTCACAAAAGAAAATTGCGGCTTATGTAATGAAGCAAAAGAAATAATTAAGTCGATTAGATTAGAACATGAAATTGAAGTAACTGAAATAGATATCTATTCATATGATGAATTATTAGAGAAATATCAGTTGATGATTCCTGTCATTCAAATCAATGGCCAAACCATTGCTTATGGGAAAATTCATAAAAACGACATATTAAATGCCATTAAATAGGTGCTTATCTATTGAAAGAAATAGATAACCCTGTTACAATGTAAATGTAGCAGGGTTATTTCATTTCTGGAGTATATCTTGTATCGAAAAACAACGTTGAAAAACGCTGTAATTTTTTTAAAACAAGTGGGACATAATACGTCATAGTGGGACTTATTCCGTCCATCAGAAATACTCTGCGAAAGAGGAGATGAAAATGAACCATATTTTAAAGCTACAACACAAATTGTTACCCGATCTAATTCCGGTTATTCAAAAAAGATTCCTGATCCTACAATACATTCGAATTATGCAACCGATTGGTCGCAGAAACTTGTCCGTTAGCGTAGGGATCACAGAAAGAGTACTTAGATCAGAAGTTGCTCTTTTAAAGGAGCAGAGATTAATTAATGTTGCTTCCTCAGGCATGACATTAACGGATGAAGGATTAAGCTTACTACTCGATTTAGAAGAACCAATGCGTGAACTATTTGGCTTGAAAAACATCGAAGATCAATTAAAGGATATGTTTAACCTAAAAGAAGTCATAGTTGTTTCAGGCGATAGTGATGAGTTGGCTTGGGTTAAAAAAGAGATGGGGCGCGCAACTGTTGGCTGTATAAACCAAAGGATAGATACAAATAATATTGTTGCTGTTACTGGTGGTTCCACTTTAGCTGCCGTAGCTGAAATGATGAATGCAGATTCGAAAGAACTTAATCCTTTATTTGTACCAGCTAGAGGCGGTTTAGGGGAAGAAGTACGAAATCAAGCAAATACAATTTGTGCAAAAATGGCCGAAATGGCAAAAGGTAATTATCGTTTATTACATTTACCAGATGAATTAAGTGAGGATGCATATCTCACAATGATGGAAGAACCGAAAGTAAAAGAGGTTTTAAATTTAATTCGTTCTTCTTCAATCGTGATTCATGGTATCGGTGAAGCATTTACAATGGCGAAACGAAGGCAATCATCTTCTGAACAATTAGAAACCTTGATTGAATCTGAAGCTGTTGGAGAAGCATTTGGATATTATTTTAATGAAAATGGCGAAGATGTATATAAGGTACGAACAATAGGTTTGCAGCTTGATGAATTAAAAAATATTCCATATGTATTAGCAGTGGCTGGAGGATCTTCAAAAGCGAAATCTATTGCTTCTTTCTTGAAGAAAGGGCACGTAAACATTCTCGTTACAGATGAAGGCGCAGCAAGAGAGTTAATTAAAGGAAGTACCCTTTAACTATAATAAAAATTAGATTCTACCTACTATAAGGAGGAAATTATAATGGCAACTAAAATTGGTATTAATGGATTTGGACGTATTGGACGTATGGTTTTCCGTGCAGCTTTAAATAACCCTAATGTAGAGGTTGTTGCAATCAATGATTTAACAGATGCTCAAACATTAGCACACTTATTAAAATATGATTCAGTACACGGTGGAGTTAACGCTGAAGTAACTGTAAATGGTGATTCTATCGTTGTTAACGGTAACGAAATCAAAGTTATTGCTGAGCGTGACCCAGCAGTTTTACCTTGGAGCGATTACGGAGTAGAAGTAGTAGTTGAATCTACTGGACGTTTCACAGATAAAAAAGACGCTGAAAAACATTTAGGTGGATCAGTTAAAAAAGTAATTATCTCTGCACCAGCTTCTAACGAAGATATCACAATCGTTATGGGTGTAAACGAAGATAAGTATGATGCGGCTAGCCACAACGTACTTTCAAATGCTTCTTGTACAACTAACTGTTTAGCTCCTTTCGCTAAAGTATTAGACGAAAAATTTGGTATCAAACGTGGTATGATGACAACTATTCACTCTTACACAAATGACCAACAAATCTTAGATTTACCACATAAAGATTTACGTCGTGCACGTGCTGCTGCAATGAGCATGATTCCTACAACAACTGGTGCTGCTAAAGCTGTATCATTAGTATTACCACAATTAAAAGGTAAATTAAACGGTGGAGCTGTTCGTGTTCCAACTGCTAACGTATCATTAGTTGACCTTGTTGTAGAATTAAATGCTGAAGTTACAGCTGAAGAAGTAAATGCTGCATTCAAAGCTGCTGCTGAAGGCGAATTAAAAGGTATCTTAGGATACTCTGAAGAGCCATTAGTATCAATCGATTATAACGGATGTTCTAACTCTTCAACAATCGACGCATTATCTACAATGACTATGGAAGGTAACATGGTTAAAATCCTTTCTTGGTACGATAACGAAACTGGTTACTCTACACGTGTAGTTGACTTAGTAGATTACATCGCTTCTAAAGGCCTATAATTTTAATAGAAAAATAAATACGAGGGCGAGGATATTCCTCCCCTCTTTTATATGAAATAAATCTTCTATAGGTCAATCACCCAACAAAAATGTAAAAAATACTCAAGAAATAAATTCCAACAATATACATAATCTGTTAAAATTGCGGTGACAATATCACAGAATAGAAGACGTATTTGTAGAAATATGAATAGTTTCGTCAGTTCTGAGAAGAAAAGTTTCAATATCTGATTGGCTTTTTTACAATTCAATGGATAGTGGAATGAATATGAAAAACGTACTGGAGGCACCTAAAATGAACAAAAAGTCTTTACGTGACATTGATGTAAAGGGTAAACGCGTATTTTGCCGTGTAGATTTTAACGTACCAATGGCAAATGGTGAAGTAACAGATGAGACACGTATTCGTGCTGCACTTCCTACTATTCAATATTTAGTAGAAAACGGAGCAAAAGTAATTTTAGCTTCTCATTTAGGACGTCCAAAAGGGCAAGTAAATGAAGAATTACGCTTAAATGCTGTTGCAAAACGTTTAGGTGAAAAATTAGGTAAAGAAGTTCTTAAATCTGATGAAGCATACGGACCAAAAGTTCAAGAAGAAATCAGCAAAATGAACGAAGGCGATGTTTTATTATTAGAAAACGTTCGTTTCTACCCAGGTGAAGAGAAGAATGATGAAGTTCTAGCCAAAGAATTTGCTGCGCTTGCTGATGTATATGTAAATGATGCATTTGGTGCTGCTCATCGTGCACATGCTACAACTGCTGGAATCGCTAAACATATCCCTGCAGTAGCTGGTTTCCTTATGGAAAAAGAAATCAATGTATTAGGTAAGGCACTTTCAAACCCAGAACGTCCTTTCACTGCAATCATTGGTGGAGCAAAAGTTCGCGATAAAATAGGTGTAATTGAAAACTTATTAGAAAAAGTAGATCACTTAATTATCGGTGGAGGCCTTGCTTACACATTCTTAAAAGCAAAAGGATTTGAAATTGGTAAATCACTTTTAGAAGAAGATAAAATTGACTTAGCAAATGAATTTATGCAAAAAGCAGAAGCAAAAGGCGTTAAATTCCACATGCCAATTGATGTAGTAATTGCTGATAAATTCGGTGAAGATGCTAACACAAAAGTTGTTGATATCGATCAAATTCCTGCGGACTGGGAAGCTCTTGATATTGGACCAAAAACAACAGCTCTTTATGCTGATGTGATCAAAAACTCTAAATTAGTTATTTGGAATGGACCAATGGGAGTATTTGAAATCGATAAATTTGCTCAAGGTACAAAAGGTGTTGCTCAAGCATTAGCTGACTCTGACGCTTACTCTATCATTGGTGGAGGAGATTCAGCTGCAGCTGCAGAAAAATTTGGTTTAGCAGATCAAATGAGCCATATTTCTACTGGCGGCGGTGCTTCATTGGAGTTTATGGAAGGTAAAGAACTTCCAGGCGTAGCACTTTTAAATGATAAATAAGATCACAAGAATAGAATTATTTTAGAATATACAGTAAGATAGAATGTCTTACTAACCGTAAGGATGGTGTTTCACATGCGTAAACCGATTATCGCAGGTAACTGGAAAATGAATAAAACGCTTAGCGAAGCAATGTCATTCGTTGAGGAAGTAAAAAATAGTGTCCCAGCATCTGATAAAGTAGATGCAGCTGTTTGTGCGTCAGCACTATTTCTAGCACCAATGGTAGAAGCAGTAAAAGGGACTGATTTAAAAATTGGTTCACAAAATGTAAGTGACAAAGATAGCGGTGCATATACGGGAGAAATTAGTCCTGTTGCATTAAAAGACTTAAACGTAACTTATGCTATCATTGGTCATTCAGAGCGCCGTGAGTACTACAGCGAGACGGATGAATTCATTAACAGCAAAACTAAAAAAGCATTTGAACATGGTTTAACACCAATTCTATGCTGTGGTGAAACGCTAGAGGAACGTGAAGGTGGTAAATTTGAGGAAGTAATTCGTACTCAATTAACTGCTGATCTAGCTGGCCTTACTGAAGATCAAGTTAGTAATTTAGTAATTGCTTATGAACCTATTTGGGCGATTGGTACTGGTAAATCTGCAACTGAAAAAGATGCACAAGAATCATGTAAGTTTGTTCGTGATGTTGTTGCTAGTCTTTACAATGAAAATGTTGCAGAAGCTGTACGAGTGCAATATGGTGGAAGTGTAAAACCAGAAAACATTAAAGAATATATGGCACAACCAGACATAGACGGTGCTTTAGTTGGTGGTGCAAGTCTAGAACCAGCTTCTTTCCTTGCTTTATTGGAGGCTGTTAAGTAATGAGTAAAAAACCAGTAGCTCTAATCATCCTTGATGGATTTGGTTTGCGTGAAGAAACATTTGGTAATGCTGTTGCGCAAGCAAAAAAACCAAACTATGATAGATATTGGAATCAGTATCCACATGCACAATTAACTGCATCTGGTGAAGCAGTTGGACTTCCAGAAGGACAAATGGGTAATTCTGAAGTGGGACATTTAAATATCGGAGCTGGACGTATCGTTTATCAAAGCTTAACGCGTGTGAATAAAGCTATTCGTGAAGGTGAATTTGAAAAAAATGACACTTTTATTGATGCTATGAAGAGCGCGAAAGAAAAAGGTAAAGGACTTCATATTTTTGGTTTATTGTCTGACGGAGGTATACATAGTCACATTAACCACATGTTTGCTTTATTAAAATTAGCTGCTGAAGAAGGCTTAGAAAAAGTATATGTTCATGCTTTTCTTGATGGAAGAGATGTTGGGCCAACAACAGCTAAAAAGTATATTGATCAAACAGAAGCAAAATTTAAAGAAATTGGTGTAGGTGAATTTGCAACAATTTCAGGTCGTTACTACTCTATGGACCGTGATAAACGTTGGGATCGCGTTGAAAAATGCTATCGTGCAATGGTCTATGGTGAAGGTCCGACCTACTCAAATCCATATGAATTAATTGAAGATTCATATGCAAATGGGATCCATGATGAGTTCGTTTTACCTTCTGTTATCGTAAAAGAAGATGGTAAACCAGTTGCAACTGTTGAAGATGAAGATTCTATTATCTTCTACAACTTCCGACCAGATCGTGCCATTCAAATTTCAAATGTGTTCACAAATGAAGATTTCCGTGATTTTGATCGTGGAACAGAGTTTCCAAAGAATGTTCATTTTGTGTGCTTAACACATTTTAGTGAAACGGTTCAAGGTTATGTTGCATTTAAACCAACTAACTTAGATAACACTTTAGGTGAAGTTCTAGCTCAAAATAATTTAAATCAATTACGTATTGCTGAAACTGAAAAGTATCCACATGTTACATTTTTCTTCAGTGGCGGTCGTGAAGCACAGTTCCCTGGTGAAGAGCGTATCTTAATTAATTCACCTAAGGTTGCTACTTACGATTTAAAACCTGAAATGAGTGCTTATGAAGTGAAAGATGCTCTTTTAAAAGAGATTGCTGCCGATAAGCATGATGTAATTATTTTAAACTTTGCAAATCCAGATATGGTTGGGCATTCAGGGAAACTTGAGCCAACGATTAAAGCGATTGAAGCTGTGGATGAATGCTTAGGAGAAGTGGTAGATGCAATCATTGCTAAAGGTGGAAAAGCGATTATCACTGCAGACCATGGGAATGCTGATGAAGAAATTACACCAGAAGGTCAACCAATGACAGCTCATACTACTAACCCAGTACCTGTAATCGTAACTTTAGAAGGTATTACTTTACGTGAAGATGGAATTTTAGGAGACTTAGCTCCTACTGTTTTAGATTTATTAAAAGTAACACAACCAAACGAAATGACTGGTAAATCACTTATTAATAAGTGAACAGTTAATATAAAAGATTTACAATAAGCGTATAGCGCATTTAAAGGAGAGATTTTATTATGTCAATGATTATTGATGTTTACGCTCGCGAAGTATTAGATTCTCGTGGTAATCCTACTGTTGAAGTAGAAGTTTACACTGAAGATGGTGGCTTTGGCCGTGCATTAGTTCCAAGTGGTGCTTCAACTGGTGAATATGAAGCAGTTGAATTACGTGATGGAGACAAATCACGTTACCTTGGTAAAGGTGTAGAAAAAGCAGTTTCAAACGTAAATGATATCTTAGCAGAAGAAATCGTAGGATACGAAGTAACTGAACAAACTGCAATCGACTTACGTATGATTGAATTAGATGGTACAGAAAATAAAGGTAAATTAGGTGCAAATGCTATTCTTGGTGTATCTATGGCAGTAGCTCGTGCAGCAGCTGACGAATTAGGTTTACCATTATACCAATACCTTGGTGGATTCAACGCTAAACAATTACCAGTACCAATGATGAACATCATTAATGGTGGATCTCATGCTGATAACAACGTAGACTTCCAAGAGTTTATGGTCTTACCTGTTGGAGCTAGCAGCTTTAAAGAAGCAATCCGTATGGGTACTGAAATCTTCCACAACCTTAAAGCTGTATTAAGTTCTAAAGGCTTAAACACTGCTGTAGGTGATGAAGGTGGATTTGCTCCAAACCTTGGTTCAAACCGTGAAGCTTTAGAAGTAATTATGGAAGCAATCGAAAAAGCTGGTTACAAAGCTGGCGAAGAAGTATTCTTAGGTATGGACGTTGCGTCTTCTGAGTTCTATAACAAAGAAACTGGTAAATACGATCTTGCAGGTGAAGGCCGTACTGGCGTATCTTCAGCTGAAATGGTTGATTTCTACGAGCAGCTTTGCAACGACTTCCCAATCCTTTCAATTGAAGATGGCTTAGACGAAAATGACTGGGATGGACATAAATTATTAACTGACCGTTTAGGAAAAAAAGTACAATTAGTTGGTGACGACTTATTCGTTACAAACACTAAAAAGCTTTCTGAAGGTATTGAAAAAGGTATCTCTAACTCAATCCTGATCAAAGTTAACCAAATTGGTACATTAACTGAAACTTTCGAAGCAATCGAAATGGCTAAACGTGCTGGTTACACAGCTGTAGTTTCTCACCGTTCTGGTGAAACTGAAGATAGCACAATTGCTGATATCGCAGTTGCAACAAACGCTGGTCAAATCAAAACTGGTTCTGCATCTCGTACAGACCGTATTGCTAAATACAACCAATTATTACGTATTGAAGACGAGCTAGGCGAAAGCGCAGTATACCAAGGCTTAAAATCTTTCTACAACTTACGTAAATAATTTTAAAAATACAACATAGACACAACAAAGTAAAAATGTATGTTAAGTAAAACAAAACATAATCCATTATAGACACTAAAAAGAGAAGGCCCCTTACCTTCTCTTTTTTTGTGTTTATTTTTATAAAAAGCATCTTTTCTAGTCCTCGTCTTATGCTTGTCGAGGCTGAAACTAGCGATTCCACTTTTCGATCACTTAATCGTCTTAACTTTCGATTTCCTAGCGACCCAAATTGCGATGATTAGTGCACCTACTGTGTCTGCTACTAGGTCTGTCATTGTGTCAAAGTTTCCTCCACCTTGGGTTGTTGTTCCGAGGAATTGGTCTGCGCTAAATTCATAAATTTCCCAAAGTACTCCTCCAAAAACACCAAAAGAGAGTACGTAGAAAAATATAAACCAAGCAGACATTTCACTCCTTGATTGATCAGTCGTAAACTTTTCCATTAAATCGACGGCTAAGAAGGATATTAAAGCACCACTTAATAAGTGAAGAAAGGGTGTGTCCCACCAACCTAATGAATAAAGGCCTAACATCGAACCAAGGCATTGTGAAGCGATTAAGAAAGCAAAATATGAAATAATGAATGGTAAGGTAAATCGGATTTTTAAAAATTTATCTAAAGCAAATGGAATGAGACCACATATAATACCGCCGATGGCAATTTGATATCGATACGTATCTCCTTTTAAGAAAAAGATGACAAATAGTGCAACCATTAATATGGTATAACCAAGACTTAATATCGTTTGTAAACCTCTTTTCATTTTCCACACCTCTTTTATTCCATTTAAAAACTAAGAAATATTCATTACTAACAATTTTCCCTAATTGATAAATTCTAAGCAAAATGACATGAACTAAACTGCTTAATTAAATGATGGGAAGGAATCAATAAAGGATTTCTCGAATACTTAAAAGGTTACTTTTGGTATACTATTAAAATGATTGTATTGTATATATACTGATTAATCTGCGGTTTTATCAGTGCTAAAAAGATCATATAATAACATACGATAAATTGAACAGTTATTTATTACATATGAAATGAAGGGGTTAAGATGAAAAACTGGGAAGGGTTAATTTCCGCCGAAGATAGAACGAAAATTTATGTTAGAAAATTTATTCCAGATCATCCGATTGCAGTCGTTCAAATTGTACATGGTATGGCTGAACATGGGGGAGCATACGAAAAATTCATTGAATACTTAGTTCACCAAAACTTTGCAGTCTATATACATGATCAAAGAGGACATGGAAAAACGGCCATGAATGAGGATGACTTAGGTTATTTTGGAGATAAAATTGGATGGGACCAAATTGCAAAAGATATTATTTATTTAACGAAAATTATAAAAGAAGAATTGAGTGTTCCGCTTATTTTATTTGGTCATAGTATGGGTTCTTACTTAAGCAGACGAGTTGTTCAATTAGATGGAGAACTATGCGATGGGCTAATTTTATCAGGTACCGGCTTTGATCCTGGCATTTTAAGAAAGTTAGGGGTATTTTTATCAGGTTCGGAATCATTTATCATGGGTGAAAAAGGAAGAAGTAAGATATTGGATTTTTTAACATTTGGTAATTTTAATAATCATTTTAAATTTCCAAGAACTAAATATGATTGGTTAACGCGTGATGAAGCCGAAATCGATCGTTATATCAAAGATCCTTTTTGTGGATTTATTTGTTCACCGAGTTTTTATCGTGAGCTTTTAAGTGGGGTTGGGATTATCCATAGAAAAGAAGAAGTAAGAAAAACGCCAACAAATTTACCTATTTATATTTTTTCTGGAAGTAAAGATCCTGTCGGTCAAAATGGTGATGGAGTGAAAAGAGTATACGAGCTCTATAAAAATTTAGGTTGTAATGATTTAACAATGAAACTCTACGATGAGGGTCGTCACGAAATGCTACATGAAATAAATAAAGAGGATGTTTACCTAGATGTTAAAACATGGATAGAACAACATGTACTCTCATCTTGAAGTAAACTGTTCTTCATAGTAGAATAATAAGTAACAGTGTTTACTGTGGAGGTGAAGAAATGCATACGTTTTTATCTGTTTTATTAATTATCGTTTCAGTTCTTATGATTGTTCTTGTTTTACTTCAATCAAGTAAAAGTAATGGATTATCAGGTGCGATTTCTGGTGGAGCTGAACAGCTTTTCGGAAAGCAAAAAGCACGTGGTTTCGAATTAGTTTTACAAAGAATAACAGTTGTTGTAGCAGTATTATTCTTCATTTTAACAATTGCTGTAACTTATTTAAAACTGTAATAAACTAGCTGCCTGCTAAAGGTGGCTTTTTTATTTAGGTTTGGATCAAAAGACGGGGTAGTACATATGAATTTCCTAAACAAATTTTATGCAGTCATCTTATCCGCGATCATGATTAGTGGAACATGGGGATTGTTTTCTAGTACGCCAGAAGAAGAGAGAGTTTATGATTGCTGTTACACAGGAGTTTTTGAAGGATTTGTGATATCACTGTCAATTACATTTACCTGCTATGTGATTTTTGGACTGGGGTTTGCCTATATAATTGAAGAGTTAACAAGAATGTTTCATATTAATAAGTTCATTTACTTGTTTCAATTAATAATGTATATAATTGCTGGCCTTGTTGTAGCGATGATGTTTGCTTTTACTCAGAGTATTGAACTAACGATGTTCTACGCATTATTCAGTGTTCCAGCATCTCTTCTATATTTTCATGTATTATTTTTTATAAAACTACCTAGAAATATAGTCAGCACAAAAAGAAAGAGACAACCTTAAATTGGTTGTCTCTTCTACTTTTTAATTACTTCTTCATTTGAGCCCATTCTTCTCTACTTGGACCATAAATTCCTGGTACGACTAATCCAGCTTGTCTCATTAGAACAGTCATTTGACCCCTATGATGGATTTGGTGATTTAGCGTCATACGAAGGATTGCAAAAACAGGCATATCAAAACCAAAGCAATTTTTTATTTCTTTTAAACTTTCGTCATTCCACTGTGCCTTAGCAGCTTCCACTACTGCATTACTAACATTTTTATATGTTTCAGCGATTTCTTTTGCTGATCCAGGCATTTCGTCTTGAATTGTTAGATCAATTTTTAATCCAGATTGTGAGACGATTCCTTTAGCAGCTGTAGTGACGTGCCAAGCTAGTTCTCCAAGCGAAAAATGATCTTCTTCAATTGCTTGATCAAGTGAATCGTCAGTCAACACGTTTAAATATTTTAAAGTACCTTCTGCTTCATGTGTCCACTCATTAATAAATTGGTCAATGCTAATAAACATAAAATGCCTCCTAATGTTTCTTACGTAAATACAAAGATATTATAGCCTCAATTATCATTAAATCATAAGCATAAAGAGAAAAAAACTCTTTATTGGTAAATAATGCAAATGAAAGGTAAAATAAAAGAACGCTTCCTATTAAGGGTAATCTAAGAAGGAAGAGTAATGCAAGTTTGGTTCAAAGATGTATTTTAGAATGAATATTGAGACTCATTAGTATATAAGATGTAAAAACAAATGAATCTAATGAAAAAAGGATAGAACAGTTTTGGAGTGAGTATAAATGAAAGTAACAATGCCTAAGCCTTTCACATTTGAGGGTGGAGAGCGAGGAGTTTTATTATTACATGGTTTTACAGGGCATTCAGCCGACGTTAGAATGCTAGGCCGCTTTTTAGAAAAACGTGGTTATACATGTCATGCACCGCATTATAAGGGGCATGGTGTACCACCAGAGGAGCTTGTTCATACTGGACCAGAGGATTGGTGGCAGGATGTGACGGAAGCTTACCAATTTTTAAAGGACCGTGGTCATGAAAAAATTGCTGCAGTAGGTTTATCTCTAGGTGGAGTTTTTGCACTGAAACTAGGCTACACAGTTCCATTAAATGGTATTGTGACAATGTGTTCCCCAATGTACATAAAAAGTGAAGAAATAATGTACGAAGGTGTTCTTGCATACGCTGCTGAGTTTAAGAAACGAGAAGGTAAAGCACCTGAACAAATTGAAATAGAAATGGAAGAGTTCAAAAAAGCACCAATGAAAACATTAATAGAACTTCAAGGGCTAATCAAAGAAGTTCGTGAAAATGTAGACACTGTTTACGCACCTACATTTGTAGTGCAATCCAGAGTTGATGGAATGATTAATACAGATAGTGCAAATATTATTTTTAATGAAGTTCAATCTGATCAGAAAAAATTAAAATGGTATGAAAATTCAACACATGTCATTACGCTTGGGCAAGAGAAGGATCAATTGCATGAAGACGTCTTAGCCTTTCTTGATGATTTGGATTGGTAGAATCCTGTTATTCTGGACAAACTTAAAATAAAAGACCCTTAACCGGATTGGTGAGAAAAGGAGGGAAATGTATATGCAAGATTTTCAACAATGGAAAGATAAGTTATTAACTTTAATGAAAAGTGAAGACTATAAGCCTTTAAATATTCAAGGGCTAGAAGACGAATTACAATTAACTGATGCTGTAGATTTTCGTGAAGTGGTTAAAGCGCTTGTCACATTAGAAGATGAGGGGTTCATTGTCCGTTCACGAAATAATAAATACAGTTTACCTGAACAATCAAATTTAGTAAGAGGTAAACTTACTGGTCACGCACGTGGTTTTGCATTTGTAATTCCAGAAGAAGCGGGAGCAGAGGATGTATTTATTTCACCTTCTGACTTAAATGGTGCACTACACGGAGATGTTGTTTTAGCAAGAATTACGAAAGAAAAAAGTGATGCACGTCGTGAAGGCACAATCGTAAAAATTCTTGAACGTGGTCAAACGAAAATGGTTGGTACATTCCAAGCACAGAAAAACTTTGGCTTCGTGATTCCTGACGATAAACGTTTTGGTAGTGACATTTTTATTACGAGAAGCAATTCACAAGGTGCAGTTGAAGGGCACAAAGTAGTTGTAGAACTAACTCAATTCCCTGAAAACGGCAAAAATGCAGAAGGAATCATTGTTCAAATCCTTGGGCATAAAAACGATCCAGGTGTAGATATTCTTTCAGTCATTCATAAGTTTGGATTACCACAGGAATTTCCTAAAGAAGCAATGGATCAAGCAAATGCTGTTCCTGAAGATATTGATGAAGCGGATATTGGTACTCGACGTGATTTACGAGATCAACAAATTGTCACGATTGATGGAGCGGATGCAAAAGATTTAGATGATGCGGTTACAGTAACAAAACTTGATAATGGCCATTATAAGCTTGGTGTACATATTGCTGACGTTTCTTATTATGTAACGGAGAATTCTGCAATTGACCAAGAAGCTTATGATCGTGGAACAAGTATTTATTTAGTTGATCGAGTGATTCCTATGATTCCTCACCGATTATCAAATGGTATTTGTTCTTTAAATCCGCAAGTTAATCGATTTACACTTTCTTGTGAAATGGAAATTGACCAAAAAGGTGATGTCGTTAAACACGAAATCTTCGAAAGTATCATTAAGACAACTGAACGTATGACATATAGTGATGTTAACAAAATTCTAGATGAAGCAGATGTCGAGTTACGTGAGCGTTATGAGCCATTGGTACCTATGTTTGAAGAGATGGCACACTTAGCAAGCGTTTTACGTAAACGAAGAATGAATCGCGGAGCAATCGATTTTGACTTTAAAGAAGCGAAAGTTCTTGTAGACGCTGAAGGACATCCTGAAGACATCGTTATTAGGGAACGTTCAACAGCAGAGAAATTAATTGAAGAGTTTATGCTTGTTGCGAATGAGACAGTAGCAGAACATTTCCACTGGTTAAATGTTCCGTTCATGTATCGTGTTCACGAAGATCCTAAAGAAGAAAAACTACAACGCTTCTTTGAGTTTATTTCAACATTTGGTTATACAGTAAAAGGTGCAGCTAATGAAATTCATCCAAGAGCATTACAGCAAGTTCTTGAAATGGTACATGGCCAACCAGAGGAAACAGTCATTTCAACCGTTATGCTTCGTTCAATGAAGCAGGCAAAGTACGAAGCAGATAATTTAGGTCACTTTGGTTTAGCAGCAGAGTTCTACACGCATTTTACTTCACCAATTCGCCGTTACCCAGATTTAATTGTACATCGTTTAATCCGTACTTACTTAATTCAGGGTCAAATGAATGATGATACGAAGCGTGAATGGGATGATAAACTGCCAGCAATTGCTGAACACGCATCAAATATGGAGCGTCGTTCTGTAGAAGCTGAACGCGAAACCGATGATTTGAAAAAAGCAGAATTTATGCTTGATAAAATTGGCGAAGAGTATGAAGGAATTATTAGCTCAGTTACAAACTTCGGTATGTTTATTGAATTGCCAAATACGATTGAGGGTCTTGTTCGTGTAGCTGATTTATCGGATGACTACTACAATTATGATGAACGTCATTACGCGATGGTTGGGGAAAGAACTGGTAAAATCTTTAGAATTGGCGATGAGGTTTCTATTCGAGTAGTCAATGTAAATAAAGAAGAGCGTGCAATTGATTTTGAAATTGTAGGCATGAAATCAAATAAACCTCGTCGAACTGGTGGAAGAGGACCGGTGAATCGAGATGGTGGCCCTTCCGGAGGCCGAGGTAGAGGCCGTGGAAGAGGACCAACAGATCGAAGTACTGATCGCAATAGAGGTGGTAGTTCACGCGGTAGACGTGGAGGAGATAGTACTACAACTTCACCAAGTGAAGAAAAAGACAATGGCAGAAACGGGAAACCTCGTAATAAACGAGATGATCGTTTTAACCCAACAAAAAGTAAAAGTAAAAAGAAAAAACCTTTCTATGATAAAGTAGCAAAAGGGAATAAGAAGAGATAATAAAAACATGCTCTTTTCTTAAAGATTGTTGTTTTGAAAGACAGAAGTTGATTACAACGGAAGGTGCGAGACTCCTGTGGGAGATACAGGAAGGCTGAGACCCCGCAGGGCACCGAGGAGGCTCAGCTCACGCCCCACGGAAAGGGAGCGACCTGGAGTTGTAATCAACTAACGCATACATAAATAGCAATAATGGGTAAGAAAACAATCAAAAAATAAAGCAGTGGACAGATGAAATGTTCACTGTTTTATTCTTTTTGATTACGACCAAGAGCGGTCCTATGTACATAGAATATCGTTTCATTTTATGGTAAAATAAGTAAGGATAGTGAGGTGTTTTAAACATGCCAAAAGGTGAAGGTAAGGTTATCGCGCAAAATAAAAAAGCTTATCATGATTATTTTATTGAAGAAACGTATGAGACGGGTATCGTACTACAAGGTACTGAAATAAAATCATTACGTGCTGGAAAGGCTAATTTAAAGGATTCATTTGCCCGAGTTCAAAACGGTGAAGTATGGCTACATAATATGCATATTAGTCCGTATGAACAAGGTAATCGATATAATCATGAACCACTACGAACAAGAAAATTGTTACTTCATAATAAAGAAATTGTTAAGTTAATTGGTTATACAAAAGAAACTGGTTACACATTAGTTCCTTTAAAAATCTATTTGAAAAATGGATATGCGAAGTTATTACTTGGTTTAGGTAAAGGTAAGAAGCAATTTGATAAACGCGATGATCTAAAGAAAAAAGAAGCCAAACGTGAGGTTGAACGAGCGTTCCGAGACCGTCAAAAAAGTTAATTGGATAATAGTTGAAGCTTTTCCATTCTCTTTTGCTATTAACAACAATTGTTAATTGCAACTGATGTCGAATGTGCTATAATAAGTTTGTAAGTTAATGAAACACATAAATGAGCACGATGAAGTGCAGATTTTATAGATTATGAAGCTAAGCTTTTGTTTAGTGCTTCGTAAGTCACTCATAGCCACGAAGACTGAAATAATGTCGAGTGTGCATTTTATATGGGGACGTTACGGATTCGACAGGGGTAGTTCGAGCTTAAGTCGCGAGTCGAGGGGTCGGCCTCGTTAAAACGCAAAAGCCTATAACTGGCAAAAACAACAATTTCTCTTTAGCTGCTTAATTGCACTAAAGGCTCCTCCTATGTATCGCCCATGTGCATAGCTTAGAGGGGTTCACTCATTAGTGGGCTACGCCGGACCTCACCGTCTGAGGGGAAAGGAAGAGACTAACCAGACTAGCTACTAGGAAGCCTGTCAATGGGCTGAATAGTATGCGAAATACGAATATATTGACTACACTCGTAGAAGCTTAAGTGCCGATATTTCTGGACGTGGGTTCGACTCCCACCGTCTCCACCAATACATACTGTTGGTGGTTTTTTTATGTCAAAAACAAGGTTTTATTAGTTGAAAGCTAGTTTAAAATTCTTTAATGAATAAATATATGGTAGATAAATGGGCTAACCGTAAAATGAAAATTTACGATAGCTCAATTTTTTTGGGATAAAAAACATTTTTACTTATCTACTTTACAACTTCACTACTTAGTGTTACGATATACAGGTACTAAGTAATACAGAATATCTGTAATACTAAATAGTTGTTAATGTTTATAAAATTTTTTTAAAAATAGGTTCACATTTTAGCTACTCAGTAATACAATATACTATTACTAAGTAACACAGAATATCAGTAATGCTAAATAGCTGAAAAGAGTTATAAAAAGGTGACTTATGAAACCCTGGCTCCGTAAGTTATTTAGAGTTTTATTAATCGCTACTGAGTGATACTGAATATCTGTGTTACTAAATAGCTATACTAAAAAGAATTTTAATTTATATATATAAGGAGGTGTATACCATGGAAAATTTAACAGAAATGCTTAAAGGTTCATTAGAAGGTTGTGTATTGGAAATCATCAGTCGAGGTGATACTTACGGCTATGAGATTACTCGCCGCCTTAATGACCTAGGATTTACTGAGGTTGTCGAAGGTACGGTCTATACCATTTTAGTAAGGCTGGAAAAGAAAAAGCTGGTGAATATTGAAAAAAAACCATCTGAAATGGGACCGCCTCGTAAGTTTTATTCATTAAACGATGATGGACATGAGGAATTAAAACAATTTTGGGGAAAATGGGATTTTCTTTCATCAAAAATTAATATCTTAAAGGGGGAGAAATAATTGAAAAAATTTATTGAGTTAATCATTGGAGATTTAGAAAGTAAGAAGGAATACAAAGCATTTATGAAAAAAGTAAATTCACTACCGAAGGATTATGCTTTTGTGTTCAAAAAGATTCAAAAGTACATGTGGAATTTCGGATATGGATTTGGTGAAGAAATCATCAATTTGTATGAATTGTTTGAAGCTAGTGCAGCAGAAGGTAAGCATGTATTAGATGTTACTGGGGAAGACGTGGCAGCATTTGCCGACGAGTTAATGTCTCTCTCAAAGTTAGATGAAGAATCTGGGATTAAATTAGGAGAGCAAGTAGAGTTGAAAAAAGAAATTGAGAGTAGAGTAGAACAGCAAGTAAAAATATGGACGAATAAAAATAAATAGGGGGTTAATACAATGGTAAATTTCATCAAAAAGATACTAAATGACAAAAAAGAATATAAAGAAATGATGGCGCGTGTCGAAGCTTTGCCAGGCGACTATCCAGAAGCCTATAAAAAAATCTGCAATTATATGTGGACTTTCTCTGCCGGTAGCGGCATGGATATGCTGAGAATCCAATATGATCTTATCGACTTGTTTGAAGATGGTGCGGCAGAAGGCAAAGAAGTTTTGGAAATAACAGGTGAAGACGTGACAGCATTCGCTGATGGACTGATCGAACAAGCGAAAAGATGGGATGATAAGTTACGTAATAATTTAAACAAAAGCATTTTAGATCGTGTGGGTAAGAAAAAATAAGCGTAGAAGAATCTATGTAGAGAAAACCAGTTGTTGGTGCTACCGCGCTTTTAAGCACGCGCCTTCAGCATAAAATAGGGAGGGGAACAATATGAGTAATACAGCAATTTCAGTGAAAGGGCTTGAAAAATCTTTTAAAGATCATGAAGTTTTAAAAGGTGTAGATTTTGAAGTGAAAAAAGGCAGTGTTTTTGCACTTCTAGGATCAAACGGCGCCGGTAAAACAACTATCATTAAAATTTTAACTACTTTACTCAAAACTAATAAAGGTGAGATTGAAGTATGCGGTGCGAATCTTCGAACAAATCCAGAGCAAGTGCGTGAGAAAATCAGCCTGACGGGGCAAAATGTGGCCGTAGATGATATTTTAAGCGGTCGAGAAAATCTTGACTTAGTTGCAAAACTTCGCCATTTACCAAATCGAAAAGAAGCAGTAGAAGATAGTCTGCGTCGCTTTGATCTTTTGGAAGCAGGTGATCGAGCTCTTGCCACTTATTCAGGTGGGATGAAAAGACGATTGGATTTGGCTATGACTGTGCTTGGCTCACCTGAACTTGTTTTTCTTGATGAGCCGTCTGTAGGACTTGACCCTGAAGCACGTTTGGCTTTATGGGATGTAATTCGTGATCTGGTTAAAGCTGGTATTACTGTTTTTCTGACTACTCAATATTTAGAAGAAGCCGAACAATTAGCAGACCGCATTGCCATTTTGCATGAAGGAAAAATTATCGTCCAAGGAACAATGGAAGAACTAAAAGCAATTCTTCCTCCTAAAAAAGTAGAATATGTGGAAAAACAGCCGACACTTGAGGAAATTTTCCTGGCTGTCACTGTCAAGAAAGGGGCGGAATAACATGAGTAAAGAACATTTAATCAGTGATACAATGACCATGAGCGGAAGGGTGATGAAGCATTCTCTCCGCAGTGTAGATACGATTATTACTACGATCCTTACACCTATTATGTTGATGCTGGCTTTTGTCTACATTTTCGGTAGTGCCATGACAATGGATAAAGCGGAGTATGTTAATTTTATCGTACCAGGTGTACTGCTTATGTGTATTGGAATGGGGATTTCCTACACTGCGGTCCGGGTGAACATGGATATGACAAGAGGGATTTTTGATCGGTTCCATTCCATGCCAATCGCCAAATCTTCAATTCTAGGAGGGCATGTAATCTCAACTTTGCTATTAAACTTATTATCAGTTGCTGCTGTGATTCTCATTTCTTTTCTGATGGGATTCCGTCCTCACGCTAATTTTGTGGAATGGTTATTAGCAGTAGGTATGATTCTAATTACTATTTTCGCTTTCACTTGGATGGCGGTAGCTTTCGGACTTATGGCTAAGTCTTATGAAGGTGCAAGCGTGTTTTCTTATCTGTTAATGGGTCTAATGTTTGTCAGTTCAGCCTTTGTTCCAACAAATAACATGGGTAGCAAGCTTCGAGCTTTTGCCGAAAATCAACCGATGACACCACTTGCCGAAAGTGTGCGCTCGCTTTTAGCTGGGCAGCCTAATTATGGTGACCTTTTAACAGCAGTAATATGGTTAGTGGGAATTGGGATTTTGTTTTACTTGATTTCGATGAAGGTCTACAAAAAACGAATGAAATAGATTGCTTAAGTACGGGTTGGAGATTTCATTCAGTCTGTACTTTTTTATTTCGAATAAATTATTATTTTTGTATATCTTTATCCTATTAGTAATATCACCGGAATACGCAGTAAAGTCTAATAGATATAAAAAACCATCATTCGTAGTTTGAATACTACGCAATGATGGTTTTTTCAAATACATTATCCGATTTGTTTATTAGCTTCTTTTTCATCAACCCAAGCTTCTAAATGTTCACGACCTGGTAGTTCAGAAATTGAATCTGCATGGAAAACTGGATCTAAACCTTTTTTCTTTTGAGCTATATAGTCCAATAATAGAGCTTTAGCAACTTTAGATAGACGCGTAATTGCATATAAGTTCACTAAAACCATTAGTCCCATAAAGATATCAGCTAAAGACCAAATTAATTCGGCACTATATAATGCTCCGAATAATACCATTCCAATTACAGCAAAGCGATATAGGTAAATTGTTTTTTTACTATTCTTCATAAAACTAATATTTGATTCACCATAGTAGTAGTTACCCATAATTGTACTTAAAGCAAATAAGAATACAGAAATAGATACAAATGTTGCTGCAAAGTCACCTAGACTTACACGTAATGATTCTTGTGTTAAAGGAATACCTGTTAACTCAGAAGTTTTGTAAACACCTGAAACTAATACGATCATAGCAGTAGATGAACAGATGATAAATGTATCTACAATTACGCCTAAAGCTTGGATAAAGCCTTGCTTTACAGGGTGAGTAACATCAGCTGTAGCTGCTGCGTTTGGCGCTGAACCCATACCTGCTTCGTTCGAGAATAATCCACGACGAATTCCATGAAGTACAGCAGCACCCATTACACCGCCAAACATTTGTTTGAAAGTAAATACACCCTCAGAGAAAATTGCACCGAAAACGTTAGGTAAGATATCAAAATTAGCAATCATTACCCATAATGCTAAAACTATGTAAACACCAGCTTTAATTGGTACTAATACTGTAGAGAATTTTGCGACTGAATGTACTCCACCAAAAATAATGATAGCAGTAATAATAGCAAGTACAATTGCAGTAGTTGACGTACTGATGCCAAATTCATTGTCAATTGAAGCAGCGATTGTATTGGCTTGTACAGCATTAAAAATAAGACCAAAAGATAAAGTAATTAAAATACTAAAGATAATGCCAAGCTTTCTATTTCCTAAAGCTTTTTCCATGTAATAAGCAGGTCCACCACGCCAAGAATCACCATCTTTAACTTTGTAAACCTGAGCTAGCGTACTTTCTACGAAAGCAGAAGCAGAACCAATCAGTGCGATTAGCCACATCCAAAATACTGCACCAGGACCACCTAATGCTACTGCTGTTGCAACACCGGCAATATTACCAGTACCAATACGAGCAGCCATCCCAATCATGAATGCCTGTAATGATGAAACAGTTTTTTTGTCTTTGTCTTTATTCTTACGACCATCCCCTAATAGACGAAGCATTTCAGGGAAAAATCTAATTTGTAAGAAGCCTAAATACACTGTTAAGAATAAGCCGATTGCAACTAAGAAAATTACAATTAATTTGGCCCATAAATAGTCATTTAGTACTGAAATAAATTCTGTCATGAATTTCATCTCCTTGTTGTAAAATTTTTGCAAAAATAGCAATACTAATGATTATAAAATAAGTTAGAGCATTCTGTAAAATGAATTTTGTGAAAAAATGCTGATATATCAACGATAAATTTAATCAGAAGGGAAATGAAATAGCAGTTTTTTTAGTATATCCCTATAACATATCTTGTGCAAAAAAGAAAATAATCTACTAAGTCTAAAAAATAAAATATTTATTTAATATTGAACATAAGAAGTCCTCGATATCTCAATTCTCTTAAAAAAGAGCTATCCATGTATAATGGAAGAGCTCTTTTTTGTTGTGTATAAAAAAGAATGATAAATAAATGAAATGTGATAATATAATGATAGCAATCAATACTGATATTTTAATGATATATCAGAAGTGGAAAATAAATAATTCTAGGAATATAGGCTTAACAAAAAGTTTGTTTTAACATCTAATAATTAGCTAAATAATTATAAACTTGGTATAGTTTTTTAAATAAAACACTCAATTCAATTTATACAGATGGAGTAAATAAGGATGCCTCATGAATTATTATTTTATGTACTGATTATTATATTTGCAGGTTCATTAAGTTTATTTTTATCTTTATATGCTCATCTAAATCTAAAAAATGCGCCAGGTGTGAAGCCATATATTGGGGTAACCATTTTATCTACTATTTTTACATACTCGTATGTATTTGAGTTATGTAGTAAGTCTTTAGAACAAATAAAATTTTGGTTAAAGATTGAGTATTTAGCAATGCCATTTATTCCAGTTTTTATCTTGTTGATGTGTTTAGAGTACATAGGAATCAGGCTAAAGAATTGGATTTACTATATTCTATTTATACCCCCAATTGTTACAATCTTTATGCATGATACAAATGATCTTCATCATTTATATTACAAATCGGTTAGTTTAAATAGTGAAATTCCTTTTCCAATCGTAAAACTAGAGTATGGTCCATTTTTTTATGTCCATTCAATTTTTCTATTTTTATGTCTAATGATTAGTATGATTATGTTATTTGTTCGTTTAAGAAAAGCTGCTGTTTTTCGGTTTAAATTACAAATATTTATGATGATAGCTGGTTTGATCATGCCAATAGTTGCAAATCACTTCTATTTAAATGGATTAAGCCCTTATGGAATAGATTTAGGTCCAGTTTCAATGAGTATTTCTTTTTTATTTCATGGTTCAGCTCTGCTAACATTTCAAATGTTTAATGTAGCTCCAATAGCGAGAGATACGGTATTTGAAAGTATGAAAGACGGGGTAATCGTTTTAAGTCAAAATAATAGATTGGTGGACTATAATCATGCAATGAAGGATGTTTTACCTATTCTAAATAAACACATGATTGGCAAACCGATTGATGACATTTTATGTGACCATCATTATTTATTTGAGCTAATTCAAAAAGGACAATCTTGTGATTGTGAATTGTTAATAAATAGGCAAAACATACATTACAATATTCGTTTTGCACCTGTTCTGAATGAAAACGGCATCACTGTTGGACAGATTCTTACCTTCACTAATATAACGGAAAGAATCTATTTACTAAAAAAATTAAAACGTCTAGCAAGTATAGATGGATTAACTCAAGTATTTAATAAATCATTTTTTATGAATAGATATGAAGAGGTTTTTAATGAGCTCAAAGCTATGGGAGAGAATATTGCAGTCATAATGTTTGACATAGATTATTTTAAAAATGTTAACGATACTTTTGGTCATGAAGTGGGAGATATTGTATTATCGGGTGTTGCTAGATTAGCAAAAGATCATTTAAGGAGTTCAGATCTTATAGGACGATATGGCGGAGAGGAATTTGTTATTTGTTTGCCAAATACAAATATTCTTGAAGCATATAAAATAGCTGATCATATTCGAGAGAAAATTGCTGAATGGAAGACAAGCATAGATGATAAAGAAATAGAGGTAACCTCAAGTTTTGGGGTAACGTCTACGCAATTTTTGATCGGAGACGAGAATAAAACGATGCAATCTTTGATTAGAGAGGCAGACCAAGCACTTTATGTTGCAAAAAATGGTGGCAGGGATCGTGTTGAGATTTTTGAAATAGTTCATGAATATTCACATTAGTTCAAACAGTTCAAACAAGAACTAATCATTAGAGAAGTACTACCTTTAGAAAAGGTAGTACTTTTTTGATATAGACTCTTATGGCCGCAGATAAATGTCGTAATGCAATGTTTCAAGCAGAATGGGGTAGTGGAATCACCGTCTTTATACACAGAGGCTAAGGTTTAAAATTACTATTTGACAGAAAAAAGTGATTCATGATATATTTATCTCGAATTCAAGATATCTTGAATTCGAGATATTTTTTACAACCCGTATTTAAGTATGAATAATGAAACAAAATATAAATGAATCGAACGTAATGTTCAGTAGGAGGAAAAATATGAACGGTTTAAAAGGAATCCATCATGTAACAGCCATTACAAGTAGTGCAGAAAAAAACTACGAATTTTTTACGTATGTATTAGGAATGAGATTAGTTAAAAAAACAGTAAATCAAGATGATATTCAAACATACCATTTATTCTTTGCAGACGATAAAGGTAGCGCAGGAACAGATATGACATTCTTTGATTTTCCAGGTATTCCAAAAGGAGTGCATGGAACAAACGAAATTTCAAAAACATCATTCCGTGTACCAAGTGATGAAGCAATTGAATATTGGTTAAAACGTTTTGATCGACTAGAAGTAAAACATACTGGGATTAAAACACAATTTGGTAAAAAGACTTTATCTTTTGTTGATTTTGATGATCAACAATATCAATTAATATCAGATGAAGACAATACAGGTGTTGAATCTGGTACACCATGGCAAAATGGTCCAATTCCTTTAGAGTATGCGATTACTGGATTAGGACCAATCTTTGTACGAACTGCCCATTTCGACTATTTTAAAGAAGTACTAGAAAAAGTTATGTTATTTAAAGAGATTGAAAAAGACGGTTCAGTTCATTTATTCGAAGTAGGAGAAGGTGGAAATGGTGCACAGGTAATCGTTGAGTATAATACAGTTTTACCTCAAGCGATCCAAGGTTTCGGAACTGTACATCACACTGCATTCCGTGTAGACGATCGATCTGTTCTTGAAGAGTGGATTAAACGCTTCGAATCTTTCAAATTCCCAACTTCTGGGTATGTAGATCGTCACTTCTTTGAATCATTATATGTAAGAGTTGCACCACAAATTTTATTTGAATTTGCAACAGATGGCCCAGGATTCATGGGGGATGAACCTTATGAAACGCTAGGTGAAAAATTATCATTACCTCCATTTTTAGAATCAAAACGAACTGAAATTGAAAGTATGGTTCGTCCAATTGATACTGTTAGAAGTACGAAGGAATTTGTAAAAGAATAATTTCATTAATAGATAAAAAAGAAAACACTCATTAATATTTGAGTGTTTTTTTGTTTTTTGAACAATGAAATCTTGATTTTGATTTTCCAATAGTTCACTATTTTGAATCATATAGTTTTCAATAATTTTCGCTTCCTACGTAGCCAAAGATGAGACTGTTCAATTAGTGCAAAAACAATAAATATGAAAAGTATTAAAAACAATATAACAAGTCCACTATAGACAAATCGTTAACTGCCCTTGCGTTCGTTTAAAGACATTCTTCTCTCCGTTATTTCGAAAACCGGGTAAAAAGGAAAGAAGCTTAGTTTTCAAATTTATACCCTATCCCTCTAATAGCGACTCTTGTTTTCCGAGATTATCTAATTTCTTTCGAAGTAATTTAACAGTTGCATCAATTGTTTTCATTGATACATCTGAATCATATCCCCATATGCGTTCCAGGAGTAGGGTTGCAAAGTATAAATGAATTAGATTCATACACTCGACAAAATCAATTAAATCTTTCAGAAGAAGAGACAGAAGGAGTAGTCTTTTAAATGCCAATGCAAAATCAATTGATGATGTAATCAAAAAACTGAAAAAAAGTGAAAATGTTGAAATCAAAGATAAAGAACTGAAACAAGAACGATCTACAGAAGAAACCGAATAAAATAAGTAATAACGAAAAATACCTTTTGAGAAAGAGTCCTCAAAAGGTGTTTTTTTCTATAGTTCACTTAGACGGCACATTTAAAGGTACTTTCAAGCTCTACAAAGAAATAAATATAGTATAAGGAGGGATCATATGATTTTTTATAAAGCATTAAAATATTTAGCGTTTCTAATCTTATTGTTCGGAGTTACAATAGGCTGTTTATATATTAATAATCATATACAGAAAATTGCAGCTGAGACATATGACTACTCAAACTATATATTAATATTATCATTCTTATATGTTCCGATTGGCTTATGTCTTGGATTGCCACAATTATTGGCTGAGTGGAAGAAAACAGGGAGCTGGAACATTAATGTAACGAAACTGATTGTCTTAGGAATCCCCGCTTTATATATTTCTGGATATACGTATATACATTACAACATACCTTCTTTACAATTATGGAATTCTGTAGCGGTGGAGCTTCTACAAGTAAAAGCGACAGTACTTTCGAATGTAATATTAGGTTATATTTTTATAACAAGTTTTCATAAGTAACTTCTTCTAGTGGTGAAAGGCAGTACCTATATGGTATGGCCTTTTTTATTGCTCAAAAAATCATCTTTTTATATGCAATGTAATAAATTTTTATTATTCACCTCGTTTTTGTTAGAAAAAGTAAACATTTTTAATGAATATTGTAAAAAAACCTTCTATTGAAATATTTTAGTGAATAAGATTCTTTTGAACTAAATTATTTTTTAGGAGAGAAGACATGAATCGTACATCTAAGAAGGTTATGTCAAAAGAAGAGATGCTATTTTGTATTCAACACGGTTTAGAAAAAACAACCAATCCTAAAAGAATTGTTATTGTAGGAGCAGGAATTGCGGGGCTAGTATCTGCTTCTTTACTAGAGGAAGCTGGTCATGATGTTGTTATTTTAGAAGCAAATGGGAGAGCAGGGGGACGCATTTATACGAAAAGAAATCCATTTATTAATGACCAATATCTTGAGCTAGGAGCAATGAGAATACCATCTACCCATCATCTTGTTTTGGCGTATATAGAAAAATTCGGCCTAGAAATCAATGAATTTATTAATGGTAAATCAGATGATGTTATTTATGCGAATGGCATAAAAACGATACAAAAAAAGTATGAAAAAAATCCAGATATGCTAGGTTATCATGTGAATGAAAATGAAAAAGGAATAAATGTAGATTCTTTAATTGAAAGATCAATTAAACCGGTAATCGATTATATTAATCAAAATCCTGAAGAGAATTGGGAGAAAGTCATTGAGGAGTTAGATCGTTATTCGATGGACTCTTTTTTACGTTATAATCCCGTAGGCGAGTCTCTTTCTCCAGGAGCGGTAGAAAAAGTTAAAGTGCTGGTAGGGCTGGAAGGATTTCCAGAGCTTGCATTTACAGCAATATTAAGAGAATTTATCGTTTTGCTTACGAAAGAGATTAAGTTTTATGAAATTACTGGTGGAAACGATAAATTGGCACATAAATTTCATGAGAAATTAAAAAAACATATATATTTTGGCCAAAAAGTGAATAAAATCGTGCAAGAAAATCACCAAGTTACGATTCATTCAGAACATTATACTAGCCATATTCCTTTTGAAACTTCGGGTGATTATGCGATTATGACAATTCCGTTCTCCTTGCTAAACTTTATTGAAGTGTGCCCACGTGATTCATTTTCATATAGCAAATGGAAAGCAATTCGAGAGCTTCATTATGTAGCCTCTACAAAGATAGGTTTGCAATTTAAGACAAGGTTTTGGGAGAAGGAAGGAATACTTGGTGGGAAACTTACGACGGATTTACCAATTCGATTCGCTTATTATCCTAGTAATCATAATGGAGTTAATGGTTCCGGTATCATATTAGCTAGCTATACATGGGAAGATGATGCATTAATTTGGGATAGTATGTCAGAACAAGATCGTATTATGAATGCGTTGAGAGATTTGGCAACGATTCACGGAGACCAAGTATATACAGAATATATTACGGGTTACACACATAGTTGGGCATTGTACCCATATGCTGGTGGTGCATTTTCAATGTTTAAACCAGAACAAAATAAAGAGCTCTCACCTCATGTTTACACACCAGAGGGAAGAGTTCACTTTGCTGGAGAACATACTTCAACAGCACCTGCTTGGATCGAAGGAGCTGTTGAATCAGGTATACGAGCTGCCTATGAGATAAATAAAAGGTCATTTCATGAATAGCCCATTTCTTTCTCATTAATTTGATAAGTTATGAATATAGTGAAATAGTTGATGTTTTTACTTTCAAAGGAGTGATCACTTTGAACGATAATCAAAAAGATAATAATCTCCAGTTTACCCATGTTAAAGCATATAGTGTTTATCACGGACCAAATGATCCTTGTCCACCAATTGGACAGAAATACTATTCAACTCCACCACAACTTTATCTAGGGTTTCAACCACCAAATTTAGAACAATTTCCTTATAAGGAAGCACTGCAAAAAGGAACACTTTGGAAAGTTTTCTATGATTTTTATGACAATCCTTATAAAGCAAGGGGGTAAAAAAGATGACGCGTTCATTACCGCCGGAATACTATCAAGAACTAGAAGAACTGCAAGCAGTTGATTTTGTATTAGTTGAATTGACATTATACTTAGATACTCACCCAGATGATGCGAATGCAATTAACCAGTTTAACCAGTATGCACAGTATAAGAAACAAATTGAAGCTAATTTCGAATCCAAATATGGTCCACTTTTTCAATATGGCAATAGTTACTCTGACGAGAATTGGGGCTGGGGCAAAGGCCCATGGCCATGGCAAGTTTAGAAGGAGGGGAATCAGATGTGGATTTATGAAAAGAAATTACAATATCCAGTTAAAGTAAGTACTTGTAACCCAATGTTAGCTAAATTTTTAGTAGAACAATATGGTGGGGCAGATGGAGAGCTTGCTGCTGCTTTAAGATATTTAAACCAACGATATACAATACCTGACAAAGTAATAGGACTATTAACTGATATTGGTACGGAAGAATTTGCACATTTGGAAATGATTGCTACGATGATTTATAAATTAACAAAAGATGCTACTCCTGATCAAATGAAAGCAGCAGGGTTAGATGCTCACTATGCATCACATGATAGCGCTTTGTTTTACCATAATTCTGACGGTGTTCCATTTACTGCAGCATATATCCAAGCAAAAGGGGATCCAATTGCAGATTTATACGAGGATATTGCAGCTGAAGAAAAAGCACGGGCTACATATCAATGGATTATTGATATGTCAGATGATCCGGATTTAAATGATTCTTTAAGATTTTTAAGAGAGCGTGAAATCATCCATTCACAAAGATTCAGAGAAGCAGTAGAAATCGTAAAAGACGATCGCCAGCAAAGAAAAATATTTTAAATATATATGACAAACCTCTAGTGTATTATGGGACATTAGAGGTTTATTTCATAAGTGAAGAATAAAAAACCACAAGCCATTAAACTGAGAAAAATGTATGTTATTGAGAAGAATGATGAATTGTGTCGATTTAATTTTCAGATAAAAATGATGAAAAGGTATTTTGGATTTGAAAAAGAGGTGATATACTATCATCAACTGGTAATGACGTCATTACTATCACTAGGAGGTGCTGTTCATATATTAAAATTGTAGTTACTGTAAGACATTTTTGAAAGCCTTTACAATACAACTGGTAATAACATCATGATGAGATGTGTTTTATTAGGTTGGAAATCTATTAAACTTTCAGAAGAAGGAAGGGAAAAGAGATGAAAAAATGGCTTATCATGATTTTAACCTTGGGGCTGGGATTACTAGGGTTAGCAGGATGTAGTTCTAGTGATGAAACATCAAGTGATGGAAAAGTCGAGATTACTTATGGATTTTGGGATAAGAAGCAAGTACCTGCAATTGAAGAAATTATAAAATTATTTAATGAAAAAAATCCTGATATTAAAGTGAAGACTGAGCTGACTCCTTACGCACAGTATTTCCAAAAGCTTGAAACAGCTGCTACGGGTGGGGCGCTACCCGATGTGTTATGGATGAATGGTCCGCATGTTGTTCAATATGCAAAAGGTAAAGTCATTCTTCCACTTAGTGACATGGCTAAAAAAGATGATTATAGCTTTGATAATTACCCGAAGTCATTAATTGATCTTTATACAGTTGATGAAGAAGTATATGGAATTCCTAAAGATTTTGACACGACAGGTTTATGGTATAACAAAAAGATTTTTGATGAAGCAGGAGTACCGTATCCAGACGATACTTGGGACTGGAACAAGTTAAAAGAAGTAGCTACTAAGCTAACAAATAAAGATAAGGGTATTTGGGGCTATGCTGCTTTAATGGGTAACCAAGGTGGATATTATGATTTCATTTGGCAAAATGGAGGTCATATTATCTCAGAGGATGGTAAGTCTGTTGGATTTGATCAACCCGAAGCGATCGAGGCACTAAAATATAATATTAGCTTTATTGAAGACGGGCTTTCTCCAACCCAAGCTCAAATGACGGAAACAGCGGCTTCTGAACTATTCTCTTCAGGTAAAATCGCTATGATGTTTGATGGACCTTGGATGGTTCCAGAATATAAGAAAAATCCTGACTTAAATGTCGCGGTTGTACCAAAAGGAAAGCAACGTGCTGTTGCGATTCATGGATTATCTAATGTTATTGCGGCGAATACAAAGCATAAAGAAGCAGCTTGGAAGTTTGTACAATTTTTAGGCTCTAAAGAAGCAGCGGAAGTATATGCGAAAACAGGAACAGTTATTCCTGCTTACAATGGTACACAAGATGCTTGGTTACAATCTGTCCCAAATTTGAATCTTAAAGCATTTATTGATGGTGTTGATTATTCTGTACCTCTACCAAGCGTGGAAAATACAGGGGAAATTTGGCAGTACGAAACTGATATTTTGAAAAAGGCTTGGAGCGAGGAAGAAAGTGTAGAAGATGCTGTAAAAGAGTTAACGAAAAAAGCAAATGAGGCACTATCTAAGAACTAGAAAAAATGAAGAGGAGAAGTAGTTTCTTCTCTTTATTTTCCTTAAAAGGAGGGAGTATAGTGAAGGAAATTCCTCTACAAGTTGAAGTAAACGCGAAAAGAAGAAAATTGAAGGTACCAAACTTAAGCAAAACAAGAAAACGTTCCGATTTCTTTTGGGCGTATCTGATGATTGCTCCTACCATGCTAGGCTTATTGGTTTTTTACCTGTGGCCAATACTTCAAACGATTTACTTTAGTTTTACAGAATGGGGAGCATTTGGGCAGTATGAGTGGACGGGGTTAGACAACTATAAACGAATGGTAGATGATGCTAATCTTTTACAGTCATTCAAGAATACTGGCATTTATATTTTATTTACAGTTCCAATTGGAATTTTCCTTTCGATTCTAGTAGCTGTTCTCTTAAACCAGAAAATTAAGGGGAAATCCGTTTATCGAACGTTATATTTTTTACCAGTAATTACAATGCCAGCTGCGATCGCAATGGTGTGGAGATGGCTCTATAATTCAGATTATGGACTCCTTAATTATCTTTTATCTCTTATTGGGATAAAGGGTCCACAATGGGTAAGTGATCCGAAAATTGCATTGTATTCAATCGTAGTAGTAGCAATTTGGAGTGGAATTGGCTATAACGTAGTCATTTTCTTATCAGGTTTGCAGGGAATACCGAAGACGTATTACGAAGCAGCGGAAATTGATGGTGCAGGTCCAATCAAGGTGTTCTTTAAAATAACCCTACCATTACTATCTCCAGTCATTTTCTTCGTTACGATTATGTCCTTTATTGGGGCATTTCAAGTGTTTGATTTAATTTTCATGATGATTGGAAAAGGCAGTACAGCATTGGAAAAGACGCAATCTATTGTGTATTTATTTTATCAGCATGCATTCGTGTTAAACGATAAGGGCTATGCAGCCGCAATCGCTGTTCTATTACTCATTATTATTCTCATCATTACTGCGATTCAAATGGTTTTACAGAAAAAATGGGTTCATTATGATTAAAGGAGGAGTAACCATTGGAAAAAACGAGACAGCTTGTTACAAGTAAAACACTATTAATCCATATCATCCTAATAGTCGGCGCCGTTGCGATGGTACTACCTTTTATTTGGATGTTCCTCACTTCATTAAAGACTTATGCGGAGTCAATTCATGTTCCACCTGTAATCATTCCAAAGGATTTTCAATGGGAAAACTATAAAGAAGTTTTTACATTACTTCCTTTTTTTAAATTTATGCTTAACACCTTAATCGTTACTGTTCTTCGGACAGCTGGCCAATTATTTTTATGTTCACTAGCTGCCTATGCATTTGCGAGGATAGAATTTCCAGGTAGAAATGTTCTGTTTTTAGTAGCATTATCTGTTTTAATGGTACCAGGGCAAGTTTTTTTACTACCGCAATATATGATTATGGTGAAATTAGGATGGTTAAACACTTTACAGGCTGTGGTAGTTCCTGGTTTATTTAGTGCATTTGGTACATTCTTATTACGTCAGTTTTTTATGGGGCTTCCAAAGGAGTTAGAGGAAGCCGCTAGATTGGATGGGTGTAATCATTTTCAAATTTACTGGCGCGTTATGCTACCTCTAGCAAAACCAGGTTTAGTTGCTTTAGGAATTTTTACAACTCTTTGGAGCTGGAATGAGTTAATGTGGCCAATGATTGTTAATAGTTCACCAGAATCTATGACCCTATCAGTAGGTTTGTCTTCGTTGCAAGGCCAATATTTAACAAACTATCCGGTATTAATGGCAGGATCTTTTTTAGCAATCGTACCAATGCTTATCTTATTTATGATTCTGCAAAAGCAATTTATTGAAGGAATTGCCATAACAGGCGGAAAATAAAGGATTTAATAAAGCTAGGAGGAAACTGATGATGAAAGCAGCATTAATCGGAGCGGGAAGCAGGGGTTTTTATGCATACGGATCGTATGCTCTTCAATATCCACATGAAATTCAATTCATTGCGGTAGCTGAACCAAATAAAGAAAAGCGAGAGAAATTTGCCGAAGCACATAATATTCCAGAGAATATGAGATTTGAAGATTGGACGGAGCTTTTAGAAAAAGAACAGCTTTGTGAGGCTCTCTTAATATGCAGTCCAGATCGGAACCATTTTAAACCGGTTATGAAAGCAATTGAAAAAGGATATAGTATTTTACTAGAGAAACCAATGTCACCGGTTCCACATGAGACATTAAAAATTGCCGAAGCAGCTAGCAAAAACAATACATTATTAACGGTTTGTCATGTGATGCGATATGCTCCATTTTATCAAGCATTAAAAGAAATCATTGACCAAAAAGCAATCGGAGAAATTGTATCTATTCAATGGAATGAGAATGTTGGATATTTTCATCAAGCACATAGCTTTGTTCGTGGTAACTGGCGCAATTCAGGGGAATCAAGCCCGATGATCCTTCAAAAAAGCTGTCATGATATGGATATGCTAGCCTGGTTAATAGGTAAGGAATGTCAAAGTGTTTCTTCTTACGGAAGTTTATCTTATTTTAAAAAGGAAAATGCTCCAGAAGGTTCAACATATCGCTGTTTGGATGGATGCAAGGTGGAAAAAGAATGTCCATATTCAGCTGCTAAATGGTATTTACACGATCGTGATGTTTGGCCAGCTAATGTCATTTCGGCAGATTCAAGTATAGAAAGTAGATTAAAGGCGATTCAAGAAGGTCCATATGGTCGCTGTGTGTATCATTGTGATAATGATGTAGTTGACCATCAAGTAGTTAATTTATTGTTTGATAATGATGTGACAGTTGCCTTCACCATGACTGCTTTTACAAAGGAAACCTTCCGAAACTTTAAAATCATGGGTACAAAAGGCGAAATTAATGGTAATGACGCAAAAAATGAGCTCGAGATCAATTATTTTTCAGGGAAAAAAGAAATAATCCATCCTGAAACAGTAGATGGAGGGCATATGGGTGCAGATACAAGTATAATGGCGGACTTTATTTATAGTGTAAAACAGAAAAGTAATCGCAGTTTAACATCCGCAATTGTTTCTGCGCAAAGTCACATGATTGCCTATGCAGCTGAGGAATCAAGAGTTACAGGTGCAATCGTATCATTAAAAGAATATGTGGAAAATTTGAAAGAGATAAAAGAGGAAGTTTTATAAAAAATCTACTGCTGCAAAATGTGGTAACTTTTTCAATATTATGTATAATATACTTATTAATAACTGGTTATGACAAAGATACCACCTAAAGGAGCATATCATGGTAGAAAAGGATTCTCGACTTCCTCTGTATTATCAATTAATGGACATTTTATTAGAAAAAATCGAATCAGGTGAACTTGTTGAAAACGATCAACTTCCATCTGAACGAGAATTATGTGATTCCTACCGAGTGAGCCGGACAACTGTTAGGCAAACAATGCAGGAATTGGAAAAACAGGGGTTTATTTATAAGGTTCATGGTAAAGGTACGTATGTCTCACCAAGAACCCATAATCAAAGTCTTGTTAAGTTTTATAGTTTTACAGAAGAGATGAAAAAAGTCGGAAAACTTCCAACCACTCAGGTCGTTTCATTTGAGAAAGTATTTTGTGATATTAAAATTGCAAAAGTCATGGATCTACCGGTTGAAGAAGAAGTATTTAAGATTGTTCGGTTAAGGCTTGCTGACCAGGATCCAATGTTATACGAAACATCGTATGTTCCAGTCAAAGATTTTAAAAATCTTTCTAGTCAGGAATTAGAGATGACACCAATGTATGAAATTTTTCGTTCCCAGTATAATGTGAAAATTTCTAGAGCATTGGAGAGCTTTATGGCAGTTAGTGCAAATAATGTGGAATCAGACATGTTAAACATAAATGAAGGTGCACCATGTCTTATGTTAAAACGTATTACCTATGACCAAAGCAAAGTGATTGAATACACGATTTCTATTGCTAGAGGTGACAAATTTACTTATACAGTAGAACTGAAATAGATACTTTATGTATCTATTTTAACCTAACTGGTAATGACGACATTAACTGTTTAATAGGAGGAGAAAAATGGAGCTATTAAAATCAAGTGAATTCGAGAGAATGAATGTAGGTGCCAGCCATACAGCAAAAGAAATAGCCCAGCAGCCTAGATTATGGAACGAGACAAAGGAAATTATTTTATATCATAGAGATCGAATTCTTTCATTTTTAACAAGTATTAAAAATAAGCATGATCAATTACGTATCATTTTGACTGGTGCTGGAACTTCAGCTTTTGTAGGTGATACCATCCTTCCGCATCTAAAAGGAATTGTGAATAACAAAAAAATAGTGGTAGAAAGTATTGCTACAACGAATATTGTTTCAAATCCCGATTCGTTTTTAGATGAAAACTTTCCAACAATTATGATTTCCTTTGCACGTTCTGGAAATAGCCCAGAGAGTTTAGCAGCGGTTAACTTAGGTGAGCAAATCATAAAAGATTTTTATGGCATTATTTTTACATGTAATCCAGATGGACTTTTAGCTGAGAAAAAGAAAAATGATCCAAATCACTTAGTCATTTATATGCCAACTGAAGCAAATGACCAAGGCTTTGCGATGACAAGCAGTTTTACAACTATGCTTCTATCTGTTTTACTTCTATCTCATGTTAAACATATTCATACATTGGAGAAAACGCTTGATGATCTTGTTCAAGCAGGAAATTCCATTATCAGTGAAAGTGAAAAAAGTGTAAAAGAACTAGCTGCCTCTACATTTTCAAAGGTTGTTTATTTAGGGTCTGGTGTATTTGAAGGATTAGCAAGAGAAGCTTCTTTAAAATTATTGGAACTAACAGGTGGAACGATTCCATCTACCTTTGATACATCCTTAGGTTTCCGTCATGGTCCAAAATCAATTTTAGATAAAGAAACAATTGTATTCGTGTTCTTATCAAGTCACCCCTATACAAGACAATACGATTTGGATATTTTAGAAGAAATCTATCGAGAAACAGATCGAGGAAAGGTTGTGGCGATATCTTCCATTAAGGATGAAATGTCTGTAAATCATTGTGATCTTTTCTATCATGTGGATCTTCCGAAGATAAATAATGATATTTTACTTACTTTCCCATATATCTTATATGCTCAAACATTTGCTATGTATAAATCTATTAATCTTGGATTTTCTCCAGATAATCCATCTCCATCAGGCGTTGTTAATAGAGTTGTGAAAGGCGTTACCATCCACCCTTATGCTAAAGATCCGAATAATGGAGGAGATTTATCATGATTACTTCAAGAAGTGCGATTCTATTAGATGCACAGTCAAAGGGCTACGCAGTACCAGCTTTTAATATTCATAACTTAGAGACGATGAAAACTGTTTTAGAAACTGCACAAGAGCTACGATCCCCAGTTATGATCGCTGCTACACCAAGTACTGTGCGCTACATTGGTCAGGATTTTTTAATTGGTATGATGGAAGCCTCTAAAAAAAGCTACGATATTCCAATCTGTTTCCACCTCGATCATCATGAAAAAGTGGAGGATATTAAGACTTTGATCCAAATGGGCATTTCATCTGTCATGATAGATGCATCGCATTATGACTTTGAGGAAAATGTTAGAATCGTCCATGAAGTTGTGGAGTACGCAGCTCCATTTGGCGTAGCCGTTGAAGCGGAGCTTGGCAGACTTAGTGGGATAGAAGATGACTTGGAAGTGGATGAAAGGGATCAGATTTACACTAATCCGATGCAGGCTCAGGAGTTTGTTTCTCGAACTGGAATTGATTCACTGGCCGTCGCAATAGGTACTGCTCATGGACTTTATAAAGGGGAACCAAAATTAGATATCGATCGTTTAGCAGCCATTCAAAGGGAAGTTAATATTCCGCTTGTTCTCCATGGCGCTTCAGGTTTGTCAGATGACTTAGTTCAAAGAACAATCGAGAGAGGTATCTGCAAAGTAAATATTGCTACTGAATTAAAAATGGCTTTCGTAAAAGGACTTCGTAGATATTTACAAGAACACCCAGATGCAAATGACCCAAGATATTATTTTCAAGAAGCAGTTATTGAAATGAAAAAAGTCGTTGCAGATAAAATCAAAATGTGTGGTAGTGTGAATCGAGGTTAGTAGAATGATTGCAACAGTTACATTAAACCCAGCCATAGATATTAGATACAATCTTCCAGTTTTTCAGCTGGATGAGGTGAACCGTGTTTCCATAGTGGATAAAACTGCAGGAGGAAAGGGATTAAACGTTTCTCGTGTACTATCACAATTAGGAGTTAAAGTAACCTGCACAGGATTTCTAGGAGGAAAAAGCGGTGAATGGATCGCTGATCAATTTCCAAAATGGGAATTGATCAATCAATTTGTACCAATCCAGGGTAACACAAGATTCTGTTTAGCAATTGAATCAAGTGAAAGTCATACAGAAATTCTTGAACAAGGTCCTTTGATAGAGGAAAATGAAAGAGAAGAGTTTTTGGAGAATTTTGATAGGCTCCTTGATACGAATCAATACATTGTTGTTTCTGGCAGTCTGCCATGTGGATTGACGTCGGATTTTTATCGACAGTTGGCAGCGAAGGCGAAACAAAAAGGGAAGTACTTGCTTTTAGATACAAGCAATGAGGCCTTAGAAAAGGGGATTCAAGGTAATCCCTTCTTAATAAAACCCAATAGGGAAGAACTTTGTAAGTTGATTGGAAAAAAGGATGCTACCTTAGAGGAAATGCTCCTACATGCTCGGGCCATTTGTCAGAAGGGAATAAAATTCGTCCTTCTTTCATTAGGTAAACAAGGTGCACTATTAATAAGTAGTGGCAGAGTTCTTCAGGCAAATATTCCGACCTTGACGTCAGTTCATCAAGTAGGTTCAGGAGATAGTATGCTCGCCGGATTCACATACGCCCATTCAAAAGGAGATTCAATTGAAGAAGTGCTCAAGTGGGCATGTGCCTGCGGAATGTCAAATGCATCATCTGAGAGAACAGGGGAAATTGATTTATCGCAAGTACATTACTTTTTGAACTTCATCGAGGTGAAGGAATTAATAGGGGGTGTATAGGTTGGACTATATTATTTGTTTTGATATCGGTGGTACATTTATCAAATATGGTCTAATCGACCAAAAAGGTCAAATGATGTTTAAAGATAAAGCGATAACACCTAAACATGATACTCAAACGTTACTTCCTGAACTGATTATTGAGAAGGTAAAATTACTTCAAAATGATTTTGCAATAACTGGAATCGGAATTTCCTCTTGTGGTCTTGTAAATCATGAAAAGGGCGAAATTCTCTTTTCTAATAATTTACCAGGCTATTCTGGAATGAAATTAGCTGAAACTCTATTTAAGTCAATTGAATTACCAGTAGTCGTTGAAAACGATGTGAAAAGCGCTTGCTTAGGTGAAATGTGGAAGGGTGCCATTCAAGGGAAGCAAAACGTGATGTTTTTAACATTAGGAACTGGAATAGGTAGTTCGATTATTATAGACGGGAATATTGTTAATGGATCCCATCAATTAGCGGGTGAATTAGGTCATACGGTTATTGTCGCAAATGGACGGACTTGCGGATGTGGTCGAAGAGGCTGCTATGAACGCTATGCTGCTACGTCTGCTTTTGTAAATGATTATATAGAGGAAAAAAAGAAACAAGGGGTCATATTGGAAAATGTTTCTGGTGAGCAAATTCTCCAGTTGGTAAATGAAAAAGATCCAGTTGCTTCAATGGTATATAAGAGATTTGTTTCATATATAAGTATAGGCTTGGTAAACATAGTACATCTACTTAATCCAGAGGCAATCATAATCGGCGGCGGTATTGCTGAGCAAAATGATCAATTTTTAAAAGACATCAACACTGAGATTAAAAAGGAAATGATGCCAATTTATCATAATCAGGACGACATAGTATTTCCTTCAGCTTTAGGAAATGACGCGGGAATGTATGGTGCATGTTACTTAACATTAAAAAGACTAAGTCACTTACAAGTATAATTTTAATCAGTTAAAAGGCAGCATCGCTAGAGGTGTTGCCTTTAGTCTGTAATTGTTTTTTATAGATGGGAGGCAATGAAATGAAAGCGATTAAGGCAAAAGAAATTTATGCACATCAGCAAGTAATCGATACCGGTTATCTATTAATTGAAGATGGAAAAATAATTAACATTACAACAAAAAAGCCTTCTTGTGAGATTTTGGACTACTCTGGATATGCAGCCATCCCGGGCATGATTGACCTTCATATTCATGGACTTGCTGGTAATGACACAATGGATGGAAGTATCAATTCTTTACAAGAAATGTCTACGTCACTTGTCCGACATGGGGTAACAGGATTTTTACCAACGACGCTCACCCATGATTTTGAAAAGATTAAGAATGCGGTAAAGATTGTCAGTGAAGCGATTGGTCAAACAAGAGGCGCTGAAATCATTGGTTCATATGTAGAGGGACCATATATTACACCTGAATATCGTGGAGCACATCCAACTAAATTTATGCGAGATCTTTCTTTGAGTGAGCTGACTGAGTTAATTGAGGTTTCAAACAATACGATTAAAGTCATGACAATTGCTCCAGAAAAAAAACTAGCAATTGACGCAATACAGTTTTTAACAGAAAAAGGAATTCATGTTTCGATTGGTCATACGAATGCGGACTATGATATAACAAATAAGGCAATTGAACAGGGGGCAAGGATCGCTGTTCATACTTATAATGGAATGAGAGGATTTAATCATCGTGATCCGGGGTGCGTTGGAGCTGTCCTTACGAATGATCATTGTTATTGTGAGTGTATTGCTGATTTGCAGCATGTTCATCCTGGTGCAATAAAGCTACTCTATAAGTCTAAAGGGAATGATCACATATTATTAATTAGCGACTCCATGGCCGCAGCTGATTTACCAGATGGTCAATATTCCCTTGGAACTTTAGCGGTAAAAGTAGAAAATAAAATCGCAAGGACAGTAGAAACAGGTTCTTTAGCTGGGAGTACAACTAATTTAATGGAATGTCTCAAGAATGTAAAAGATGTTTTAGAAATTCCACTTGAAAGGATTTTACCTATGGTCAGTCTTAACCAAGCAAAACTGCTAAAAATTGACCATGAAGTTGGTAGCTTAGAGAGTGGTAAAAAAGCAAACATTGTTCTGGTAGACAAAGAATTAAACGTTAAAGTTACGTTTGTGAATGGAGAAATCGTTTATAGTGACTGATCCAATAATAAAGCGGAGTTTGACTAGTAATTAATTAAATAATTAAGTATTTTATTGATAGGCTCTGTTAATGTTAATTGTTGATATTTTACAAAAGACATATTCGAAAAATATCTTATAGAATTTTAAGTTTAGAATATTTAAAGAGATTGATTGGAGTGGAAGGTGCGAGGCTCCTATGGGAGTAGCGGGAAGGGTGAGACCCCTCACAAGTAGGGTAGGCATGCTAAAAACACGACGTCCTGTCGTAACGCATGCATGATCCATATCGTGTGGACCAAAGAGGCTAAAGCTCTCGCCCCATGGAAAGCGAGCATCCTGAAACGGAAATCAACATTCCTTCTTAACAGAGCCTCTCGATAAGGAATCGTAGAACCAATAAATAGGTATCTTTTTTTAAAAATTACAAAAAAGTCTTGTTTATATAATTAGATTTTAATAGAATCAACTAAAAGCAAATAGGTGATTCTATGATTAAATATCCGTTTTTTGAGAAGAATTCAAAGATTGGTGTAACAGCTCCATCATCTGGAGTACCGTTAGATTTACATAATATATTTAAGCAAGCTTGTCGTCGGATGGAAGACTATGGCTACAAAGTAATTTGTGGTGATACGGTTTGGACGCAGGATAAAGCTACATCCGCAATTGCTGAAAAAAGGGCAATTGAGTTTAATCATATGATGAAAGATGATGAGATTGATTTGATTATTCCGCCTTGGGGTGGGGAATTAGCAATTGAGATGATTGATCAAATTGATTACGATCATGTAAAAGAGAAGTGGATATTAGGCTATTCCGATACGAGCAGCATTCTTTTAGCAATTACATTGAAAACAGGTATGGCTACTGCACATGGTACCAACTTATTAGATTTAAGAGGACAATTTGCTGATGATACGACAGCGATGTGGGAATCTGTTTTATCAACAAAAAAAGAAGGTGCTATTACACAATACTCTTCTGAACGATACCAAAAAGAATGGAATCATGCTGATCCTTCTCCATGTGTCTTTCATTTAACTGAGGAAACATATTGGAAAACAGTTTCACATAAAAAAGAAATGATTCAAGGCCGTTTACTTGGTGGTTGTATTGATATCATTAGACATTTAATTGGAACTCCATATGGAGATGTTCAAGCATTTAAAGAAAAATTCATACCAGATGAGGCAGTTATTTGGTATTTAGAAAACTGTGATTTAAATACAACAGACTTAAGAAGATCCTTGGTACAGATGAAATTAGCAGGTTGGTTTGAGAATTGTTCAGGAATTTTATTCGGACGTAGTTCAGCAAATCAATCAGTAGAAAATTACATGATAGAAGATGTTTACAACGAACTTAGTGAAGAATTAGGTATCCCAGTTGTGTTTGATATTGATTGTGGTCATGAACCTCCACAAATTACTTTCATCAATGGTGCTTATGCTGAGATAGAAGTTGATGAAGGCAAAGGGAAAGTGATTCAATATTTTAAAATAAAAGCTTGGTTTATATTTAATAAGGAGAGATTCTTCTGAAGCAAATCTATTGTGATAAGTGTTTAAAAGAAATAAAAGTACGAGATGATTTAGTAACCGCAACAATATTTTTTGAAGTGATTCCATATCATGAAGATTGCTATGCAAAGGATTTAAAAGGCGTTAAGACATTATTTTTAAATAATCAACCAGTTAATGGATTTTCAGGTAATATACTCGCTTTTTTTGCCTTAATCGTTTTGATTGTTAGTTTTTTTATTAAAGAGGATACGATGATCTTTTTAGCTGTTTTTATGGTGTTTCCAATTTTATATCGATTGTATTCGTATTTAGTTTATGAGAGACATATAGAAAAATAAAGGATACCTTGAAGAACGGTTCTTGCTATAAGAATCGTTTTTGTTTTTAAAATTAAGGCTCTGTTAATGTTTATATTTAAATAAGGTTTTGTAAACTTTATTGCTATTAAACAAAGATATGTGTTGATTTCCACTCCAGGATGCTCGCTTTCCTTGGGGCGTGCGCTGAGCCTCCTCGTCGCATTCACTCCTGTTGGGTCTCACCTGTCCCGCTACTCCCACACAGGAGTCGAGCACCTTCCGCTCCTACTGTTTATGTAAAAACAGTATGCTTCATAAAAGATTATCAAAAGAAATCCTTTAGAAAGAATCTGACTAAAAAAGTATCTTGAAATTAAATAGTGAGACTTTGTTTAAGAAAACGTGGATCTGCTACTCCATTTGTAACGAGCGAAGATGTCGATTATTCATACGTGGAAAAACGCAGTCAATTTAATCGTATATCCATATCCATATTATTCTTATAAAGAAAACCTTAAAAAGAGAGGGTGACACTCCTTTTTAAAAATGCCAATCGAGACTGAATTTGGATTTTATACAGGTGATACAGGTATTCACCTTATAGAGTTAAATGAAAAAGGTAGATATATACGCTTTTTAAATGATACGAATCATATTAAAAAATCCTAAAAGGAGACAATAAAATGAAGAATGTGAATGTCGTTTATTCTCTTATTTATAATGAAGACGATCAAACTGTATTAATGGTTCAAAATGAAAATCTAATTTGGACATTGCCTGGTGGTGCGGTGGAGCCAAACGAAACGTTAAAACAAGCAGCTGTTAGGGAAACTTTAGAGGAAACAGGGTTAGAGGTTGAAGTAGATTATGTAGTCGCCATTAATGAAGCGTTTTTCCCAGAAAGGGATCATCATGCTTTATTAATTACTTTTTCTGCAAAGATAATTGGTGGTGATATTTCTATCAAATATCCTGATGAGATATTACAAATTAAATGGATAGATATTGAAACAGCAGATCAATTAATGCCGTTTCATAAACTAGGAATAAAAAGCTTATTAAAGTCGTCTGTACCATATACATTCCAAGGTTAATCTAATATAAATTTGAAGAGAGTCTCAAGCCATTTTGAGACTCTTTCAACTGTTTATCAAAACTATTTTTCAGTAATTTTTTACATCAAAATTGAAATAAATTCATTGTATAAGTAATCAAAAAACTATAACATAGTAATATTATGGCATAATAATGGGTAGACAAATTTCAATAACGAATCAGGAGTAAAAATATAATGATTATAAATAATGAACAAGAACTAGAAGCTTTACGAAAAATCGGCCGCATTGTTGCTTTAGCTAGAGAAGAGATGAAAGAAAAAGCGAAGGCAGGAATGACTACTAAAGAACTAGATGAAATCGGCAAAAAAGTATTAGATGAACATGGTGCAACTTCAGCACCTCAAAAAGAATATGATTTTCCAGGAACTACATGTATCAGTGTTAATGAAGAAGTTGCACATGGTATTCCGAGTGATCGCGTACTTAGGGAAGGTGACTTAGTGAATATTGATGTATCAGCAGCATTAGATGGATTTTATGCTGATACTGGAATTTCATTTGTGATTGGAAAAGGTGATCTTTTAAAGGAAAAACTTTGTAAAGCTGCAGAAGATGCATTTTGGGCTGCAATGAAAAAAACAAAGGCAGGATCTAAACAAAATCAAATTGGCCGAGCGGTATTTAATGAGGCAAGTAAATATGGATTTAATGTCATTGAAAACTTAACTGGGCATGGAATTGGTAAAAGTCTTCACGAAAAACCACAGCATATTTTAAATTATTTTGATCCTATGGACGGGGCATTACTGAAAGATGGTTTAGTGTTAGCAGTTGAGCCATTTGTATCAGCAAATGCTGATCATATTATTGAATCAGGTGATGGTTGGACATTTGTAACACCTGATAAAAGTTTAGTGGCACAATGTGAGCATACAATTGTTGTTACAAAAGGTGAACCAATTATATTAACACAACTTTAAAACAAAAAAGCGAAAATCTAATCGTAGGTTTTCGCTTTTTTTATTTATCATTCTGAGGCATGTACTTTACTTAAATTTAACTCCCAAGTTAATCCGAATTGATCTGTTACAACTGCATATCTTGCACCCCAGAATGTATCTTGAAGTTCCATTTTAATTTCACCATTTTTTGATAATGTTTGATAAATAGAATGAATCTCTTCTTCAGAACTCATTTCAAGCATAGTCCAAATATTATTTCCTTTTGTTAGAGGAGTAAAAACATCTGCAAAATACATAACGCAATCTTCATTTATATGGAGTTCAGCATGAATGTATTTTCCTTCATGGCCTTTAAACATCTCCATTCCATCACCTGTTTGTGTATTTTTAATTTCTCCACCAAAAACTTGCTGATAGTATTCAATTACTTCTTTACAATTCTCAATATAAATATGCGGTAATAACTTTTTCATTTCATTTCTCCTCTTTAATTATCTAGTTTTATTAATATTTTGGTTAATTTTCAAAATTATGTAAATACTAATGCACAAAATAAGTATAACCAAATAAATTAAGTATTGTACAAAATGCTAAGTTATTTTATAATTTAGATAAATTTAGGACGAAAAGGGGGTGCAGGAAAGATGTTACGTTTTCAAATGGTGTGCGCGCAAATGGTAGAATTTTTATATTTTTGTCGTGCGAAATTTGCGTTTTTAACTGTTAACGGGATACGTGTGTCCTTTTTTAACAATTTATCAACTCAAATAAAGAAACGTACTCTTTCCTACGACTTCATAAAATAAGTTTAATGTGTGATCGCACTTTAATGAATCATTATTGAGAGCCATGGATGAGTTTATTGACCCATGGCTTTTTTCTATGGAATTTGTACGGTGAATAGAATGGAGAATCATAATGATTGCATGTAGTATAGAAAAAATTTCAAAAATGTTTGGTGGAAACACACTTTTTACCGATTTATCTTTTCAAATAAACCAAGGTAGTCGAGTGGGACTAGTTGGAGCGAACGGTAGCGGAAAAACAAGTATATTTAAACTATTAACAGGAATTGAAGCACCAGATAGCGGGGCTATTCATTTTAAGAAAGGATTAAAGGCTGGTTATTTAGCTCAAATTCCTTCTTTCCCAGAAGAAATGACAAGTCGTGATGTGTTATTAACAGTGTTTGAGGACTTAAGAAAAATTGAAAGTGACATGAAACAACTAGAAATCGAGATGGCAAATATATCAGATGATCGTTCGCTTAATCAATTGCTAAGTAACTACGGTGTATTACAAGAAAAATTCGCCTTAAATGGTGGATATGAAATGGAAGCAGAGCTTTCAAAGATTGTTAATGGTTTAGGGATTAATGATTTATTATCTAAGAAATTTGCTTCTTTAAGTGGAGGAGAAAAAACCAAGATAGGACTAGGAATTGTATTATTACAAAAACCTGATCTTTTATTGCTTGATGAACCAACAAATCACTTAGATTTATCTGCGATTGAGTGGTTAGGAGCATTTTTAAAAGAATATGAAGGTACGATTATGACAATTTCTCATGACCGTTACTTTTTAGACGAGGTTGTAACGAGTATTTTGGAATTAGAAGATGGAGAAATATCAGTATACCATTCTAATTACTCACAATTCGTAATTCAAAAAGAAGAGAGACTCTTAAAAGAATTCCAAGCTTATGAAGAACAACAAAAGAAAATTCAAAAAATGAAAGAAACAATTAAGCGGTTGAGAGAGTGGGCAAATCAGGCTAATCCACCTAATGCTGGACTGCATAGACGCGCAAGAAGTATGGAAAAAGCATTAGAAAGAATTGAAAGACTGAAACGACCTATTTTACAAAAAAAGAAAATGGCATTTCAATTAGAAGAAGCTGGTAGAAGTGGTAAAGATGTTGTAATAGCTGAGAAATTATCAAAAGCATTTCAGGATAAAGTATTGTTTAAGGATATTAATTTTTCTTTATATTATGGAGAAAGAGCGGTTATTGTTGGTGATAATGGGACTGGAAAATCGACCTTATTAAAAATGTTACTTGGTGAGGCTTCTGTAGATGAAGGAAAACTGAGAATAGGAAGCAATGTCAAAATTGGTTACTTATCACAACATTATGAGGCAATCAATTCAGAGCATACAGTACTTGAAGAGTTCAGAGAAGAAGTCCATGTTACAGAGGGAGAGGCTCGAAATATATTAGCAGGCTTTTTGTTTTATGGTTATATGGTTTATAGAAAAGTTGGCCAGCTAAGTGGAGGAGAGCGAATGAGACTAAGATTAGCTCAACTCATGTATCAGGATATTAATTTATTAGTAGTGGACGAACCAACGAATCATCTGGACATTGAGTCAAGAGAAGTGTTAGAAGATGCACTTGAAAAATTTAAAGGTACAATTTTATCTGTTTCTCATGATCGTTACTTTATTAATATGTTATTTTCTAAGATTTATTGGTTAGCTGATGGCGCAATCCATGAATTTATTGAAGACTATCAGCATGCAAAAGAAAAAATGAGTTTACGTAAAAATAAAAAAGAAAAATATCCCAAACCGGAAGTACCTAAAGAAGAAAAACCAATTAAGAAAGAAAAACAAAGAAGTATTGATGAACTTGAAAAAGACATTGCATTATTTGAACAAAAAATTAGTGAGTTAAATAGATTAATGATGGAAGAAAGTAGTATTGATACACTACAAGAACTCCATGTGGAGAAAGAAAGCTTAGAAGAAAAATGCCAGGAATTATATGTTCAATATGAAGCTTGGTGTGATTGATAATTGTAGACAACATGAAAATTTGAGTTAGATGACAATAGCAAAATTACAAAGTACATGCTCATTACCAAAATTAAATCATAGGATATAAAGATTTAATTTCTAATTTAGGTGGTGAGCATATGAGCGACTATTTATATGAACGTTATCCTAGCCCACCAGGTCAAGGACACGGTGGACCTGGAAGTGGACACGGTGGACCTGGAGGTGGACACGGTGGACCTGGAGGTGGACACGGCGGACATGGAGGTGGACACGGCGGTCACGGAGGCGGACACGGTGGACATGGAGGTGGACACGGCGGACACGGCGGCGGACACGGACATGGAGGTGGACACGGACATGGTGGACATGGATATCCGTGGCCAGGACCTGGAGGTTATTGGTCAGGTGGATTTTACATCTTCCAAGGTAGAAGATGGTACTTTATACCAGGATTTGGTTGGGTTTTTGTATAATTGAAAACTATAAAAGCTGATCAATATAAACTATATTGATCAGCTTTTTCTTATTTTTGTTCACTTAATAACGATAATAATGGAAATTCAGGCTACCAAATTTTAACCAATAAATTATACATATGTTTAGTATATAGATATGTTAAACTTGTAATATATTAGAAAAGCTTATTGCCTTTATTTTTCAGATAGGATAAGTAATGAGGTGTCAATGTGATAGGGAAAAAAGTATCTCAAGGGACTGTAAATAAATCAGTTCTTGATCAATATAAAGAAATTTATTCAATGTATCATCACGCAACAAGATTAATTAAAGAAGATAACTTAGATAGTGCTGAACTCATTTTACAAGAAATTTTTAATGCTCATAAAGACATACAGGTACCAATTGAAATGTATAAAACATATATACTATTGCTACTGACGAATAAGAAAGAAAAACAAGCACGTCTATTTCTTTCAAATGCGCCAGATGAGATAAAATATGCAGGTGAGATTTTACAAATTCAACAAAAGTATCAATTAGTTGTTGTAGAAAAAGATCAAAAACAAAGAAACTATATGTCTAAAAAAATGATGTATTCTTTAATCAGTATTTTGATCCTTTGTATGATTGGAATTGGTTTGAAAAAATTTGATGTTTTAAACCGTCCAGAAAAAGCAAGTAAAGATGTGAATGTATTAAAGGCACAAATAAAGGATTTAGAAGATAAAAATAAAACAATGGAAATGCAGGTTAATGAGGCAAATAAAAAGATGACGGAAGCCTCAGCTTCTAAACAAACTGAACAACAGGAAAATCAATCAGAACTAGAAACCTCTAAAACAAATTCTTTAAAGCCAGACACAGTAGTGAAAGAATCTGTAGAATCCTATGAAAAAGGTTTTAAACATTTTCAGAATAAAAACTACGAGCAAGCTATAGAACAATTAAAATTAAGTTATACTTTAGATTCTACTAATTACAGTAGCGATGACGCTCTATACTATTTAATTTTATCTGAACAAAGAATGAATAAAAAGACGAATGTGAGACCTTATATTTCAGAATTTGTTAACCAGAAAAATGAGTTTTTTAAAAAGTCACCGTATTATGATGATGTCATTTTAATGCAAGCTAGGTGGTTCATAACTGATGGGAAGAATAAAGAAGCTGAGAAACTTCTAACTGAAATTGTGAGCAAATATAAAAAAGAATGGACTGCAAATACCGCTGCCAGATTATTAAAATCACTTAATAAATAAATACCATCACCTCTTAGAGAATATAGTATCTCTAATGGGTGATGGTATTTTTGGTTTTTCCTATAAGATTACTGTATATAAATTCCTGGTATGGAAATCAGCTAATCTTGCTATAAGCAACTCAAAAAAAATTAATTTTTTTCTGCACCGAATACAATTCCACTTTGCTTACGAGCAGTTTCTGTAATTGTTAATACGATCGAACTCATCTCTTTTAAACGTTTGTAATCTTCAACTAAATGATCTTGAATGATTTTCGTGATATTTTGTATTTCATACAGCATATCATTTTTTACTTGAGATACTTCTAATGATGTTGTTTCATGTGTTTTATTGTTAATCAGTGTGATCTTAGAAATTGGTGAAGGTTTATCAAGTACGAATGTGCCAACTTCTCCAGTGATTTCACTTTGAATATAGGATTGAGAAATTTTAGAGCATTGAATACTACAAATGAAATCCTTATAATTCAACACTAAATTTCCACTACCATCAATACCATTTCTCAACTTTACAGGAGCGTAATCCACACTAGTAGGTTGGCCGAATAATCCAATCGCTACATAAAGAGGATATACACCAAGATCTACTAGTGCTCCACCAGAAAATTCAGGTGAAAATACATTTGGATTTTCTCCTCTTAAGAATGAATCGTAGCGAGATGAATATTGTAGATAATGAAGATTAGCACTTCTAATCTGACCTATTTTATGTAGATTATCTTTTAACACTGTAAAGTTTGGAGAATGGTAGTTTCGAATTGCTTCAAATAGGAATACGCCATTTTCTTCAGCAACTTGGTAGGCATGTTCTAATTCTTTTGTTGTCGAGAAAATTGGTTTTTCACAGATAACATGTTTTTTATTTTTTAAAAACATGATTGTTTGTTCGTAATGTAATGAATTAGGAGATGCAATATAGACTACTTCAATCTTTGTACTTTTTGCCATTTCCTCTATATTTGTAAAGTATGTACTTGCTTCATGTTTTTTTGCAAATGCTTGTGCAGAGTCTTCATTTCTTGAATAAACAGCTGCTAAAGTAAGAAGCTTACTATCTTTTGATGCCTCAATAAAACTTTCAGTAATCCAGCTTGTACCAATGGTTCCTAACTTCATTAAACTCAACTCCTAAACAGGTTGTTAACTCTATCTTTACAATCCTAATCGAAACATATGATAAAATAAAGTAAAATACATCAAAGGAAGTGATAATGTATGAGAAAAATTTGTGTGTATGCAGGTTCTAATCTTGGAAACAGAGACTCTTATCGTTTAGAAGCAAAAAAACTAGGTAGAATATTTGCAAAAAAAAATATAGATTTAATATATGGTGGATCAAAGTTAGGGATTATGGCAGAGATTGCAAACGAAGTTCTTAAACAAGGTGGAAATGCGATTGGAATTATGCCAAGTGGATTATTCAAGGGTGAAATTGCACATCAAGGTTTATCTGAATTTATTGAAACTGAGTCAATGCACGAGCGTAAAGCATTAATGAATGAATTATCAGATGGATTTATTGCTTTACCGGGTGGTATTGGTACGTTTGATGAGTTATTTGAAATCATCTGTTGGGCACAAATTGGTATTCATACTAAGCCAATTGGATTATTAAATGTAGATGAATTTTTTACGCCAGTTCTAAATTTATTAAACCATGCGGTTAAAGAAGGATTCATGAATGAAAATACATTATCATTGTTCGTCGTATCTGATGATGCAGCAGAATTATTAGATTTAATGGAAAATTTCACTGCACCTGTTATGCAAAATAAATGGAAGCAATTAGACGGTAAATAATTGATTATACAAAAATGGCTCATTGAGTAAGAGGTTTATTCTCTTTTCCCAATGGGCCATTTAGTTTTCGTTCTTTTCAGTTCTATTTTTATTTTTAAACCATTTTGCTGGATTGAACTTCTTTCGATAAGCAGCCATGGCTTCTTTGCCAACTAATATTCCACCAATCCAAAACATAACTTCACCAAGAATAACTAGGATTGGAATGAGACCAGCTTTTACACCGCCAGAAACAGGTAAAAATGGTAATGCGAATATTAATAGGTAAGGAATAAATGAACCAAATACTAAGTAATATGGTATTCTTTTCATAAAGTTCTCCTTTCAATTCCATCTTGAGGATAGCATTATTTAAGTAGAATTGAAAGAGAAGAATCGTTTTCACTACTGTTCATTACAAGTATGAATGTGCTGATGATAAATTGTAGGAGGAAGTCAAAATGAAACAAGAAGTTGTTCTTGAGCTTTGTCATGTAAAAAAAATAATTAAGAATAAAGAAATTATAAAGGACATTAGCTTTGAGTTATGTAAAGGTGAGGTTTTAGGATTACTAGGTCCGAATGGATCTGGTAAAACAACGACAATGCGTATGATTGTTGGATTAATGGGTTTATCTGATGGAGAGATTTACATCAAGGGGAATTCCATTAACCAAAACTTTAGTGAGTCTATAAAGCATGTTGGTGCAATGATTGAGACACCAGCATTTTATCCATTCTATAGTGGGTTTAAAAATTTAATGTATTTTTCACGTATGCTTGAAGGTGTAACAAAGGATCGAGTGTTGGAAGTGATCGATTTACTAGGACTTTCTAGTGCGATTCATAAAAAGTTTTCAACGTATTCGTTAGGAATGAAGCAAAGGTTAGGGATAGCTCAAGCATTGTTACATAATCCAGCTATCTTAATATTGGACGAGCCTACGAATGGTTTGGATCCAGCTGGAGTAAGAGAAATACGTGATTATTTAAAAAGAATAGCAGAAGTTGAAGATACTGCGATCCTGTTATCAAGTCATTTACTATCGGAAATTGAATTAATTTGTGACCGGGCAATCATTATCCAAAATGGACAATTCGTTGAAGCAATCGATATGAATGAAAAAGCAAATGGGAGACTAGTAATCGAGATTATCGTTAATCAAACAAATGATATAGAAACTATATTACAGCAAAAAGATTACAAATTTGAAATCATTAACGAGCGTACGATTATTTTTGAAATTGATGAAGAAAAAATCCCTAGTTTAAATAAGGAGTTAGTATTGGGAGGAATAGAAGTATTCTATATTTCACGGAAAAAAGAGAGTTTAGAGGACTTGTTTATTCAATTGACAGGAGGGAATGTCATTGAGTAATTTTATTCGTCTAATTGGCAATGAATGTCGTAAAATTTTTGTTCAAAAGTCATTTACCATATGCTTAGTGATCTTATTAATTCCAATCATCGTACTTGGAAGATGGGAATTTGTTGGAAAGGAATTAGGGGCTTCTAAAGAGGCTGATTGGAAAGAAGAAATAATGATAGATAATGAAAATATTGAGAAGGAACTAAAATCTGCAGATATCTCAGAACCTGCCGACCAGCAACTAGAGAAACTAGCGATAAATAATTATCGCCTTCAACATAATATCTCACATTATGAACAACATTCAGTAATAGACTTTATGAATAAAGGTGCGTCTATCACAAACTTTATCGGTATTCTATTACTATATTTTGCAAGTAATATGATGTCAAAAGAACATCAATGGAAAACAATTAATTTCCTATTAGTTAAACCTTCGACAAGAAGAATGATCTATTATGCGAAATTTACAACTCTTTCATTACTGTATTTCATCTTTTCATTAGCAATCCTAATTTACTCCTTTGTAATCGGATGCGTTATAAATGGTTTTGATTTTAGCGCACAACCAGTTTTAACTTACGCTAATAATCATGTAATAGAACAAAGCGTTCTTACGAGTCTAGTATATAATTATTTAATAAACTTATTACCTTTCCTACTATTCGTATCAATTGCTTATTTCTTATCAACAATTTTAAAAACGAGTAGTATTTCTTTACTAATTAGTATCATCTTATTTGCAACATCAGATCCTATCGCAGCACTATTAAGCTCAAAAAGCTGGTCGAAGTATTTACCATTTATGCACACAGATTTAACAGTGTATGCACAAGGCATTAATATCGTAAATGACATGCATATAGGATTTTCAATATTTATGTTACTACTCTATACGGCACTGTTTCTCGTTAGTGCGGGTGAAGTGTTTAAAAAGAGAGATGTGTTGTAATTAAAAAACAGAGAGTTCGGTTAAAGGGTACGAAATATTACTAGATAAATAAGTAGAGGACCAAATCGCATATGATTTGGTCCTCTTTATTTTTTAAAAAAAGAATGTGTTGATTTCCACTCCAGGATACTCGCTTTCCATGGGGCGTGCGCTGAGCCTCCTGGAAATAGGTAGGCATGCTAAAAACACGACGTCCTGTCGTAACGCATGCATGACCCACATCGTGTGGGCCTCCTGTGGGGTCTCAGCTGTCCCGCATCTCCCATAGGAGTCGAGCACCTTCCGTTCCAATTATTATGTGTTATTACGAGGACTCTAAAAGAACCTTTCTTAATACCACAATTTATAAAAAGCTATACTCTTAAATTGTGAAAATCTACTTCTCATATTTTACAGCGCTTATGTTTCTCTTTACTTAAAATTTCGCTACCTTTAACGAACATTCCAATTCATTTATTTTATATTAAGATTCCTGTTTTAACATTCCGTATAGGAATAAGTTCATAATTTCATCGATTACTTCTTTTTGCTGAATGTATTGAGATGTAGTCGCATCCATGTTCATAAAGGCCTGACTAAGTACTTGAATATAAATTTGCAGGGTTTTCGGACTGAATTCATTTCGAATGACACCTAATGTTCGCCCTTCATCGATTAGTCCAAGTAATAACTTAAAAGATTTGTTCATCGAAAAGTCTAATACAATGGCATGAAGCTCTTCATCCTTTTGAATTAGGGACGTAAATGTTTCTAGATTGACAATATCTATTCCATCTTTCTTTCTTAGTAGCATCTCTTTTATCTTTTCTTCAAAGGCTTTATCACTTGAAAGAAGCTTTTTATATTCTTCATATTGCTGGTCCATTAATCTTAGAAATGCCGCTTTAAGCAATGCTTCCTTACTTCCATAATAGTTATAAATTGTAACCTGGGATACATTTGCCAATTTTGCAATATCCATAATTTTTATATCATTGATCGGTAATGATAATAATTTTATTGTACTCAGTTCAATTTTTTCCATTTTTAGTTGTGTTCTTTTTTGATAGCCGTCCAAAATGTTTACCTCCCATTATATCTATTACTATTGTATCATGTTTTGAAATATTTTATAAAAATTATTTCAAAAAGTATTCTCATTTTAGAAAAAGAGGTATATACTGATTTTGTAATATTAAGTGTAGGATATTACAAAACTATGCGGGAGGCGCAACAATGTATGCGATCGAAATAAACAATCTAACCAAAGCTTACGGGAATTCAAGAGGGATTAAGGATGTTAGTTTTTCCATAGAAGAGGGAGAAATATTTGGATTTATTGGCCCAAATGGTGCTGGGAAGTCAACGACAATTCGAACATTACTGTCCCTAATATACCCAACGAGTGGTAGTGCTAAAATCTTTGGGAAGGATTGTATTGAGTTTGCCCCAGAAATAAAAAAAGAAATCGGTTATTTACCGTCGGAAGTTTTTTATTATGACAATATGAAGGTAATTGACCTATTGAAATATTCAGCTAGTTTTTATAAAAAAGACTGCACGAAAAGAATAAAAGAATTAGCGGAGATAATGGATCTAGACTTAACAAAGAAAATTGATGATCTATCTTTAGGAAATAAGAAAAAAGTAGGAATCGTTCAAGGACTTTTACATGAGCCTAAACTAATTATCTTAGATGAACCAACTAGCGGATTAGATCCACTTATGCAACAAAGATTTTTTGAGCTACTAGAGGAAGAAAATAAAAAAGGTGCGACGATTTTATTTTCATCTCATATTTTAAGTGAAGTTCAGCGATTATGTAATCGAGTTGCTATTATAAAAGAAGGTAGAATTGTAACGGTCGAAAAGATTAGTACATTAAAGGAGAACAATTATAAGCGTTTCAAAATGGAAACTGCTGATATAGTCGATCAGAATTTCTTTCAAATGATAGGTGTAAATAATCTTGAAGTGAAAGGTAAGGAAGTTAGTTTTTTGTTCAAAGGAAATATAAATATAGTATTGAGAAAACTAGCTGAAATAGATATAAGAAATCTATGGATAGAGGAGCCGGATTTAGAGGAGATATTTATGCATTATTATGAAAAGGAGAACGAATAAGCTATGAATATATTTTTACACGAATTAAAGGCTTATCGGAAATCCACGATTATTTGGACCAGTTCTTTAATGGGGATTGTCATCTTCTTTTTATTAATGTTTCCTGCAATTTCTAAAGATTACTTGGAATTTTCAAAAGTGTTGGAGGGATATCCAGAGGGGGTAAGAAAAGCACTTGGACTTGAGCTTGAGAGTTTTGGATCTATTCTAGGTTTCTATTCTTATATCTTTTTATATATCTCCCTTTGTGGAGCGATTCAAGCAATGGTATTAGGAACATCAATTGTTTCAAAGGAAATTCGTGAAAAGACAGCAGATTTTCTTTTAACAAAGCCCGTTACCCGCACGAAAGTATTAACGTCAAAACTATTAGCGGGAATCACTTCATTAGCTATTACGAATGTATTTTACTTCGCAACAGTTTATATAATGGCGGGGCAAGTTTCGGAAGCATCTTTTAGTAGTAAACTATTATTTTTAGTATCAATCACTTTATTTTTTCTTCAATTCATATTTTTGACATTGGGTATTTTAATCTCAGTTATCTTTTCTAAAATAAAAGCAGTATTATCGGTTTCACTAGGTACAGTATTCGCATTTTTTGTAATTGGAATGGTTGTTTCTAGTGATAGCAGTCAGGCTAAACGTTATTTATCACCTTTTAAATATTTTGATACAAAGTATATTATTGCTCATTCAAAGTTTGAATTAGCATATTTAATTGTTACGGTCGGAATCATACTTGTTTCAATCATTGTTAGTTATCTCATTTATACGAAAAAAGATGTACACGCGGTATAAATGATCTTAAAAGGAAGGGTAGACATGAATATATTTCTTAGAGAAATGAAGGCTTATCGAAAATCTATTATCTTTTGGAGTATTGGAATTATTTTCTTATTAGCGAGTGGGATGGCAAAATATAAAGCTACAGCGTCTAATGGTGAAATAAATGAATTGTTTGCTGAAATGCCGAAATCATTTCAAGCAATTGTAGGTTCGGGGGCATTTGATTTATCAAAAGCAAGTGGTTATTTTGGATTACTAGTACTCTATTTATTTTTAATGGCAACAATTCACGCGGCGATGCTTGGAGCTAGTATCATTGCAAAAGAAGAACGAGATAAAACAGCGGAATTTATATTTGCAAAACCGATTTCTAGAACAAGTGTCATCTTGTATAAATTGTTAAGTGCTCTAATGAATGTATTGATCTTTAATGTTGTTTCTTGGATTTCAAGTGTGCTGTTTGTTGGGAAATATAGTAATGGTGAACAAGTAAATGGGGATATTGCGATCGTAATGGTTGGAATGTTTATTTTACAATTATTATTTTTAGTCATCGGCACTGCGATTGCATCAGTAAGCAAAAATACTAAAAAGGCAGCCTCATACTCTACTGGAATTCTCTTATTAACATTTATTTTATCGATTGCAATTGACTTGAATGAAAAAATAGACAGTTTGAAATACCTGTCACCATTTAAATATTTTGAAGCGAAAAATATTATGTATGGTGGAGGATTTGATATAGCATTCGTTACAATTTCATTTGTTTTGATCATTACATTAACTTTTGTTACCTTCTTATTTTATAATAAGCGCGATTTACATGTATAAGACGAGCGGGTAACAAATAATATTTTGTATGAAGTTGTCTAGAACTATTGTGAACACACAAAGAGTTCTAGACACTTATTTTTTTATTAGAAATTATATTCAGAAAATATTGACATCAGTTATCAAACTACAATACCTTTAGTATATAAGGCATTTAATTGTTAGGAGGTAAAGAGGATGTTTCAAGCAACAAAAGAATTCGCTGAGATTCTAGATCAAAAAGATTCTTTAGCTAACTATCGTAATGAATTTTATCTACAACCTAATACAATTTACTTAGATGGAAATTCTCTTGGACTTCTTTCAAGAAGAGCAGAGCAAAGTTTACTAGATTTACTAGCTTCTTGGAAAACATTAGCCATCGATGGCTGGATGCAAGGGGAGCACCCTTGGTATTATTTTGCAGAAAAACTAGGTGCTTTAAGTGGACCTTTAGTTGGAGCAAAAGAAGATGAAGTAATCGTAACAGGTTCTACGACTACAAATCTACATCAATTGATTGCAACATTTTATCAACCAAAGGGGAATAAAAAGAAAATATTAGCTGATGAATTAAATTTTCCATCTGATATTTATGCGATTCAAAGTCAATTAAAGTTAAAAGGTTTCGATCCGGAAACACACTTAATTCAAGTGAAGAGCCGTGATGGAAGAACAATTAATGAAGAAGATATTATCAACGAGATGACTGAAGAAGTGGCGTTAATTATTTTGCCAACAGTTTTATATCGAAGCGGTCAATTGCTGGATATAGAGCGCTTAACAAAAGCAGCACATGACCGTGGAATATTGATTGGGTTTGATGGCTGTCATTCAGTCGGAGCAATCCCACATCAGTTTCATGATTGGGATGTAGATTTTGCATATTGGTGTAATTATAAATATTTAAACAGTGGCCCAGGTGGGGTTGGCAGTTTATTTGTACATGAAAAACATTTAGGTAAAATGCCTGGATTAACGGGTTGGTTTGGTTCAGATAAGGAAAAACAGTTTGATATGAAGCATGAGTTTTCACCTTCTCAAACAGCTGGCGCTTATCAAATTGGAACACCACATATATTAAGTATGGCGCCTTTAGCGGGTTCACTTGAACTATTTAATGAAGTGACAATTGAAAGAATTCGAGAAAAATCATTACAAAGTACAGCATATTTAATGGACTTAATTAACGAAGAATTAAGTGAGTTTGAATTTACGATTGGAAATCCACTCGATGATGTTTCACGCGGTGGTCATGTTTGTCTTGAGCATGAGGACGCAGCAAGAATTTGTAAAGCATTAAAATTGAATGGAATTGTTCCAGATTTTCGTGCACCAAATGTTATTAGACTAGCTCCAATTGCATTCTATACTTCCTATGTTGATATTTGGAATAGTGTACAAATATTAAAGAAAATCATGGTGGAAAAGCAATATGAACAATTCCAAAATGAACGAGAAATTATTGCTTAGGAGTTGTATGAAATGTCTTTAATTGATATCTCAAGAAGATTACAAAACGGAATGCCTGTATGGCCAGGTGATACTAATTTCTCATTTGAACTGAGTTGGACTAAAGAGGAAAGTGGTTCAGTGAATGTTGGTAAATTAACATTAAGTACACATACAGGAACACATATCGATGCGCCTTTTCATTTTGATGAAAATGGAATAAAGGTAATCGACCTAGATCCAAATCTTTACGTAGGTGAAGCGAGAGTTATTGAATTACTAGATGTTGAAAGTATTAAAAAAGTAGATGTAGAGGCATTTTCATTAAATGGAGTAAAACGTTTATTAATTAAAACAAATTCATGGAAAAATGATAACGCTTTCCCAGAGAGAATACCTCATATCGAAAAAGATGTAGCAGAATTTTTAAAAGAAAATGGAATTAAATTATTAGGGATAGATGTACCATCAGTAGATCCGCTTGATAGTAAGGAATTAGTTGCACATCATGCGCTACATGAAAATGGAATCCATATATTAGAGTCGATTGACTTACGAAGTGTTAGTGAAGGTGATTATGAGCTTATTGCTTTACCTTTACCATTAACCGATGCAGATGGAAGTCCAGTTCGTGCAGTTTTACGTAAATATGTTTAGGGGGATTTGAAAATGACACAAGAGCAAAAGAAACTAACTGATTATGAGAAATACATCCGCACAGAAGAGTTATTAAGTTTACAAAAACCAGACAATGAATTATTTTGTCCTGATGAACTAACATTTCAAACAATCCATCAAATTGCTGAGTTGCATTTTAAATTAATCATTCAATCAATTCATGCTGCAGATAAACATATGCGTGCAAAGGAAGTAACTAGAGCGATCCATCATCTTGGTCGAATTAATAATCACCTAAAACATTTACCGGCAGTTTTTGATATGGTGAAGGCTGTAAGTCCAAGTGATTACCATATTATTCGTCTAGCATTAGGCAGAGGTAGCGGTCAGGATTCACCTGGATTTAATGAAATCTTAAAATTGGGACCAACGCTTTGGCAGCCTTTTGTAGATTTATTAAATGAAAACTTACTTACACCAGTTCAATTACATCAAAATGCGTCGACTCACTTTGAATTATTCCAGCTGATGCAAGAACTGACTGCTTTTGATGAAAGCTTCCAAACTTTCCGCAGACAGCATATCCAGCTTGTTAGAAGAATGATTGGAATGAATACGAAGAGCTTAAAAGGTGTACCTGCTGAAGCTTTAGAGCGTGCAGTTCGATTTGAATTTTATCCTGAGTTATGGCAAGCAGTTTGTGATTTAACGGATTTAACTGGATCAAGCTATAACCCAAAACCACTATAATAAATTAACTTTAATGACTTTATGAACGAAACAAACCAGATTCTATGTGTATATATTACATAGAGTCTGGTTTTATTTTTTCTAGTTACTAAACGATGGAAAAAATCATTTATGGGAATGATAATTGAATGAGAAAAATTAAGATGTAAGTTTCAAAGTAGAGCGGAGTGTTTAGATGGATAAAAGTCTTCAAAAACAACTAGATACGGCAGCTTTTTTAAGTATTCTAGCTTATTTAATTCTGGCTGCGATTAAAGTAATTGTTAGTTTTAGAACAAATTCAAGTGCGTTACTTGCAGATGGTCTTAACAATGTGACCGATATCGGTGCATCATTAGCAGTGTTTATTGGGATTAAAATTGCAAGAAAGCCAAGGGATTTAGATCATCCATATGGTCATTCAAGAGCGGAGCAAATTGCGACTTTAATAGCTTCCTTCATCATGATGTCCGTAGGTTTACAAGTCATTATAGAAAATGTAAGACTTTTAATAAAGGGTGAATTTGAAACGCCGAATAGTATAGCGGCGATTGTTGCTTTTGCTTCTGGAATATTTATGATTGGAATTTATTTTTATAATAATAAAATTGCTAAAAAAACTAAAAGTAAAGGACTTGAAGCTTCTGCAAAGGATAATCTATCAGATGCATTGGTCAGCTTTGGAACGACAATAGGTGTATTAGGAGCATCTTTTGGCTATCCAATTATCGATCCAATTGTGGCGATCATTGTCGGTGGAATCATATGCAAAACGGCTTGGGAGATTTTTTATGAAGCTTCCCATTCATTAACCGATGGCTTTGATCCAGATGAAATGGTGCTGTTTACTGAAACGGTGGAAAAAGTACCGGGTGTATATAAAGTAGTCGATTTAAGAGCAAGGATGTATGGGAATACAACAATAGCAGATGTAGTCATAGAAGTAGATGGTGGAATCGACGTAAGTAAAAGTCATAGCATTACTGATCAAATTGAAATGATTTTACACGAGCAACATAGTATTCAATATACTCATATTCATGTAGAACCTAAGAGTAAATTTAGGTGAGCATAATAAGAAAAGGTGACACTAAAAATCGTGTCACCTTCAGACTGCCCGCCAAACGCTCGCTTTCTTCGTTGCTTCGCCTGCTTGCGGTGCTCATTACCGATAAAAAAGGTAACTCCGCTCCTCATCCGGCTCCTGAGCCTCGAAAGACAAGCGTTTTCAATCAGTCGGAATCTCTTAGTTATTGTACTTCGTCTACAAACATTAAGATTGCCAGTCTTCTATTTAACCTAACATGTCTTGTTTAATAAACGTAATGAATGCAATGATTAAAGCAGCTATTCCCCAAACTGATAGATTAATCAGAGAGAATTGCATATTCAGTCCTTCTATTGAAGGTAATTGACCTTGTAAATAATCAGTTAGACCGAGGTTTACACTAAAGAAGTATTTAGCACCAGACCATGAAGTTGCAAGTCCACTCAAAACACTTCCTGTAATTAAAGCCGCTAGCATAATCCCCATCGCTGCAGGTGTCGTTCGTACAAGTACAGACACCATAAACGATAATGTTCCAATAATGATACAGACAAACCATGCTAGTCCAAATGCCATAATGACATATTTCCATTGAGGTATGAGTTGAACTGAATCTGTTATTAAATTGTTATTTTTTATAATAAATCCAGTCAATACAGGAACAGTCCAACCTTTAAAGCTAAATACAAATCCAGAAACTATAAAAGCCATCAAACCGTATAAAACGATTAGAAATGAAATTAATAAATAAATTGAAATACATTTACTTAATAAGACCTTCCATCGTTTAACAGGCCTAGTGAGTAACAGTTTGATTGTTCCATCACTTCTTTCACCAGAGACAATATCGATTGTAATGACCATTACGAGTAAAGGTAGGAGTAACCATCCGATACTTTGTTCAATTAGCTCTCGAATGAATGTGGGAGCACCAGGTGTTGTAGGGTTAATATTATTATCTAAGTAATATTGTTCTTGATCAATTTGGACTTTTAGCCAGCTTTTCCATTCTTCAGGAATACCGGATGAATTCAAGCGGTTTTGTTGATCAACAATTTTTTGTTGGAGAGCAACCTTCCAATCATCAGTCCCCAATCGTTTAACAGTTTCTTGCGTTTGCTGTAACTGAGCATAGACAAAAATTGGAATTAAGACAGACAGTATTAGAAAAATGACTAGTATTCTTTTTTTACGTACCATTTTTTCAATTTCATTAAAGACGAGTCTTATTAATTCAGCCAAGTGCTTCGCCTCCTGTCATTTCCATGAATAAATCTTCTAATGTTACGGACATCGTACGAACGCCATTTACTTGTATTGATTCATTCATAAAAAGCTGAATATAATCATGGATTTTTTCAGGTGACATGCGACATTGTATAACATCATCTTTTTGAACAAGGTCTTGAATTGAGGAATCCTTAGTCAGTAATTCTTGTGCACTACTTAAAGGAGATACTTTCCATTCAACTCGTTCTGCAGCTTCTTCTACAAGTTCTTTTACTGTAGATACTCTAACCATTTTTCCCTTATTGATAATGCCTACTCGGTCACAAATCATTTCAATTTCACTAAGTAGGTGGCTTGAAATAAACACACTGATATTATGTTGTTTTACAAGCATATGTATAAATTCTCTTAATTCACGTATACCAGCTGGGTCTAAACCATTTGTTGGTTCATCTAAAATAAGTAGCTTTGGATCTCCTAATAAAGCTTGAGCGATTCCAAGTCTTTGCTTCATACCAAGCGAATAATTTCTTACTTTTTCATGAATTCTTTCATCTAATTTTACTAGTTTTACTACTTCGTTGATTTTAAGTTCGTCAGAAATATGTAACATTCTAGCGAACTGTACTAGATTTTCCCATCCAGTTAAGTACCCATAAAGCTCAGGATTTTCAACAATACAACCAATTTCCTCCATCGCTTGTTTGAAGTGAGTTTTGACTTGATAGCCCGCAACCTCAATCTTACCTTTTGTTGGAGAAATTAACCCAACCAACATTCGAATGGTCGTTGTTTTACCAGCTCCATTTGGTCCTAAAAATCCAAAGACCTCTCCTTCGTTTACTTCGAATGAAATTTGGTCAACTAGTACTTTGCCTTTTATGATTTTTGAAACATTTTCAACTTTTAATACTTTATTCATTTTTCTCACCTCGAAGCTGGCTTCCTATTTTTTTAGATAAGCGATTTGCCATCTCAATGTATCCCGCTTTGTTTGGATGGAAGTGATCAGTGTATAAATATTTTTCTTCTTCGTTATAAAATAAATCAAAAGTAGGAATTACATATGCATTATCAAGCTGAAGTACAGTCTGTTCTAATATTTCATTCCATTTTGAAACAAAGCTTGAAGAGGCATCTAAGCCTTCTACATTATGGAAAGGGTTGTAATACCCTAATGCATAAATAGGAGCAGATTGATTTTGTTTCCGTATTTGTTGAAAGATCATTTGAAGATTTTTTTGAAATGTTTTTTCGTCAGGTCGATATGATTTTAGGAATTGTTGATTTAGTTGATCTGCTCCAGGAAATAAATCATTACCGCCAATGGATAACATAATTGTATCGGCAGTACGAATGGCTTCTTGTACGCTTTTATTATTAAGTTGAGTAACTAAATCTGATGTTTTTGCGCCACTTACTGCTAAATTAGAGATTGTTGAGATTTGATTGTAGTCTTTTTCAAGTGTTTCTTTTACTCTTCTTACATAACCTTGTCCTTCATCATCACCAACTCCACGCGTAATCGAATCGCCCAATGAAACAATCATGATCGAATCTTTTTTATGAATACTTTGTTCTGTGCTATTCTCTTGGCTAACGATCAGTTTGCTTTTCTGAGGATTTAAAATTGTGTATGCACCTTTTATAAATCCAAATGTTAGAAGTAAAAAACACAAAAATGAACTGATCATGATAAAATAAACGAATTTATTGTATTTCAAATTTGTCACCACCAAAAAGGTAAATTTTTCATATATATTCACATTATTACCATATTAAATATAGATTTGCACGAAAAAACCTGTCCAGTTAGTTTTCAGACAGGTTACGTTAAAAAATCATGAAATCTGTTTTAATTTTTTAGGATTAACATGGTTCCGACTGTTTAAATAATAATAACTAACACCTACACCGACAGAACCACCAACAATATTACCTAATGTAACAGGAACTAAATTGTGTAAAACATTACTAAAAGTAAACGCTATATCATGAGGCATAATTGATGCTAAAGTAAAGACGGCAATATTTGCAACACTATGTTCATAACCGGAAAAAAAGAAAGTAAATACTAATAAGAAAATCATGACCATTTTTGCAATATCATCTTTACATCTTGTTGGTAAAAAACAAGCAAGACATACTAGCCAGTTACATAAAACACCTTTAAAAAACAATTGAATAAAAGAAGCGTGTATTTTATGATCTACCACATTTGTTAAGAAATGATCCGTTGGAAATTCCTTTGATAAACCAGTAAAATAATACAAAATAGCGAAGACAAAACATCCTAAAATATTCCCCAAGTAACAAGCAGTCCAGTTTTTGATTAAATCAATTTTACTAGTTTTTTTAGCCAAAGTAGAGAACGTAAAATACATCGTATTACTAGTAAAAAGTTCTCCACCACCATAAATTATCATGACGAGTGCAGTGGCGAAAACAAAAGGATAAGCTACTGAAGTGAATAGTGATTCTTTAAGTCGGAAAATCTCTGCTAATTTTAAGCACACAATTAAAATAAAACTGATGTAAATAGAAGCCAAAGCTGCACGAGTTAGATATTTATTAATATTTTGATCCAATACATTCTTTTTTTTAAGTGCCAATTCAATACAATACTGTATACTTTCTCGTTCCAAGATGATCACTCCAATACATGCTTAAATAAATGAATACACCATTTAGTATAAGGACATATATGAAAGGAAAGATTGTGAAGGTATGAACAATGTGTGAAAAAAGAAAATGCTCGTAATCGTAAAAATAATGAACTACTCGCATCATCTATTTTTATTATTTGTGAATGTATAATATAATTTCGTGTATCAGAATAAACATTTTAAAAAAGTTGTGCAGTATGATGGAGGGGTAATTTTATGCAGAAGGAATTTGAACAAAAATTTGAAGCGCTATTAAAAAAATATACAGAGTTAATGCTTGGAGAATGGTCAGAGGAAAAGCAAGAAAAAGTTGAGAAATGGATTATGTACACGTATATATCTAAATCTATGCCGCCATTGACGAAGCATTGGAATGAAACATATCCAGATGCGAAGGATGAAATGATTCAATTAATTAAAGAAATTAAAACGTTAAACGAACAACATCGAGAAGAAATGGCAAGCAAGAAAAAATAGGTAATAAGATTTAGGGCGTCGTATGGATGACTGATGACTAAAATTATGATAATATAATATTTAGTAAGCGTTTTATTGTTTGTACAAAATTCGACAATTCGCTAAAAAAATGTTTTAACGATATTCATTAAATGATACATTAGTATTATATAGAGAGAGAAGTACTATTTAGAAATTGGGGGTTAAGAGATGGAACAACTGATGAAAAATACTTTTTTATTCATGTCAAAAAATAAGTTTTTAACGAAGATGGCTAAGAAATACGGTCTTCGTTTTGGTGCAGCTCGATTCGTTGCAGGTGAAACAATCGATTTAGCAACTAGAGTAATCCAAGATTTAAATAAAAAAGATTTAAAAGTTACAATTGATTATTTAGGTGAATTCGTTGATACGGTTGAAGAAGCAAACGAAATGACTGATCATTGTATCGAAGCAATTGAAGCAATCGGAAAAAATAAGTTGAATTCACAACTTTCATTAAAGATGACTTCAATGGGTCTTGATATTTCGGACGAGCTTGTATTAGGAAACATGCGCCGAATTCTTGAAGTTGCTACAAAACACAATGTGTTTGTAACGATTGATATGGAAGACTTTACTCGTTGTGAAAAAACAATTCGCATTTTTAAACAATTAAAATCTGAGTACGAAAATATCGGTACTGTAATCCAAGCTTATTTATACAGAACTGAAAACGATATCAATGATTTAAATAGTTTAAATCCAAACTTACGTCTTGTTAAGGGTGCTTATAAAGAGCCTGCAGAGGTTGCATTCCCAGATAAAAAAGATGTGGATGAGAATTTCAAAAAAATCATTAAAATGCACTTATTAAACGGTAACTTTACTGCAATTGCTTCTCATGATGAAGCGATGATTGAATATACTAAACAATTAGTAAAAGAACATAATATTCCTAACGATCAGTTCGAATTCCAAATGTTATATGGTATTCGTGTTGAACGCCAATTAGAGCTTGTTAAAGAAGGCTATAACATGCGTGTTTACGTTCCTTATGGTACTGACTGGTATGGATACTTTATGCGTCGTTTAGCTGAACGTCCAGCTAACGTAGCTTTCGTATTAAAGGGTATGTTCAGTAAATAATGAATTGAAAGAGACTACTGAAAAGAGGATTGTCCGAGATCCTTATTTCAACAGTCTCTTTTTTTCTTTTTATACAGGATTATTTGTGAATCGACCTTAATATAAATTCAAAAACAAAACAACATTATTTTAATGATTTCATCGTCCTAGTCTATGAACAACCTTAGAACAAAAAACTAATCTTATTGACCCATATTTTCTCGTCCGTACTGTTGGTTGTTACTTTGTTTTCCTTTTTCCTGCTTTTGATCTCCATGGCCTGCATTCCCTTGTACACTTGCTGCACTGACCCCACCCTTAGATGGATTTCTCTTCCGTCGCATAGTAATCACCTCCATTCATTAGACTAACCTAATACAGTAATCTTATTAGTAAAAATAAGGTTGGTTAAAATAAAAAATTATTAATTTGAACTTTTTGTTTATTGCGAAAAATTAGAATTTAGCATATAGTGAAAGTAGAGCTCATTTGCGATGGGGAAATTCTATCTTGAAAGTGAATGAGTATTCATTCAAGAAACAAGGAGGAGAAATGCATATGATCCAAAGAATTAAAAAAGCCGCTGTACTCGGCTCGGGTGTGATGGGTTCAGGTATTGCTGCACACTTAGCGAATATAGGTATTCCAACATTACTTCTTGATATTGTCCCAAGAGAATTATCTGAGGAAGATACTGCAAAAGGTCTTACTATTGAATCAAAAGAATTTCGTAATCGTTTTAGTCAATCGGCTATTCAGAAATTATTAAAACAAAAACCAGCTCCTCTAGCCTCAAAGAAAAATTTAGCTTTAATTGAAGCTGGAAATTTTGAAGATGACATGAGTCGTTTAAGTGAAGTTGACTGGGTCATTGAGGTAGTAGTTGAAAATTTAGCGATAAAAAAACAAGTGTTAGCAAAAGTTGATGCTGTTCGTAAACCGGGATCAATCATAAGCTCTAACACATCAGGAATTTCAATTGAAGCGATGTCTGAAGATTGTTCTGAAGACTTTAAAAAACATTTCTTAGGCACACACTTTTTTAATCCACCAAGATACTTAAAATTATTAGAAGTAATTCCTACACAACATACATCTCATGAAGTACTTACATTTATGAAAAAATTTGGTGAAGATGTTTTAGGTAAAGGAGTTGTACTTGCGAAAGATACACCTAACTTTATCGGTAACAGAATCGGAACTTACGGATTGCTTGTAACAGTTCGTGAGATGCTTAAAGGTGGATATAGCGTTGGGGAAGCAGATTCAATTACTGGTCCGATGATCGGTCGTCCATCTAGTGCTACTTTCCGTACTTTAGATGTAGTTGGATTAGATACATTTATCCACGTTGCAAATAATGTTTATGACTTAGTAGAAGGCGAAGAAAAAGAAGTATTCAAAGTTCCTGAATTTATGAAGGAAATGGCGGATCGTAAATGGTTAGGGAGTAAGAGCGGTCAAGGATTTTTCTTGAAGCAAGGTAAAGAAATTTTAGAACTTGATCCAGCTACTTTTGAATATGGTACAAGAAAAAAATTAACGACTGTATCTACAGAAACTGTTAAACAAGTAAAAGGTTTATCAAATAAGTTGAAAGCGCTTGTATACGCTGATGACAGAGCTGGAAACTTCCTATGGAGTATTATTAGTCCAGTATTAGCATACTCTGCAGAATTAACTGGTGAAATTTCAGATAATATTGTTGGAATAGACCAAGCGATGAAATGGGGATTTGGATGGGATTTAGGTCCTTTTGAGATTTGGGATGCAATTGGTGTATCTAAATCAGTAGTCCGCATGGAAAGCGAAGGCATTTCTGTTCCTGGTTGGGTTAAGGATCTGTTAGATAACGGTAATGATAGCTTCTACAAACAAGATAATGGAGCTATTAGTTTCTATCATAATGGAGAATATGTTCAATTAGATCGAAATGAAAAAGAAATTAAACTTAGTGCTTTAAAGGAACAAGGTCGTATCATTAAGAAAAATTCTGGTGCAAGTTTAATTGACCTTGGTGATGGTGTTGCTTGCTTAGAGTTCCATACAAAGAGCAACGCAATCGGTATGGATATTACACAAATGATTAACTTCGCAGTCGAGGAAGTATCTAAAAATTACAAAGGGTTAGTCATTGGAAATCAAGCTAAGAATTTCTGTGTTGGTGCAAACTTAGCAATGATTTTAATGGAAGCTCAAGATGATAACTACTTTGAAATTGAAATGGTTGTTAAAGGCTTCCAAAACGCAATGATGAAAATCAAATACTCTGATAAACCAGTAGTAGTAGCACCATATGGAATGACACTTGGTGGAGGTACAGAGATTTGTTTACCGGCCTCTAGTATTGTTGCATCTTCAGAGACTTATATGGGCTTAGTTGAAGTTGGCGTAGGATTAATTCCTGGCGGTGGCGGTAGCAAAGAGCTTTATATGAAACAATTAAAACAATTCCCAGAAGGCGTGCAGTTTGACTTGCAAACATTAGCAAACCGAGTGTTTGAAACAGTTGCTATGGCAAAAGTTTCTACATCTGCTCAAGAAGCATTTGAAAACGGATTCTTAAATCACAATGATCGCAAAGTGTTTAATGCGGATCATTTAATCTATGAAGCAAAACAACGAGTTCTTGAATTATATGAAGCTGGTTACAGTGCACCAGTACGTGAGAAAGTACCTGTTGTTGGTGAAACAGGCTATGCAACATTATTATTAGGTGCCCAAGCTATGTATCAATCTGGATATATTAGTGAGCATGATTTAACAATTGCTAAGAAATTAGCTTATGTAATTGCTGGTGGTAAAGTTCCATTCGGTACAAAAGTTGATGAGCAATATCTATTAGACATTGAGCGTGAAGCATTCTTAAGCTTAATCACTGAAATGAAGTCTCAAGCTCGTATGCAGCACATGCTTGTAAAAGGAAAACCGTTACGTAACTAATCGGAGATGGAGGGAAGAACATGAGAGAAGCTGTCATTGTAGCAGGTGCAAGAACACCTGTAGGCAAATCGAAAAAAGGTTCACTTGCAACAGTTCGACCAGATGATTTAGGAGCATTAGTAGTAAAAGAAACATTAAAACGTGCTGGTAATTATGATGGTCCAATTGATGATTTAATTTTTGGATGTGCAATGCCTGAAGCTGAACAAGGCTTAAATATGGCAAGAAATATTGGAGCACTTGCTGGATTACCAAATACAGTTCCGGCTATCACAATCAATCGTTATTGTTCTTCAGGTTTACAAAGTATAGCGTATGCTGCAGAGCGAATTATGTTAGGTCACTCAGAAGCTGCGATTGCTGGTGGTGCTGAATCTATGAGTTTAGTACCAATGTCAGGACATGTAATTCGTCCAAATAGTAGACTAGTAGAAAATGCGCCTGAATATTATATGGGTATGGGGCACACTGCTGAGCAAGTAGCAAATCGCTATGGAATTTCTCGTGAAGACCAAGATGCATTTGCGGTTCGAAGCCATCAAAAAGCAGCTGCTGCAATTCGTGAAGGTCGCTTTGTAGATGAAATTGTACCAGTTGATGTTGCGCTACGTTCAATTAATTCAAATAACAAATTAGAGGAGAAAAAATTTACTTTTTCTCAAGATGAGGGCGTACGTGAGGGTACAACTTCTGAAATTTTAGCAAAATTACGTCCAGCATTTAATGTGAGAGGATCAGTGACTGCTGGTAACTCTTCACAAACAAGTGATGGCGCAGCAGCGGTACTAGTAATGGATCGTGAAAAAGCTGAAGCGGAAGGATTAAGTCCACTTTTAAAATTCCGTTCATTTGCAGTTGCTGGTGTAGCACCAGAAGTGATGGGGATTGGTCCAGTTGAAGCAATTCCAAAAGCTCTTAAACTAGCAGGTTTAAGTTTATCTGATATCGGATTATTTGAGTTAAACGAAGCATTTGCTTCACAGTCAATTCAAGTCATGCGTCACTTAGGTTTAGATGAAAACAAAGTAAACGTAAACGGTGGTGCAATTGCATTAGGACATCCACTTGGCTGTACTGGTGCAAAATTAACACTATCTTTATTACATGAGATGAAACGTCGTGGAGAGCAATTCGGTGTAGTAACAATGTGTATCGGTGGCGGAATGGGAGCTGCTGGGGTATTTGAATTAATTTAATAAAAAAAACAAATACAAAATAAATGAAAACGAAATAGGAGGAAGAAATAATGGAAAAAACAATCGGTAGTGTCATTAAAGGCGGAAGCTTTTTAACAGAAGAAATTACTTTTGATAAAATTTTTACTCCAGAGGATTATACTGACGAGCATAAATTAATTGCGAAAACAACTGAAGAGTTTGTTGTAAATGAAGTGTTACCAGAATTAGAGTATTTAGAGAAGCATGAATTCGAGCGTTCTGTTCGTTTATTAAAACAAGCTGGTGAGCTAGGCTTACTTGCTGCAGATATTCCAGAAGAATATGGTGGCATTGCATTAGATAAAATTAGTTCGTCACTAATTTCAGAGAAGTTTTCTTTAGCTGGTGGATTTGCAATTACTCATGGAGCGCATGTTGGAATTGGGTCACTTCCAATCGTTTTATTCGGTAATGAAGATCAAAAGAAACGCTATTTACCAGATTTAGCTACTGGTGAAAAATTAGCTGCATACGCGTTAACAGAGCCAGGTTCAGGTTCAGATGCATTAGGAGCGAAAACAACAGCGAAATTAAATGCTGAAGGTACACATTATATTTTAAATGGTGAAAAACAATGGATCACTAACTCTGCATTTGCAGATGTATTCGTTGTATATGCAAAAATCGATGGTGAGCATTTCTCTACATTTATCGTTGAAAGAAACTATCCAGGCGTTTCAACTAGCCCAGAAGAAAAGAAAATGGGTATCAAATCATCTTCTACTCGTACTTTAATTTTAGAAGATGTTGCAGTACCAGTAGAAAATCTTTTAGGTGAAGTAGGAAAAGGCCATGTCATTGCATTCAACATTTTAAATATTGGTCGATACAAATTAGCTGTCGGGACAGTTGGATCTTCTAAACGTGCTTTAGAATTATCTGCAACTTATGCAAACCAACGTCAACAGTTTAAAACACCAATCGCTAAATTTAGCTTAATTCAAGAAAAATTGGCGAACATGGCTACGAAAATTTATGCAAATGAAAGTTCAGTTTACCGTACTGTAGGATTATTTGAAGACCGCTTTAGTCAATTAACTGAGGAACAAGCAAAAGATCCAAAAGCAGTAGCGGCAGCTGTTTCTGAATATGCGATTGAGTGTTCATTAAATAAATTCTTCGGTTCAGAAGTATTAGACTATGTAGCTGACGAAGGTGTTCAAATTCACGGTGGTTATGGTTTCATGGCAGAATATGAAATTGAGCGCATTTATCGTGACTCTCGTATCAACCGTATCTTTGAAGGTACAAATGAAATTAACCGATTAATCGTACCAGGTACTTTCTTACGTAAAGCTATGAAAGGTGAATTACCTTTACTTCAACAAGCTCAAGCAATTCAAGAAGAGCTTATGATGTTTATGCCTTCAGAAGTAGGAGATGCTCCATTAGAGCAAGAAAAGCATTTACTACGTAACGCGAAGAAAATTGGTATCATGATTGCAGGATTAGCTGCTCAAAAATTCGGTAAAGCATTAGAAAGAGAGCAAGAAATCTTAGTAAACATTGCTGATATTGCAAGCAATATTTATGCAATGGAATCTGCAATTCTTCGTACAGAAAAAGCAATCAACAAAGTAGGCGTAGAAAAATCAAACCAAAAACTACTTTATACTCAAGTATTCTGTCAAGAAGCGTTCAATGATATTGAGGCTCATGCAAAAGAAACTTTAGTAGCTGTTGAGTCAGGGGATTCTTTACGTATGATGACTTCTGCGCTTCGTAAATTTACTCGTCACACGCCGATTAACGTAATTGCTAAAAAGCGTGAAATCGCAGCTGGTGTATTAGCTGCTGAGCGTTATACAGTATAAGATTTTAGAAAAACTGCCTTTCTTAAGAGATTGGCAGTTTTTCTATGAAAGGAATTACTACTTTCTGCCCTAATAAATATTTAATGATATGGTAAAAATAGGATAATCTAACTTCAGATATGACATACTAATATAGGTTATTCTAAAAAATAAATCAGATTAAATCATTTCTGATAGTATAATTTGGTCTTGAAAATACGAATGATGGTTAGGATATGAAAAAAATATCGTAATAAATTGAAAAATAACCGAACGTTTAACTAGTTAATATTGTCTAATGTTGTTATAATATTTATAAATGACAATTTATAACAGAATTTTCTAACCGAACTATTTTAACTCACTTATTTACTGTGATAAAATAGAAAATGGGAGGAGTTGCTAATATGAGTATCATTTTTTATACATATCCAAAGTGTGGAACTTGTCGAAAAGCTGCTTCTTGGCTTAAAGAACATAATGTAACTGTGGAAGCAGTTGATATTACATTAAATCCGCCTTCAAAGGAATTACTTGCTGATGTTTTAAAAGTAAGTGGAATTTCTATTAATAAATTATTTAATACAAGTGGTGTAAAATACCGAGAGCTTGGCTTGAAGGATGTTATTCCAACTAAAACTGAAGAAGAGCTTCTAGAACTTCTAAGTTCTGATGGCAAACTGATCAAAAGACCGCTTCTATTCAATGGAGATCAAGCGACAGTTGGTTTTAACGAAGAAGTATTTGAAAAAGTTTGGTTATAAAATAACATAAATTATGGTAATTAATCGAGGAGGATTCACAATGTCAATTCCAAAAGAATTACGTTATTCAGAAGAACATGAGTGGGTAAGAGTTGAAGGTAATAAGTACTATATCGGTATTACTCATTTTGCACAATCAGAGCTTGGAGATATCGTATTTGTTGAGTTACCAGAAGTAGGCGATGATATTACAGTAAACGAGCCGTTTGGTAGCGTTGAGTCTGTTAAAACAGTTTCTGAACTTTATGCTCCTATTAGTGGAAAAGTTGTTGAAGTAAACTCAAGCCTAGATGATAATCCAGAATTCGTAAACGAATCTCCATACGAAAAAGCATGGATGGTAGTTGTTGAAGCTTCTAACACTTCTGAATATGAAGAGTTAATGTCTGCTGAAAAATACGAAGAAATGATTAATCAAGATTAATTATCTATTAAGAGCGTCCAATTATGGGCGCTTTTCTTAATTTATGTGTATACTGTTAAATACAAAATACTATTTTTATGTTATTTTTTGTCTTGTTTTTGGGTTAGTTTATTTTCCTTTTATGAAAAAAAGGAAACAACAAACGAAAATAGAATATACTATATATATGAATTAAGCTTTAGAGTCCTTTACATTAGGTGATGCCCAGTGAATATTGAAGATCAAAGAAAAGTAATCATTGTCGAAGGTACTACTGATAAAAGAAAGATTCAGTCTATTATAAAAGAACCTGTAGATATCATTTGTACAAATGGAACTGTAGGGACAACTAAATTAGATGAACTAGCCGAAATGTTAGATTATAGAGAAATCTACGTGCTAGTTGATGCTGATGAGGCTGGAGAAACAACTGAGAAGATTATTAAAAAGAGAATTTCCTCAAGCGGAGCATTTGTATATCGACAGAAGTTATCGTGAAGTTGCAACAGCTCCAAGTCAACATTTAGCAAGTGTATTATTAGGAGCGGACATTTCCGTTTTTACAGACTATTTAAGAACAATTTAAGAGGATTAATGATATGTACCAGTGGACAAAGAATGAATTAATGCAACGTATAGAATCAAAAGAAACAACAATTTTATATATATATACCGCTATGTGTGGTACTTGCCAAGTAGCATCTAAAATGTTAGAAATCGTTAATGAAATACTCCCGAATTTACCATTATCTAAGCAAAATATTAATGATCTAACACAAGAAGCTCAGCACTGGAAAATTGAAAGTGTACCTTGTCTAATTATTTTCGACAAAGGAGAAATCAAACAAAAGATATACGCTTTCCAATCTGTTCCGTATTTACATGACTTATTAAAAAAATACAATCTGTATATTAAACGATGAATATTGAGAGACCGTGAAGTCCTCTTGATAATGAAAAATGACGACTAATTGACAAGTGATTAGTTGTCATTTTTTTATGTTTTTAAAAGGTTTTTTCTAATAGAATTTTGCTTTTTGGTTAAATAGAACTATATATACAAAAGTTGATTACAACGGAAGGTGCGAGACTCCTGTGGGAGATGCGGAAAGGCTGAGACCCCGGAGGTTAGCCGAGGAGGCTCAGCTTTCGCCCCACGGAAAGCGAGCAACCTGGAGTTGTAATCAACTAACACATTCTTAAGCCCGGAAATTTCAAAATTGTTTTATCAATGACTATATTTTATTACCCAACTTCTGACATATTTCTTGGGAAATAAGGTGAATGTTGTAGAATGACATGCGTTTATCCATGGTAATTGTCGAGCGAAAAGTAAAGAACATAACATCTATCTATGAGAAAATAGTTTTAAAGAATTCGGGAGAGGTGTAAACGATATGGAAATTAAGGAGTGGGTTGGACAAGCTAGAAATTTATTTATTAATAAAGAATATTTACAAATAATTTTACCGATTGAAGATCGAATTTTCGAACTAAATTGTCTTAATGAGAAGTCATATATCAAATTCAGTAAAAAAGCTCCATATATTGAAATATTAGATCGAGCTATTCCACAGTTAAGAATTAATTTAACGAAAGATGGTTGGAAATCGTTAAATTTAGGTAGGGAACGCTTAGGACTATTATTAAAGTTAAATGACGCTTCTTATGAGGGGAATTATCGATTATTATTACTCATTGAAACAATTTTTCAATATACGAGTGTGGAGAATGAGAAAAAACTTTTAGAAAATTGTTGACAACTTATGTCTAAGTTTGTAGAATGAAAACTACATTAAACAACCGAATATTTGATACGTTAACTCTTATCGAGAGAGGTGGAGGGACTGAGCCCTGTGAAACCCAGCAACCGTCAATGCTTGTCATTGAAATGGTGCTAATTCCTGCAAAGCAATTGCTTTGAGAGATGAGAGAAAGGATTACTTTTTATGTTAAACCTTTCTGCTCATGCGAGTAGAAAGGTTTTTTTGTTTTTTAAGACTAAAAAAGATATTTCTTACAAAAAATTGAAAAGAGTGTTGTTAGAATGTTTGAGAGGAGAAATCATGAATGATTCAAATAAATAATGTAAGTAAGATATATAGGAGTAAAAAGGGCACTGTAACCGCGGTAAAGGATGTTTCACTAACAATTGAAGCAGGCGAAATCTTTGGCATGATCGGATATAGCGGTGCTGGGAAAAGTACGTTATTACGAATGCTAAACGGACTTGAAATTCCAACAGATGGTGACGTAATCGTAAATGGAAAATCAATCACAAAGTGTTCATCAGCAGAGCTTCGAAAATCAAGACAGAAAATCGGGATGATATTCCAACACTTTAACTTATTATGGTCTAGAACAGTTTTAGACAATATACTTTTCCCGCTTGAAATTGCAAATGTTTCAAAAAAGGAACGTGTAGAGCGCGCAAAAGAATTAATCAAGCTTGTTGGCCTTGAAGGAAGAGAAAATGCATATCCTTCAGAACTAAGTGGTGGTCAAAAACAACGTGTTGGTATCGCAAGAGCATTAGCAAATAATCCAGATGTTTTATTATGTGATGAGGCTACTTCTGCATTAGATCCAGAAACAACTGACTCAATACTTTCACTACTAACAAGTATTAATAAACAACTTGGTATTACAATCGTTATGATTACACATGAAATGCATGTTATTCAGAAAGTTTGTCAGCGAGTAGCTGTAATGGAAAATGGAAAAGTCGTTGAAGAGGGTCATGTAGTAGATGTGTTCACTCATCCACAACAAGAAATTACGAAGAAATTCGTAAAGCAGGTTAGAGGAACAGATGAAGAGTTTAATCAACAAGTAATTATAGAAAGCAATGGGAATGATAAAACTTACAGGCTAACGTTTAAAAATGGACAAGCTAATCAACCCCATATATCTGAAGTAGTAAAGCACTTTGATATTGAAATCAATATTTTGCAAGGAAAAATTGTTCAAACCGCTGAAGGGTCATACGGAACACTAACTATTCAACTTGTAGGAGATTTAAATAACATCAAAGAAGCAATTTCTTACTTAGAATCAAAGCAAGTTGAAGTGGAGGTAGCGTAATATGACACAAATTTTTCCGAATGTTGATTGGGAAACAATGATCTTAGCAACACAAGAAACATTATTTATGACAGTAATAGCAGCATTAGCTACTTTTATTTTAGGGTTAATTATTGGTTTGCTATTATTTTTAACAAGTAAAGACCAGCTGTTAGAAAACAAATTGATCAACATGATTTTAGCTGGATTTGTAAATATATTCAGATCAATACCTTTTATTATTCTAATCATTTTATTAATTCCGTTTACAATGTTTATTCTGGGGTCAATGCTTGGTGCGAAAGCTGCATTACCTGCTCTAATTATCGGAGCTGCACCATTTTATGCAAGAATGGTTGAAATCGGATTACGTGAAATTGATAAGGGTGTAATCGAAGCAGCAAGAGCAATGGGAGCAAGCACTTTAACAATTATTTTAAAAGTTCTTATACCAGAAGCGTTACCTGCTATTATCTCAGGCTTAACAGTTACAACAATTGCGATAGTTGGTTATACAGCAATGGCTGGAGTTGTAGGTGGCGGTGGACTTGGTAACTTAGCATTTATGGAAGGTTACCAAAGATCAAATAATGAAGTAACTTTAGTGGCAACAGTCATCATCTTAATCATTGTATTTATACTTCAATTTATTGGAGATTTAATAACAACAAAAATAGATAAAAGAACTTAATTCAAATTAGGGAGGAAAAAGAACATGAATTTCAAAAAGATTACAGGTTTATTAGGAGCAGGCGTATTAGCTTTATCGTTAGCTGCATGTGGTAATGGAGAAAACGAAGCTGGTGGAAAAGGAAATAAAGAATTAGTAGTAGGTGCTTCAAATGTACCTCACGCAGTAATTTTAGAAGAAGCAAAACCTTTACTGAAAAAAGAAGGTATTGATTTAAAAATCGTAAAATTCCAAGATTATGTTTTACCGAATAAAGCTTTAGAATCAAAAGAATTAGATGCTAACTATTTCCAACATATTCCTTACTTAGAATCACAAATGAAAGAAAATGGATATAAATTTGAAAATGCTGGTGGAATTCATATTGAGCCAATCGGTGTTTACTCTAAAAAATATAAAAGCTTAGATGAACTACCAAAAGGTGGAACAATTATCATGAGTAGTTCGGTTGCGGATCACGGTCGTATGTTAAGCCTGTTACAACAAGAAGGTTTAATTAAAATTGCGGAAGGCGTAGACCCAACAACTGCTACAATTAAAGATATTGCTGAAAACCCTAAAAACTTAAAATTCAAAGCTGACGTTGAAGCTGGTTTACTTCCAAAAGTATATCAAAACAAAGAAGGCGATGCTGTTTTAATCAATACAAACTATGCGATTGATGCAGGCTTAAATCCGATGAAGGATGCAATTGCTTTAGAAGGTAAAGAATCTCCATATGTAAACATCATTGCAGTTCGCGAAGGTGACAAAGACAAAAAAGAGATCAAAGCATTAGTAAAAGTATTACACTCTAAAGAAATTCAAGATTTCATCATTGAAAAATATGAAGGTGCTGTAGTACCTGTAAGTGAATAAGTAGTCAAAAGGAAAACTCTTAGCAATTTAGCTAAGAGTTTTTTTGTTTTAGCAAATATCTTCTATTAATAATAACATGGTATTGTACTGATTAGTTTTTAACAAATATTTCATTTACAGCAGAAATAGGATTTCGTCCATTTATTACTTCTATAATATTTTTAGCCGCTACTTCAGACATTGCTTCACGAGTTTCATAAGTAGCATTTCCAATATGAGGTGTTAGAACAACATTCGATAATGTTTTTAATTCTTCCGTAATGGTTGGTTCAAATTCAAAAACATCCAAAGCTGCACCTGTAATCACACCATTTTTTAAAGCATTTACTAACTCTGCTTCATTTACGAGAGTTCCTCTTGCTGCATTTATAAAGAAGGCAGTTTTTTTCATTTTTGCAAATTCTACTTCTCCAAATAGATGATGCAGTTCAGGCTTATATGGAGAGTGAAGTGAAATGAAATCAGATTCTTTAAGTAAGTCCTCAAATGAAACATATGTTGCGTTAAATTGTTGTTCAATCTCTGGGCTTAACCTTCTAGGTTGAGTATATAATACCTTCATATTAAAAGAATTTGCACGCTTTGCAACTGCTTGTCCAATGTTACCGAAACCAAAGATTCCAATTGTTTTCCCTGAAACTTCAGTGCCTCTAAAGAATAATGGTGCCCATCCATCAAAACCAGTCGTACGGCATAACTCATCGCCTTCTACTACTCTTCTCGAAACTGCTAATAGGATAGCAAGCGTTAATTCTGCTGTTGCATCTGTAGAAACAAATGGAGTATTTGTTACGTGAATGCCTTTGCTAGTAGCATACTCAACATCAATATTGTTAAATCCAGCTCCATAATTTGCAATAATCTTCACATTTTTCGCTGCATCGATTACATTCTTTGTAATTGGGGTAGATAGTAAACTTAGAATTGCATCAGCATTTTTTACACTTTCGCAAAGCTCTTCTTCAGTGATTAGTCCTTCACCATTAAAAATGGTTAAATCGTACCCTTTTAAAAGTTCTTCTGCTTTTTCAGGTATTTTGCCTGTTACAAATATATTCGCCATTTTATATCCCACTTTCTGAATAAAATCTTCTATTATGTATCTTTTTATTATAATTGATTTGATTGTAATTATTAAATTTGAATGCATTTAGAAGGTAAATGTCGAATATCAATAAAGGATAAATCAAGCAGTAATTAAATATTGGAAGAAAATGCAGATCCTTATATAAGGATCTGCATTTTTTTATGAGCTTGATAGAAAGTGAATCTAGAATCGGATAATTGTGAAGGTAATAAATCTATCCGTAATTTCTCATACTAAAGGTAATATTTGGTTAAGGGGATCAAAGATGAAAAAAGTTATTGGATTATTAATTACTTGTATCATGACAAGCTCTATTATGATACCGACTAATTCACAAGCAGCGGTCAAACAAAACAGTAAACTTGTACAATTGTCGCCTGCTACTGTACAAAAAGCGCAAGTATATGAAGTTAAAATGAGAAATACACCAATTAAATATCCACAAGTAAAAGGATTAAGTAGCAAAAAAGCCGAGCATAAAATAAATGCAACTTTACAAAAAGGTGCGAAAGTAGCTAATCAGCATCGATTAAAATTACTTGCAGACGAAAAAGAAGCGAAGGCAAAATGGACTTCAAGTCAAGGTCCATGGAGACCTTATGAGTACGTATTTACTTATAAAGTTCCTTTTAATAATGCTGGAAAATTAAGTGTTGTCTATTATGAATATGTTTATACTGGCGGCGCACATGGGATGACAACTGGGACAGTCTTTAATTTTGATTTAAAAACAGGTGATCTCATTCAGTTATCAAGCCTAATAAAAGGAAAGGAAAAAGCTATACAAGATTATACTTATCAACAATTACAAAATAAATATAGTGGATATGTTTTAATTAAGTCACCAAATGAAATATCTCTAAGTGATAAAAATAGATTATGGGTATTTGATCAGGAAGGCATTAAATTAATTTTTAGTGAATATGAAGTAGCTGCATATGCGGCGGGTATGCCGGAAATCGTTGTACCTTATAAAATATTCCAACAGTAAAATTAGATAATGTAAATGCAGAAGAACCTTCAAAATAAGGTTCTTTTGAATTTAATAACATATAAAATTATTTTATGAAAAATTGGGTTTTTGTTAATAATGAAAGAGTGCGAATCTTATTAAATATATGAGTAATTTTTAAGTGCGTATCACCCAATTTAACTCGAACAACTATATTAGTATTGAATAAGCTAAATTGAATATGATTAAAAAATTGTTTTAAGAAAACATTAGGATTCAAGATCTTTTTTTAACAATAATGCGTAAAGGTCTTCTACACGCTCTGACATAAATTTCTGAGATTCTTCAATACCTTTCTTAAAATACAAGGGACCAAGCTTTGTAGTGATAAAGTCAATTAGTAAAAATGCGCTTAACTCTCTAAGTACTTAATCTCTTTCGTATAAGAAAAAGCTTTGAAGTTGATTAATTGCATACTTTTGTTGTTCAGATGAGAGTTTAGTTAATTTTGACATGGAAATTATTATTTCCTATATATATAGTATCTTTATTAATTTCTATTTTCACAAAAAATTAAGCGTGACAATAAAACTTTTTTAATAAAATAGTACACTGCTTGAAAATACTTTTTAATTGCTTTAAGATTAGAATGAGAATAAAATGAGAATGAACTAAAATAGCCATTTTCTATTTTATAGAAATTTTATTTGTTAAGATTATGGAGGGTAAACAATGGGAGCTTCTACATTAAAAATACAAGACCTTCAAGTTGCTATTGAAGGTAAGCAAATTTTAAAAGGTGTAAACCTTGAAGTAAAAGGTGGAGAAATCCACGCAATCATGGGACCAAATGGTACAGGTAAATCTACTTTATCTTCAGCTATTATGGGTCATCCAAAATATGAAGTTACTGGTGGAAGCATCGAGCTTGATGGCAACGATGTATTAGAAATGGAAGTTGATGAGCGCGCTCAAGCAGGTCTTTTCCTTGCTATGCAATATCCAAGTGAAATCAGTGGTGTTACAAATGCCGATTTCTTACGTTCAGCTGTAAACGCTCGTCGTGAAGAAGGCGATGAAATTTCATTAATGAAATTTATCCGTTCTTTAGATAAAAACATGGAATTCCTTGAAATGGATCCAGAAATGGCACAACGTTATTTAAATGAAGGTTTCTCAGGCGGAGAGAAAAAACGTAATGAGATTCTTCAAATGATGATGATTCAACCAAAAATTGCAATCCTTGATGAGATTGATTCAGGGTTAGATATTGATGCATTAAAAGTAGTATCTAAAGGTGTTAACGAAATGCGTGGAGAAGAGTTCGGTTGCTTAATCATCACTCACTACCAGCGCTTATTAAATTATATTACGCCTGATTTCGTTCACGTAATGATGCAAGGTCGTATTGTAAAATCAGGTGGTCCTGAGTTAGCAGCTCGTTTAGAAGCTGAAGGATATGACTGGATTAAACAAGAGTTAGGTATCGAAGACGAGACAGTTGGGCAAGAAGCTTAATCGGATAGGAGGGGATTCTCATGACAACTGGTACTACAATTCCATTTAGTCAAGAAACAGTAAAGCAGCTTTCTGCATTGCGTAATGAACCAGCTTACTTCACAGAGTTCCGTTTAAACGCACTTGCTAAAGCTGAAACACTTTCTCTACCAAAACCAGATAAAACGAATATCTCTAAATGGGATTTCTTTGGTAAAGAATTTGATGTAACTACTGGCAATGTTCCAACGAAGGATCAATTACCAGAATCAGTTACATCTTTAATGAACGAAGATGCTGATCAATCAGTATACGTACAATACAATGGTTCACCTGTATATCACGCGCTTTCAACAGAAGCAAAAGAAAAAGGTGTTCTATTTATTGACTTACACACAGCTATTAAAGATCATGAAGACCTTGTTAAAAAGTATTTCATGACAGAAGCTGTAAAAGTAGACGAAAACAAATTAATCGCATTACATGCTGCATTAGTAAATGGTGGTGCATTCTTATACATTCCGAAAAATGTTGTTCTTGAAAAACCAATTCAAGCAATTTTCGTAGTGGATGGAGAAACAGTACCTGCTTACAATCACGTGTTAGTTGTAGCGGACGCTAACAGTGAAGTAACTTATGTAGAAAACTATGTTTCAACTTCACAAGACTTAAACGGCGCTGTTGTAAATGTAGTAACTGAGGTAATTACTTTAGATAATGCTAAAGTACGTTACGGTGCAGTTGATACATTAGCAAAAGGTGTAACTGCTTATGTTGTACGTCGTGGTCACGCTGGTCGTGATAGTAAAATTGAGTGGGCACTTGGTCTAATGAACGATGGAAACTCAGTATTTGAAAACGTTACGAACCTAATTGGCGACGGATCATTTGGAGATATGAAAATGGTAACTGTTGGTCGTGGTGAGCAAACGCAAAACTTTACGACGAGCATTATCCATTTTGGTAAAGGTTCAGAAGGTTGGATCTTAAAGCATGGTGTATCTAAAGATGCAGCAACTTCAATCTTTAATGGGATCGGAAAAATTGAGCACGGTGCTTCTAAATCTAATGCACAACAAACTTCTCGTGTGTTAATGCTTAGTGAAAAAGCTCGTGGAGATGCAAACCCAATTCTATTAATTGATGAAAATGATGTAATGGCAGGACACGCAGCTTCAGTTGGTAAAGTAGATCCTACTCAACTTTACTACCTAATGAGTCGTGGTATTCCGAAGAAGGAAGCAGAGCGCTTAGTTATTCACGGATTCTTAGCACCTGTAGTTTCGGAATTACCGGTTGATGAAGTTAAAAAAATGCTTGTTGATGTAATTGAGAGGAAGGTTAAGTAATGGATGTTAAATCAATCCGTGAAGCCTTTCCTATTCTAAATCAAGAAGTAAATGGACATCCTTTAGTGTATCTGGATAGTGCAGCAACTTCACAAAAACCTGTACAGGTAATTGAGGCAGTTTCTAACTATTATCGAGAAATTAATTCCAATGTTCATAGAGGTGTGCATACGCTAGGAACAAAAGCGACAGATGCATATGAAGGAGCTCGTGAAAAAGTTCGTAAATTCATTAATGCCTCTTCGATGGAAGAAATTATTTTCACTAGAGGAACAACAACGGCAATCAATACAGTCGCTGCTAGTTACGGCAGAGCGAACCTGAAAGCTGGGGATGAAATAGTGATCTCTTATATGGAGCATCATAGTAATATCATTCCATGGCAGCAGGTGGCAAAAGCAACTGGCGCAACGCTTAAATATATACCTTTAGAAGAAGATGGCTCGATTAGTATCGAGCAAGCAAAAGCTACAATTAATTCTAATACGAAAATTGTTGCTATCATGTATGTTTCAAATGTACTTGGTTCAATTAATCCCGTAAAAGAAATTGCAGCAATTGCACACCAAAATGGAGCAGTTATGCTTGTCGATGGTGCACAAAGTACGCCGCATATGAAAGTGGATGTACAAGACTTAGATTGTGATTTCTATGCATTATCTGGTCATAAAATGTGTGCTCCTACAGGTATTGGTGCACTTTATGGTAAAAAACATCTTCTTGAAAACATGGAACCAATTGAATTTGGTGGAGAAATGATTGATTTCGTTGACTTACAAGATTCAACTTGGAAGGAGCTACCTTGGAAGTTTGAAGGTGGTACACCAATCATTGCTGGTGCTGTTGGATTAGGTGCAGCTATTGATTTCTTAAACGACATCGGTATGGACAATATCGAAAAACATGAGCATGAGATTGTAGATTATGCACTGGAACAGTTATCTTCTGTAGAAGGTATCACAATCTATGGTCCAAAACATCGTGCGGGTCTTGTAACATTTAATATTGATGATGTTCACCCACATGATTTAGCGACTGTTTTAGATGTTGAAGGCATAGCAATACGTGCAGGTCATCATTGTGCACAACCATTAATGAGATGGTTAAAAGTATCTGCAACTGCTCGAGCAAGTTTTTATTTGTATAATACAAAAGAAGATGTAGATGCTTTTGTAAGAGGACTAGTAAAAACGAAGGAGTACTTTAGTGATGTCTATTAATCGAAATATAGATCTGGATGCATTGTATCGTCGAGTGATTATGGACCATTATAAAAACCCTCGTAATAAGGGTGTTGGGGCTATCTCTGATGGTGACTTAACTGTTAACATGAATAACCCAACTTGTGGTGATCGAATTGAATTGCGTTTAAAAGTTGAAGATGGAATCGTATATGATGCTCGTTTTGACGGTGAAGGTTGTTCCATTTCAATGGCATCTGCTTCAATGATGACACACGCAATAAAAGGTAAGAAAATTGAGGAAGCATTAAATCTTTCTCATATATTTTCTGACATGATGCTTGGAAAAGAATATGATGATTCAGTTGAATTAGATGATATTGAAGCATTGCAAGGTGTTTCGAAATTTCCTGCACGAATTAAATGTGCAACACTTGCATGGAAAGCGATGGAGAAGGGGTTAAAATCAGAAGAATAATCTTCTGAGCTTTAATCCTCTCTTCTATTAGAAGGGAGTATGAATGATGTCTACGAATTTACCAGATATTAGTGATTATAAATATGGGTTTCATGACCGTGACGTATCAATCTTCCGTTCAGAGCGTGGTTTAACAAAGGAAATCGTTGAAGAAATTTCACGTATGAAAAATGAACCACAATGGATGTTAGATTTTCGTTTAAAATCTTTACAATATTTCTATGATATGCCAATGCCTCAGTGGGGTGGAGACATGTCTGATTTACGCTTTGATGAAATTACTTATTATGTAAAGCCATCAGAGAAAACAGAAAAATCTTGGGATGAAGTACCTGAAGAAATCAAAAATACATTTGATAAACTTGGTATCCCTGAAGCAGAGCAAAAGTATTTAGCGGGTGTTTCTGCTCAGTATGAATCTGAGGTAGTTTACCACAGCATGAAACAAGATTTAACTGATCTTGGTATTCTTTTTACTGATACAGATACAGCTTTACGTGAGCATGAAGAAATCTTCAAAGAGCACTTTGGTAAAGTAATCCCACCAACAGATAACAAATTCTCAGCATTAAACTCTGCGGTTTGGTCAGGTGGATCGTTTATTTATGTACCAAAAGGCGTAAAAGTAGATACGCCACTACAAGCATATTTCCGTATTAACTCTGAAAATATGGGACAATTTGAACGTACACTAATTATTGCTGACGAAGGTTCAAGCGTACACTATGTTGAGGGTTGTACAGCTCCTGTTTATACAACAAACTCACTTCACTCTGCAGTAGTTGAAATCATCATTAAAAAAGATGCTTACTGCCGTTACACTACAATTCAAAACTGGGCGAATAATGTATTCAACTTAGTTACGAAGCGTGCTGTTTGTGAAGCAAATGCAACAATGGAATGGATTGATGGTAACATCGGTTCTAAGCTTACGATGAAATATCCTGCAGTTATTTTAAAAGGTGAAGGTGCTCGTGGACTTACACTTTCTATCGCAATTGCTGGTAAAGGTCAACACCAAGATGCTGGTGCAAAAATGATTCACTTAGCACCAAATACTTCTTCTACAATTGTTTCGAAGTCAATTTCAAAACACGGTGGTAAAGTAACATATCGCGGTATTGTTCACTTTGGTCGTAAAGCTGCTGGATCTCGTTCAAACATTGAATGTGATACATTAATTATGGATAATGCGTCAACTTCTGATACAATTCCATACAATGAAATCTTAAACGACAATATTTCTCTTGAGCATGAAGCGAAAGTTTCAAAAGTGTCTGAAGAGCAATTATTCTACTTAATGAGCCGCGGTATTTCTGAGCAAGAAGCTACAGAAATGATCGTTATGGGATTCATTGAGCCATTTACAAAAGAATTACCTATGGAATATGCTGTTGAAATGAACCGTCTGATTAAGTTCGAGATGGAAGGATCAATTGGCTAATATTCTTTAAAGATAAGAAGGCGGACTGCTTAGGTTCGTCTTCTTTTTTTTCGGTAATATCGAGATAAATATTATCTGTTATTTTAATTGTATGATGACCTAGGCAGTTTTGCACGTATCTAATACTTACTCCTGATTCAAGTAGCAGAACAGCATGAGTATGTCAAAAACATGTGTCCTTTTTTGTACCCTAGACCAGCTTTTTTGCAGTAATCACGAATGGAATTTCTAACTTTAAAGGTGTTAGATAATACCCATGACAGTTCTGAAATACAATACCATCTTCATTTCGATGAAACCTCTCGTTTCCTATTATCAATTCATTTTGCTTTTAGTTTAAACTTCTTTAATTCACTCAATAATTTCTTCCATTTTTCAAGGGCTCTCAACCAATTTGGTTGGGGGTCTTTTTTATACAAAAAATGCTTTTGTCTACACAAGATGTTATGTATACGCATAGTCTTTATAGAAATCCTTAATCCCTATTAACTAGATTCTGGAGGGGAAACTTAATATGCAAAATAGAAACAATAGTTCCATTTATATTATTTCAGGTCCATATGGAGTTGGTAAAACGACAGTTACAAATGCACTTGCCCAGGAGATAGAAGAAGCTGCATTAATAGAAGGTGACTTAATCAAATTAATGTTCAGAGGAAAAATACAACCTCCGAGGGAAGAAATGAGAGCTATTATATGGAAAAATATTCTCTCATTAACAAGGAACTTCCTTGAAAATAACATTAATGTAATTATAGATTATGTTGTTTACAGTGAGTTAGAGTGGTTAGATAAGCACTTATCGGATTTAAATGTAAAAATTCATTATGTCGTATTACGGGCAGATGATGAAATGATTATTAGACGATTAAATCAAAGAGGGGATGATTATTTAATAGAAGGATCTTTATATTTATTAGACAAACTTGAAAACTTTTTACCAAACAAAAACTATCTCTATGACACAACAAATAAACAGCCCGATGAAATTATTCATGATTTAATAAGCCGGTTCGATCAATTTTGTCTATAACTTTGACTACACTTTCATTTGGATGTCAATTTTCCCTAGCTCTCTCCTGTCCTTCTTAAATACTTTTCCGTTTCAAGTAAGCCTCATTTTAACTTTCCTTTCTTAAATACATTTGAATGTTGGATATGCCTAAACAATTTTAAAAATTAAGAATATGTTATTAAGAAATGGACACGGCAACTAATCGATGTTTATTCAAAGAAGCAGAATGTCTCGAAAGGAGAGAAAAATGTGAAGGTCATAATTTTAGCTGGGGGGTTTGGCACAAGAATAAGTGAAGAAACCCATTTAAAGCCGAAACCTATGATAGAGATTGGCGAAAAGCCCATCTTATGGCATATCATGAAGCTTTACTCTAGTTATGGATATAACGACTTTATTATCTGTTTAGGGTATAAGAGCCATGTAATCAAGGAGTATTTTTTAAATTATTACTTATATAATTCTGATTTAACACTTGATTTTCAGAAGGGAAATGAATTTATTATTCACCAGCATTCGGTTGAACCTTGGAGGGTTACATTGGTTGACACTGGTTTAAATACAATGACTGGTGGCCGAATTAAGAAAGTGCAGGATTATGTTGGTAATGAATCTTTTATGTTGACTTATGGTGACGGAGTAAGTGATGTAAATATTAAGGAATTAGTAGAATTCCATCGCTCACATGGGAAGTTGGCTACATTAACAACTACACAGCCTCAGGGCAGATTTGGAGTTTTATCCTTGTCCAATGATCAGAAAGTAGAGAAGTTTCAGGAGAAAATACCAGGAGATGGCGGTTGGATAAATGCTGGCTTTTTTGTATTGCAGCCAGAAGTATTTAATTACCTGAATAACGGTGAACAAACCATATTTGAAAAGGAGCCGTTAGAAAACCTTGCTAAAGATGGTCAATTAATGGCATATAAACATAATAGTTTTTGGTATCCAATGGATACTTTACGGGATAAGAAATATTTACAAGAAATGTGGGAGTCCAGTAAAGCTCCTTGGAAAATATGGGATAAAAATAATTAAGAACAACAGTTTTTAGTTTATGCCTCTGTAATTGGTGCAATTGTTTTATTTAAAAGAATGAATGTGGAGGTAGATAACTTGGATTTAAATGAAAAACACAATATCTATCAGTCAGATCTTCAATATATATTTAATAATCTTGATCAGACAGAAATAGAAAAACTTAAGGATTCAACAATCCTCATTACGGGTTGCGCCGGATTCTTAGGCTATTATTTCATGTCATTTTTATCTGATTATTCATCGCAGCTTGGTATTAAAAAGATTATTGGAATTGACAATTTTAAACTAGGGAAACCCAAATGGATTAAAGATTTAAAGAAATTAAATCCAAAGATTGGATTATACATGTTTGATATTACTGAGTTTTCATTATTTGATACTAATAAAATTAATGATGTAGATTTTATTATCCACATGGCTTCGATTGCCTCGCCAACCTTTTATAGAAAATATCCTCTTGAAACCTTAGATGCTAATGTAATAGGACTAAGAGCTTTGTTAGATTTTTATAAGGATAAAAACATTAAAGGGTTCTTGTTTTTCTCCAGCAGTGAAGTTTATGGTGATCCATTTCCGGATTACATTCCGACTTCCGAGGAGTATAGAGGAAATGTGGCTATGATAGGACCGCGCGCATGCTATGATGAGGCAAAACGATTCGGAGAGACGTTATGTTACTTATATGCCGAAAAATTTGGTATGCCCATTTCAATTGTCAGACCATTTAATAATTATGGACCCGGAATGAGGCTTAATGATAAAAGGGTGCCAGCTGATTTTGCAAAAGCCATTATTGAAAATAAAAAACTGATTATGCACTCCGACGGAAAACCAACTCGAACATTTTGTTATGTTACAGATGCCATCACTGGTTATTTAAAGGCGCTACTATATGAACCATTTGACTACTTTAATATAGGAATAGATACACCTGAAATTTCAATCAAAGAATTAGCTCAGATTTATAAGGATGCAGGCTCAGAAAATTTTGGTTTTAATCAGTCAATAGAATTTAAAGAATCGGAAGAAAAGAGTTATCTAACACATAACCCATTAAGAAGATGTCCTGATATTTCAAAGGCAAGAAAACTTTTAAACTATTCCCCTGCAATATCAATAGTTGAAGGTGTCAATCGCTTTTTATGCTTTTTGAAGGAAGAAGGTGAAATTCATTGATTACTGTAATTGGCCTTGGATTTGTTGGATTGACTACGGCTTTAGGATTTAGCGAGAAAGGGTATCATGTTTACGGTTTTGATATTGATCAAAAGAAGAAGGACCAATTAAGAAATGGTAAGATTCCCTTTTATGAACCAAATCTTAATGAAAAATTAAATGAGCACTTAAATAAAGGTTTTACGATTACAGATGATTTACAGGAAGCTGTAATAAACAGTGAAGTTATCTTTCTTTGCGTAGGAACACCGAGCAAAACAGATGGTAGTGCGGATTTGGGATATATCTTGGAAGCAATTAAAAATGTTGCAGGCTATATAAAAAAGCCAGAGTTTAAAGTATTAGTGATCAAATCGACTATTCCTCCATCCACAACAAGTGAAAGGATTAAACCCTATCTGGAAATTTTAGGTTTTAAGGTTGGAGTTGAAATTGGCCTAACCAATAATCCTGAATTTTTAAGAGAAGGATATGCTTGGGACGATTTTATGAATCCAGATCGTATTGTTATTGGCCAGGATGATGATAAAAGTGGACGGATAGTCGAAACGATATACCAAACTTTTAATGCTCCGATTTACCGGGTTTCTTTAAATACTGCTGAATTTATTAAGTATTTATCTAACACGATGCTGGCAACTCTTATCAGTTTTGCAAATGAACAGTCACTAATCGCCAGGTCCATCGGAAATATTGATATAAAAAAAGCATTTCAGGTCTTACATCTCGATAGAAGATGGAGTGGCGCACCCGCTAATATGACATCTTATGTATTCCCTGGTTGTGGATTTGGCGGCTACTGTCTTCCTAAAGATACGATGGCTTTAGTTAGTCAGGCCTTAAAGAATTCTTACACACCAGAACTATTAACAAGTACCCTAAAAGTAAATGAAGCCATTAAAGAATTTGTTGTCAGTGATGTAGAAAGAATAGTTGAAAAGAATGAAAATATAGGAATCCTCGGGTTAGCATTTAAGCCAAATTCAAATGACATTCGGGATACACCGGCAAAAGCTATTATTCAAGGTTTGCTTCAAAAAGGGTACAAAAATATCATCGCCTATGATCCTATGGCAAACGAAGAGTTTAAAGAGGTATATGGATTTCCGATTCAATATTCTCCTAACCTATCATCACTGCTTTCAATGGTTAATCATGTTGTAATTTTAACAGCTTGGGATGAATTTATTAAAAATGAAGAGTCGATAAAGAAAAAGAATGTTTTCGATTATCGTTTTATTTACTAATAGTTAACGATTAAAGGAATACCTAAGCGCTGCAGACTAAATTTAAAACTTGAAAGGAGTTTGAACAGTTGAAACATTATTACTGCTCAACCTTTAGTAAGGATTACGCCTATAAAGGTTTATTATTATACAACTCAATTGAACAACATGATAAAGATTTTCATTTTTTTATGATATGTCTTCATGAAGAAGCAAAAAAATTATTTGAGAAAATGAACCTAACTAATGCAACCATAATAAGTTTGGAAGAGATTGAAAAGGAAGACAAAGAATTACTTTCGGTAAAAAGCTCTCGAAATGACAAGGAATATATTTGGACCTGTAAAGCGTCGGTATGTATATATCTATTAAACCAATTCGAAGAAATCGATCATATTGTATGGCTGGACGGAGATACCTTCTTTTTTTCGAATCCGGAACCTATTTTTACCGAATGGGGAGAATACTCTGTTACGCTAACAGCTGAAAAATGGCTTGAGGAACATAGTATATTAGGCGAAACGAACGGCATCTATAATACCGGTTTTATGGGTTTTAAAAGAGATGAATATTCGATGGTATGCCTTCATTGGTTTAGAGAGAAGCTGATAGAATGGTGTTTTGACAGATGGGAAAAAGGACGTTGGAGCGACCAGGTATATGCAAATGATTGGCCATTAAGATTTCAGAATGTTGGTATTATTGAGAATGTAGGTGTCAATCTTACTCCTTATATCATAAATTACAGGTTAATAGAAAGTCCAGTTATTAAAAAAGACAAAGATATATTTATAAATAATGAAAAAATAATATTTTTCCATTTTTATGGGTTTAAATACTATGATGGCAATGTCTTTGATATTTGTAATTATGTAATGAATTGCAGAGATGACGTCACTAAGCATATTTATATTCCCTATATAAATGCCTCAATAGCAATAATGAATAAAATAAAAGAAGTGGACAGTAACTTCGTTCAAGAAAAGAGTATAAAAGATAATCATATAAGAAATTATTTTAACCTTGAAATAAACTTGTCAGCTGATAAAGGAAAAAATAACCTATGTACAATTATTGGGAAAGAATCTCTTGAACAAGGTTTAGCACTTTTTAACTCCCTAAAGAAGAATACACCCAATTTTCAACTATGGATTTGCTGTCTAGATGAGAGCACCTATTCCTTCTTTTACAAATTGAATTTAGATCATGTCATTCTTATCAACTTAACAAATCTTGAAGGCAACGAGTTATTAAGTATCAAAGATACTCGAAACCCTGAGGAATATAACCGGACATTAAAACCTTCCTTTATTTCATATATTTTTAAAAATAATTATCAAGTAAATTCTCTTGTTTATACCGACGTTGATAACAGCCGCCTTTATACAGATTTTAATAACTTATTTGATGAATTGAAGCGTGGGAATTCTCTTTTAATTTTCACGAGGCCAGTTACTACTGAAGAAGAAAAGAATTATGGTGTGTATGATGCCGGACTAATAGGATTTAACAGAGATGAAATCGCACTAGAATGCCTGTACAAATGGAAGAAGGATTGTATTAATTGGTGTTTTAACAAAGTGGAAGTAGAGCTATGGTTAGACCAAAAGTATTTAGACCAATGGCCGAATCAGTTTTCAGGTTTAAAAGTCATGGAGAGTCCCACTAGAACTCTTGATCCAGAAAAATAACTTTGGAGGAATTTATGGCAGAGACTAATTATTTTTATAATCAAAAGGTTTTAATTACTGGAGCAAATGGATTCATTGGATCTCATGTCGTGCAAAAAATGGTAAATGAAAAAGCTGATGTATCCATTATAGTTAGGGAATCATCCGATTTATGGAGAATTGAAGAATTAAAAAAGCATATTGACATCCATCTGATTGATTTAAGAGATTCCGTTTCAATAGACAATTTAGTAAAACAGATTAAGCCAGAATATATTTTTCATGTTGGTGCGTATGGGGTAGATTCTAGACAAAAGGATTATTTAACTGCAGTTAACACCAATATCATAGGGACTATGAATTTGTTAAATTCTTTAAAAGGTGTAGGGTGCAAGAAATTTATTAATGTAGGTACTTGTATGGAGTACGGTGATAAAAAGGATATTATCAAAGAGAACTCTCATTTAGAGCCCGATAGTATATACGGAAGTACTAAAGCCTCATCCTCCATTATTTCCCATCAAATTGCTGCGGAAAATGAAATAGATATTGTAACTCTGAGGCCTTTTGGTGTATTTGGAGAGAAAGAGGGAAGTCATAAATTCTTTCCTTATATTATTTTATCTAATTTAGAAGGCAAAGATGTTAATTTAACTCCGTGTGAACAATATCGGGATTATTGTTATATAGAAAATATTATTGAAGGTTTTATTTTGGCTGCCCAAAATGAAACTATTAAAAACGAAATATTTAATATCGGCAGTGGTACTATTTATAAGCTAAAGCACTATGTTGACATGATTTACAAGGAAATGAGCCCAAATAAAGAACCAAATTATGGTGCACTTACTTATAGGGAAAATGAAGTTTGGAGACAACAGCCTGATACCACTAAAATAAAAAACATTTTAAAATGGGAACCTAAAATAAGCCTCCATGATGGCATAAAACGAACCATTGATTGGTATACAAGAAATAAAGAAAAATTTATAGGAACAGGTAGATAAAAGAAGATGGTAATGGGGTGGGAAGGAGTTGTTATAATGGGGAGAGGATTTGAATTAATTTCCATTCAACCTTTTGAAGATAAGCGAGGAAGTCTAAAAAAAATTGTAATGAAAAGTCAGTTAGAGGAAGATATCCAAATTGAAGAGGTGTACTTACTGTATTCTGAAAAGGGAAGTGTTAGAGGGAACCACTATCATAAAAAAACTTTAGAGTATTTTGTGATTGTTAGTGGGAAGGCGAAGGTTGCACTGAAGAATCTTGATACAGGAACATTGGAAGAAATCAATATTTCATCAAGTGATAATTTGATTTTAAAAGTTACACCTTATGTAGTGCATGCTTTTAAAAACGAAGGGGATCTGCCGTTAGTCATGCTTGCCGTTTCATCCAAGGAATATAATAAACTTGATACAGATACATTCAATATGGAAATCTTACAATAAATAATTTTCATCTAAGGCCTGGAAATTACAAAAACTACCATCACCAGCGGTTGGGAATCTTATTTTTTATGTAATAGTTTGTGACCATATTTTGATTATATATTTTTTTTGATTATATTTGACCACAAATTAATCTCAATGTACTTTTGAAATTTTAGTAGCTGTTTGTTCTTTGAGTTACGAAGGTGTAGATATTCAAAATCAATGGTTTTATTAATAAATCTTTTTCTATTTTATTTTGTCTGCGAATTTGTTTGTTTATATATGAGTGACTTTCGTGCCGATCACTTGCCGTTTTCGGTATAGTTTATATTATCGAATATTGACGAGTATATTTTTGAAACATTGATTTAAAGCCTTTATTTGTTTTATATTTAATTCTACTTTATTTATAATTAATGAAATTCGAGATGGAAGGATCAATTGGCTAATATTCTTTAATGATAAGAAGGCGAACTACTTTAGTTCGTCTTCTTTTTTGATCTAATCTACCTAATGTAATAAAAGGGATGATCGAATTTATGTTTTATTTGTGACAATTAAAATCTATAATTAATTAAGTTTGTTTAGTTTTTATCAAAGAATGGAGTGGTTAGATGAATTTTAATCTGAATGAAGCAATTGAGGTTTTAGAACGCACCCCACTAACATTAGAATATTTTTTATCAGGTCTTTCCAATAGATGGTTACAAAGTGATGAAGGTGAAGGAACTTGGAATGTTTCTGAAGTAATTGATCACCTAATAGAAGCAGAGGAAACAAATTGGATGGCAAGAATTGAATGCATTCTAGGTGAAGATGAAAATAAACATTTTCCTTTATTTGATCGTTTTTCGCACTTAAATAAAGAACAGACTATGCCGATTGAAGAGAGATTGCTTAAATTTAAGTCAATTAGGGCTCAAAATATCGCAAAAATACAACTTCTAATAGCCCCTGAAGATCATCTTGAGTTAACTGGTATTCATCCTGAATTTGGCATTGTTAAACTTAGAGAATTGTTGTCTACTTGGGTTGTCCATGATTTGACACATATCAGTCAAATAGTCAGGGTAATGTCAAAGAGTTACTCAGAAGATGTTGGACCATGGAAAGAATATTTAAGTATACTTAAAAAGTAGAATTTCATCATGATAGTATCAATGAGAATCCGATCAACAGTACTCGAAGAAATTCGAGTTTTTTTGTGTTAAACTATTACTTATTATAAAGAGAGATTAATTCAATAAACGTTTCATAAGGGGAGAATTAACGGTTGGACATTATATTACAAGTTCTTATACTACTTAGTATAGGATTGGCAGCAGGAACAGTTGGTTCGCTTATTGGTCTAGGCGGAGGAATTATTATTGTTCCAATGCTTTTAAATATAGATCGGTTTTTATCTGCTTTTCATACGGTACCAATTCATGTTGCAGTTGGTACGTCTTTAATTACAATTGTATTTTCCTCACTTTCATCTACGCTTGCTTACCATAAACAAAGAAGAATTGATTTTAAGAGTGGTCTTTTATTTTTAATCGGAAGCGTTCCTGGGAGTTTGCTGGGTACTTATATAAATTCGCTTTTAAATACTGAACGTTTTACATTATTTTTTGGGATTCTTTTAGTTTGTATTTCAGCATTTCTATTTGTTTCAACTAAACTGAATAAAAAATCCAAAGAATTACATAAAGGTGTTATTCGAACATATACAAATGATAAAGGTGAAGCATATACATATAGTTATAGTCTACCATTGGCTATCACGTTATCTATGTTGATTGGTTTAATCTCAGGTATATTTGGGATTGGTGGAGGAATTATGTTGGTCCCTATGATGGCCTTTTTATTTGGTTTTCCTCCACAAATGGCTGTCGCAACATCGATGTTTGTTGTGATGTTTACGACTCTTGGTAGCTCTATTTCGTATTTAGCAATAGGAGAAGTAAACTTTTATTATGCACTTTTATTAATACCAGGCGCATGGTTTGGTGGGAAAATTGGGGCACTAATCAATCGAAAATTAAAAACGGAAACAATTGCATTACTGTTAAGACTAGTCGTTTTATTTTATGGAATAAAATTAATGATAGAAAATATTTAACGAAGGAGTGGAACAATGGATTCAAATAATCAAAATATAAATATTCGATTGTTCCATACAAATGACATTCATAGTCACTTTGAAACTTGGCCTACAATTGTGGGGCTATTAAAATCGAAAAGAGAACTTGCTAGAACAAATGGTGAAGAATATCTAACCTTTGATATTGGAGACTTCGTCGACCGATTTCATCCGATTTCTGAAGCAACTATAGGAAAAGGGAATGTAAATCTATTAAATGAAGCAGAGTATGATGCTGTTACGATTGGTAATAATGAAGGAATAACTTTAGCTAAAGAGGATTTACTAAAATTATATGAGCATGCAAGTTTTGACGTTTTAGTAGGTAACTTATCGATCAATGAGGAAAATTCGAAAGCATTCAGTAAGCCATATGAAATCTATGAGAGAAATGGCTTGAAAATTGGCGTTATTGGATTAACGATTTCTTATCCAGTTTTTTATGAATGTCTTGGTTGGAGTATTCAAGACCCTATAGAAAGTCTAGAACAAATACTCCCGATCGTTACTGAACAGTCAGATATCGTTATCGTACTTTCACATTTGGGGTTAAAATTCGATCAAATGATTGCAGAACAATTTAAGGGAATCGATGTGATTCTCGGTGCCCATACACATCATTTGCTACCGAACGGTGAGTATGTAGAAAATACATTATTATGTGGAACTGGCAAATATGGAAATTATCTTGGTGAAGTATTGTTGACTGTGAACAAGCAGACGAAACAAATAATCAATAAAACTGCATCGGTTATAGAAATACATAATATACCGAAACATTACCAAGATGAATCTACAAGCCATTATTTAGCGTATTTAATGAGAATGAGCGAAGAAATTCTTAGTGAACCTATTGCTCTAATTCAAAAAAACTTAACAACAAACTGGTTTAAAGAAAGTTTACTACCAAAAATTTTGGCTAATTCTTTAAAGCAGTGGACTGAAGCTGATATTAGTTTGATTAATGCTGGAATTCTACTAGATGGCCTAAACAAAGGTATAGTAACGAAAGGTCATATTCATCGTATTTGTCCACATCCGATCAATCCATGTACAGTTTATTTAACAGGAGCTGAATTACTAGAAGTAATCAATCTTGGAGAAGAAAAAGAGCTGGTACATTTAAAAATGAAGGGTTTAGGTTTCAGGGGTAAAGTGATTGGGATGATGGTATACGATGGGGTCACAATCATAAATAGGCATGTAAAACGCCATTTTTACCGTGAAGACATTTTTATTAATGGTGAAATGTTAGAGTTATCGAGAAACTACAGTATTGGCACATTAGATTTATTTACATTCGGAAAATTATTTCCTCAAATAAGTGCAGCGAAAAATAAGAAATACTATATGCCTGAATTTATCCGAGATGTATTACTTTGGGCTGTAAAAAGTATGTAAATTTGTATGGTAGACAGGTTCATTTATTAAATTTTTCTCATATTTTAGAATGAGAAAGGAGCGGTGAACTTGATTCAATTAACACCTATTAAGATTGAGGATCATACATTTAATGCGGTAACTGTCCTTCTTCCAAAAACAACTTTATTAGTCGTTATGAATGATAAAGGGTATATCATGTGTGGGGCTTTAGATGTCGCTCTTTTAAATGAGAGGCTTCTTGATCGCAAAATTATTGCCGGCCGTGCAGTCGGAGTCAAAACAATTGAAGAGTTATTAAATGCCCCATTAGAATCAATTACTGTTGAAGCCGAAAGACTCGGGATTCAAAAAGGTATGATTGGAAGGGAAGCATTACTAAAAATGTTATAAAATCGGCCACTAAATTTCGTTTAGTGGCTTAATTTTTTCAGAATTTAACCGTTATAAATAGTATAATAAAATAAAATATAGTCAGAAAAAGTAGAAAAATCTATTCAGGTGCTAAAAATCAACTAGAATCTTAAAAAGAAATGACATCACGAATTTACTCATCTGAGGAACCATATATTTAATAAAAAGTATATCAGGGAGAAAACTATGAGAATTGTCGTGACTTCAACTCTTGTTCCAGGCACACTTTTAGGGAAGCCAATTTATAATGAACAGGGAAAAATTTTAGTTAATGCTAATGTTCCTTTAACAGTGATGATGATTAATCGTCTGCATAAGTTAGGTATATCCTATGTCTTCATTCACGATCCTCTTTCTGATGGCTTAGAATTAGACTCTACTATTTCAGACGAGCTTAGAATTGAGAGTACCAAAAAAATTGAAGATGCTTTTGTAAAATTTAAAAATGAAGAGCTTCATCTTAGATGGCTTTCACTAGAAAAGTCTGCTCCTGAATTAAAAGGCATAATTGAATCATTGTTAAAAGAATTAAAGAATAACAATGATATGCTTTCACTATTAACAGACGTATTTTCTTATGATGAGTATATATTTACTCACTCATTAAATGTAACAATGTACTCACTAGCAATTGGAACGAAATTAGGGTTAAATAAAAGTCAATTAGATTTATTAGGTCTTGGGGCACTGTTACATGATGTAGGTAAAATGGTGGTGCCGAATCAAATTTTAGATAAACCAGAACGTTTAACTGAAGAAGAGTATGAATTAATTAAAAAACATACGACTGCTGGATATGCAATTCTTAGAGAAGTTCCTAATATTCATTCAGTTGTGGCGATTTGTGCACTACAACATCATGAACGTATAAATGGAAGCGGTTATCCAAAAGGGATATCTGGAGAAGAAATGCATCTGTACTCTAAAATTATAGCAATTTCAGATGTTTTTGACGCGGTTACTTCTAACAGAGTATATAGAAAAGCAATGCTACCTCACGAAGGATTAGAGCTCTTATACAGCGGTAGTCATAAGTTATTTGACGCAAAATTAGTCCGATTATTCAGAGATTCATTATCGATTTATCCTACAGGCTTAACTGTTCAATTAAATGATGGTCGTCGTGGAATTGTTGCTAGACAAAATGCAGCATCAACTGACCGTCCAATTATCCGAATTATTGAAGAAAATGGATATGAAGTAAGTATTCCATACGAAGTGAATTTATTTGATGATCTGCATTTATTGATTACAGAATGTGATACAACTTTAAAGCAAAGAGTATTTCAATAAAAAGATGTTCCATGTAAGATGGAACATCTTTTTTGTATGGAAGAGAAGATGAATGAACATGCCATGACATGCATACCCATTTAATAGGGGGGCATGGAAACGGATGAAAAAATTTAAACACAAACGTGTTCCAGGAAATAGATTTATTACAAAAAAAAAATCACAGGGTGTTTTTAAATCCAATTCTTTTAAATCAATTCCAGTTTTACAATCATTTCGAAAAAAGTTACCTAATAAGTATGTCGTTATTATTTTGTTACTACTTATTTTTGGGTGTTATGGTTTTTGGAAAATTGATAAGATTTTTTCTCCTACAATTTTAAAGTATTCAGAAAAGCAAACGAAAAGAATTGCAAATCTTGTCATTAATGAAGCTTATGAATCTGCTTCAAAAGAGCTAGAAGGGCAGGATATTATAATTCGTGATGTTGATCAAAATGGTAAAACAGTCATTAGTACAAATACTTATTTAATCAATAAAATAATCGGTTCAACGACAAGTAATGTTGAAGAGAACATTAGAAGAGTTGAACAAGGAGATCTTTCATTTCTATCTTTATCCAAATCTGAATTAAAGAAGATGAAAAGTGATAATGAAGGATTTTATATAGACGTGCCAATTGGGGTCATGACAAACACCGTATTGTTAGGAAGACTTGGCCCGACAATTCCTGTACGATTCTCTGTAGTAGGTGATGCAGTTGCAAATGTGTCACAAAAGGTAAAGCCATTTGGATTTGATAATTCAGTTGTAGAAATTATCATGAATGTAGAAGTAAATATGAATGTCATTATTCCATTTACGTCCAAATCGACAAAGGTTAAAGTACAAGTGCCAATTGCGTCTGAGATTATTGACGGGGAAGTTCCAAGCTATATTCCTTTTGCCCCAAATCAAACGACGCCTAATACGACTAATAAAAAATAGGATCTGATGTATTTAGCTAAATAAACAATTATATTAACAGAGTCAAAAAATAAAAAGCAGACACTACAATGTCTGCTTTTTATTTTGATCAGCTACTTCTTCGTGCTAAGCGATCTTGCCTTTCCCATAATCGAAGCCTTGGAAATGGATCATAAGACCATTCTGAATAACCATTATCCTTGTAAATTCCGTAATGTAGATGTGGAGGGAATTTGCCTGATGTTCCAGGAGGACCGTATCCAGTACTGCCTACATAACCAATAATTGTTCCCGGCTCTACTACCTGACCCTTTAGTATTTCTTTATTAAATCCACCTAAATGTGCATAGTAATGATAGTTATTATTTAAGTCGCGAATTCCAATTCTCCACCCACCAATACGGTTCCAACCTTTTGTTTCAATAACGCCATAGCAGGTTGCTCTAACCGGTGTACCATAGTTTGCGAAAATATCTGTCCCTTCATGTACTCTTCGTCCTCCAAAGCTACGAGGAGCACCCCAAGTACTTCTATAACTATGTTCACTACGGATTGGTAGCGGGAAAGCATTTCCTGTAATATTGAGTTTTCCATAGTATTGATATATACGTGCATATTCATCGATTATATCTACAGTAATCGCTCTTTGGTAATAATCCCATAACATCATTCTAATGTACTGCCTTGAAGGTCCATAGAAATGTAAACGATGTATGAATGCAAATAATAAGTCTTCGTCATCTTGGATTGAAGCTTTACCATCGTTATTACCATCCATTCCTATTCCACCAAATAAATGAATGGTTGGAAGGTAAGAGTCTTCTTTAACTGGATTGACTAATCCGCTCCAGTCTTCAGGCTTAATATAAATTGAAAGTACGCCCTTTTCACGTTTAGGAATATCATTTCTTACACTTCGAACGTTTCGCTCATATGTATCAATTGCTGCGAAATAGTACCATGGAATAAAAGTTAATGCTTCACCTTTTTTATATAATGACATTCGTTCCAGGTCTAACTTTGCCTGGTCAATTTCCTCAGCACCTGCAAATGATGGTGTTATGAAGATAACCACCATACAAAAGAGTACAATTATTTTTTTCAAAACCATCATCCCTTAATTAGATTTTCTTCTTTAGTTTGGTTAAAGGAGCGACTTTCATAGATGGAAATTATAGGGAGATACAGACGAAAGTTTTTCATCTCTGTGAAAAATGTAGTAATATATAGTAATATTGGAATTGATATTGAAATATGTCGTAAACGATAAACGTTGGAGGAATTTCAAATGGCATCAAAAAAAGAAGATTATTTGAGAAAGCCTGAATGGCTAAAAATAAAATTAAACACGAATGAATCGTATACTGATTTAAAAAAGATGATGCGTTCAAAAAATCTTCACACAGTATGTGAAGAAGCTCGTTGTCCAAATATCCATGAATGCTGGGCAGTAAGAAAAACTGCTACATTTATGATTTTAGGAGCAATTTGTACACGAGCTTGCCGTTTCTGTGCTGTTAAAACAGGCTTACCAACTGAACTGGATTTACAAGAGCCAGTACGTGTTGCAGAATCAGTTACACAAATGAATTTAAAACACGTAGTTATTACTGCAGTTGCACGTGATGATCTAAGAGATGGTGGAGCGGCGGTATTTGCTGAAACCGTTAAAGAAGTAAGAAAAGCAAATCCTTTTACTACGATTGAAGTATTACCTTCTGATATGGGTGGTAAATTTGAAAACCTAAAAATGTTAATGGACGCTAAGCCTGATATTATGAATCATAATATCGAAACTGTACGTGAATTAACACCACGTGTGCGTGCAAGAGCAACTTATGAAAGATCTCTTGAATTTTTACGTAGAGCAAAAGAAATTAATCCGGATATTCCAACTAAATCAAGTATCATGCTTGGTCTAGGAGAAACAAATGAACAACTTTATGAAGCGATGGATGATTTACGCGCTGCAGGTGTAAACATTATTACGCTTGGACAATATTTACAACCAACGAAAAACCATTTACCAGTTAAAAAATATTACACTCCTGACGAATTTGCAGCGCTTAAAGAGGTTGCACTAGGAAAAGGATTCTCACACTGTGAATCTGGACCATTAGTTCGTTCATCTTACCATGCTGATGAGCAAGTTCAATCAGCTAAACAGGCACAATAATTAAAATAAAAAGCACTAGCTAAGCTAGTGCTTTTTCAAATTGATATTAATGTGGATCATTAGCCATTTTATCGAAATGTAAGCTTTGTTTATCAACGTCGAAACCTTCTGCTAAGAATTTAATTTTTTCCTCTAATTGTGCGTCAGTTAAATCACCATATTTTTGAAGTTCTTCAATATTATTAAAATTTTCTACTCTATTTGAAGTGTAAATATGATAGTAACTAGGTAAAGCAGAGCGGGCAGTTTTTTCAACTTGATGTCTAACTTTGTTTTGATCATCATGTGTACTATAAGCGATAAAGACTTCTTGATCAGTTACAAATGTAGCAGCATCATCAACTGAAGGAAGTTTAACTTCTAAATAAGAAATAAATTTTGCTACTTCCTGTTTATCGATTTTTAAAGTATATTCGCCATCTCTACCTGAAACCTCTTGCTTTTGTAGCCTAGAAAAGCCATAATCTTTGTAAGAAGATTCTTCTTTATTGTTCACATCACCTAGTTCCATTGGTGCTGTATTTAACTTTTTAGGCGTATTTGTTCTTTTCTCATCTTTATAAGATGTATCCTCATATTCAAATTGTCTAGATTGACTTGGACCAAATGAACAACCACCTAAAAATGATAAAGTGATAAAACAAACTAAAATTTTGCGCATACGTAAAACCACCTTTTATTAGGATTGTAAAATTAGTATGCCAAATAAGTTGATTACATATTTATGGGAGTATAAGGAAGGAGAAATAATATGGTTTGCATTCAAAATACTTGTTATGAAATTGTTGAAGACTATCGTGAAGGCTTTAATGAAGAAGCTTTTAAAGCGAGATATGCAGAAATCCTTTCGAAGTACGATTATATCGTAGGCGATTGGGGATATGAGCAATTGCGCTTAAGAGGATTTTTTGATGACTCGCAAAAAAATGTACCATATGATTCTAAAATTAGTACATTGCGTGAATATATTTATGAATATTGCAATTTTGGATGTAAATATTTTGTCGTGAAAAAGATTAAAAACTAATTGGTGGGTAGGACCCATCAATTTTTTTTATTTCATTTTTGTGGATAATTATTTTTAGATTTTTTTAAATAGTAAAAAACCATGTGGATAAGTGTGAAAAATGAGATTAGTTTGTGAATAAGTTAGAACTTAATCACAAAAAGAGTGGACAACTTCAATTGTTATCCACTCTTTTTCAATTCGACTAAGGTTATCCACAAAAACATTTAAATTAATAAATTATTTCACTAAGGAAATCTAATAGCTCTGCAGCTTTTTCTTCTGTGATTCCAAAAGCAAATTCTAAATAACCTTCTTCTTTTAAATCATCTGATCCAATAATTGCAAAACGGTTACTTTGAATGTCTAATACAATAACTTTTCCGTAGTGACGATCAGAATAAATTAAGGCAAGGTCATGCCTTTCTTCATCTCCCATAAAGCTCAGAAATCTTGTTTTCGCTTGAGTTACATCATCATATAAGAAAAAACGTTCACCCATTATTTGTTACCCCCTAATAGTATCATTCAATATATTTTCTTAAAATATTTACATTTTTGATGGGATTTTCAATTTGAGTAAACATATATGATGTTGTTTTAACTACAAAGTTCCCAATCATTTACCTATCTACTATATCAAATATCGAGCAGAAACGCTTTCATTGATGTCGATTTTTTTCGAATTTAGCTATAAAATAAATATATGTTCATAAAATGTAGAAGATAGAACTTAGAAGGAAGTGTACATATGTACTTTATTAATCGTCAAAGTATTATTGATCGAATAGAAGTAATCAACTCAATGCTTAATTATTATGATTCAAATTGTAAACCAATTAATCAAACTGAGGTGCTTGCATTTGAAAGAATGGCGCAGCTTTTTATCGACAGTATTTTAGACATTGGTAATGCAATGATTGACGGATTCATTATGAGGGATCCTGGTAGTTATGATGATATTGTTGATATATTAATGGACGAAAAAGTAATTACGAAAGAATTAGGAGAAGCAATTAAAAAACTAATACCAATTCGTAAGCATTTATTACAGGATTATACAACAACAATTACCGAAACAATCATGTCTACTTTTTCAGAAAATATTAGTGCATATAAAGAATTTCCAATTGCAGTAGATACTTATTTGAATAAAGAGCTTGGTGTCGTAAATGCTTTTAGTAGCGACAAAGAGAAATAAAAGGGATTAAAAGGATTGAAGGAGTGTCAACATGAAGCAGTATAAAGGATATTTAATTGACTTAGACGGTACCATGTATCGTGGTGAAGAACAAATTGAAGAGGCTAGTCGATTTATAGAAGCACTAAAAGAAAAAGGGATTCCTTATTTATTTGTAACAAATAACTCAACACGTAAACCAGAACAAGTTGCAGATAAGCTTAATCGCTTTAATATTCCTACGACAAAGGAACAAGTATTTACAACAAGTAATGCAACAGCTAATTATATAAAAGAACAGAAAGAAAATGCATCAGTTTATATGATAGGTGAAGAGGGGCTTACATTTGCTTTGGAGGAGGTTGGCTTAAGAATCACTGATAATCAACCAGATTTTGTTGTAAGTGGTCTAGATCGAGATATCAATTATGAGAAATTAGCGAAAGCATGCCTTGCAGTTAGAAATGGTGCCACATTTATTTCTACAAATGGTGATATTGCACTTCCAACTGAAAGAGGACTATTACCTGGCAATGGATCATTAACATCTGTGATTGCAGTTTCTACGACAGTTAAACCAATTTTTATTGGTAAACCTGAATCAATTATTATGGAACAAGCATTAAAAGTACTAGGAGTGCCAAAAGAAGATACGCTAATGGTTGGTGATTATTATGATACCGATATTTTAGCTGGAATTAATACTGGTATAGATACTTTACTTGTACATACGGGTGTAACGACGAAAGAAATGTTAGCTGATTATGAAAAGCAACCTACTTATTCAGTTCACTCATTAGAAGAATGGTTACAATATATTTAATAAAAAAGAAAACGACCGTAGCAAAATGAAAAAGCACTCAGCTTATTAGCCGAGTGCTTTTTATATTTTTTATTTATCATCTTTACGTTCATCTGAGTTTTTATGTGCTGCACGATGAGCCAATCTGCTAGATGCTGCAGCTGCAATTGCACCAACAATGTCATCTAGAAACGTATGAACCATACCAGTCGACTTATCATTTAATCTTTCTAAAATGCCAGGCTTCATTTTATCGATATAACCATAATTGGTAAAACCAATCGAGCCATAAACATTTACGATCGAAAGGGCAATGATTTCGTCTATTCCGTATAAGCCTTCATCTCTCTTAATGATGGATAATAAAGGCTCCTGCAATTTATTTTGCTCACCTAATATATCTAACTCAATACCGGTAATGATGGCATTTTGTATTTCACGCTTTGTTAAGACCCTTTTAACATTGTGTAAACACTCTTCCATCGACAAATCATCATGATATTTACTTTGTAAAAAATAAACTAAATCGGCAATATCATCAAGCGTTACACCTCTTTTTTCTAATAATGATAGTGCAGTCTTCTCTAGATCGTGATTTAAAAATTCCATGTCATCACCTTTTCCTTATCAATTAATTTATTTAGTGGGAATGTAACTAAAATTGAATGAACTACTGAAACGATTAGAAATATGCAAGGATATAGAGCCAAATATTTAATTAAACAGAGGTTTAAATATATATGATTCTAGATTGAATATAATTCCCCTTTATAAAAATATGTTAATCAGTAAAATGTACTCAATTTATAAAAAAAAATTACCTTTTAGGGGCTCCAACCATATTTCAAAATCACTTAAATAAACAAATTTCGAATAGTTTATTCCTAATCTAACTCTAGATATGTTTTCAAGTTTTAAGAATATTTATAGCTTTTTTTCTATGTTAGTTCTTACCAATACTTTATGAAAAATGTAGTAAATGTTTTCTTGGTAAGGAAGAACAAGCTGTTTTTCGTCTTGCTTATTGGAGCAAACCAGTCGCCTCCACCTTTCGAATTGTCTAGTTCCGGCTCCTAGCTCCTCGAGGTCATATGTCAAACCCCAGTAAAGGTAAAAAGCACCATTACTGGTTTTTGTCTTATGCTTGTCGGAGCAAACCAGTCGCCTCCACCTTTCTATATTTATACGTCATTTTCACCTTTTTTGTGAAGGGTCATTCGGTTTATGTTTTAAAGTGAAAGTATGGGTACAGGTTTTGGAGTTTGTGACATATACATTAATAAGTAGTAATTTAAAGGATGTGAGTGATGATGTTTATTAGAAATCAAAACATCATTCAAGATTTGTTTCATCATTATCAAATTCAACCAGCTGAGCTTCTTTCAGTTCAGTCATATTACATGTTTTGGCAGAGGAATAGAGTGTATTTTCTTGTGCCAATTGGAAATTTAAAAGAAGATGATTTACAGGAAATGAAAAGACTGAGTGATTTTATGAGTACAACGGGTGATCAAACAGTTGCAACATTTGTTCAAAATGTTCAAGGGTATTATGTAAGTAAGATTGGTGGTAGTAATTATTCTTTATTTAAAAGTTTTCGTCAAAGTGATAGAGGAACAAGCACGAACTTTGGAGAAGAATTAGCAGTTTTTCATTTGCGTGGTAAGAAGTATAGCGAGGATTTAAAGCAGTTAAAGAGAATTGGTCAATGGAAGTCTTTATGGGAGAAACGCTTAGAGCAGTTAGAAAGATTTTGGCAAAAGAAGGTGAATAGTCATCCTGAAAATTATTTTGAACAAATCTTCATCGAATCTTTTCCATACTATCTTGGAATGACGGAGAATGCGATTCAATATGTTGTGGATACGGAATTAGATGACACCCCTCAAATTGTTGATTCCGCGACGATTTGTCATCAAAAAATGGCTGAAAGAAAAATGAAAGAAATACATTTTGCAAAAATACCTTCAGAATGGATTTATGATCATCCTTCTAGGGATCTAGCGGAGTGGGTTAGAGATGAATATTTAGAAAACAGCGGCGGGAATTATCGAAAAAAAATACTCTCATTTTTGTATAGTTATGAAAAGAAAAGTCCTTTATCAACATTTTCTTGGCGATTATTATATGCAAGACTTCTATTCCCAGTACATTATTTTGAAACGATTGAGGGCTATTATTTATCTAAGACAGATGCGGATCGAAAAAGGCATGAGCGTAAGCTAGTTACTTATTTGGAAACAACAAGTGAGTTTGAATCGTTTTTAGGTAACTTCTATGAAATGATTGGTCTGCCAATCGTTAAATTAGGAATTAGAGAAATTAATTGGTTAAAGTAAAAAAGAGAAGGGATCTCCCTTCTCTCACGTTTCTTCACCTACTTGCGATGCTCATTACCGTATAGGTAAATCCGCTCCTAATTCGGCTTGCGCTCGAAAGACAAGTGTTTACAATCAGTCTGATTCTCTTGTTTTTAGAACTTTGCGAACAAATTAAAAAAGAGAAGGGAATCTCCCTTCTCTTTAATGAATTGAATTAGAATACTTGCTCTACTTCAATTACACCAGGTACCTCTTCTAATAGAGCACGTTCAATACCAGCTTTTAAAGTAATTGTTGAACTTGGGCAGCTTCCACATGCACCTAAAAGGCGTAGTTTAACAATGCCATCCTCAATATCAACTAAATCAACGTCTCCACCATCGCGAAGAAGAAATGGTCTTAATTTATCTAATACTTCTTGTACTTGTTCTTTCATGTCCATACTTATCGACTCCTTTCACTAATTTTATTATAATCAGTTAAGAGGAAAAAATCTATTACAGAGTACTTTGAGTTGTGTAATTTTTAGGACACACAGTTATTGTATGCTAGGAGGAGAAAATGAGTAATAAAATTTTAGTGGAAGTTTTTGGGGCTGAAGTAATTTGTGCAAGTTGTGTAGGAATGCCATCTTCAATCGAAACATTTGAATGGCTTCAAGCAGCACTACAAAGAAAGTACCCTGACATAGCATTTGATTTTCAATATATCGATATTTTTAATGTTGATAATAATGAAAAAGAAGATTTTGCAGAAAGAGTTAGAAATGATGAATTTTTCTACCCAGTCGTGTTAGTAAATGGAACAGTTGTTGGAGAAGGTAATCCAAAACTGAAAGACGTATATCAAGCAATTGAACAATAATGTTGGTACCTCTTTATGCAAATAAGGAGGTTTTTTTTAATGTAGTTTTAATAATGTTCAAGATTTCTATGTAAAATGGACTAATTTACATGTTAAAATAGAAGTGGAAGATAAATTACAAAATTTGGCATATATATAGACTGGGAGGAGGGGTGGTATGGTCGCAATTAGCTTATTTGTAATTGGCGTTATATTAGTTATTATTGAAATGTTTTCAATTACTTTTGTTTTTTTATGGATTGGAATAGCGTGTATTTTAGCAGCAATCGTAAGCTATTTAACTGGCTCGAACATCTTAACTTTTATTACTTTTATAATATGTGCACTTATTCTTTGGTTAAGTACAAAGAATTTTGCCAAGAGAATACATCAACATAAAACGATAGAAAATGGTGTAAATTCTTTAATTGGTAAGGAAGTAATTGTATCATCCATTGAATTGACAGATGATACATTAGGCACTACAAAGGTTTATGGAGATGAGTGGACTATTCGCTCGACCGAACCACTAGTATTAAGTGAAAAGGTTGTTGTAACAAAAATAGAAGGTGCAACATTATACGTAACAAATATTTAGTCAGGGGAGAAGTGGGTTATGTCTGAAATTCCATACGGTCCAATTATTATAGGGATTATTGTATTATTCGTCGTATTACTGTTATTATCGAGCATTCGAATTGTACGTCAATCTGAAGTTTATCTAGTTGAACGCTTAGGTAAATTTCATCGTAAATTAGAGAGTGGTATTCATATTGTCGTTCCATTTATTGAAAGAGTTGCAAGTAAAAAAACATTACGTGAAACAGTTGTGGATTTTCCACCACAATCAATGATTACGAAAGATAATGTAAGTATTCAAGTGGACTCAGTTGTGTTTTACCAAGTTACTGACGTTGTTCGACATGAGTATGAAATTGCAAACCCTCTTTCAGCGATTTCTAATCTAACTGCAACAACACTGCGTAACTTAATTGGGGAATTAGATTTAGATGAAACGTTAACAAGCCGTGATACGGTTAATAATAAATTACGTGCAATACTTGATCAAGCAACAGATAAATGGGGAATGAAAGTTAATCGTGTTGAGATTCGAAATATCATTCCACCGATTGATATTCAAAATGCAATGGAACGTCAAATGCAAGCAGAACGTACTCGTCGTGAAAAAGTTCTAAACGCCCAAGGTGAAAAGGAATCGAAAATTCTTAAAGCTGAAGGGGAAAAACAATCTCAAATTCTTGAAGCTGAAGGGCAACGTTTGAGCCAGATCGAAAGAGCGCGTGGAGATAAAGAGTCACAAGTGTTACGTGCAGAAGGGGAAGCAGAAGCAATCATTAAGCTTGCAGAAGCAAAAGCCCGCGGTGAACAAGTAGTATTAGATGTTTGGAGAGCTGCTTCACCTACAAAAGAAATGGTCCAATTACGTTCAATGGAAGCATTAGAAAAAGTAGCAAATGGAACTGCATCAAAACTTGTTATTCCGACGGATGCTACAAAGCTTTTAGGTATGGTTGAAAGTGTAAAAGAAGTTATGCGTTCAGATAGAACTGAACAATAAAATGAATGAAACAAAGACCCTTAGTGTTAGCTAAGGGTCTTTTGCTGTTTAAACGTTAGACATACAGTCACTATTAAAAATATCAAATGAATAGTTTAATTACTTTTTATCATAATAAGTGCAAGGAGGGATTAAGTTGAGACATGTAAAAGCACTAATCATAAAATTTATAGCTAGTTTTGCTTTATTATATATAGTTCTGGCTGTATTATACGATATGTCGTTTGGAACTGTGTTCTTAATAACCCTAGTTGTTGGGGTTAGCTCTTATTTGCTTGGTGATATGCTAATTTTACCTAGATCAAATAACATTGTTGCTACGATTGCAGATGTTGGATTATCATTTTTTTTCATTTATTATATAGGGTCAGTGTTAACTTATGATGGCAATCTGTTTTATCCATCATTAATTTCCGCAATTGGAATAGGTTTATTTGAATTCTTTTTCCATAAATATGTTAATACTCATGTAATCCATAATGAAAATGTTTCAGAGGACATCTCCACTAGGAATTTAAGATTTCAAACTGAGGCATCTGAAGAACTGACTCCTGATTTTAAGAATCAAAAGCATTATAAAAAGAAAAAGAAAAAAAAGTAACTCGGATTTAAGAGTTACTTTTTTTCTGGAACAGAAATTAAATTAGTATTTTATTCGAATCAACCGTTATGATATTTGTATAACCATAGGATACCTGACTTAATCAGTCTTGGTACACGCCCTAACAGAGGACGTTCATTAAATAAGCCGAAGCCATGTTTCTTACCAAGAGATCCCATAATACCTTTTAGTTTAATTTGTGGCATTTCATCTGGTAGCTGTTCGCCATTCCATTTTTTTTGTAAGATGGTAACAATTTGCTCTGCTTGTGCTTCGGCAAGCTGTGCAGACGGTGCATATGGTAATGCTGCACAATCACCAACTACATAAACATGTTCATCTGTTGGAATATGGTGATATTTTGTAATCACAATTCTTCCACTGTTGTCTTTTTCAACATCTAGGTTTCGAACAACTTCAACTGGTTGAATGCCCGCTGTCCAAATTACAGCATCACAATGAATTTCATCATCATGGTTGAATAATGTATTCTCTTCAACCTTTGTAATATTTGAATTACTAATGATTTTTACATCATGCTCATCAAACCATTTTTGAACGTAATGGCTGAGCTTTTCTGGGAACATGGATAGAATTCTACTTCCGCGATCGAATAGCAAAATCTTTAAATCGCTTCTGCTTTCTCTTAATTCACTTGCAACTTCTACACCACTTAAACCAGCACCTACAACACCAACTACAGAGTTAGGAGGGAGACTATTTACATTTTCATAAGCAATTCTTGTGTTTTCAATAGTTTGAATACTATAAGTATGCTCTTGTGCACCTGGTACGTTGTGATATTTATCTTCACAACCTAAACCAATCACTAAATCATCATATGATACTGTTTTACCATTGTTTAATATCACTTGTTTCTTTGATGTATCAATTGTTGTAATATCCCCATATACAACAGTTAATTTTTCATGAGTTGGAAATGGAATTCGGATATGCTGCTCTGGTACTGTACCAGCAACTAATGCATAGTATTCAGTCTTAAAGCAGTGAAAAGAATTCCGATCAATTAGTGTGATATGAACGTCCTCAGGTAAGGCCGATGTTAATAATCGAGATAAAACACGAACATTTCCGTATCCGCCACCTAGTAATACGAGGTTTTTCATAGTTGTTGTTCCCCTTTTGTTTTATTAGCAATAAATAAAAAAATTTTTCTAATTTTCGACAATTATATTATATATATTTTGAGATGAAATAACAACGCCCTACTTTGTAAAATAAAGCTTGTTCCAAATAAATATAAATGATTGACCTTTTTTAAAAAAAAGAGTAACTTTATGAGGAGCAAGGAGTGAAAATAATTGAGACCATTAGTTGAATTTTGTATAAAAAACCTAGCAAACGGTGCCCAAAAAGCATTAGAGCAGCTTGAACGTGATCCGAATCTAGATGTATTGGAATACGGATGCCTGGGATACTGTGGAAAATGTAGTTTATCACTTTTTGCATTGGTTGAAGGGGAAGTTATTACTGGGGAGACTCCGACAGAACTAGTTGATAATATATATAATTTTCTAGAAGAAAATTTACTCATATAAAAAGACATCACTTTATAAAAGTGATGTCTTTTTTTTTGGTTAGCTAACTAAAGAAGAATATTATATTTATCATAAATTACATAATTATGGAAAGAATATTTTTTAAAGACCGCTAAGGAGTAACATTATGAGATTTACTAGAGATGCATCATCCCTTAATATGTCGACAACTAATGAAAATATATTAACAAAGGATATGAAAAATAATATAGAGAAAGTACATATTTATCTATGTAATACAGAAGATCTGATCATTACAGAAATAAATAAAAACAATCAAAAGTTTACGATTTTGTACTTAGATACATTGATAAAAAAAGAGTTGTTACTTACCTATGTTCTTGAGCCGCTATTAAAGGGACATTCAGGTGATTTAGAAAATATAAGTACGCTAGAAATGAAAAAAACCTCTAGAGTATCAACGATCGGTAAAAGGTTATTAGATGGTTATTGTGTGATTTTAAAAGAGGATTGTGCTGAAGGCTATTTGGCTGAAGCTGCAGACGCACAAGGTCGGTCGATCAGTGAACCAAATACTGAACAAAATATTAATGGGTCACACGATGGATTTATTGAAAGTATTAGCACAAATATTCAACTATTAAGAAAAAGGATAAGATATCCAGATTTTAAAGTAGAATATTTTACAATTGGAACCATTACAAATACAAAGATTGCTATGGTTTATATTGATTCACTTGCAAACAGAATTCTTGTTGGAGAAATAAAAAAAAGAATTTCATGTATTCAGGTTGATCAGCTTCAGTCTACGGGGAATTTAGAAGAATTAATAGAAGATAATCCATATTCGCCATTTCCTCAGGTGCTAAATACAGAACGACCAGACAGGGCTACTTCGTATTTATTAGATGGTAAAATAGCTTTAATTGTTGATGGTAGTCCCATGGTGTCAATCGTTCCTATTACATTTTTTTCATTTTATCAAGCACCTGATGACTATAATCATCGTTGGTTAATAGGTTCTTTTTTTCGAATTATTAGAGTTTTTAGCTTTATAGTGGCAATTAGTTTACCTGCAATTTATATCGCAATTGTATCATTTAATTCAGAAATTTTGCCCATTGGGATTCTCTACTCAATTCGAGTATCTTTAGAATTTGTTCCTTTCCTTCCGCTTATCGAAGCAATTGCAATGCAAATTATTTTAGAATTATTAAAAGAAGCTTCAATTCGACTTCCATCTCCAATTGCTCAGACAATTGGTATCGTAGGTGGACTTGTTATTGGGACAGCGGTGGTAGAGGCACACTTAGTTTCCAATACGATGATTGTAGTAATTGGATTTACAGCTATTGCCTCATTTATTGCGCCTATAAGCGAAATGGGGACAAGCGCTAGATTATTAGGCTTTCCAACAATGATCGCTGCATCAATACTTGGTTTTTTTGGAATCGTTTTAACGCTAATGTTTATATTCATGCATATGAGTAAACTGCAATCATTTGGAATTCCATATTTTTCTCCAATGGCTCCTTTCAAGAAAGAAGACTTAAAGGATACATTTATTAGACTACCTGTTTGGAAATTAAATACTAGGCCATCTGATGCAGAACCAAAAAACATTAGTACAGCAAGGAATGTCTAGGATGTGGAAGAAAAAATGATCACGAAAAAGACATCTATTACTAAATTTCAATTGTACTTCTTTCTTATTCAAAGCCAAATTGGCATTGGTTTACTATCATTGCCCAATGTTGTTCAAAGTACAGCAAAAGGTGATGGATGGATTTCTACAATCGTTGCAGGTGTAATTGTCCAAGCAACACTTCTTATTTATTGGTTTTTATTTAAGCAATTCCCAAACCAAAATTATGCACAGATAACGAAAATCATATTTGGAAAATATATAGGTAAGCTATTAAACTTAATCATCTATTTTTACTTTATTTTGACAGGAAGTTTGGCTCTGATCCTATTTATTAATTGTATTAATCTTTGGTTGTTACCTTTGACCCCTTTATGGGTATTATCTTTGGTCATAATTTTAGCAAGTATTTATTTAACGATTAGTGAATTAAAAGTGATTGCAAGGTTCTTTGTTATTGCTTCCTTTTTGTTAGTATTATTAATATTTCTTTCTTTTTTTACTTACAGTTTACCGAAAGAACTTCAATTTATTTTACCTATAGGAAATTCAGGTGTAAAAAATATTATTATGGGGAGTAATAAGTCACTGATCTCAATGTTAGGGTTCGAAGGTGTGCTAGTCATCTTTCCTTTTATATTTGATAAAGAAAAAGGAGTACTTAAAACAGTATCATTTGCTAATTTATCTGTCACTGCTTTGTATTCATACTTCCTCTTTCTTTGTCTAATTAGTTTTAGCCCTAATCAGCTAAAGCAAGTTCGAGAACCTGTATTGTATTTATTTAAAGCACTAAGCTTTAAAATGTTAGATCGAATTGATCTAATATTCTTATCTAGTTGGATTGTTCCTATGACTACATCAATCATAGCTTATTTGTATTTATCGAGTAAGAGTTTTAGTAGGAAAGAAAAGTCTTTTAAAAGTATTGTAATGCTAAATGGAATAATCATATTTGTTATATCAATCCTTCCAATTGATGAAAAAATGGTTGGACAATTGAGTAAGTATGTTACGTATTTAAGCTATGTTGTAGTATTTTTGATACCTGTTATACTCCTTGCTTTGTCCCTCGTTTTTAAAACATTAAAAAGGAGTGGAAATCATTGAGAAAAAGAATTATTTTTTTGAATATATGTTTAATCTCAATGTTTTTATCGGGCTGTTGGGATCAAAGTCTTTTAGTCAGTAGAACGCTCATTAATGGTGTTAGCTTCGATTTAGAAGAGAATGGTGATATTGCAGCAGCCGCAAGGGCATTAAATATAGAGAGTAAAGGCGCAGGTCAATTTGAGCTTAAAGATGAGTTGGTCGCAACCAAAAGTCGATTTTCATCTGAAGTTGGCCCATTTATTAATTATAAAATGCCAGGTAAAATAGATGTTAGTAAAGCGCATATAATTCTGATTGGTGAGGAATTAGCAAAAAAAGGTATCCATCCATTTCTAGAACTATTTTACCGGCCAAAAGATGCATATGTCACTTCGAGAGTTGTCATCACAAAAGGCAAAGCATCTGATGTACTATCTATTGAACCACAAAAAAGTCCGATTGCGTTTGAAATATTAAGAGGTTTGGAAGCTGCCGAGCTTTCAACAAATATTCCTAGGGAAACTGTATTTTCAACATGGTCACACGTAGTAGATATAGGGGAAGATATAATTTTACCTTATATAGAGAAGGTTGAAAAAGATAGAGCCTCAATCGGTGGGGTATATCTATTTCATAAAGATAAGTATACAGGTTTTAGCATTCCCAAAGATCGAAGCACTTTATTATTGCTGTTAATGGATGGTTTATCAAAGGAAGGGATAATGGCGTTACATTTAGAACGTGACCGTTCAATTGCTTTCAGAGTTACAGACGAAAAAAGAAAATTGGACCTTGTAATTGACAAGTCAAATCGGATTACTTGTAAGATAAATTTAGAAATAGATATTAATGTAGTGAGTTATTCGAACAATTTTAAAGAAAAGTTTAATACTGATTCACTAAATAAAGATCTTTCAGTTCTTCTTACGAAAGATGCAAAAAAACTGACGAATACATTATTAGAAGCTAATTGTGACGCCTTTGGGGTTGGAAGGAAGCTTGCTAGTTCTCATCAGGATTTATGGAAAAAGTTAGATTGGGAAAAGGATTATAAAAATATTCAATTTGAACCAAAGGTAAAAGTAAACGTAGAAAAAACTGGTACAGTATTTTGAGAAAAAATGAAAACTAAACATTTTAGTAAGGTTTCTTATATATTGATGGATTTAAAAAACACCTCCTTGTATTAGGAGGTATTTTTTGTTATGTTTTTATATCCTTCGCGTCATCTCTTGTTAGTTGCCATTGTTGACGCGCTTTTTCTACAATCCCTTTTTCTAGGAGTGCATTTGAATGAGCTACAATTTTTGAAAAATGACTAATAGCTTCCTCATATAGCTTACATCTCCTAGAAAGTTCTCCTATTAAAAACAACACTCTAATTTCAGACATTTCACTTCCAACATAGTCTGCTATGTCATAGCTTTTTTTATAGGCTTCAACTGCTTTTAACATAAATCTTTCTTCTTCAACTTGATTGTTCAACTTACGATATAACCAGCTAACTCTTAATAATAAGCCAGCTAAAATATAATATTTTTCATTTTTAAGTATTGAGCAATAGATTGCTAGCTTGTAACATGTAATGGCATCCTGAACCGATCGGATATCTCCAAAGCTACGAGGTCGCCACTTTTCAGAAACTTCCCTTTGAATGATTTCTTTAGAAATTGAGGAAATCGAACCACTATTCTTAGTAAAGGCGTAACCACATAGGTTACAAACGTTTACGTAATATAAATAAGGGGAATTGACTTCATCTTGATACGTTACACAGAAATCAGTACTTACTTCGACAGTTTTTGGGTATGAAATTCTAACGTTGACAGTAGAAAAAGAATTTGAACAACACGGGCATTTCAAAGTACGGGAAAAAGTCGGTGTTATAGTCATAATTTCACTTAGCTCCATTTTCAGCTGATTTAAATGTTCTATATATCCTATATCGGCAGTGAGTCGTAAGAATGTTTATTTTATAAAGAAATATAATAAAATAATTCAAAAGTAACAAAGTAAGCATGAATTATCGTTTATAAGATAAAATCGTAGTTTCTGTCTTTAAAGGGATTGTAAGACAGACATTTTGGTATGAGCAATCAACTATTTCGCGGCGTACAATAACAAAAAAAGAGTATTTTTAGTATTAATAAAGATTGAAAAAATAGACAAAAAAAATGAGCAATCACATGTTAGTGATCACTCAAAAAATGTTTCTATATCGAGAAACGGGGGATGTTCTTATTGTGCTCAGTTCATTAAAAATTTATACTTGTATTATTAAAAATAGTAAGGAGTCATGAAAATGAATTCTTTTCGTTATACAAAAATGCATGGTTTAGGTAATAATTATATATATGTAAATATGTTTGAAGAAAATTTGAAGGAAGAAGAACTTTCTTCAATTGCTATTAGCGTTTCAAATATTCATACAGGTATCGGTAGTGATGGGATGATTTTAATTTGCCCGTCTGATGTAGCTGATGTGAAAATGAGAGTATTTAACAATGACGGCTCTGAAGCAAAAAATTGTGGAAATGGTTTAAGATGTGTTGCTAAATATGCTTTTGAACATGGAATAGTGAAGGATACTAGTTTTAGGATCGAGACGATTAGCAATATAGTAAAGGCTATTGTGCATCTTGAAAATGATGCTGTTAGTTTGGTTACTATTAATATGGGAGAACCAATATTCCAGCGCTCCTTAATTCCTATTAGCGGAGAGGAACAGGAATTTGCAAGAGATCAAATTTTATTTGAAGATGAGCTTCATTCATTCATTGGTGTTTCGATGGGAAACCCACATGCAGTCTTTGAAGTCAGAGATATTAAAAATGCTCCGCTAACTACACTTGGTCCATATGTAGAAAAGCATGAATTGTTTCCTGAAAGCGTAAATGTTGAATTTATCGAATGTTTACCCCATAATGAAATCAATTTTGTAGTATGGGAACGTGGTTCTGGCGTTACCCAAGCATGTGGAACAGGGGCATGCGCAGCTGCAGTAGCAATGATACAAGAAGGTAAATATAATAAAGACGAGCCAATTACTGTACACTTGCAAGGTGGAGATTTACAAATTACATGGTCTTCCGATGGAGATGTATGGATGAAAGGCCCAGCAGTTACAATAACAGAAGGCATATATTATTTATAAAGAGGAGTGAATGATATGATTACAGTGACTGAACAAGCAGGATTAAAAATTAAAGAAATGCTTGAAAATGAAGAAGATCAAAACGTTTATGTACGTTTAGGTGTAAAAGGTGGGGGCTGTTCTGGTCTTTCATATGGTCTAGGATTCGATCCTGAAAAAAATGATAATGACACTGAACTAGAATTTCAAAATATCAAGTTTCTAATTGATAATGAAAGTGCGCCGATTTTAAAAGGTGTTGAAATCGATTTTAAAGAATCATTACTTGGTGGCGGATTTACAATTGAAAATCCAAATGCGATTGCATCATGTGGATGTGGCTCAAGCTTTAGAACTGCTACGAATGCAGGTACGCCTGAAGACTGTTAATAGTAAAAACCTTCTTAACAGTTAGTGTAACTACTACTGTAAGAAGGTTTTATTTTGAGATTGGCTAGGGTTCTAAAACGTTTGTTAATATTTTTACAAAATATAGTTAAAATAACGAATCATTTTTCTAAATTGATACTATTATATAGTGTAATCAATTATTTTAGTTTGCATTTTGTTGTGAAGTTTTTCACTATGTATGTTATTGTATGTTCAGTACATCACATACTTAGTGAGAAAAAGACCGTCCATTATATGGACAGTCTGATGTACTCTATTTTAGAACATTGATGAGCTGTGACCTGGTTGTAATTTTGCACTTGGATCAATATATGCTTTTGCGTTATTGATCGCTGTAGGACGCTTCACCGAATCCAGATGCAATTAGTTTTACTTTTCCATCATAAGTACAAATGTCACCAGCAGCATAAATACCTTGAATATTTGTTTCCATGCGAGAATTAACAACGATATTATTTTTTTCGATTGTTAAGCCCCAATCTTTAATTGGTCCTAATGAAGATACGAAACCGTAGTTTACAATTACATCGTCGATTTCGATTTCTTCGCGCTCTTCAGTTTTTGCATTTTGAAGAACTACTTTTTCGATACGATCAGTACCAATGATTTCAACAGGAATCCAAGGAGTTTTTACTTCAACTTTTGAGTTCATTAAGTTTTCTACACTGTGTTCATGAGCTCTAAATTTATCACGACGGTGAATTAGTGTTACTTTTTCAGCGATTGGTTCTAGCATTAATGACCAGTCTACTGCAGAGTCACCACCACCAAATACAACTACACGTTTGCCAGCAAATTTATTCATATCATCTACGAAGTAATGTAAGTTTGCTTTTTCAAATCGTTCAGAACCAGGAATTTCTAACTTACGAGGTTGGAACGCACCATTTCCAGCAGTAATGATGATTGCTTTTGTATAATGTTCAAAGCCATCATTACAGACTAAATGAAATACGCCGTCATCGTTTTTAGTAATTTGTTGTACAGATTGCTCTAAGCAAACAGTTGGTTCAAATTTTTTCATTTGCTCTTTTAAGTTATCGATTAATTCTTGAGCACGTACTTTTGGAAAACCTGCAACATCATAAATATATTTTTCAGGGTAAAGTGCTGATAATTGCCCACCTAACTGTGGTAAGCTTTCAATGATTTTTACACTAGCTTGTCTCATTCCACCATAAAAAGCAGTGAATAAACCAATTGGTCCTCCACCTATAATTGTAATATCATATACTTTTTCGTCTTTCATAAACGGAATATCCCCCTTGTGTATATATGCATTAACGCATGTCTTCTATAGAATAATATCATATTTTATAGAGATATAAGAAAAAAACGAATAAAAATGGTATAGAATTTTTTCAAATGTAAAATTTAAAAATACGTATTTTAAAGTAAATTTTCTAAATAATAAGACTTAATGTTTTGAGAATTCAAGCGTTTAGTTTATACTTGAAATCTTTAAGAAAAAACTTTAATATTGTAATAGGCTAATTGTTAACATTTTGTGACAATTATTACGAAATAATTTGACAAATTTCCCTATATAATAGTTTGCTCACTAATGTACTAAGTTATGTCGCATAGAAAAGTTTGCTCACTATTGTACTAAGTTATCTCGTTTAGGTAACAGTAGGAAAGTACTTAATATAATTAAAAGGATGGTTAGTATCATGAATAAGCCTAAGATTGTAATCCTTGGAGCTGGGTACGGTGGTATTATTACTGCAACTCGACTTCAAAAAACATTATCTGCAAATGAGGCAGAAATTACTTTAGTAAATAAAAATAGCTACCATTACCAAACTACGTGGTTACATGAAAATGCAGCAGGTACATTACACCATGACCGTACACGTCTAGATATTAAAGATGTGATTAATCCAAGTAAAATTAACTTCATTCAAGATACAGTAACAGAAATTAAACCAGAAGATAAGAAAGTTGTTCTTACTCACGGTGAATTAAATTATGACTATTTAGTAATTGGACTTGGTTTCGAATCTGAAACGTTCGGAATTAAAGGATTAAAAGAACATGCATTTTCAATTGCAAGTATTAACGCTGCACGTCAAATTCGTGAGCATATTGATTATAGTTTTTCAAAATACCATAACACACCAGCTGAAAAACGTGATGAGTTATTAACAATCATTGTTGGTGGTGCTGGATTTACTGGTATTGAATTTGTTGGTGAATTAGCAAATCGTGTGCCAGAATTATGTAAAGAATACGATATCGACCGTGATTTAGTACGTATTGTATGTGTTGAAGCTGCTCCAATGGTATTACCTGGTTTTGATCCAGAATTGGTTGACTACGCTGTATCTCAATTAGAGAAAAAAAGGCGTTGAGTTCAAAATTGGTACAGCTATTAAAGAATGTACTGAAGAAGGAATCATCGTTGCTAAAGGTGAAGAAACTGAAGAAATTAAATCTGCAACAGTAGTATGGGCTGCAGGTGTTCGTGGTAATGCTTTAGTTGAGCAAGCTGGCTTTGAAGCAATGCGTGGACGTGTAAAAGTTACAAAAGACATGCGTGTTCCAGGATATGACGATGTATTTATCGTAGGTGATTCTGCTTTATTAATTGATGAAGTAAATAACCGTCCATATCCACCAACTGCACAAATTGCAATTCAACAAGGTTTCAATGTTGCACACAACTTAGCAGTATTAGTTCGTGGAAAAGGCGAGTTAGAAGAATTCACTCCAGATATTAAAGGTACTGTATGTTCATTAGGACATGATGATGCAATTGGTGTAGTATTCGGTAAAAAATTAACTGGTTGGAAAGCTTCATTTATGAAAAAAGTAATTGATAATCGTTACTTATTCGTACTTGGTGGCCCAATGCTAGTTCTTAAAAAAGGTAAATTAAATCTCCTTTAAGAAAATATAGCTCGACAATAGTCGGGCTTTCATTGTGTATAAGAAATTTTTTCAAACTGATTAAACGCTTGATTTTCTAGGTGCATGGCCGAGTGGAAGCAAGGTTACGATAGATGGTAGAATGCACCACTAGCAGGCGAAGCAACGGAGAAAGCGAGCGTTTGTCAATAGTCTGAAAGCTCGACAGTAGTCGGGCTTTTTTTTGTAGAAAAGGTGGGATTAAAGCAATGAGTAAAAGAGGTAAAGTATGGTTAGCTGTTGCAGGTTTAGTTAAAGACTCTGCTGGTAGATGGTTAGTTGTAAAGAAGAAATATAGTGGACTTAAGGATCTTTGGTCATTACCTGCTGGCTTTGTAAATGAAGGTGAGACTGTTGATCAGGCTGTTTTAAGAGAGGTAACAGAGGAAACAGGTGTGAATGCTACATGTATCGGATTAATAGGAGTTAGAACCGGTGTCATTCGCGAAGAAATCAGTGATAATATGTTAATTTTCTTATTACAAGCGAATGATACGAAAATTACGATACAAGAGAAAGAACTATCAGATGCCAAATTTATCTCTGAAGAGGAATTGCTCGAAGATCCTGCCTCTTCATTATTAATTAAATATTTAATACAAAATCCACCAAATGAACCAATGGCTGTACATGATGGATTGAATCCTGGAGATCAGTTTCAGTATACTACATATCATTTTATCAAATGATTAAGAATATACAAAAAATTGACGTTAAGAACAGAAGGTTTTACACTGTAAGTAGATTAATTGTGGGGTGTTTTGGATGGGAATGAGTATTCCAGTTTTACTAATTTCAATTTTATTATTTTTTGTCTTAGCTTTTGGAATTGGTTTTTTAGCAAATATGTTGTTTAGGACAACCTGGTTCATGGTTGTTATTTATCCAATTATTATTGTGATGATTGTAGATAAAATTAATACAATGAAATATTTTACACAAACTTCAAATGCATTTTCGATTTTAAAAACAAATCTATTAGCAGTTGGCATGGGTGATGTAATTATTTTATCAAGTGGCTTAGTTGGTGCGATTATGTCCGGTGTAGTCATTCTTAGTTTAAGAAAAAATGGATATCAAATGTTTTAACTTTCTCATCAATGAGGAAGTTTTTTTTATATTTTTTTTATTTTTGGGAATGATGAAAGAATGAAAAGGAGTGAAATGATTCATTGCGTATAAATAAAAAATTGTTTAGTCAATTGATCATTACTATATTATTCATTCTTGCACTAGTCTCAACAGCTAAAATCGTTTCTAATGCACAATTAGTGAATATTACGAAGTGGTTCAAACATTCTGCACAACTTCACCATGTGTATGCAGAGGAAAATTCAAAACAAATCATTAACGAAAATACAATGGCAACTATTGCGAAAAATATTGAAAAAAATACAAACTGGAGTAGCTATAAGCAAATAACTGTAACTGCTACAGGCTACACCGCAGGAAAGGAATCTACGGGTAAGAATCCAAGTGATCAATCTTATGGAATTACGTATTCAGGTGTAGGTGTAAAACGGGACGTATTTTCAACTATCGCAGCGGATTTAAATGTATTTCCAATCGGAACCATCTTATTTATTCCGGGCTATGGATATGGTGTTGTAGCTGATAAAGGTGCAGCGGTAAAAGGACATCATTTGGATTTGTATTATCATACTGTAGGAGATGTCTTTGAGCATTGGGGAAAGAAGAGACTAACGGTTTATGTTATTAAAAAAGGGTCAGGAAAGTTTACTGAGACTGAATTAAAGACTTTAAATGAGCAAAATGCATTACAAGTATTTAGACAACAAACGAGGAATTAATTTGGATGGAGAATGATGAAGTATGAAAAAAACAGTCTATAGCCAAGTAATTAAAGCACCAATTAATACTGTTTTTGAAGTAGTGAATTCAGATGAACATATAAAAAAATGGCTGGAAGGCTTTGTAGAAAATATTTACGAGGATGATTTCGATTATGAAAATCCTGTTGGTAAAAAGTTTATCCAACGTTTAAAAGAAGATGGGAAAATTCAAGAATACGATGGAGAAGTCCTTTCGTATAATCGACCAAAAGAGCTTGGAATTCGTTTAAAGCACTCATCATTTCAAGTTGACGTTTATTATCGGTTTTCTTCAGTTGAAACAAATCAAACGCGTTTAGATTATGAGTGCAATGTTGAAATGTATTCTTCAATGGCGAAGATGATGGGCTTCCTTTATAGTTGGTTCACAAAACGAATTCTTACTAAACAAATGAACGATTTAAAGGCATACGCTGAAAAAAGATTTGACGGTGTGTATTAAATAAGTAATCCCTCTAACTGTAAACAGTTAGAGGGATTACTTATGTAAAGGAAATAAAGTTCATTATGTAGAATGTATTGTAAGTGAATTATTTTTAATAAGAGAGAAAGAGCAGTATGATAGGAGTGAGAACATGAGAGGCGGAGAAGTAATGGAAGACAAAATGACTTTAATGAAGGCTTTAGGCATGTCGATTGAATCAGTAGAAGAAGGTAAAGTTGTCATGAAGATGGAAGTAACAGAAAATGTACATCAACCATTTGGTTACTTACATGGTGGGGCATCAGTGGCGTTAGCAGAATCAGTTGCTAGTGTTGGTACATTCTCTATGATTGATCAAGAAAATCAATTAGCATTCGGACTTGAAATTAATGCAAATCATTTGCGTTCAGTACGTGATGGATTTGTCACTGCGGTTGGTACTGCTGTACATACAGGAAAAACAACAATGGTTTGGGATATTAAAATCTACGATGAAGACGAACAGTTAATCTGTATCTCTAGATGTACAGTCGCTATTAAAGATAAGCGTAAATAGTAAATGAAAGGATGCTTTTCACAAGATGTGAAATAGCATCCTTTTTCTTTTTTATACTTTTTAGAATAAAGAAATATAATAAACAAGTCTAAATTTCTATAAACTTATGGTAAAATAATTACTGTTGTGTATAAAAGGTTTCATAAGTAACGCGAGACATCCTCTACAAAAGGGATTCTTCCTTTAGTAGATAAGAAAGGAGACAATTAATGAAAAATATTTATTACACAAGTTACTTTGCGTTTTTATCTATTATTTTGTTTACAGTCGCCATTACATTGAATTTATTCCAATTGACTATAAACTTCTTATCAGTATCAGGTATACTTCAACCACTTACTGATATTATGCCTGAAAAGGAAATTAGAATATTAACATTTTTAGGTATTTCATTTATTATCTTTTTAGTTTTATGTGGGTTAAAACTAATTACGGATCTATTTTGGCAGTTTGCCTTACTTTTCTTCTCAAAGGATCGTGAGGGTTTAGACCTATTGGCAAGTAAAAAATTCTCATATGTATTTATTTTAGGTGGACTATTAGCAGTTTTCTTAAATAGCTCATTATTGTATATTACAATTGTTCTTCTTGTAACGATTATTGCGTTTATCATCTTATTTCTTATTAAGCAGTCTGTTAACTTTACAGTGCTTGGTATGATTGGTTTTATTGTTTTTCAATTAGCGATTTGGTCGGTAATAGGAAGTGGCGTAATATATGCTTACTTTACATTATTTGCTGAATTTTTCACGGCATTACCATTCTAAAAAAAGAATGCGTTAGTTGTTTACAACTCCGGGATGCTTTAGAAAATAGCCTAAATAAAAAAGTAGCACTTTTGATATTCGTCAAAAGTGCTACTTTTTTTTGTGACTTATTTTAAGTTTGTATCTTGTATAATGTTTCTCCAAATAATTTGTGGAGGTGGAACAGTGTAATTTTTAGGGATTGGTTGGCTTGGACGTTTATTCCCAATCCAAGTTCCAATTGTATAATTTGAAGTTAATCCCATAAACCATAAATTCGTATTATCATTTGTCGTACCAGTTTTACCACCAATATAATCTAGAGGCATATTAATACGACGTGCAGTACCGTTTTGAACGACAGAGTGTAACATACTTCTCATCGTGTTCGTTGTATTTGAACTATACACTCTGACAGAGGACGGATTATTTTCATAAACAACTGTACCATCTCTCAATGTAATCCTTTGAATTGCACTATTTTCATAATATACACCATCATTACCGAATGTTGTATAAGCACTTGTCATTTCTAGTGGAGACATACCAATATCGTATCCACCAAGAGCACGGCCATATTCGTATCGGTCTTTAGCTGATATCTTTTCAAATTTATATTTGTCTAAATAACGATAAGCAACACCTGGTGTAAGCTGTTCATATAATCGAACTGCTGCTGTATTATATGAATTCTGCATTGCAGTTCGTAAGGATACATCCCCATATTCTTTTCCGCTATCATTCTTCGGACAATAAGTCCCTTTACAATATTCATCAGCACTTACTTTTGTATCTGGTGTAGCGCCTAGATAGTCAATATAAGGTGCATACACAAGTAATGGTTTGATCGTAGAACCTGGTTGTCTAAAATCCTGATACGCTCGATTTAGATTTTGAGATTCATAGTTTCTACCACCAGAAAGGGCTATTATTTCGTGACTATTATTTCTTATTACGACTGCTGCTCCATCAGTATTAGTAGATAAGGTACCTTGGTTTACAGCTTTGACAGTCGCTTCTTGTACATATGGATTTAAGCTCGTATAAATACTTAACCCTTGGTTTTGTAAATAAGTGACTCTTTCATCAACGGTCTTAAGTTTTCTTAATTCTGCTTGTTGTGCAGCAGTTAATTTAGAAGTTAGGAATTTACCTTTTCGTCCAGAAAGTATTTTCTTTAATTCATAATCTACATATGAATAATAATCTGGGTATTCTTGTACTCTACTATCAGTTTTTAACTTAATTTTTTCTTTAATTGCTACGTCATATTGTTTAGCTGTTATAATTCCTTGTTCTTTTAAAATACCAAGAATTCTTTCCTGACGTTTCTTTGAATGATCAAAATTTTTAAATGGATCATACAGAGTTGGGTTATTCGGAATTGTACAAACAAAAGCAGTTTGAGCCAAGCTTAAATCTTTTACTGATTTACTAAAATATGCTTTACTTGCTGCTTCAATTCCATAATTGCGATTTGCAAAGTAAATTGTATTAATGTACATCGTTAATATTTGATCTTTAGAAAATTGCTTTTCTAGTTGAAGTGAAATTTCAATTTCTTTTACTTTTCGTTCAACTGATCGTTCATGTGTTAAATATAGATTACGAGCAAGCTGCTGTGTAATTGTACTAGCTCCTTGTTCTATTCCACTATTTGAGACATTTACCATCATTGCCCTTGCGACACCAAAAAGATCTACCCCTTTGTGAGAATAAAAGTATCGATCTTCTGTTGAAATAAAAATATCTTTAACAAGTTGAGGAATTTCACTACTTTTTAAATTAATTCTATTCTCACCAGAACCTGGAATGTAAAAAGGTTTGTTATTTCGGTCGTAAAAAATACTATTTTGCGACAGTGAAATGACTGGCAGTTCTTCAACTGTTTTCTTAGGAATATTTTTGGAGTTCTCGTATGCAAACAAGGCTTTCTCAGATGTGAAATAAAAGACAAGAAAGCTTATTATAATAAAGATAAAACCAATAATTTTTCTCATAATAGCCCTCTATATACTTTCGTGTTTTTTGATTCGCTAAATACTATTTAAACGAACGTATATTATTTTAACATGAAATTTCATTTAGTTGGTCACTCTTTGTTATTTTTTACACAATGCTGATATATTAATTTAATAAGCAAATATTATGAAAAATAGATATCATACTTGAATAATCACTTAGCATATAAGACAATAGTAAAAAATCAGAAAATATTTATTTTTTCAGGAGGTGAGGAAATGAAAGAGCAGTTCTTGTTTATTGATTTTGAATTTACAATGCCAGATGGTCGATCTAAGGGAATCAAATTTTATCCTGAAATTATTGAAGTAGGTTTTGTAAGTGTCGTTAATGAAGAAATCAACCAGACCTATTCCTCATTTGTGAAACCGATTCAATTTCCGACCTTATCCTCAAGATGTAAAAGATTTTTAAATATTTCACAGAAAAATGTTGATCAAGGTATCCAGCTTAAGGAGCTTGCAGAAAAACTAAATGATGCAACTAGTAGGTACAATACGACCGTTATTACTTGGGGGAATATGGATATGAGAGTACTAAAGCATAACTGTGATGCTGCTAATATTCCATTTCCAATTAAAGGAGAATTAAGAGACCTTTGTCTGGAGTATAAGACCTTTTTTGGTAATCAAAATCAAACAGGATTATGGAATGCTATGAAGGAATACGGGAAAGATGGAACAGGGAATCATCATAAAGCATTAGATGATGCACTAACAACTTATCATATTTTTAAATTAGTAGAAAAAGATAAACAATATATGAAGAAGCCTGCACCTGCTACTATTGGTGATATCGTTGATTTTTCTTCATTTAAAAAAAGAATATCTTCCTATTAAAAACCAATTGAAAATCAATCAATTGGTTTTTATTTTGGTTATTACTATGCTTATGTTCCATAAATAAGTATAATTGGCAGTGGGAGTGATATAGCTATGATGGAATTCTTGTATTTTCCAGAGGATAAAACAGAGTATATACCTGCTGTTATTTCTCTAATTATTTTTATGATTGGTGCCTTTGCAACTTTTTATTTAATTAAAAGAGCATCTTTAAAAGAAGAGAAACGATTAATGGAAATTGATGAAAAAAACAAGTCAAACGAATAAATTCTTTTAAAATGGAGACTTACTATATAAGGTCTCTTTTTTTTGAATGACATATCACATTTTCATCACATTTATCTGTTAATCTTTTTATGGAAGAAATTTAGGAGGCAATACATATGAAAAAAGTACTTAGTGTATTAATTGCATGTATGATGATTACAGTCGGATGTTCAAATGGGAAAGAAAAAGAGCAAGAAGTTGAAAAACCATTAGATGTTTCTATTCTTTTACCAACGGCTGATATAAATGTTAATAAAGAGATCACGTTCCGAGCGGAAGTTACACAAAATAAAAAAGTTGTTTCAGATGCAGACGAAGTTCAATTCGAAATTGGTAAGCAAGGCGAAGATAGTTTAGCAATGCTTGAAGCAGAAAATGGTGCTGATGGCATTTACTCAGCTAAATATAAATTTACTGAGCCAGGTGATTTTTATGTTGTTGCTCATATTACTGCAAGGGATCAACATTCAATGCCTAAAAAAGACTTTAAAGTAACTGATGCTACGGCTTCTAATGATAATAATAGTACAAAAGATGACCATAGTGCTCATACAGAAGGGCATCATCACGGCGAAGTCATGATTCATTTAATGGGAACAGAAAAGATTCAAGTAAATAAAAAAAATAAATATACAATTCACATTCAAACGGATGAAGGTGAAGCATTAGACAAAGCAAATGTGCGTATTGAAACATGGAAAGACGCAAAGGGTAAACATGATTACACTGATGCAAAAGAAGTATCACCTGGTGAATACGAAGTGCAATATACGTTTAAAACGAACGGAAAGAACTTTATGAAAGTCCATGTTGAAAAAGGTGAACTACACGATCATATTGAAAAAGAAGTAATCGTTAACTAAATAAAAGACTAATGCTATCCTTTAATTATAGAATTCAATAAGGATAGCTTCTTTTTTAGATAGAAGATTAGTTGATATAAGCTTAAGTTGATATAAGGTTAAGTAATGGTGGTGATGGGCTTGAAGAAAGTATGGATCTGTATGATTGCACTATTTTGTAGCTTCGTGCTGTCGAGCTGTATGAATCATAAATTAGTTGCGATTAGTGAGAAGAAGGACTTAATTATCTCAGTAAATAAAAAAGTAGGAAGTTTAACATTTCTAAATCAAATAAACTTAAAAAAGATTACTGATTGGAATTTAAATAGAGATGTAAGTGGAGCAGCCTTACTGAATAATGGAAAGGTAATTGCTGTTTACCATCCTGAAGATCCAATTATTGATTTATATCAACTTTCATCCGGGGAGAAAATGAATAATTGGCAAAGTGAAAAAGGGATTACGAATATGCTTTCTTTAAATAGTAAAAACATGGTTGCGGTTTCTAATGGTGAAGAAAATACTATTACGTTTTTTAGCCAAAAAGGAAAAGTAGTAAAAAAACTAAAAGTAGGTAATAATCCTACATCAATGATTGAAGATCAAGTTCATAATAAGCTATTTGTGAGTTTATTTAATGAAAAAAGAGTAGTAGGAATAAATCTAGATAGCTTAAAAATAGATCAAACAATCGAGGTGCCATTAACGTCAAATGGATTATATTTAAATGAGGATTCTTCTGAGCTTTATATTGGGGGACATGGAAATGGTGAAGTTGAAAACGAAGATGTGAGAATTTTTTCTACTGTCAGTGGTGAGTTTATAAAAGCTCTTCATACACCATTAATGCCGATTTCATTCTTTCAAAATAATGATGGGGTATTTACAATTGCTCACGGAACGAATCAAATTTATAAGTTAAATCCGAATATGACAAATCAGAAAGAATTCCTAGAAGTAGGTTCTAATCCATATTCAGCAATCGGATATCAACATACAGCTTACGTGGCGAGTTATGATTTAAACAAATTGTATGAGATAAATACTTCAACAATGAAGATCACTAAAGAAGCCGCAGTGGGAAGAGGGCCTTTTCAATTATTATTAAGAGAGGGTAATCATCAATGAGTGAAAGAAAAATATTAATCGTAGATGATGAACAAGAAATTTGCCAATTAGTTGGAATGTATTTAGAGAATAATGGGTATAGCTGGCACCAGGCAAACAATGGAGAAGATGCATTAAAATTAATCAATCAATATAACTATGAACTATTAATATTAGATATTATGATGCCTATTATGGATGGGTGGACTCTTTGTAAGAAAATAAGAGAGACACGGGAAGTTCCAGTCATTTTTTTAACTGCAAAAGGGGAAGAATGGGATAAAGTGAATGGATTAAAAATGGGAGCAGATGATTATATTGTAAAGCCATTTAGTCCAGGAGAGTTAATTGCAAGAGTAGACGCCGTTCTTAGAAGAACAAAGAATCATGACGGAAGTTCGACTTTATTAAAAATAGGAAACATAGAGATTAACGAAAAAGCAAGAAGTGTTTTTGTCAATAACAAAGAACTATCACTTACCTTAAAGGAATATGATTTACTACACTTTTTTAGTAAACATCAAGATTATGTTTTCAGTCGTGAACAGATTTTAGAGAAGGTGTGGGGAATCGACTATTTTGGAACTGCTCGAACGGTTGATACTCATATTAAAACGTTAAGAATTAAACTTGGACAAGATGCGGATTATATTTCTACGGTTTGGGGTGTAGGATATAAGTTTGGGATGAATGGATGAAAAACATCATATATTCTTTTTCATTTTTACAAAAGCTATGGTTAACAATTTGTATAATCGTCATTTGCACAACAATTTTCTTTTTTCTAATGTTTCAGTTTGCATATAAACAATTATACGTTTCATATGTAAGATCTACGTTGATTCAAGAAGGTAAAAATATAGTACAGCACTATCACGAGAGTAATATAAAAGATTTTGAGAGTTTTGTATCAGAATTCGATAAGGTGTCAAATGCGAATGTATTATATGTAAGTAATCCTCGAGATTTAAGTGCATGTATTCCTTATAATGTAAGTCACCAGTCATTTATTACAGAAGATGATAGAGAAACATTATTACAAGGGAAAGTTATTACAAAAACAGGTTTTGAAGAAAGATTTAAACGCCAAATTATTGGAGTTGTTGTGCCTGTTGTGAAAAAAGAAAAGCTTGAAGGAATTATCTATTTACATTTGCCTTTAAGAAGTATTACCGATTTAATTCAGCAATCGAAATGGATCTTTTTTGTGAGTGCACTTATATTTGCAGTAATTGTACTAATCATAGGCAGGAGAATTATTCAGCAAATGATTAAACCATTGTCACGTATGGAACAAATTTCTTATAAAATGGCAAAAGGTGATTATACTGAACGAATACAGCATGATAGTGGGGATGAAGTTGGTAAATTAGCGATCGCATTTAATTCAATGTCAGAATCCTTACAAAAAGAAGATGAAAATAGAAAAGAATTTTTAGCAAACGTGTCTCATGAATTAAGAACTCCGCTAAGTTATGTTAAAGGCTATAGTGAAGCGATTCTTGATGGAGTAGTGAAACAAGAACAGCAAATGAAATATGTAGGCATCATTCAAAAGGAAGCGGGACGCATGCAAAGACTCGTTCGTGACTTATTAGATTTGGCAACTTTAGATGGTCAAAATATTCCTTTAAGACAAGAGCCGAATGTACTTGCCCAATTAATTGAAGATACACTCGAAACTTATACACAGATACTGAAAGATAAAAACATAATTGTGTATAAACATTTAGATGAATCAATTATTGCGAGTGTTGACCCTGATCGTTTTCAACAGGTTATTCACAATTTACTAGATAATTCAATTCGTTATACTCCTTTTGGTAAATCAATTACGATTACATTAAGACAAAGTAAAAAAGTTGTACTAGAAATTGTAGATGAAGGTAAAGGTGTTCCAGAACAGGAAATTTCTCACTTAGGTGAAAGATTTTATAGAGTAGATAAAGCAAGATCAAGAAATGAAGGTGGAACAGGCCTAGGGCTAGCGATTGTTAAGCAAATCATTGAACAACATAATGGGGACATCACTTTTATGAATATTGAGGGGCAAGGATTAAAAACAATTGTCTCTTTACCATTATTTGAATTATAAACAAACCTGAGCAAATTAGCTTCAGGTTTGTTTTTTTATTATGCAGATTAAACAAAGTTAGCGATTCGATCATAAATATGCTCCGGAATTTCTTCTGGAATTAAGTGACCAGCTTCTGGATAAGTGACTAAAATAGATTGTTTTAAATCTTGATGTAATCTTTTTCCAATTTCAAGCGGTACAACCTTATCTTTTTCTCCCCAAATTAGAAGAGTTGGAACTGAGATGTTTTGCAAATCAGTTGGACTTAAGTCCCCTTCACGATCCCGTATCATTTTCGTTAGTGCTCTAAAAATTTCATCTTGTAAAAAAGGTTCCTTGTAGCCGTTTATCATTTCTTCGTCAATTAAATTTTGATTATGAACAACTGAGTTTAGTGAATTCATAATTCCTTGCTTGGTAATTGTTCTCTTTACGTATAGATGGAAAAAAGGAAAATAAGATGAAAGTATTAAATGAGGGTTTGCTTTACCTAAATACCCCGAGCTACAAAGTAAAATGACTTTATTTACAAATTCAGGTTTCTTCTTAGCAACATAAAGGCATATTTGACCACCCATAGAATGTCCTACTAAGTTAACTTTATCTAGCTTAAGATGATCTACAAGTGAAATAACCACATTAGCAAAATTATCGTAGGAGTAAGTAAAGTTAAGGTGCTTTCCACTTTTACCAAACGGAGGTAAATCAATAACGAGTACAATATGGTCCTTTGCGATAAAAGGTATCAGTCTGCGGAAACTAAAACATGATGATAAAAAACCATGGATACATACGAACACCTTAGAATCTTTCTTATCGATATTTTGATACCCATAAAGTTCATAATAGACATCCAGTCCAAAGACTTTATAAGTAGATTGGATTGTTTCAGAATGACTCATCATCAAAACTCCTTTCTTAGATTTTGGATTATTATGTCCAAATGAAAGGAGAAAATGCTTATTTTTAATTGAGACTCTTTATATTGGACGTTAGATGAGTCTTTTCAAAGAGTATTTACCTTAAAAAATTGGTGCTCGAAAAAGAGATTTATCAAAATGTTCCTATTTTCAACGCTTTTATTTTTTTAGTTTTTCGTCAATTCTAAATAAAGAAGGAAATTTTTAAATAATAGATATAGCCCAACCTTTAAAATGACTATAATACAATAAGGGTAAATAACAAATTTATTAGAAAGTGCCATGAAGTGTTTATGTAGTTGCTTTAAAAGTTGGACTGTGTGTGCTAAAATTTATTTGGATTGAACGAAAATAGGAGTGTTTTTAATGGCACAAAACTACAATATTGGGAAAGTCTACACTGGAAAAGTAACTGGAATTCAGACGTATGGTGCCTTTATATCACTTGATCACCAAACACAAGGACTAGTGCATATATCCGAAATTATTAATGGCTATGTTCGTGATATTCGAGATTATATCTCTGTCGGGCAAACGGTGAATGTACGTGTACTGTCTATTGACGAGATGACCGGGAAAATTAGTTTATCTTTAAAAGGAGCAAGTCTTGATCAAGGGATAAATGGTGATGAGAATTTAAAACATGCGGCAAGGCTGTTAAGAGAATTAAAACCAGATGGGTTTAGTACATTGCACAAAAAGTTAAATGAATGGATCCATGTTGAAATGAAAAAAGAGAATATGACAAATTAAAAAGGAAGGGGTTTCCCTTCCTTTTTAATTTATAAATGTATTATCTAACATCGTTAGTTTCAGGATGTGTACCTAGCTCTTCAGAAGGTTTAAATAACAAGCCAAGGTTAATTAAACCTGAAATACCAACGATACCGTATATTATTCGAGCAAAGGCAGAATCTGCTCCGCCAAATATAGCTGCAACTAAGTCAAATTGGAAAAAACCAATTAATCCCCAATTTATTGCTCCAATAATTGTGAAGATAAGTGCAATACGTTGTAGAGTACTCATTAAAGTTTACCTCCTTTTTCATTACCTTCTAACATATTTTCTCTCATTCTTTTGAGATTATGTAATGAACAAAAAAATAATTTGCAATACGAATAAGTGAATGTTAAAAAATTCACAAATTTTTAAGTGTAGATACTTGCTTTGAATATTATAATTCTGTACATTGTAAAGTATAAATTATTTTAGGAGGTTTCAAATGACTTCTCATATCAAATTTGATTATTCAAAAGCGAAATCATTTTTTCAAGAACATGAACTTACATATTTAAGAGATGCAGTAAAATTATTTCATCATACGATTCATGAAAAAACAGGTGCTGGTAATGACTACTTAGGTTGGGTAGACTTACCGAATGAATATGATCAAGATGAATTTTCTCGTATTCAAAAAGCTGCGAATAAAATTAAATCAGATTCAGACGTACTTTTAGTCATTGGAATCGGTGGGTCTTATTTAGGTGCTCGAGCTGCAATCGAAATGCTTCAAAATTCATTTTTCAATATAACATCGAAGGAAGAAAGAAAAGCTCCACAAGTGTTCTTCGTTGGTAATAATATTAGTTCTACATATATGCATGATTTAATTGAACTGTTAAAAGACAAAGACTTTTCGATTAATGTTATATCTAAGTCAGGAACAACTACTGAGCCTGCAATTGCATTCCGTATCTTTAGAAAATTATTAGAAGAAAAATATGGAGCGGAAGAAGCAAAAGCACGTATTTATGCAACAACAGATAAAGCTAGAGGTGCATTAAAAACAGTAGCAGATGAAAAAGGATATGAAACATTTGTAATTCCAGATGATGTTGGCGGAAGATATTCTGTCTTAACAGCAGTAGGTTTATTACCGATTGCTGCAGCTGGATTAGATATTGAACAAATGATGAAAGGTGCCCAAAGTGCACTAAATGAATATAATTCTTCTGAGTTAGAAGATAACCAAGCGTATCAATATGCGGTAGTACGAAATGTATTATATAGCAAAGGTAAAACAATTGAGATGCTTGTGAATTATGAGCCTTCACTTCAATATTTTGGTGAATGGTGGAAGCAGCTGTTTGGAGAAAGTGAAGGAAAAGATCAAAAAGGAATTTTCCCATCTTCAGCAAACTTCTCAACTGATTTACATTCTTTAGGACAATATATTCAAGAAGGTCGTCGTGACTTGTTTGAAACAGTCATTAATGTTGAAAGTGCTCGTCATGAATTAACGATTGAACTTGAAGATAACGATTCAGATGGTTTAAACTATCTGGCAGGTAAATCTGTGGACTTCGTTAACAAAAAAGCTTTTGAAGGCACAATTTTAGCGCATGCAGATGGTGGTGTACCAAGTTTAGTTGTCAATTTACCTAAATTAGACGAGTATACTTTTGGTTATACGGTTTATTTCTTTGAATTAGCGTGTGCGATGAGCGGTTACTTGTTAGGTGTGAATCCATTTGATCAACCAGGTGTAGAAGCATATAAGAAAAACATGTTTGCACTTTTAGGTAAGCCTGGATTTGAAGAATTAAAAATGCAATTAGAAGAGCGATTAAAGTAATATAGAAGAAACCGTTGTTAATTTTTTAACAGCGGTTTTTTTATTTTCTTCCTACTAAAAGTGATAAGTTATTCAAAATTTGCTTTAATTTAACGTTCATGTTTTTTCGTTATTGGAAAATACTATCTATAAAAAGGAGGAGAAAAAGAATGTATCCTTTAGAATCAAAGATAGAAAATCAAACATTTGTATTGAACCATATCGAAGAAAAACTAAAAAGTCATGGGTTTGTTATTGGACCTAATTGGGATTTTGATCATGGTAGTTTTGATTTGTTAATGGCAAATGATCATGGTTATCAATATTTGCGTTTACCTTTTAAAGTATCATCTGGATCATTAGATATGGATGGTGCTGTTATTCAATTTAAAACACCTTACTTATTAACCCATGTTTATAATAAAGGTTTAGATGATAACATTGGGCTTGAAGGAAATGCAACAGCTTCGATCAATCAGTTCCAGGAGCCAATTGAGGCAGATGCAAATGTACCAGGAAAGTATCAAAAAAAGGGTAGGGAAATTCTCAAATTAGTTGAATCTTACTTAACTTAAGTAAAAAAAGAGCCATCCTTAGGTGAAATGGCTCTTTTTTGTATACATATGTAATTCAAACTAGAGAAATAAGTAAATCATTTTCTTCAATCTTCAACGTATTATCAGGTCTAATCATCGTGTTTTTATTTCTGACAACGCCGATAATAATTTTGTTATTGTTCATCTCTTCTATTACAATGTCATAAAAGAATTGGCCAATCATGTGTCGATCTACTTCAATCATTTTAACAGTAAAATTTTCAAGTTGGTTTGATAGTTTAAGGAGTACATCTGAATACCCTTTATGAACGATTGAACCTGCCATGACAAATGATGTTAATAAATTTACCTCAATAATTTCATCTGCTCCAGCTCTAGTTGCATTGATAACTTGATTTTTTGTTAGGATTTCAGCAATACAATTTATTGATGATGTCACACCTTTAGCTGCTATGATTGTTAAGATCGTTTGCATGTCGGCATCATGTTCATTTTTATTTTGATCAGCGGTAATTAGTATGGTATGTGCTGATCGTATATTTGCTTTTTCTAAAATAGGGTCGCTTGCTGCACTTCCCTTTACAAAATGTACTTTTTCTAAATCAGGCGGTAATAATTCTAAAGTTTCATCGATTAGTACAATATGTGTGGAGTTTGACGTCTCCCGTAATTGTTTTATGACATTTTTAACGCGTTCATTCCATCCGACTATTATGATGTGATTTTTTTTAGAAAATGTAAGTGTTCCTTTAAAATCGGCATCCTGATTTCTAAATGCCTGTGCTGAAAAAGAAATCATGTAATAGGATCCTAGTCCTGTACCAAGTAGAATTAAGACAACTGCAAAAAAACGACCGACAGGGGAGAATGGTACATAATCACCATAACCAACTGTAAATGTTGTCACTAATGACCACCAGAGTCCATCCCAAACTGTTGGGAAAGTAAATGGTTCTGCAAAGTGAATAATAACACCAAAAACAACAATCAGTGTAATTAGAATGAATGTAACTTTTAAAAGAGTATAGGATTTAAAATAGGTAGGTGTGTTACGAAATACTTTCAAATGCATTCCTCCATCACTATCTCGTAACACTTATTTTTACCAATTAAATGTAAGTTATCACTATTAAATACTTTCTATTTCAATTCCTCGAACGTTGTCGATTTGTTCAATATCGTAATAAATTTCAGTAGTTCTTCGTTTATTGAAAACTAAAAGCTTCATTTGGACAAAATGCTCGTCATTACTTAATCCTTTAATTTTAATATTTTTCACTGTAATTTCTTGTGCATTAATTTGATCAATTACAGTATTAATGTTCTCTATCCCATTAACAATCATCTTTAAAATGATATCTCGTTCTTTTAATCTCTTTGGTCCGAGTTTACTAATTAAATATGGAATCAACTCCACACTTATAATAAGTAAGCCTACGCCAGCTAAGGCCTCTAAATAAAAACCTGCCCCTACGATAATTCCAATTCCAGAAGCGCCCCAAATCATTGCAGCTGTCGTTAAACCTGCAATCGTATCATTACCTCTGCGCAAGATTACTCCCGCACCGACAAAACCAATCCCTGATACAATTTGAGCAGGTAATCGTAATGGATCCATTGTGATGTTTAAAAAATCACTACTTGGAAAATTATAAGCTGAGCTTATTGATACTATTGTTAAAAGACAACTCATAATAGAAATAACAAGACATGTCTTTAATCCAAGTGGTTTTCTTTTTAATTCTCTTTCTAGACCGATAATGGAACCTAACATGGCTGAAATGAGTAATTTAATTAAAATGTCTGGGTGTAGCTCCATAATGAAAACTCCTTTTTCTATATAGTTTATGCGTAATTCGACATCTCTTATTACTCTTCCTTTCTTAAATGAAAAAAAAATTACCTTTTTTTTAAAAAAATAGTAAAAAAGACTTGTCACGAAGAAAACATGATGTTATATTAATATACGTCGCCAAGATGACGCGACAAATTAACAAAAAGAAGTTGTAAAAATACTTCAAAAATAATATTGACTCTCAAATGTAGAGATGTTAATATAAGAAAGTCGCCAATGACGCGACAATGTGAACTTTGAAAACTAAACAAAACATGAAGTAAAACGTCAATTATTAGTTTTTTGAGCAATACAAGATTTAAACTTAACTATTATGGAGAGTTTGATCCTGGCTCAGGACGAACGCTGGCGGCGTGCCTAATACATGCAAGTCGAGCGGACTTGTAGGAGCTTGCTCCTGCAGGTTAGCGGCGGACGGGTGAGTAACACGTGGGCAACCTACCTGTAAGACTGGGATAACTTCGGGAAACCGGAGCTAATACCGGATGACATAAAGGAACTCCTGTTCCTTTATTGAAAGATGGCTTCGGCTATCACTTACAGATGGGCCCGCGGCGCATTAGCTAGTTGGTGAGGTAACGGCTCACCAAGGCGACGATGCGTAGCCGACCTGAGAGGGTGATCGGCCACACTGGGACTGAGACACGGCCCAGACTCCTACGGGAGGCAGCAGTAGGGAATCTTCCGCAATGGACGAAAGTCTGACGGAGCAACGCCGCGTGAACGATGAAGGCCTTCGGGTCGTAAAGTTCTGTTGTTAGGGAAGAACAAGTGCTAGTTAAATAAGCTGGCACCTTGAC